>CAYWXM010000001.1:0-40838 GCA_964462595.1 uncultured Actinomycetota bacterium
GATGCATCGCGAAAGCGACAGCGACGCCCGGAGGGCGGCGCGACGGTGCCTGCGCCTGAACGCTTCCGAGCGTTTAGGCCTGGCACGTGTGATCTGCGCACCAGCCGTATCGCGAAAGCGACAGCGACGCCCGGAGGGCGGCGCGACGGTGCCTGCGCCTGAACGCTTCCGAGCGTTTAGGCCTGGCACGTGTACGTTTCGATAGCAAGTAGGGCGGCGCGACGGTGCCTGCGCCAGTCGTGGCGAAGCCGGGCCTGGCCTGGCACGTGTACGTATCGAGGTTGATGGAAGGTCTCGGAGTTTAAGGAGGAACAAATGGCTGAGGTGCATGGAGGACACATAGTGGCGGAGTACTTGAAGAATGTCGAGGGCATAGACGACATCTTCGCCCTCTCGGGTGGGCACATAGCGCCCATCTTCGATGGTTGCCTCGACCTGGGCGTCAATATCGTAGACGTGCGCCACGAGCAGGCCGCGGTGATGATGGCCCACGCATGGTCCATCTTCAAGGGCAAACCGGGAGTGTGCCTGGTCACCGCGGGACCAGGTTTCACCAACTCCCTTACCGGGGTGGTCAACGCCTTCATGGAGAACGCCCCCGTGGTCATCCTCAGCGGAATGGTCCCCCTGCGCGACCTGGACAAGGGAGCCCTGCAGGACATGGACCAGCAGAGCATGATCAAGCCGGTGGTGAAATGGTCGGGCAGGTGCCATCACACCGAGCGCATACCCGAGTACCTGGAGATGGCCTTCCGCTACGCGGTGTCCGGCCGCCCGGGCCCGGTGTTCCTGGAATTCGCCACCGAAGCGCTCTATCAGGCCGCGGACGAGAGCGCGATACATTACCCCGCCGGGCCGTCCGCCAGGTACCGCGTGCTCCCCGAGGAAGCATCGCTGCGGCAGGCGGTCGACCTCATCAACGGGGCCGAAAAGCCCCTGTTCATAGGCGGAAGCGGTATCGCCAGCAGCGGGTGCGCGGACGAGGTCGGGGAACTGGTGGAGAAGGCGGGCATGCCCGCGATCATCTTCGACAACGGCCGCGGCGCCATCCCCGACGAGCACCCCCTTTCCCTGTGGGACGGGGGACTCATGGGCGTGCTGGCGGCTACCTCCATGGCCGACGTGGTCCTGGCCGTGGGCGTGAGGTTCAACTGGGTCCTGAACTTCGGTGAGACCCTGGCCAACGCCAAGGTCATCAGGGTGGACATCGATCCCGCCGAGGTAAACCGCAACCGCCCGGCGGACCTGGCGCTGGTCGGAGACGCGGGAGCGGTACTGGCGGCGCTGAGCCAGGGGATCGAAAAGAAGGACCGCGGTGAGTGGCTGAACTCCCTGAAGGGCACCTTCACCGCGCTCACGGAAGGGGAAAGGCAGGCCATGGAGAACCCGTCCGACCCCATCCATCCCTTCCGCATAACCAGGGCCTTAAGGGAGGCCACCGGCGACGATGCCATCTTCGTCATCGACGGCGGCGACACCGTCTACTTCGGCCTCATAGGGTTGAAGGCCACCCGGATGTCGGGGGTCATCGGCAGCGGCACCCTCTTCGGCTGCCTGGGCACGGGCATACCCTTCGCCATCGGGGCCAAGGTCGCCCGGCCGGACCAGAACGTCGTCCTTCTCACCGGCGACGGCTCCTTCGGGCTCAACGCCATGGAGCTGGAGACGGCTTGCCGCCACGGCGCCCCCATCACCGTGGTCATCTGCAACGACCAGGCATGGGGGATGGTCAAGCACCACCAGGAGCTGTGCTACGACGAGAAGCGCGTGTGCGGGACCGAGCTGGGTGTCATCCATTACGAGAAGATATCTGAGGCCCTGGGCGGGTACGCCGAATACGTGGACAAGGACGAGGATATCCTGCCGGCGATCAAGCGTGCGCTGGATTGCGGCGGGACCGCCGTCGTGAACGTGATCACCGATCCCACGGTTACCAGCCCCGCCACCATCATGTTCGTGGAGGGCTTCAAGTTCTGAGCGCCCGGCAAGGGCGGCGGCAGGGACGCGGGCAGAACGGGGCCGGCGCCGTGCAGGCACCGGGACGCCGCGGAGAGATTTGAGCCCTCGCGTGAGGCGGCGCGGAGAAGCGCCGGGGAGGCGTTATAATCCCTGGCCGCTGTTCAGTGTGCCGCGTAAACGTCCTCCCTCTCCCGGGCGTAAGTTATAGCGCGTGTGGGCGGGGGGATCTCGATGCCCCTCTCCCGGTAGCTCCGGTGCAGCCTTTTTGTGAACTCGTGCTTGAGCAGGTATTGGTCCACGTACTCGTCCACGCGCAGGATCACCGTGAATTCTATCCTGTAATCCGAGAAGGTATGGTAGCGGATGAAGGGCTGGAAGTCGTTTGTTCCACCAGGCACCTCCCTCATCACCTCCCTGGCGACCTCCACCGTTACCTCCTCGACCTCGTTCAGGTCGCTGGAGTAATCCACTCCCACCTCTAACGTCACCACCATATCCTTGCGCGGCTGGTTGAAGTTGGTGACGATGGCCGATGCCAGCCTGGAGTTGGGGACCACCACCATGTTGCCCTGCAGCGTCCTGATAGTCGTGTTGCGCCAGGTCACGTCCGCCACGTATCCCTTCTCGCCTGTGTCCAACTTGATGAAATCCCTCGGCTTCACCAGCCGGGAGGCCAGTATATGCAGCCCCGAGAAGAGGTTGGAGAGCGTGTCCTGGAAGGCCAGGGCCACCGCGAAACCTCCGATGCCCAGCGCAGTCACGATGGGCGCGATGGGTATATCCAGATAGGACAGGATGACCAGAAGCCCGGTGAGGAAGATGACTATGCGCAGCATGTTGCCGATGATGGTAGTCGAGGGCATCGCCCCCTCCGCCCTCCTTACGTAGAGGTCCACCAGGCCCGCAGTTACTCTCACCGCCGCGATGGTGAGGGAGAAGATGATCAACACCATCAAGCCCCTATGGTAGTAAACGAGGATGTCCGGGCTGAGATCGGTCAGGCGGATGGCGAAGTACAGCCCCGCGATCAAGAAGAGCAGGGTGATCATGCCCCGCAGCCCGCTTCTCACCGCCGTATACGCGCCCCACCTGGATCTGGAGGTGATCTTTTTCAGCAGCCTGAGGACGGCCTTCTCGGCCAGAAACCCCAGCGCCAGGGAGGCGGCCAGAAACGCGAGCGGCATCAGGAACTGGCCGCTGGTCACGAACTCGTATATCTCGGACATCGCTTTTTACCTTCCGTTTATCGTTATCGGCCAACAAGAGTTATTAGAGTGCGGAGACTGCAAAAGGTTCCCGGATACCACTAAATACCATATCAATATTTCTAACGCTGCGCTTCCATGCCAAGGCCCTTATGCTTATCGGCCGCATTCGGCGTGAATGGGTTTGTGGCTCCGCGGGATTCCCTCGCGTGTGGACCCGCGCGTATGCCCGGCAGGACCCCGGGGTCAGGTTTCGAGGGGATAGCGGCCGTATTCGCGTGTCGCCTCCACCATCCAGCGCAGCCTGTCCGCCGAAACTCCGGGATGGGAGTGGTCGGGTGAGAGGATGTATCCGCCCCCGCGCCCCGCGTCGCGGATGGCCTGCCGCACCGCGTCCACGACTTCTTCCCGCTCCGCGTCCACCAGGATGTGGGTGATGTCCAGGTTGCCGATGAGGCACATGCGCCCGCCCACCAGCTCCTTGGCGGTGGAGAGCTCCATGCCGGCCGTGGGCTCGAGGGGATGCACGCCGTCGAATCCGCAGCCCGCGAACCATTCCAGCAGGGCGGTGGTGTTGCCGCAGGAATGTATGACGATCTTCATTCCCTGGGCGTGCGCCGTTTCCACCAGGCGCCGGTAGTGATCCCCGAAAAGTTCCTCGATGAGGCGGGGGTTGAGCATGGGGCCGGACTTATAGGCCAGGTCGTCTGTATAGATCATGGCGGGGAGGCCGGCGTCGGCCATGGCCTCCACCAGCTCGCAGTAGAGGTCGCAGTGGAAGCGGATCATGCTCTCCAGGAACTTCCTCTCCTTGCGCGAGGCTACCACGAAGCGCTCGAAACCCAGGGACTGCCAGGTGTTTTCGAAGAGTCCGTAGGAGCAGAACCCCATGACGAACAGCTTATCCCCGTATTTATCATGCAATCGCGCGAAGGCGCGGTTGACCTTGGCTGGAAGGCGCAGCAAGGGCTTTTTATCCCACGCGCGCCAGCTGTCGGGGCCGGTGATGAGGCCTTCGCGGTAGGTGGGGTTGCTCAGGTTGCCGCTGCCGTCGACGACAACGTCGTTCAGGCGGCCGTACATGTCCACCATGGTCCTGGAGTCCTGGAAGCGCAGCACGGGGAAGAAGGTGAGCCAGGCGGCGTCGTACCCCATCTTCTCCGCCGCCGCGGCTCCGAGATGGAGGAAGCGCTCCATCTCCAGGTCCAGGAGCGAGAAGCTCTTTACGTGCGCGAAGAAATTGTCCAGCAGGCCCGCGGCCCGGCGGTCGGCGATGAGCCGGTGCAACGGGTGCGCCTTTTTACCCAGGATGGCGTTGTTGGTGGTGTACTCCAGCATGAGGTCCATGGTGGGCACCCGGTCGGGCTCCCTGAGCTCCAGCGCCGCCAGCACCCGGTCGTGCTTTTCGGACAAATCGCATCACCTCCGCCACGTGCCTATGCTACCCGGATTATATGCCAGGGCCGGCCAAACTGCATCGCGAACGCCACGGTGCGCTTTTTTGGAGAAGTCGCTAATACGCGCCTGAACCTTTTACGGGTTGGGGCAGTCGGCGATAGGGGCGGTGAAAAAGAAAGCCGCCCCTTCTCCGGGGCTGGATTCCACCCACACCCTCCCCCCCCAGGCCTTAACGGCGCGTTTGACCGTGGAGAGCCCGATCCCCAACCCAGGAGAGCCGGAGAGGGAGAAATGCCGGAAGGGCTCGAAGATCCTCTCCTGCAGTTCCAGGGGGATGCCGATGCCGTTGTCGCGCACGCAGAAGACTGCATTGCCCCCGAGGTGCTGCGCGTTCACCAGGACCAGCGGTTCCCTACCGTCTCCCATGTGCCTTAACGCGTTGCTCACGAGGTTGGCGAACACCTGGCGCAGCTTTACCTTGTCCACCTTGACGCAGGGCAGGTCTTCCTGCAAGTCGATCCTCGCCTCCCTGCCGCGTATCTCCTCTTCCAGGTCCATGAGCACTTCCATGAGCACTTCCTCCGCGTCGATGCCGTACGTGTCCAGGTCCACGTGGCCGGCATGCGCGTATTGCAGGAGAGAATTTATGAGATCGCTCATGCGCCGCGCTCCCCTGGTGATGGCCTCCAGGCATTCCCGCTCCGCCTCCGGCCGTCCCTCCGCGTCCGCTTCCAGGGCCGCCTTGGCGTAACCCTCGACTATGGCCACCGGTGAGAGCAGGTCGTGCGAGATGGTATGGGCGAAGGCCTCCAGCTCCTCGTTGCGGTTCCGCAGCTCCTTCTCCATCAACTTGCGCTCCGTTATCTCGCGCGTGAAGGCGACCAGGCTCTTGGGCTCGCCATGGGAATCCCTGATCAGGGTACCGTTGAGCTCGGCGAAAAACCTCTCCCCGCTCTTGCGCACGCCGGTGAACTCCACGTTCCTCATCGCTCCCTCGCGCCAAACCTTTTCGAAGGTCGTGGCCGCTCTGGCGTGGTCTTCCGGGTCGATGAAGATGAGAGGCGTCTTGCCCAGGATCTCTTCGTCGCTTTCGTATTCGTGCATTTCCAGCGTCTGCTGCGATACGTAGGTGATCCTTCCATCCAGGTCCGTTACCGTCACCGCGTCCGGAGACGTGGCCACCAGCGTCCTGTGCATCTCCTCCGAATCCCTCAGGCCTTTCTCTGCCCGTACCCGATCCGTGATATCGCGGAAGCTGAGCACGATGCCGTTGACCGCGGGGTGATCGAGGAAGTTCTTTCCCACTCCCTCCAGGTGGCACCAGGTGCCGTCCTTGCGCCTTATCCGTATCTCGGACAAAGGGGAATAATCAGAATCCCGCATAGCCCTGGCGATGGTTTCGACTGCCCAGACCGCGTCGTCGGGATGGATGAGCTCCGTGCTTTTCCCGCCGACCAGCTCATCCGGTTCAAAGCCGAGCAGGCGCAGCGACGTGCGGTTGACGTACTTGATCGTAGCTTCACCGTCGATAATGACGAAAAGATCCATGGCGTCTTCCGCCACGGCCTTGAAGTATTCCTCGCTCCTCCTCAGTTCCTCCTGCATGCGGATGCGGTCGCTTATGTCGCGCGAGCAGACCACGATGGCCCCTACGACCGGGTCTTCGAGCAGGTTGTTGAATATGGACTCCAGGTAGCGCCAGGAGCCGTCCTTGCACCGGAAACGGTAGATGCTGGAGCCCACCGCGTCCGGTGTCTGCACGCCGCGGCTGAAGATAACCGCCAGCATTTCGAGGTCGTCGGGATGCACCAGCTCGAATGCGTACTTGCCGTTCAGCTCCCCGGGCTCGTAGCCCAGTATCTCTTTCAGGGGACGGCTGTTGAAGACAATACGCCCTTCCCGGTCGAGCACGGTGATCATGTCCATCATGTTGTCGATGAGAAGGCTGTAGAATCCGTAGATGCCGCTGGGAGCGTCTTCGGAGCTTTCGTGGGGTATGCGCTTCCCTTTCTTGCTCTCTGCTTCTGTTCTCAGGCGGGCTATCTCTTCCAGCAGCTCTCCGCGTGTCTTGTCTTCGTCCCTCAACCCCTGCCTCCCATGCCTTCGTATCGAAGAAACTCAGATGAACCTCTCTATTATAATAAACGAATATGCAGCTTATAGCATCGCGAGTAGTGGATTTGCTGCAACCGTCCCTTCCCGGCAGCCCTCCGCCGTACGGGGGCGTGAGGCGGCGCTGGGAGAGGAAACGCGGCCGAGGGTATCATATAAAGGTGAGGAAACCGGTTCGCAGGGCATGGGAAGGAGCCGCGCGGCCGGGACATGGACCGGGTAAGCGCTGGAGGTCGAGGATGGGACGCGGGCAGGACGGTAACGGAGATGCGCGACTGGAGGCTATGCGCGAACGCGTAGCCGAGCTGGAGCGGGCACTTGCGTCCAGCGAGGAGGAGAAAGCCGCGCTCTCCGACCGCTACGAGGGTTTGCGGGAGGAGATGCTGCGCTGCGCGTGGGACCTCAAGGAAAGGGTCAAGGAGCTGAACTGCCTTTACGGTGTGGCGGGGATCGTTGAAAGGCATGATCTGGACCTGCGGGAGATGCTGCAGCTCATGCTGGAGATCGTGCCTCCCGCATGGCAGTATCCCGAGATCGCATGCGCCAGGATCGTGCTTCGCGATGCTGAATACAGGGGCGGCGATTTCGTGGAGACGAGGTGGAGGCTGTCCAGCGATATCTGTGTTCGAGGCGAGAGGACAGGCGCCATAGAGGTATTCTACGTGGAGGAGAGGCCGGATCGCGACGAAGGCCCTTTTGTCGTGGAGGAGAGAGAACTGCTGGATGCCCTGGCGGAGAGGATGGCAAGGCTTGTCGAGCGCAAGGAGATGGAGGAGGAGCTCAAGGCCAGCGAGGAAAGGTACCGCCTTATCTTTGAATTCACCGGGGAGGCTATATATATCTACGACCCCCGGTTTACGCTTATCGGTGTGAACAGAAAGGCCAGCGAGTTCATCGGCTATTCGGAGGAGGAACTTTTGGGCCGCAATATCCTGGAGCTCGGCATCCTCCACCCCGACGACTTCGAAAGAACCATGGAGGATGTCCGGAGGTTGTTTGAAGGCGAGGTGGTAAGGGACGAACTGCATTTCATCAAGAAGGACGGCTCGGTGGCCATTGGCGATGTGACCGGCGCTCCCCTCTTCGACAGGGAGGGGGAGATGGTGGCGATCACCAATGTTGCCAGAGACATCACCGAGCAGAAGAAAGCGGAAGGGGACTTGAAGAGGATAAACAGCGAGCTGGAAGCTTACGCGCACGTGGTCTCCCACGACCTGCGCGGCCCCGTCTCCATCGTCATCTCCGCAGGCGATGCGCTGCAAGAGATGCTGATGCGGCCGCTGCGGGAGGATAACCTCAGGCAGGTCAGGAGCGCGGTGGAGATAATCCGCGGCAGCGCCGACGCTGCGAGGCGGCTCATAGAGGACCTCCTCAGCCTGGCCAAGGCGGGGCAGCATCCCGAGGACGCCAGCGAGGTGGACGTAGGGGACGTGATAAGGCGGGTTCTGTCGGAGAGGGCCGCTACCATCTCCGAGAAGAAGATGGCGGTCACGCTGGATGACGACCTGGGACGGGTGATCGCCGAACCCACTCACGTCTACCAGTTGTTCAGCAACCTGATAGCGAACGCCCTGGCCTATGACGATAATCCGTATCCCCGCCTTGCCATACATTACAGGAGGGAGGAAAGGGGAGTTCATCATTATACCGTGTGGGACAACGGCCCAGGCATCGCGCTCGGGGACGAGGAAAAGGTCTTCGTGCCGCTGTACAAGGGAGAGAGTGGCGGGACCGGTGTCGGGCTGGCGATAGTGAAAAAAGTGGTCGATGTCTATGGGGGGGAGATAAGGATATTCAACGACGGAGGCGCGCGGTTCGAGTTCACACTGTGCGACGGTTCAGCCAAGCAGGGCTTTTGGACGATAGATTAAGCGTTATTTTATTGCGGGCGGGGCCGTATCGTCATATGTTAAAGGTGCCCTGGCGAGTGTGATGCCGGGGCAGGCGGTTCGCGAGGGAGATAAGGAAGCAGCATAAAGATGTCAGCCACCATACTCATCGCCGACGATGCTTTGTTCACGCGCATGATGTTGCGCAACATCCTCACCGATAACGGCTACCATGCCATAGTCGAGGCGGAGACGGGCACGGAGGCGATCTGGGCCTACGAACGCTGGAAACCCGACCTGGTGATAATGGATATAAACATGCCGGAGATGGATGGCATGGCCGCGGCGAAGAGCATCCTCATGACCGACCCGGAGGCGAAGATCGTCATCTGCAGCGCCCTGGGCGAAAAGCAGCTCATACTGGAAGCCCTGGAAAGGGGAGTGATCGACTTCATCACCAAGCCCTTCCAGCCGGACAAGGTGATGGACGTGATCAGGAGGGCCCTGTCTTGAGCTGCCGGCTGGATGCGGCGACGACCGGCCCTTGACCGCCTCACGGCAAGCCCGTTCTTAACGCGTTGGGTATGAACGAGTGCCTTATGGCGTTCGCCCGCGCTACGATGTGGATAGGCGGTCGAAGGAGTTGCGCTCCCAGTTGTCGAAATAGCGGCGGAACATGCCGGCCCATTCGAGCGCGATGGCCGGGTTATCCTTGAGCGCCGCCAGGGAGGCCCTGGCTACCGGCCCTCCCATATTGCGCCAGCGAAAAGCCCCGATGCCCCAGTGGTCCCTTACCTTTTTCTCGAATTCCGCCATGTCCCTTCCCTCGAGGAGCAGGCGCATGTTCCACCTGCGGGGGTCGGAGATGGTATGGATGATAAAAGGATGGGCCCGTACCCGTTGCTCGTAACGGCCCAGGAAAGAGGCGGACGAATCGCCCGCCGCGACCGCCTCGATGGCCACCTCTGCCGCGATATCCGCCGAGAACCAGGCGTTGGGCACGCCATCGCCGAAGGCCGAGGCCTCGAAACCCGCCGCGTCTCCTGTGATCAGCATGCCCTCGCCGGACATGGGCATCTGGCGCGTACGCGGGAGAAGGCCCGCGTATATGGGGCAGACATCCCACATCACCGCGCGCAAGCGTGCCCGGGGGGCGATGTCCTCTTTCCAGCGGCGTACCTTGCCGGTGAAGCTCTCGATATAGTGGGGCAGCAGCTGCGCCGCGTTGGGCGTCGCGCCCTGCGTCACCAGGAACTGCCCCAGCCCGGGATGGATGCTCTCGCGGTAGGTGAAGATATAAAAGGTGGAGCCGTATCCCAGCGGCGCCCCTATGCCCTCCTCCGGGAAAGCATGGAAGAATTCCATGGAGTGCCCGAAAACGCGGTCTACGTCCTCCTTGGCCATCTCCATGTCCCAGAGCATGTACAGCTCGATGGACTCGGCCGTGAACTTCGCCCTTATGCCCGCCTTGATGGAGAGGTTGTTCTGGGTTCCGCCTGCGTCGATGACCACCCGCGCGCCGATCCTGCGCCCGGCATCGGTTACGACCCCCTTCACCGCCCCGCCCTCGAGCAGTACTTCGGCGGCGGCGGTCGAAGTCCTCAGCTCCACCCCCGCCTCGACCGCGCGGTCCGCGAGCCAGGTGCAGAAGGGTTTGCAGTATGCGGCATAACCCAGCGCCACCGGTTTGGGGACGCGCAGCGAGCGGTCGGTGCTGTAGATCTCTCCGTCCTTTACCAGGCGGTTCACCACCGAGCATATGGGCCTCTCGATGGGAGGGTTACCTTTGCGTATGAAAGCGGGCCCGAAAAGAAAACCGTAAACCGGGATCACCAGGCCGGAGACCACCTTCTCGCCCGGGACCGCCGCCCTCTCGAGCATGAGCGTCCGCAAGCCCGCCTCGGCGCATTTCCTCGCCGCCACCGGCCCGCCGAAACCGGCGCCGACTACGACGACGTCGAACTCCTCGTCTAAACGCATGGCCGGTACCCCGCCTAACCCCAATCGGTGCGGAATCCCGTGCCCCCGGGAGGCCAGGAGAAATCGATGGCGTCCCTCGGGCATGCGTACCAGCAGGCGCCGCACTCCATGCACTTGTCGAGGCTCTTGATGCGGGCCTTCTTGCCGCTTATCTCGTAGCAACCCCCCAGGCATACCCGCACGCAGTTCGCGCACCCGTCGCAATCCTCCTCGATCACCCTGATGAACTCCCCGGTTCCCTCTACCCACTCCACGCCCGGGAACTCCTCGTGCGTCTTCGCCATATCAAAGACCTCCTTTTGGCGGCGTATCGAAGACCGCCGGGTCAGCCCGGCGCACGAAATCCACCAACCTCTCGCTCATGGGGGCGGTGAACGCCTCCACCTTCACCAGGCCCCTCATCAACGCCTCCAGCAGCGGGAGCGCCACCTTCATCGCCGGGTTCGCGAAGCGGCACAGGGGCTCCAGGAGGCCGGCGGCGGGCTTGATCAGCGGCGCGAGCAGGCTCAGCGCCTTGTCGGCCGCGCCCAGGGCGCCGCGGAAGACGGCCTGCGCCACCCTCGGCTCGGAGGCGGCGTCGCGCGGCGGCGCTTCCCTGCCCCCGCTGTAATCGTAGCGCTCGTATAACCAGTTGAAGTAGTAGCGGAAATACATCCTTATCCAAGCGGTGAGTACGGTAGGGTCGTCCGCGAGCACGCGCAGTATGGTCCGTGCCAGGGGGGTGCTCATGTGGGCGAAACCGCCCAGCCCCCAGCCGTCGTGCACGTACCTCTTCAGCTCCTCCAGGTCGTGGTGTTTCTGGGCGAAGCGCAGGTTGAAGCGGTTGGTGGCGGTTATGGACCACTGCAGGATGTCGTGGTCGCGTATGCGCCGGTCGTACCGGGACAGGAACTCCCGCGAGGTGTCCCCGGCGCGCAGGGCCTCGATGGCCACGTCCGCCGCTATATCGGCGCTGAACCAGGCAGCGGGCACGCCGTCGCACAGCTCCGTGCTCTCCAGGCCGGCGGCGTCGCCGATGAGTATCATGCCGTCCGTGTGGTTGGGCATCTCGCGCAGCTCGCGGTCGAGGCCCACGAAGATCTCGAAACCCTCCCACATGCGGGCGCGCAACTTGATGCGCGGTGCTATCTCGTCCCTCCACCAGGGCAGCTTGGTGGTGATGTTCTCGTGGTATTCGCGGAATAGCTTCTTGAGGTTGGGCGTTTCGCCGTCGGCCAGGAGCAGGCACTGGTCCTGCATGAAATGGATGCTGTCGCGGTATGGCCATACCATGAGGCCGTTGCCCTGCCCCAGGGGAGGGGCCACCATCTGCTCGTCCCAGCCCCAGCAGAAGCGCAGGGTATGCCCCATGACCTCGTCCAGCTCGTCCTTGTCTATCTCGTAGTCGTAGATATCGGCCAGGGATATGGTCTCGGGAGGATACTTTTGCCGTACCCCCGCCTTGATGGCCAGCAGCCCCTGGGAGCCCTCGGCGTCGATGACTATGCGGGCGCTGATGTCCTCGCCCCTGTCCGTCCTCACCCCCGCGACCCTGCCGTCCTCGCGCAGCACGTCCACCACCGTGACCGAGGTGCGCAACTCCGCTCCCGCCTCCATGGCCTTCTCCGCCTCCCACTGGCAGAAGGGCTGGCAATAGGCGTTGTAGCCGAAGCTGATCACCGGCGAGAGGGGCTTGGGTATGCGCAGGGAATCGTCCACGTCGATGTCCTCCGCGTCGATGTCCTTGATGATGTAATTGATGATGCCGTCCACCGGCCTCTCTATGGGCGGGTTCCCGTCCCGGATGAAAGCCGGCCCGAAGAGGAAGCCGTAAAAGGGGATGGTAAGCCCGGATATGACCTTCTCGCCAACCTTCTCCGAGCGCTCGAGCATCAGGGTCCGAAAGCCCGCCTGCGCGCATTTCCTGGCGGCTGCCGGCCCGCCGAAACCGGCCCCCACGATAACAACGTCGTATTCTTCCATTGCACCTCCCGTGATGATCGCCGACTGCAGCCTGGACACATGCCCTTATATAATATCTTGCTCCCGTTGTCAGCACCAACGGTGGGAAATCACCGCGGTAAGAGCGCCAAAACCCCACTCCTGGCAGTGGTGTAAGACCCGCAAATCCGCCGCCGCGGCGTTAACCGCGATGCGCGACAGGCCCACTGGCCGGATGAGATAGATTAAATGCCTATCCCGGCGTATGTTGTAGAATCAAAAGCGGTAAGAAGGCGGGATAGCCACCATGATGAGGGGTGATGACTTATAGATGTCGAGAAAGACAGGAAGTGGTACCGCAACTGGTACGTGGCGCTGGGAGCCGCGCTTATCCTGGCCACCGTTGTTCTCTACCTCGTTCATTTCGTGATCTTCCAGGATTACCATCACATCTTCATCTATCTCCTGGGGGATATAGCCTTCCTCCCCATAGAGGTGCTGCTGGTCACCATCATCGTTCACCACGTCCTCGAGATGCGTGAGAGGCGCAACCGCATGGAGAAGCTGAACATGGTCATCGGGGTCTTTTTCAGCGAGATGGGCATGCAGCTGCTTCGCTCCTTCACCGAGTTCGATGTCACCTGCAGGCAGATCGCGGAATGCATGACCGTAGACGAGGCGTGGGAAAGCGGCGACTTCCAGCATGCCGTCAGGTCCCTGTCGGAATACAGCTGCAGCATCGGCAGGGACGACGTGTTGCTGGAGGAAATGCGCGAGTTCCTTCTTACCAGGAGGGATTTTCTGCTCACCTTGTTGGAGAACCCAACCCTGCTCGAACACGAGACCTTCACCGACCTGCTCTGGGCGGTGTTCCATATCACCGAGGAGCTGAAGTACCGCTACCTGATCGAGAACCTGCCGGATACGGACAAGGAACACCTCTGCGGGGATATCGAGAGGGCCTACAAGCTGTTGTTTCGAGAGTGGCTGGTTTACCTGGAGCACCTCAAGAACAATTACCCTTACCTGTTCTCTCTCGCCGTGAGGATGAACCCCCTGGACCCCGAGGCATCCCCGATAGTAGAGTGACGCGTGAGGATAGATCGCAGTAGAAGCCGCGCTGTAGTGTAGGCGCAGCGCTTGACGCCACCGCCGTGTCATTGCCCCCGCTCATAATAATAATGGATGACTATAAGGACGTATAAAGAAGGTACGGCCATGGACGTGGAGGAGAAGCTCAGGATACTGGGGGGAGCGGCGCGCTACGACGTCTCCTGCTCCTCCAGCGGGGTGAGGAGGCCCGGACGCAAGGGAGGGTTGGGGGGCTGCTCCTCCGCCGGTGTGTGCCATAGCTGGTCCGACGACGGGCGCTGCATATCCCTGCTCAAGGTGCTCTTCTCCAACCACTGCGTCTACGACTGCGCCTACTGCGCCAACCGCGCCTCAGCCTCACGCCCGCGCGCGTCCTTCACCCCCGAGGAACTGGCCGGGCTGACCATGGATTTCTACCGCCGCAATTACATAGAGGGCCTCTTCCTAAGCTCGGCCGTTTGGGTGAGCCCCGACTACACCATGGAGCGGCTCCTGCTCACGGCGCAGAAGCTGCGGCAGGAGAAGGGGTTTAACGGCTATATCCATATCAAGGCCATCCCCGGCGCCAGCCCGGAACTCATCCGGCGAGCGGGAGTCTTCGCCGACCGCATGAGCGTGAACATCGAGCTTCCCACCGAGAAGAGCCTGCGCCTGCTGGCGCCCGACAAGAGCAAGGAGGATATCCTGGGTCCCATGGGGGATATTGCCGAGAATATAGCCGGCAACAAGGAGGAGAGGAAGCGCTTCAGGAAGGCGCCGGCCTTCATCCCGGCGGGCCAGAGCACGCAGCTCATCGTGGGGGCCACGCCGGAGAGCGACCTGCGCATCGTCAAGCTGGCGGAGGGCCTTTACGGCAGGTACAAGCTCAAGCGGGTGTATTACTCCGCCTTTGTGCCGGTATTTGAAGACCCGCGCCTGCCGGACCTGGACAGGCCGCCCCTGCTGCGCGAGCACCGCCTCTACCAGGCCGACTGGCTGCTGCGCCATTATCACTTCACCTCGGGCGAGATCCTGGACGACGAACACCCGCACCTGGACGAGGACCTCGACCCCAAGGCGAGCTGGGCCCTGCGCAACCCACAGTTCTTCCCCGTGGAGGTGAACCGCGCCGACTACGAGGCCCTGCTGCGGGTCCCCGGCCTGGGCGTGAAGTCGGCGAAAAGGATACTCTATGCGCGGCGCGTCCACTCCCTGGACTTCGACGCCTTGAAGAAGATCGGCGTGGTACTCAAGCGCGCGCGGTATTTCATCACCTGTGGGGGGAGGTATTTCTCCGGGTTCAGGGTGGGGGAGGAAGAGGTAAGGCGGAATATAGGCACCCTCTCGCGCACATCCTCACGCGAGGCGGAGCGCTCGAACCAGCTCTCCCTCTTCAGCGGCATGGAGGTCCTGCCCGGGGTGGAGGACGCGTTTTCCAGCACCAGCGGGGAGCTCTGAGGGTGGCAGCGCTGTACCTCTACGACGGGGGCTTCCAGGGCCTGCTCGCGGTGCTGCAGGTACTGCGGGAGAGCGGCTCCGAGCCCGCGGACATCAGGCCGCACGGTGAGGCTCTACAGGAGAGCCTGCTGGACGAGACCATGCGGGTGGAGGTGGATGCCGGGCGGGCCGAGGTCATGGCCGGCGAGATATGCGGACTTATCTCGCGCGCGGCACTCAGGCATGCTTTCCGCGCCTTCCTTTCGGAGGAGGAGGGGGTCGAATACCACGTCTACCGCTACCTCTGGCTGGGATGGGAGATGGGCGCCGACGTCGATGCCTGCCTGGGTGATGAACATGTGCATGCCGTGCACGGCATGAGCAGGCGCACGGGGCTCGAGGCCCACCGCATGAAAGGGCTGCTCCGCTTCCGCCAGCTCGAGGAAGGGCTTTATTACGCTCCCATGCGCACGCGGTGCGACGTGCTCTGCCTGGTGGCCCGGCACTTCCTCGGCCGGCTGTTCTGCCAGGACTGGATGATCCACGACCTGGGCCGCGCCCAGGCCGCCGTCTGCCGCGGTGGCGAGCTCTCTTTCGTTTCCCTGCCGGAGTTCGACCCGCGACTGGGCGTGGGGGAGGAGCTGTGCCAGGAGATGTGGAGGGATTACTTCCGCACTATCGCCGTCTCCGAGCGGCGCAACTCCCGCGTGCAGAAGAACTTCATGCCCACGCGCTACTGGCACCTCCTTATCGAAGACCCCTCCTAATCAATGGGGTCAGGTCTTGTTTTTTGCATACTAGAGTATGTCAGCAAAAGTAAGATCACATAAAGGCTGGTAAAGCCCTGCAGATTTTGCGATTTTATTGCATGGAAAATGCAAAAAACAAGACCTGACCCCACAGCGGAGTTAATAACCGTCAGGGACGGCGGGCAGGACGAGCCGCGACGCATTCTCCCCGTTGCGCAGGAGCTGGATGAAGGACAGCCCGAAGTGCGGCCAGGTCATGAGAAGATCGGCCGTGGAGACCTCCAGCTTTATGCGGCTTCCCTCCTCGAAGCGGTGATAGCAGGCCTGCATCTCCACCGGGTCTTCCGCGGTGCTGCACGTGGTCCAGGTAGCCGGGTTATATCCCTCGTAGAAGCCGCGGCTGACCAGGGTCTCCGTGCCGTCCGGCGCCACTTCGTAGATCCAGGGGATGAGCTGGGTGAACGGCGCTGAAGACCGGTAATATACCTCCAGCATGGGAGCGCCCATGATGGTCAAGTCCTCGGCCAGGGGATCGGAGACGTAGCTGTTCTCCGTGAAGGGCAAGGTCAGCAGCTTGATCCTGGTGGGCACCTGCAGCGCCTCTCCCCCCAACATCTCCGTTACGTCCTGGTAGTAGGGGAGGGAGATGGAGCCGGTGATGCCGAAATTGATCAGCAGGTCGGCCGCGGAACCAGTGGCGGGAACGCCGCTGGAGAGCCTGCCACCCGCGCCGCTCGCGTCGAGGTAAAGGGACGCGCTTTCGGTGCCGGGCAGGGGATAGGTCTCGGCCTCGCCGTAGTCTCCGGGGCCGCGGTAGAAAGCCAGCCGGGGTGCCGTGTCCGCCCCGTTATCCTCGCCTTTCAGGTAATAGTCGAACCACATCTCGACCTGATCGCTGACCCACTCGTATTCCGGGTTGCCGGGGAAGGGGATGGAGAAGTCGCTCCCCATGCCGCCCAGGTGCCCGTGATTGGTGACGGTCAGGCGCGATGGAGCGTCCATGCAGGTGGAGAAGACCCTCAGCGCCTCGTTGGCGTAGAAGATGTCGTCGTTCCAGCCCGCCACCATGAGCATGGGGGCGGTGACCGGGTGTTCCACCTCGCCGTCGTACTCCTCGTCGCACCAGTAACGGATGGAGCGCTCGCGCAGGTACTGCTTGCCCACCTCCGTGTCCTCGACCCGCCTCTGCATGGCCGCCCCGGTTATCCAGGCCAGCTGGGGAGTGACGTTGTTTACGAGGGGATTGAGCTTCCAGAAGTACCCGAGAAGGGCGCCCAGTTTCTGCCACGCGTCCAGATCCTCGCGCATGGCGGTGTTGAGGATGCTGAGCATCAGGCCGGAGACGTTTCCAAAGTAAGAGCCGCCCACCAGGAAGATGCCCCACAACGCCTTCGACGCGCCGTTGGGAAGGATGGAATAGACCAGGTCGGCCCCTCCGTGCATGGGCACGACGGCGCGCACCCTGGGGTCGCCGGGGTCCCCGGGCCGCGGGTCCCTGCGCGGTGCGATGAGGAAGGAGTGGCATCCCCCCATGGAATAACCCGTTACCCCCAGCACCGGCCCCAGCTCGTCGTGAAGCACCGGGAAGCGGCTGTCCTCGGAGACCAGGGTGATCATCTCGCTCAGGTCGCGGATCTCATACTCGGGATCCATGCATCCTATCTGGCCCTCCGCCCCGAACCATCCCCGTACCGTGTAGGTCACGCACACGTAACCCCGGGCGGCGTATTCCATCGCGGTCCCCTCGAAGAAGGTTTTCTCGCAGTCCCAGGGATGCACGAAGACGATAACGGGATATTCCGTGCCGGCTTCCCCGGCCTCCCCGGCCTCCCCGGCGGCTGGGTAGAAGACCGACACCGGCAGCATGGCCCCGTCCCACGAGGCCCAGGTCTCGTCGACGCGTTGTACCTCGAGCGGTGCGGTTTCGGTAGAAGGAGCGGCCTCGGCCGTCTTTGCCGCCCCGGGTGGCGCGGACTCGGCGGCCGGGGCGAGGACGGCTCCGAGCCCCGTTACGAGAAGGAATGACAGGGCCAGGCACACGATGGATTTAAACGCGAGAGAACGCAATATCTCTCCCCCCCCTTTTTGTCGATACCCGGAGTTATGCATCTGGGAGATGGTTGCGTAAAGAGCTGCGAGAAAGTGTGTGATGGTTGTTTGTATCCCCCGGCAATCCCCATTTTCACGCAGACTATATCACGGGGTATGTGAACAAATCAACCTTTGCAGTATGAAATCAGCCTTGCAGCAACACCGTAAAAGAAGGCACAAAAAACGGGTACCAGGGTCCAGCGGCCCGTTTTCGCGTCCGTTCAGTTACCGTAAGTGCCCGAGCCAAGCCACCAGGTATCGTCCACCTTCATCACGAACCCCAGCTTGGGTTCCTGCTTGCCGGTCTGCGGGTTATCCCAGGTATAAAGGAACCACCCCTCCCCGCTCTTTGCCGCCTCGATCAACCCCTGGATCACTTTAACGCCGTTGGGATCTTCGTAGTCTATGAGGTTATTGCCGATGAGTGAGGCATCCCCGCCGTGACCCAGGACGTTTCCGTTGAAATCGTATGCATAGATATACAGCTCGCCCCGCTCGAAGGAACCGTTGGGGTCGCTGAACTCGGCCACTGCCTTCTCTTTGCCGTTCGCCTGGGCTTAAGCTACCGCCTCCTGCACGAAGGCCACCACTTCCTGCCGCTTCTCTGTCGCCGCCTGGTCTCCCTCGAAGAACTCCACGTCTATGGGGGAAGTGGTATGCATGACCTGGGGGCCCCCGAAGCGCTCGCGGTAGGCGCCGATGACCCGCTCCACCGCCTGCAGGTTGGCATCGTCGTTCTGATGCACCAGGACGATCACCTTGGTCTGCTGTTTTTCGCAGTCCCCATCCTGCTCCAGCATCTGCCCGTAAGCGTCGAGTGCGGTGAGCCCCAGGGGAAATTCGGCGCTTACCACCTCTTCCAGGAAGCGCTGGAAATCCTCCTCGCCGACCACGCCGTCTCCCGGGATATTCAAACCCAGGTAGATATCGGTCTGCACCCATCCCTCGCTGTCCTTCTGCTCGCCCTCGCCGTTACAACCACCGATGAAGGCCGTTGCCAGTGCTGCGACGGCGAAGAAGAGCAAGGTCAGTAGAATGGCGTTTTGTCTTCTCTTTCCGAGCGGCTTTTCCTGCGGCATGATGTCTCCCTTTCTTCGTGCTGAGATTCTTAGTCTGCTGAATCAATGATGAACCATGTCCCTTTTCTCTGACTGATGATATCAAGGTCACATAGGATGAGGGGGCCCGGGGCCCCCTCAAATCTCGGGGCGCGCTAACCGCAGCTCTTACTGCACTTGCAAGTGCCGCCCTTACGCCTGGGGATCTTCGTGATCCTCATGTCACCACCTCCTTGGTAGTGGATACTAAAAATATTATACACATGCCCGGGGCCGGCTAAACAGTGAATGTCAACCGCTCTCGATCGCCCCATCGGGGCCTTTCCAGGGCCTGCCCATGCGGGCGCACATGAGGGGGTCGGGGCCTCCCTCTCCCGCCATCAGCTCGGCCCGGAAGCAGCAACCTCCGCCACATTCCTCCAGGACGTCGCAGGCGGCGCAGACCTCTCCCAGCTTCATGCGGGGAAGATCGAGCCAGGTGCGGCGCAGGCCCCCCTCCGCGTCCACCCGGCCGCCGCTCATCTCGCGGTAATAGCCGCATTTCACCAGCCTGCCTCCGGGTTCCACGTTGGCGAGATGGGCTCCGCATGCGTATCCCGGGGCGCCTTCGTGAGCCCCCCATCCCCATTCCATGTCGAAGAGAGGAACCGCGTCCTCGAGCTTGGGAAGGAGTTCGCGGCTCTCCTTCATGCGTCCCCACTCCACGGGGTATTCCAGGGTCCACGAACACACGTCCATCTCGAAGAGCTGTTCCCCCAGGCGCTCCAGCTCGTGAAGGTTGCGGGCGTGGATCACCGTGGCCACGGACACGTCTATGCCCGCCTGCAGAGCCCGCCCCAAGGACTGCATGACCTTGCGGTAAGTGCCTTTGCCCCTCAGGTGATCGTGCCCCTCCTGCAGCCCGTCGATCGACAGCTGTATCTCTCTGAAATTCAAGGAGCGCATGTCGAGACCCTCCATGAGGGTGCCGTTGCTGATGAGCACGGTGCGGTACGACCTTCCCGCCAGTTCCCGGTTGAGCAGCTCGAAGTGGGGGTAGAGCAGCGGTTCCCCGCCGGTTATCATAAGGCGCAGGCCCCCGATATCGTCGAGATCGTCCAGGACGCGCCGCAGCGTCTCCCATTCCAGGTCGCTCGTTCCGGCTTCACCCAGGTAGCAGTGGCAGCAGCGCAGATTGCAGCGGTCGGTCACCTCCACCATGAGGTAACGCAGCGAAGGGATCTCGTTGTGGCCCACCTCGATGGCGCGCCTCCGTTTCCCGGGCGCGGCCTCGAGCACCCCTTCATCCAGGCAGTAGGCGAGGAAGTCCTCCTCGGGCTCCAGTTCCTCCACCGTATGCGTGCCGTCGCAGCGGGACAGCATCTCCAGGGCTTGCCGGGAAAGCTCGTATAGCTCGTCGTTTTTCACGTTGTAGAGGCAGGGCTGCTCGAGTGACTTGAGAAAAAGTCCGTCCCCAAGCCGGAGGTATGATCTTCCATCCAGGTCGCCGTTATCCGAGTTCATGTGGGGCAACCTCCAGGGTAGCCGCTCCCGAGCCGCAAGGGCGCAAGTGACAACGGGTACGGGAAGTTCACGCCCTTATTCCGCCCCTAGGTTTCACTCCAGCTCGCGCAGGGCTCCCTCCAGGTCGAAGGCGTTCTTTTCCAGAAGCGTCTTGAGCAGGAGGAAGCTGCCGCACTCCTCGTTCTCCTCTTCGCCGTGGTGATAGAATTCGCAGTCGGCGCATAGAAGCGCGCGGTAGTCCTCGATGTCGTTAAGGCCGGAGGTGCCCTCCAGTATCTCCCGCGCTTTCTTCACGAAACCCGGAAACCCATCGCTCATGACC
This sequence comes from uncultured Actinomycetota bacterium, assembly GCA_964462595.1. Taxonomy (GTDB): domain Bacteria; phylum Actinomycetota; class Geothermincolia; order Geothermincolales; family RBG-13-55-18; genus SURF-21. Next base: position 20,635 of record CAYWXM010000001.1, read on the forward strand.
GAGATCGCCTCCTCTTCAGTGCCGCGAAACACCCCGTCCCGTGCCCTTCCGTATCAACTATTATTACACCGGGTAGGCCGGGTGGTCATCCCCGGCCTTGGGGTCAGCCTTGGGGTCACGCCCGGAAATCGGCCTGCCTCAATTGGCCTTGGGGTCACGCCCGGAAATCGGCCTGCCTCAAGGCGCCTCGCCTGAGCTCTATGCTCCATGGCTTTGTCTTACTTAAGTCCTGCCATCGCGAGACAAGAGGAAGACAACCTCGCGAACCGCCTTTTTTAACCTGGATCAGCGGCTTGATTTGAGGGGGTTTGCGGGGTATAAGGGGATTTGCAGGGGCCGGGGTCTTTATGCCGGAGGAGACGCCTTCAACGATGTGGCTATCCGGATGCCTCTATCATCACGTTTTCAAACGGATGTATGACGATAGACCGACGCCGGCCGATTTCCGGGCGTGACCCCAAGGCCGATATTTACGGCCGATTTCCGGGCGTGACCCCAAGGCCGATGCCCAGGCTGCTATTCGGCGGGGACGACGGGCAGGCCCACGTACGAGCTCTGATATACCTTCCAGGTCGGGGGAGGCGAGAGCTGCGGCGTCCTGAAGTTGTCCACGTCCGCTCCGGCCAGCGATACGCGTATACTGTGCCCCTGCTTAAAGACGTGGGACACCGGGAAGAGGACTACGGTCAGCTCGGTCAGCTCGCCCGGCACCAGCGGTTGCACGTCCGCCTGGTTGCAGGGATGGTAGGGGAGTTCGGGCAGCCAGGGTCGCTCGCCCAGGCTGCGCAGAGACGCCCGCAGCCGCCCCTCCGACTTGTACTGCACGTAGCCGTCCTCGCCCACGTCCTCGAGGTAGACGAAGAGATCGCTGTCGGCGGCGGTCATGGAGACGTTGAGGGTCAGGACCGGAAATCCGCCTACCTGCGTATCCCGGGCGAGCGGCTCCGTGGTATAGGTGAGGCACTTATCGTCCTCGGCCGCCCGGTCCCCGTAGTCGCTGGGGTCGCCGGTCATGGCCAGCCAGCGCGTCTGCTTGCCGCTGCTGGTGGTGTAGTCCACCTCGTAGGTCTCGAAGGCCTCGCCGTCAGCTGGCTCGGTGGGGCTCAGCGTTCCGCCGGCCTCGAGATAGTAGGGCTCGATCTCCGCCTCGGCCGGCGGCCAAACCTCGTACGAATTCCACTCCTCGCTGCCCGTGGTGTAGACGTAGTAAGGCGACTCCTCGTCGATGCCGTTCTCTATCCCCTTGAGGTAGCGGTCGAAGAAGCGCACGCATTCGATGGCGAAGCCGTCAAAACCCTGGGTATGGTCGTAGTCCCCGATCAGGCACCTGCTCTCGTTGGCCAGCGTCTCCTGGAAAGATATGGTGTCCGTGGTGTAGCAGTCCAGCCAGCCCCCCATGTTATAGATGGCCACCCCCGACGCCTCGATCTCCTCCAGGTGTCCCGAGGGGCTGACGACGGGGTACCCCATGGGCCCGCCGTAGGGGTTTTCCATCACGCTGTCGCGAAAGACCATCTGGTCGGCCAGCATCACCAGGTCCGTGTTGGCCTCGTGCTCCACGGTCGCCGCCGCCAGCATGCTCCCGTCCGAGTCCTCATCCACCGGCTTGCTGGGATACACGCCCAGCGCCGGGGCGTCTCTGTTGCTGTTGAGCATCTTCATGGCCAGGTCGTAGACCTGCACGAAATTGAAGTTCAGGATACCTCCCGGGTATGTGAAATCGTAGGTGTCGAGGAGGGAGTAGCGGGGGATGATGCACTTGAGGTGGGGGTTCATATTGGATGCGTTCATGAACTGGATGGTGGCCAGGTAGGATTGCCCCATCATGCCCACGTTGCCGTCGCACCACTTCTGGGCCGAGATCCAGTCCACGAGGTCGCTTCCGTCCGCCACCTCATCGGGAGGCCAGATGCCGAACCTCGTGCCGTACGAGGCGCCAGTGCCGCGGATATCCGCGCACACCACGACGTAGCCGTAGGAGACGATGGTGCGGTAGGGGGAATCGGGGTTGGTCATGAGGTCGGCTACCTCGCCGTCCTTAACGCTGGCGCGGTGGTACGGGGTCATGATGAGCACGGCGGGGAGCTTCCCCTCCGGCCCCTGCGTGGGACGGTACACGTCCACCGCGATCTTCGTGCCGTCGCGCATGGGCACGTACTGGGACGTGGTCTCCCAGGTGGCGTAATCGGGTTGCGAGTAACCGGAATACTCGCCCGGCTCGCTCACCTTCTCCTGCGTGGCGGTTTCCCCGCAACCCGCCGCCAGGGGCAGGAGCAGCAGAAGCGCCGCCAGGGCCACCAGGGCTGCAAACATCCTCGCTTTGAGATTCTTCATGACCCCCCCTTTGCTCGCGAACGTATTCACTGGGTATTTCGCCGGGCTCGCGGCCTCCTCCTCCGCGTTTTCGCGCCCTCATGATATATACCCCGCCATGCAGCCCACTATTCCAGCCACGGGCTTCCCCTGCACGAAGCCGGTTCCGGGATTGACCCCTCGGCCAGCTGACCCCCAGGCTTCCACGCTGATAAAGTAATATATATTAAATATATGGTAGATAATATGGCAGGCGGAGCAAAACGGGCTTAGGTGCGGGGAGTGCCAGGAATGAGGAAGCACAGAGGGATACCCTACAGGAGAATCTTCAACGAGACCAGCCTGCTCGTGGTGGGCCTGGATGCCGAGGGACGCATCGTTCTTATCAATCCCGCCGCAGAGAAGCTGAGCGGTTACGCCTCGCAAGAGGTCATAGGCAAACCTTTCTGGGAATTCTCCATTCCAGAACAGTTGCGCGAAACCGATCTCGCCCTCCTGGAGAGTTACAGGAACGGGAAACTGGTCGATACCCTGGAGCAACACGTTCATACCAAGCAGGGCGGAAAAAGGCTCGTATCGTGGCGGATGACTGTCGTAGGTGCGGGTAAGGGAAATCCTGGAATTGTCGTGGCAGTGGGGATGGACATCACCGAGCGCCGCCTGGCGGATGAGGCGCTGGCAGATAGAGGGAGCTTCTTCCGTATGCTCATCGAGAACGCCCTCGACCTGGTCACGGTATTGGGGGCCGACGGCAGGATCATATATGCAGGTCCAGCCGTGGAGCGCCTGCTGGGTTACAGGCAGGAAGAAATCGTCGGCAGGAATATAATGGAATTCATCCATCCAGACGAAAAGGAGGCGGCGTACGCGGCCATGGAATTTGCCAGGCAACGCCCCGGTGTCACCGGGAGCGTGGAGCTGTCTATCCGGCACCGGGACGGCAACTGGCGCATACACGAGGCGACCTCGTTCAATCTGCTGGACGACTCCGAGGTGGGGGGCGTGATCGTCAACTCCCGCGACGTCACCGACCGCAGGGCCACGGAGGAAGAGCTGCGCCGCAAGACCTACGAGCTGGAACAAGTCATGCAGTCGCTCCCCGACCTGTATTTCCGCTTCGAACCGAACGGCACCATCGTCGATTTCAGAGCGGGGCGTACGGCATACCTCTACGTGCCCAGGGAGGAGATCATGGGCAGCAGGGTGCAGGAGGTGCTCCCGGAGGAGATAGGGGAGAGGGCCGAGAGGTATGTCCGCGAGGTAAGCGAGCAGGGCAAACCGCTATCCTTCGAATACGACATGCAGTCTCCGGACGGCGAGAAGAACTTCGAGGCGAGGCTTCTGCCCGCTTTCGAGGGGGAGGTCATCGCGGTGCTCCGCGACATCACCGAGCGCCGGGCGGCGGAGAGGCTGCTCGAAACGCAGAGGGACCTGGCCTTGAAACTGGGCATAAGCAGCGAGTTGGAGGAGGTACTGAAAGTCTCCCTGTCGGCCGTGATCGAGGCGAGCGGCCTCGATAGCGGGGGGATATACCTGTTAGACAAAGAAACGGGCGCCCTGGAGCTCAGGTGCCACCGCGGCCTTTCGCAGAAGTTCGTCACCAGGGTCAGCCGTTTTAGCCCCGATACCGGGAACGTGAGGGTCGTCATGTCCGGCGAGCCGCTGTACGTGTATTACCAGGAAATGGGTATCCCCCGCGCGGATCCCGCAGGCGAGGAAGGCCTCAAGGCACTCGCCTTGCTTCCCATCGAATCGGAGGGAAAGGTCATCGGGTGTATAAACCTGGCATCGCATTCGTTGAGAGACATCCAGAGGCACGTGAGAGGGACCATAGAGATACTGGCCGGCCAGATAGGCCAGGCCATCGATCGCGCGGCGCTTGTCTCCTCGCTGCGCGAGAGCGAGGAGAACTACCGCGTCACCTTCGAATCGACGGGCAGCGCCATGGTCGTCCTGAGCGTGGACGGCACTATACTCGACGCCAACCAGGAGATACAGAAACTCCTTGGCTACGACAGGGAAGAAGTGGTGGGCAAAAGGAAATACATGGAGTTCGTGCACCCCGAGGATCGCGAGCCCATCAGGCGCCATTCGCTGCGCCTCCTCAACGGGGAAGTCAAGGGACCGGTCAGATACGAAGCGCGCACCGTGCGCCGCGACGGGCGCGTCCTCAACACCATCATCACCGTGAGCGTGCTTCCGGGCATGGGCAAGAGCGTGGCCTCCATCGTGGATATCACCGACAAGAAGAGCTACGAACTCGAGCTGGAGGCCAGGGCGGCCCAGCTCAGGGATTTCCTGGACATCGCCGCCCACGAGCTGCGTCACCCCGCTACCCTCATCGAGGGATACGCAGCGACCTTGAAAGAATATAACGGGGAGATGAGCCGGGAGGATATCACGGCTTCGCTGGCGGCGATAGCGCGGGGGGTGGAGAAACTCACCGGGGTGGTCGATGACCTGCTGGACGTATCGCGCATCGAGCGTGGCTTCATGTCACTGGAGCGCGGCAAACACGACCTTCTGCCGCTGATCCGGGGAGCCGTCGATGAGATGAAGGCCAGGGGCAGCGAGAGGATCATAGAGGTCGTAAATGCGGAAAACCCTGGCAAGACATGGCTGGACCACGAGAAATTTACGCGCCTGATGATCATCCTTCTGGACAACGCAGTAAAATATTCCCCGCCCGCATCCCCCATCGAGGTCGATGTGAAAGCCAGTGACAGCGACGCACTCGTCTCGGTCCTGGACAGGGGAGGGGGTATCCCGGAGGGGGAGAAAAACCGCGTCTTCGACCGTTTCTATCAGTCGGAGGTCCCCCTCCACCACTCCAGCCCCGGATTGGGACTGGGCCTGTATATCGCCAGGCGCATAGTGGAGGCGCACGGGGGAAAGATATGGTGCGAGGCGCGCGAGGGAGGCGGCTCCGCCTTTCGCTTCACCATCCCCCTGCGCGAAAAGGACGATCACGCTTAGAAGATGCCAGGTTTTCCCCGTCACGAGTATCCCCTGCTCCCGCCATCCGGGCACCGGTCATGTCCTCGCGATGGCAGGAAGAGAAGGGGTTCCCTGCAACGGCAGGAAGCGAGCCTTAAGCGCGGGGATAATGGGCGCGTTGTCCCGCGCCCCGCACCCCCCGCAAGTCCACCGCCGGCTCTCTGCCGGGCGGGCTCTCAGTCGACCTCTATGCCGGCCAGCCTCTTGGCGATGTCCTTTTTCTCCTGGATGTCGTAAGTGCCCAGGATGGCGATGTCCTCCATGATGGGCGAGCCACCGCCGTGCACGCCTGCGTACTGCCACACGCCGGCCATGGAGGAGCAGGAGAAGTCGCTTACCCAGGCGAAGCACTTGTACATGTCCTCGGGGCTCACGTGGTCCGCGCGTGTGAGGTATTTCTTCACCAGCTCGCCCACCTCGGGGCTCACGAACTCGTCGCTGTAGGGCAGGGTCGCCGGGAGGCCGCCGGCGATCTCGGCGAGGATGTCGTATTCGTGGTAGATGTTCACCCCCGCGTGCTTGCGGGCCACGTTGCAGAAGACCGTGTCCGGTATCTGGGTGCCGGAGGGGGCCTTCTTGGACTTGACGGCCGCCGCGATACCGGTGCCGTAGACGAGTTCGGCCACGCTGATGATCTCGGCCAGCTTGTGGCGTATGTGGTTCTCCTTCTCGATGCCGTTGTATTCGGCAACCAGGGCCGTGGTGCCCGTGAGCACGTCGGACATGGCCGGCTTGCACCCGGTGTAGGAATGGCGGTGGTAGAGCGCGAAGAGCAGGGCCAGCTGCCCGCCGAACTCCGTCTCCCCGTTGAGGAAGACCCTTTCCCAGGGCACGAAGACGTCGTCAAAGATGGTGAGCGACTCGATCTCCCCCTTGCCGGAGAGGGCCGTCGACAGCTCGGGCACGCGGTCGCGGTACCTCGCGCCACGGCATACCAGCTTCACGCCCGGCCAGTCCCCCGGGACGGCGATGGCCACCGCCCAGTCCTTTTCTTCCGGGGTGAGGAAGCGCGTGGGGATGGCGATGATCTCGTCGGCGAGGGGGGCGAAGGAGTTATGGGCCTTGGCCCCGCGCACCACGATGCCGTCCTTGCGCCTTTCCACCACGCGCATGTACTGGTCGGGGTCGGTCTGCTGGTGCGGCCTCATCCTGCGGTGCCCCTTGGTATCGGACTGCGCGCAGCAACCCACTATGTCCTTTTCCTGCCACATCTTGAGGTACTCCAGGAAGCGCGGGTAGTACTCGGTTCCGTGGGCCTGGTCGCACTGGTAGGTGATGACCGAGAGCGCGTTCATGGCGTCGGTGCCCATGCAGCGCGCGATGCACCCGCCTATGAGGCGGCAGGACATGCGCGTCATCTCCTGCTTGTTGAGGAGGTCCTCGGGGCTCTGGTTGATGTGGCAGAAGCGGTTGACGAGCTCGCCGTTCAGGTGCGACTTGGCGGTGGTCAGGTGCTGCACCTCTTTGGCGTGGGCGAGTTCCACGGTAAGGTCCAGTATTTCCGTGCCTGGAAGGTTTTCCCTCCCGAGCACCTCCCCCCCCATGTAGACGTTGGGTTTCATGGCCTTGAGGCCCTCGTGATACTCGTCGACCGTGCGTATCATCGCCATCCCCTCCTATATACGAACTTCAGATATTGCTTAATAATTATAGATAAATTACAATAGTAATGTCAATTTCTAAGTAATACTAAGAAATTGAGGTTAAAAGATGGGGAACGACCGTAAAATAAAGGATAAATTCTCACTTATCATCGCAGCGGCCCTGGAGGTTTTCGGGGAGAAGGGTTTCTACAACGCCACCATCGCCGAGATCGCCAAGGCGGCCGGGGTATCCGAGGCGACCATCTACGAGTACTTCGGGAGCAAGGAGGACCTGCTCTTCGCCATTCCCGGCGAGATCACCAGCCGGGCGGTGGATTTCATGGAGTCCATGAGCCCGTACATCAAGGGCGCGGAGAACAAGCTGAGGGCCATATGCTACGGTTATTTCAACCTCTATAGAGACAACCCCGACTATTCCTCGCTGGTGCTGCTGGACCTCAAGCATAACCGCAAGTTCATGGAGGCGGAGGGTTACGAGGCGGTGAAGCGGGCGGCCAATTCCATACTCAAGGCCATCGAGGAGGGTGTGGGGTCGGGCGAGTTCAAGAAGGATATCGACCCCTACCTGGTGCGCTCCATGATCCTGGGGACCATAGAGCACGTCTTCTTCCGCTGGCACCTCAAGGGCAGGAAAGAAGAGGTCGCCGACTTTATCGACCCCATGATGGACATCATCACGGGCGGGATCAAGAACGACGGAGGGCCCCGCTCCTACCAGCTGAACATCACCCTCCCGCCCCTGGCCTAGGCCGGGGGCCGTACGAGGCCGTTGCCGCATAAGGGGTGAACGGGGTTTTGCTGTGTTTTCCCGTCGTTTCTACTCGTGCCGCCACCGCGCTTAAAGCCGGTCAAAAGACTTAAAGGGGAAGGTGTTTGAGGCCTGGTGTGGAAGAACTCTGTGGATATGCCTACAACGCGAAACGTTCGAAAGGGGAGACGTACCTTGTGCATGATGTTTCATGAGGTAGATTGTTCCCGGTGCCCGTTTGTTTCCTGCTGTAACCATCCGCAATTCTACCTGGCCCTGCAATGCGCCAGGCGGACGCACGGGGAAAAGACGGGAACCACCCGAAGGGCGGCCTGACAACCGCAGGCGGCGCCTGACACCTTCGTTGCCCGCCCTTGTCCGAGCGGCACCGGCTTCCGCCAACATGATATCGCTGCCACTATCGCCGTAACAGCCATTATCCTTGCGGGCGGGGATAGCTCCCGGGCTACCGCCTTCTGCTGCGCCGTTGCCATATATCTCGTTAAACCAATCCACCAGGGGGTAGAATCATGGTGAGCATATTGCAATCACGGCGAACGTATCTGGATATGGAGGTGGTAGCGTGGCAGGCGGGAACGGCAGATACGGAAAGATACTGGAGCTGGAGGACCTCGCCATAGCGGTGGAGGGCAGGCAGATCCTGCACGACATAAACCTGGAGATCAGGCACGGCGAGACACACGTGCTCTTCGGCCCCAACGGGTCGGGCAAGACGTCCCTGCTCATGGCGCTGATGGGTTTTCCCCATTACCGGGTGACGAAGGGACGCATGGTCCTCGACGGGGAGGACATAACCGGGCTGCAGCCGGACGAGAGGGCCAGGCAAGGCATGGGGATCATGTTCCAGAGGCCGCCTACCGTGAGGGGCGTATCCCTGGAACAGATGGTCAGCATCAGCTCCAGGGACGACCTCGACGTGAAAGCCCTCGCCGGCGAGATGAACCTGGACGATTTCCTGGACCGCGACGTGAACTACGGGTTCTCGGGCGGCGAGATCAAGCGTTCCGAGCTGTTGCAGCTGCAGGCCCAGAAGCCCGAACTGGTGCTACTGGACGAGCCGGAATCTGGGGTGGACATGGAGAACCTCGACCTGGTGGGAAAGGCCATCAGCAAGCTGTTGCAGAAGCAGCTGGTGAGGAAGCGGCACAAGAGCGGCCTCATCATCACCCACACCGGCTACATCCTGGACTACGTGGAGGCGGACCACGGCCACGTCCTCTACGGCGGCACCATCATCTGTTCCGGCAACCCCAGGGAACAGTTGAAGACCATCCGCGAGTGCGGATTCGAGGAGTGTGCGACATGCACGCGCTAGAGGAGATCAGGGAAAGGGCGCGGGCGGCCACGGAGAAGCCGGCCATCTACGGCAGCGACCTCGACCTGTGCTCGTACACCAGCGAGGCCGGGGAATGCGCGTATGCCGAGAGCCTGGAGGAGATCGAGGACCTCGAGGCCGAGGAGATGGAAAAATCGGGCATGGTGAAAAGCGGCGAGGAGCGCTCGGGCTCCTTCGTGCAGATAGACGGGACGGTGGTGCACAGCAAGGCCCTGGAAAAAGGCCTGGAGATCCTGAGCTGCCGCGAGGCGCTGGATAAATACGACTGGCTGTGGGATTACTACTGGAACGCCGTCGCGGTGGATACGGACAAGTACACCGCGGACGTGGCACTGAACCCCTTCGACGGCTACTTCATGAGGGCCATGCCGGGCTCGCGCACCGTCTATCCCCTGCAGGCCTGCCTCTACATCCGCGAGCCGCGCTACGTGCAGAGGGTCCACAACATCGTCATCGCCGAGGAAGGGTCCGAACTGCACATCATCACCGGTTGCGCCAGCAGGCACGATATCGGTACGGCGCTGCATCTCGGAGTCTCGGAGTTCTATATCAAGAAAAACGCCAAGCTGACCTTCACCATGGTGCACAACTGGTCGGAGGGCATAGACGTGAGGCCGCGCAGCGCCGTGGTGGTGGATGAAGGCGGGCTGTACATGTCGAATTACGTGGCCATGGAGGACGTGCACAGCATCCAGACCTATCCCACCGCGCACCTGGTCGGCGAGGGCGCCACGGCGCGCTTCAACTCCATCCTCGTGGCCCAGCCGGGAAGCGAGCTGGACGTGGGCTCGCGCGTCATCCTCGGCGCTCCCGGGTGCAACGCCGAGATAATATCCCGCGCCATAACCAGGGGCGGGGACATCGTGGCCCGGGGCCATATACGTGGCGACGTGGGCGGGATCAAGGCCCACCTCGAGTGCAACGGGCTCATCCTGGAGGGCGGCGGCTCCATTTACGCCGTGCCGGAACTGGAAGGCAGGCACCCCGAGGTGGACATGTCCCACGAGGCCGCGGTGGGCAAGATCGCCCAGGACGAGGTGGAGTACCTGATGGCGCGCGGCCTGAGCGAGGAGGAGGCCACCGCCACCATCGTGCGCGGTTTCCTCAACGTCAAGATAGAGGGCCTGCCGCCGATCCTGGAGCGCGAGATACAGAGGATGATGGAGCAATCCAAGGAAAAAGCCCTTTGAGGCCTGCTCGCATCGATCCCCTCACGGAGCCCGCGAAAAGCGAAAAAGCCGGCTCCGGAACATGGCCTCGCTTTTTGAGGTAGACTCTACATATGGGAATATTTGATAGACTGCGCGGGAAGCCTTCGGACGTCGAGGTGGTGTTCGCCGGGGACCGCATGGAGGCGGAACTGGTGATGCGCATCCTGCAGGAGGAGGGGTTCCATCCCCGCGAATGGGCGGATCTGCCCGCCCCGAGTTATGCCGGACCCATAGGCATGGCGCGCGTCGTCGTCCCCCCCGCGGAAGCTGAGTCCGCGAGGGCGTTTCTGGCCGAGCTCGAGCTTTCCGCCGGCGAGGAAGCCGAAGGGGAAGGGGATGCGGGTCCGGATACGTATGAATAAGGGAAAAGGACGGGCGGGCCGGAGGTACGTCGGCCGCGAGGGTGATCTGTGAATAAAAGTACGTGACTGTAAAATCTCTCTTGCCGTGAGCCGATAATAGTAAGATGTGGCCGTTAGCTTTTGTGGCGATCAGATATGGGAGGTGTGCATGATGTCCACGACGCGCAAGGTCGTTGTCCTGGCGGCTTTAACGGTTCTTGCCGCTGCGATACTCGTCGCGGTCCCCGGCTGTTCTGGAGGCAGCGACGAAGGCCAGTTGGAGGAGGAGTACCAGAGGGGTTACCAGGATGGGGTCAAGGCGGAACAGGCGAAGTGGAGCGATGAGAAACTCCAGCTTGCCCGGACCATGATCGAGGAGCAGGAGGCCAGCCAGGAGAGCATCCAGAGGTTGCTCAACGGCGAGTTCGCTAACGTGACCGCGGACGCGGTGACCGTGGACGGGGACACCGCCCAGGTGAAGATAACGGGGAATTTCAAGGACGGCAGCACCATACCCGGAACGGTGGACCTGATCAAGATCGACGGCATGTGGTATATGCAGAGTATCACCGCGGATAAGGGAAGCACCCCCAGCTGAGATGAAGGAGAATACGTCGCCGCTCCGCGGCGCACGCACCGTCCTGCTCTGCATGCTCGCGTTCGTGCTGGCTGCGGCATGCCTCACCCTTTCCGGATGCTTCACCGATGAAGGTGAACTGGAGGATGAGTTCAGCAGGGGATACGCGGCGGGGGAGGCGGCAGCCCGGGCACAACTGGTGGGCGACCAGGAGAGCCTGGCAAGCGAGGAATCGCAGGGAGTGCTCGCCGCGGTCGGCGAGGGCAGGGCGGTGAACCTGGAACTCAAGGAATACACCGTAGAGGGAGACACCTGCAGGGCGTACGGGACGATGGCGCTCAACGACGGCAATACCATTTACGTATCCCTTCTGCTGGAGAAAAAAGACGGTATCTGGACGATCACCGAGCTGGGGCAGGCGAGCGCGGGAGAAGAGCCCCGGCAATAACAATGCAAGTCGTGCGGCGCGCGTAAGGACGGAGAACCGGGTCTTGGAACTCAAGGATTACATCAACGTCATCAGGAAGAGAAAATGGTGGGTCATCGCTTCCATCCTGCTGGTTACCGGGGCCGCGCTGCTCTACTCTTTCTTCCTGCAGGGCACCCTTTACCAGGCCTCTTCCTGGGTGGTCATCAAGGAAAAGCCCCTGGAGAGCACCGTCCTCGAGGAGACCATCAGCGAACTGTCGACCCAGCCGGAGAGGTCGCTGCAGACCCAGGTGGAGTTGCTCAAGACCAAGGAGATGGCGAAGAAAGTCGTGGAGGCCCTGCAGCTCGACCTCTCGCCTCCCGGCCTCATGGCCAAGATAAACGTGGAGCCGCTCAGCAACACCAACATCATCGTCATCAAGGCCACCGACCGCTACCCCGAGCTGGCGCGGGATATCGCCAACCAGTACGCCAACGTCTACCAGGAGTGGCGGCGCAGCGAGAACGTCAAGGAGATCGCCAAGGCCAGGGCGGAGGTGTGGGAGGTTCTGCAGTCCACCAAGGACGAGGCCATCGAGCTCTCCCGCGAGATCGAGGCGCGCTTCGGCAACCAGGCCATACCCGAGGAGCTGAAGGTGGAGCAGCAGATAGCCTACAATTACTACGTCGACCTGCAGCGCATCTACCGCGAGCTCTCCATCTCCGAGGACCTCATGTCCGGCGGCCTGGAGGTCATCGTCGACGAGGACGTGCCCACCAGCCCGGTCAGCCCCCGCCCGGTGCGCAACGGCGTGCTGGCCTTCTTCCTGGGGGCAATACTCGGCCTGGGGCTCGCATTCCTCGTCGATTACCTGGACGATTCCATCGAGTCGCGGGACGAGGTGCAGCGGCTGTACGAGGCCCCGGTCCTGGGCGAGATACCCCGCTATCGCGAGCTGGAGGGCGAGCAGCGGCGCTCGTCCCTGGTTATGGTCTCGGAGCCGAAATCGCCCGTGGCGGAGTCCTTCCGGGCCCTGCGCACCAACATCCAGTACGTGAACTACGAGCGCCGGCTCAAGGTGCTCATGGTCACCAGCGCCGGCCCGGCGGCGGGAAAGACCTTCGTGCTGGCCAACCTGTCGGTGTCCCTGGCGGAGGCCGGGCACCGCGTGATCGCGGTCTGTTGCGACATGCGGCGTCCCGCACTGCACGAGTTCTTCCACCTTAGCAACTCGGAAGGCCTGTCCACGGTGCTGGTGGGGAAGAAGACCCTGGAGGAATGCCTGAAGCGGTCGGGCAAGCGCAACCTGCAGGTGCTGACCAGCGGCCCGCTGCCCCCGAATCCCTCGGAGCTGATAGGCTCGCGGCGCATGAACGAGCTGGTGGCGCAGGCCAAGTCCATGGCCGATTTCGTCCTCATCGACACGCCGCCCGTACTGGCGGTATCGGACGCGGCCGTGCTTGCCCCACGCACCGACGGGGTGTTCCTGGTATGCGGCATGGGTATGGCGAAGCGCGACGATGCCCGCAAGACGAGGGACCTCCTGCAGCAGGTGAACAGCAACGTGGTCGGCGTGGTGCTCAATTACATGGACGAGGCCAGGAGCTACGGCTATTACTATTATTACAGCAATAACGCCGGGTAGGATTTCCACCCTTTCCCCGTGCGAAAGCGGGTTTTTCGCACCCGGGCGCCTTCGCAGCACGGTGAGATCCATAAGGCCGGTATGGGGCCGGGGGACCCTGTAAATACCTGCCCCGGGATCACGGTTTCCGCACCCCTCCCGGGCATCGGTCCGAGCCGTCCAGGCTGGGCGGGTATGAAGGATAAAACGCCGCCCTGCGCAAATAATGGAAATATAAGGGGCTTCTGGATGACGCAAGCCGGGAGAGCGCTAAAAGGAAGCGGCCGAGATGACGATATAGATAATTATGCGGCATCTGCCGCTGTGTTATATTGATTGGTGATAAAGCCCGAGAGAACGAGAGAGGCGGTTGGGATGCGAAAGTTGTTCGTCATCCTCGTGGTGGTCATACTTTGCGCCGGAGGCGCAGCCCTTGCTGCCTGGAGGATTGTGGATGACGGTGGGGACGAACAGGCTGTATCGGCGGGCGAGGTAGGCACTTCCTTCAAGTCGGAGCTTGAGGAAGCGGCCTCCGCGCAGGAGGAGGCGCCCGATGACGGCAGCTCGGCCGGGGGCGATGCCGGTACTTCGGATTCCGGTGCTGCGGCGATGGACGAATACACCGGCGAGGACTTTTCGTATACTAACCCCGACCAGCGCTACGTGACCGAGACCCAGAGACACCAGAACTTTTTCCGTGCGGTAGCGGAGGGGAGGGTGACGCGCCTGGAGGTCACCAGCGCCGACGTCCGTCCCGTGGGGGACCCCAACACTTCCTATATATATTTCACCCTCATCACCGACAGCGGCACCAGCAAAGGGACTTTCGTCATGAAGTTCTCCGGGGGGATGTGGAGGATCAGCGCTATCAACCAGCTCACGGGGGACCTTGGCGGCGGCACTAATTATATTGTGCCGGACAGCTTCGAGGATACCCTCGCGTGCGAGATAGCCGAACTACAGCCCTTCCTCACCAAGGTGGCGGAAGGCCGCTTCGCCTACATGGAGGTCTATACATTCAACCAGCCGAGCGAGAGCGAGACCGTTTTGACCGGTATAGTGGTGGGAAAGAGCGGCGTCAGCGTGCCCTCCGAGATGCGCCTGCGCAAGGATTACGGCATCTGGCACTTGACCTACATCACCGATCCGCCATGATGAACGCGCGACAGGCTGACGCCTTTGGGGTTGAGCATGGGTAGAGCATTCGCCGGGGAAGAGAAGGCCAGATACTGCTCATTCCTCCTGGCCGTTTTACTGGTCTTCACGTTGCTCATCCCTTACCAGGTCGTTTCCCGAACCCAGGCAGCGGTCGCCGGTGGGACCCCGGAGATAATAGAGGACCCCCTGGGCAGGCTCCCATCAACCCCCGGGGAAGCCCACGAGCGTCTAGAGGAAAACAAGGTAGATTGGCCCTCTGGGGAGGAAGCAGAAGCAACAGGGTACGAGGCTGCCGGGGTGCAGCACGGTTTGAGGGTCGCCATACCCTACGATACCGTGGAGGGGTTTACCACGCACGCGAACACTAACGTGCAGGTCGAGCTTTATAACGGAGCCGTGCTAGTGCACACCATCATCGCCAGGACCAACAACAGCAAGTGGTTCTATGCCTATTTCGGCGTTGAGGGATACGATATACAGTCAGGGGACTCGGTGAAGGTGACCGACCTGGCGGGGGGAGACACTGTAACCGTAAACTGTACCCTTACAGGAAGCGTGAATGTATCGAGCAACAGCATTTCGGGTAATGCACCATCCGGCAACCAGATCGACGCTTACGTAAAGATCCCCAATACATACTACGGGGTCATCCCACCGGGCGTAGAGCACCTGGAGGTGACCGCCTCGGGGGGGACATATACCGCCGGTCTTACCGGCACCAACATCCGAAACGGCGACGCCGCTTACATCTTCTCCACCGACAAGGCGGGCCACGTGGTGATGAACATAGCCAGGACAGGTCCCATCCTGGTGGTCTATCCGCAATACGACGAGGTGATGGGATTTTACAACCCGAGCGCGAGCGTTTCCGTCAAGGCGGGTTCCGCCACCCAGACGGTAGGCAGCGCGGGAGACGGCTTCTTCGACGCCTGGTTCATGGACCACGATATCGTCCCGGGCGAGAGCGTGTCCTCCGGCAGCCTGGGAACGCCTCGTTCCATAACCGTGGGGGACATATCCGCGACTGCGGATCCCTTCACCGACGTGGTCAAGGGCACGGCACCGCCCGGACGGCCCATGCGCATAACCATGAACACCTACTACCGCCCGGTGATGGTGGAACTGGCGAGCGCAGCCGATGGCACCTACAGCTACGACTTCACGGGCATCTGCGATATATCCGGCATCGAAGTGTACAACGTGGCCTGGTATAACGACGCCGGCGATTGCGTGGCCTACGAGTTTTTCACCTACAGCTGGTACATGCCCGAGGGGTATACCGGTCAGGGCTTCGACACCTGGGCGCTGGCCATGAACCCGGGCGATAAGGTCGCCAAGATAAGGATGGTCTTCCAGACCCTCACCGGCCAGGTGGAGGGGCCGCTTATCTCCGCCGTGCCCCACTCGCGCGTCACCGTGCGCGTCAACGACTGGGTGCCTTACGAGAGCCACGTCTCCACCATGGTCACTGCCATCGACGGCGCTTCCATCATGTCCGAGCGCGCCATGTACATGTACGGGACGGTCGACGGCAAGTGGGGCTCCCACGACTCCATCGGCATACTCACGCCCAGCGCCGAATGGTGCCTGCCCGAGGGAGCCACCTATCCCGGTTTCGACGAATGGGTGCTCATCCAAAACCCCAATAACGTGCCCGTGCAGGCCAGGGTGCAGTTCCTGGGCATGGGAGGGGTGGTGGATGAACTCACCGTGTATATCGGAGCGACCAGCCGCTTCACCGTGCACGTTAACGAGTTCGTGCCCGGCAGTGAGATATCGACGCGGGTGGAGTCCCTGACCGAGTCGGGAGGGGAGGTACTGCCGGTGTTCGCCGAGCGCGCCATGTACATGGCCACCGCTGACGGCAAGAGAGGCGCCCACGACTCCATAGGGCTTTCCGCCTCGGCATCGGAGTGGTACCTGCCGGAAGGCACCACGCGCCCGGGGTTCGACGAATGGGTGCTGGTGATGAACCCGGGCGAGCTCGCCACCACCGTGCGGGCCACTTTTCTCACCCCCGACGGGATAGGGGGTACCTACGAGATGGTCATGCCCGGCAACTCGCGCGGCACCATACATGTCAACGACTACCTGCCGGGCGAGGATATCTCCACCGTGGTCACCTCCCTCGACGGGGCGGGCATACTCGCGGAGCGGGCCATGTACATCAATACCGCGGATGGAAAACGGGGCGCGCACGATTCCATCGGATCCTATCAGACCAGCACCTACTGGTATCTCCCCGAGGGCACCACGCGGCCCGGCTTCGACGTGTGGGTCCTGGTGCAGAACCCCAACGACGTTGCCGCGGAGGTGCGGGTTTCCCTGCTGGGGCCGGACGGAACGGCCGCTCAGACCGCTTTCCTCATGCCGGCCGAGAGCCGCCAGACCGTCCACGTCAATGACCTGGTTGACAACCTGGACGTCTCCGCAGTGGTGGAATGCGTGGGGGCCAGCCCGGTGGGCATCCTGGCCGAGCGCGCCATGTACATGTGGACCCCCGACTTCAAGCAGGGCTCGCACTGCTCCATAGGCGTCCCCGCTTTTTGAAGCTACGCGCCAGGGCTTGCTCTTTCCATACCAGGCCTGGCATGTCGATCGGCATGAAGGTCAAGCGCGCCGGGCCGTGACATCCGGAAATGTTCGGGCGCTGACAATGCCGTGCAGCTCTCCGGACGTCTCTGTCGCCTGCGCGATGCACGCAACAGGACGCAACATCAGAAACGGTGCCGCCCCCTGAACATGTGACGCGGCACGCGAAGCAGGCCGCGAGCGCGTTCCGGCCCGGTGTCGGAGAGAAGGAAAAAGAGCAGGTTGGCAGGGGAGAAGGAGCGGGAGCGGTGGCCGGGAAGGCCCTGCACCGGCAAAGCGCGCAGGAACGCTCTCATGGCGGCATAGGGGGGGAGGATGCTGTCCAGGGTGCCGGTGGGCATGTCGAGCCTCTCGTCTATCTCCCCCAGGTAAAGCAGCCCAGGCCCCACGAAACTGCGCACCTCCCAGCGGCGGCACCAGTCATCCACCGCCTGCCAGTCGATCTCCAACCTGCGCGCTACCTCCACGAGGTCGCGGAATTTCACCAGCCGCGCGTAGCGGTGGTTTACGGCCGCGTCGAGCATGGTGGTTATCACCAGGTGCTCGGGGCTCAAGGCCCAGAGATGCATCCCCTCCACCTCCTCCCGGGAGGCGCCCGACCACAGGTCCTGCGAACGGAAACGGGTGCGGCGCTCGTATTCCTCGGGCCAGTGCATCCCGATATGGATGTCTATCTCCATGGCCGTGTCCGTGCCCTCCACGGGCAGCGAATACACGGTGTAAGCGGGGGCGGGGACGAAGGACGGGCGGGCGGGAGCTGGCTCGAAGCCGGCCGCGAGCAGGGCGTCGTTGAGCCCCGCCAGCGACGGCCGCTCCACCAGCAGGTCCAGGTCCTTGAAACCGCGCGCGCTCTTCCTTTCGTACAGCCCGGAGGTGAGGTAGAACCCCTTGAGGGGGATGGCGCGTATCCCCGCTTTCTCCAGGGCTCCCAATGCCTTCACCGCGCCGAAGTGGATGATGGTGGTGCGCGCCTTCTCCCTCGCATGCGCTTGCGACCACCGCTGCAGCAGCTCCGGCTGCAGTTTCAGTTCGAAGCCCGACTCTGAGCAGTCCACGGCGACCGTATGCAGGAGCGGTTCCAGTTCGTGGTAAGCGGCGTTCTCCTCCAGCCTTCCCGCTCCATCGGGGGTGAGCCGGGCGGCCATCTCCGCCATCGACTCGGCCTGCGCCCCGTCACCATAGCGGTAGGCGGTCGCCGCAAGGAGAAAGCTGCCGGATATGTCCTTACCGGTATCCGCCACCACCTTATCCTCCTTGCGCCACCTGCGGCGAAATCTCGAAATGCCTGTCCACCACGCCTGTTAATTCTACCCGAAAAGACGTACTCGCCGTTACGGCTCTTGAGGGGATGGGGCGGAGAAGCGGCCGTACATGCCTGTACCTTGGAAATGGCTGCATGCTTCCAGCACCTGATGAAGAATGTGCCAAGGGTTCGAGCACTTGGGTTATACTTGGTGCATGAAAAAAAAGCGAACGTCCTGGCTCATGGAGATGTGGAAGATCAAGTTAAGATCATGGCGCGATTCGGCGCGCATCTACGCGCGTTCCGGGATAGCCCTGCTGCGCTCCCTTCTCTTCCCGGCGCAGGAGATGCGCGGGCTCGAGAAGCGGCTGGCGGCCGGGAAGCGCGCGCGTGAGGACGTGGTCCTGCGCCTCGCCGGCAGGTGGTTCGGCCTGCTGGGCAGTCTGGGCCTGCGGCCGTCCTGCCTCACGCGCTCCCTGACCCTGGCGCGCGTGCTGCGCCAGGAAGGTCACGATGCCCACCTGGTCTTCGGGGTGCGCGGGGACAACGGGGATATGGAGGGACACTGCTGGGTCGCGGTCGATGACAGGCACCTTACCGATGCGCCGGAGAGCTTCGAGGAACTGCAGTATGGCTAAGGAGTCGTATTCCTCGCGTGAGATCGGGCCCGGCTCCAGGCTGCAGCGAGTCGAGGGCATCGCCTGGCGCGTTATCGACGGGGAAGCGGTGCTGGTCAACGTGCGCAGCGACGAGGTCATGCACCTCAATCCCGCGGCTTCCTTTTTGTGGACAAGCCTGGACGGGCAGTTGTCGCTGGAGGATATCGCGCGTTCCATGACCGCGGAATACGACGTGGACCTGGAGACCGCCCTCGCGGACGGCATCGATTTCGCGACGGAACTCGTGGAGCAAGGAGCGGCAGAGCTTGTCGAACTGGAGTAGTTCTTACCTCGTCGCCGGCACGCGCCTTCAGATTTTTTCTTCCGCCGGCGACCCGACCGCTTATCTCCCGCATGCCATGGGCGAATTCGCCGCCCCCGGTAAGGGCGTCGCGGACATAACCATAATTATCCAGGCGGACGACGAGGCGCAGGCCGACCCCCTGCGGCGTTTCTTCCCTCCCCAGTTCAAGCTGGAAAAGACGGGTGAAGGGCTGTCCTTCGATGGCAGGGAAGGCAGGAGAAAGCGCCTGGGGATCATCTCCCCCGACCTTTCGCGCGCGGAGATGGGGCTCCCTTTGCTGGACCGCCCCTGGCGCATCGCCGAGGAGGAGGAAGCGGTGCGCGAAGCCCTGCAGGCCTTCGTGGGGGCCTGCCTGCAGTGCCGCCTGCTCGAAGAGGGAGGCACCTTTATACATGCCGCCGGCATTATCTGGCAGGGAGGGGGGTTTTTGTTTACCGGGCACACGCGGGCGGGGAAGACCACCCTCAGCCGGGAGTTTCCAGCCGAGGCCGTGCTCGGGGACGACCTGGTGGCGGTACGAGAGGAGACCGAGGGGTTCAGGCTCTTCGGTACCCCCTGGCCGGGAAGGGAAGGGGGCAAGGTGGCCTACGGGGGCGTGCCTCTGCGGGCGGCCTTCAACCTCCACCCGGAGCTGCAGCCCGGCCTGCATCGCCAGTCCCCCGCGGAAGCCCTGGCGGAGCTTACCGCCAACGCGCCGCGCCTCGGATACTCCGGAGAGGAAAGCAAGCTCCTGGTAGTATTTTCAAGTTTTGCGCAGGCCGTCCCGATATACATCTTGAGCTTCAGGCTCGGCGATGACGTCATGCCGTATTTAAGGCAGGCAGCTTTAGAGAGAGGTGAAGAAGATAGACCCGACGGGTAGTGAGTTCATCGACAAGATCTTCCGGGACAGCGTCCCCTATTCGGGCAGCCTCGAGCTGACCCACCGCTGCAACCTGTCCTGCCGCCACTGTTACCAGTTCTCGCCCCGGGACAGGAGCGAGTTGGACACGGAGCAGTGGAAGAAGGTAATGCGTGAACTCGCGGGCGCCGGGTGCCTCTTCCTGGCCTTCACGGGCGGGGAACCG
>CAYWXM010000002.1:0-11422 GCA_964462595.1 uncultured Actinomycetota bacterium
ACACGAAGTCCACGTGCACCGGGTCCGTCCCCGGGTTCTGCACCAGCACCCAGGTCTCGAACCCTCCCATGGTGGCCCCCTCGGCCAGGTACCACACCGGCCTGGGAAGGTTCGCCCCCACCGAGTCGTGTCCCAGCACCCTCGCTCCACCACCCGGCGGGGTCCAGTAAACGGCGCGCTCGCATATCACCAGGTTCTCCACGCTGTGCACGAAGGCGGACACGTCGTAGGTGTTCACATAGTTCCCGAGGTTGATAGAGCGGCGCGACCCCGCGGGGATCTCGTAACCCTGCAGCTGCGGCGGCTTGACCTCACCCGCATCGGTGTTGAGGGTGATATCCACACGGGCCGGCCCCGCAAACGGGTTCTGCACCAGCAGCCAGGTCTCGAACCCGCCCGCGGTGGCCCCCTCGGCCAGGTACCAGTACGGGGTAGGGGAGGTGACCCCGATGGAATCGTGGCCCAGCCTGCGCAGCGACTCTCCCGGCGCGGTCCAGTACATGGCGCGCTCGCAGATTACCTCGCCGTCGCCGCACTCCACCTTGGTGGAAACGTCGTAGGTCTGCACCCAGTTCCCCAGGCTGAAGGAGGCGCGCGACCCCGCGGGTATCTGCACCCCCTGCAGTTCCGGGGGCTTTACCTCCCCCGCGCCGGTGTTCAGGGTGAAGTCCACGTGCACCGGCGTCGCCCCCGGGTTTTGCACCAGCACCCAGGTCTCGAAACCGCCCGCGGTGGCTCCCTCGGCCAGGTACCACACCGAGCCCGAAGTCCACACCTCGCAGCCGTGATAACTGTTAAAAGTCCCCACATGTACGGTGGAGAAATAGACCGCCATGGAAGACACTCCCATGTTTTGCACGTCCCCGAAGCCGCCCGTGCCCTCCTGCGCCCAGTCGGTGAAGGGAAAGCCCCCGCCGCCCGCCGCGCTCCACACCTCGCATCCCGTGCCGCCCGCCCAGGGTTCCTGCTCTGTGCCCACGTACAGGCGTCCCTCGTGCACGGCCATGGCCGTGGCTCCCCGGTTCATGGCGTCCCCGAAGCCGCCCGTGCCCGCCTGCGTCCAGGCCGACTTGTCCCATGCCCACACCTCGCATCCCGTCGCCGAATTATTTGTGCCCGCGAAAAGGAGGCCGCCCATTACCGCGAGGGAAGGCACCCCGGTGTTTTGCAGGTCCCCGAAGCCGTTATCGTTCACCTGCACCCAGTCCACGTAGGGCGGCCCTCCCTCGGCCATGGACAACCACACCTCGCCGCCGGCGGCGTTGTTGTGGGTCCCCGCATAGAGCACCCCGTCGAGGACGGCAAGGCTGTCGATGCTGAGGTTGGCCGGGTCCCCGAAGCCGTCGTCATTCACCTGGCTCCAGGCCGCACCGTCCCAGGCCCAGAGCTCGCCACCGTCCGCGTTGTTGTGGGTGCCGACGTAGAGCTTGCCCGAATACACCGTCATGCAGCTCGCGTTCCTGTTGTCGGTGTCCCCGAAACCGCCCGTGGCGACCTTGGCGAAAGAAGCTCCGTCCCAGCGCCACACCTGGCACCCCGCGAAATAGTTCTCGGTCCCGATATAGAGGTCGGAGCCGTACACCGCCATGCAGGATGCATCCTTGTCGCCGTTGGCCTCGAAGCCGCCAGCGCCCAGCTTTTCCCAACGGCTGCCGTCATGGCGCCACAGCTCGCATCCGAGGATGCTGCCGGTCCCGACGTAAAGGTACCCGTCTAGGGTGGCCATGGACGATGCCGAGACGTTGTGGTTGGTGGTGAAATAACTCGCATTGACCTGAGACCAGTCGGAGCCGTTGAAACCCCATACCTCACCGGCACCTAGGGTCCCCACGTGCAGCTTGCCGTCGTAAACCAGCATGGCGCCCGCCATCCGGTTGATCCCGCCCAACACACCACCGTCCACGCGGCCCCAGGTGTTGCCGTCCGGGCTGCGCCACACCTCGGCCCCGGAGGTGTGGTTGTGGGTCCCTACGTAAAGCTGGCTGTCGAATACGGCCATACCCGAAGCGTCGGTGTTGCTGCCGCCGAAGGCGTCCCCGTCACTGCGAAACCAGTCCAGGCCGTTCTGGGTCCTGTGCACCTGCAGGCCGCCGGCGGAGTTTTCCGTCCCCGCATAGAGGTACGAGCCGAACACCGCCAGCGAGGAGATCGCCTTGTTGTCGGTGTCCCCGAAGCTGACCGCGTTGCTCACGGTCCAGGTGGTGCCGTTGGAGGACCTCCAAACCTCACACCCGGTGTCGTTGTTGTACGTCCCCACGTAGAGATACGAGCCGAACACCGCCATGGAGGCTGCTCGCAGGTTGTCACCGCCGAGGGTGCCGTCGTCCACGCGCGTCCAGGCGGTGCCGTTGGAAGACCTCCAAACCTCGCACCCGGTGTCGTTGTTGTACGTCCCCACGTAAAGGTACGAGCCGAACACGGCCATGGAGGACGCGGCCCTGTTGTCGGCGTTTCCAAAACCCCGGCTTATGCCGCCCCCCGGACCGACGACGCGGGTCCAGGAAGACCCGTCCCAGCGCCAAACCTCGCAGCCATCCGAGCGGATGGTGCCCGCGTAGAGGTGGGTCCCGAAGACGGCCATGCTCATGACCCCGTAGTTCGTTTCCTCGCCGAAACCCGGCGCGCTCACCATTTCCCACTGCGTGCCATCCCAACGCCACACCTCGCAGATGCCCTCGGTGTAGGTCCCCACGTAGAGGTCTCCTTGGAACTCGGCCATGCTGCCCACGCCCATCTGCGCCATGTTATACTCGCCGTCGAGCCCCCCTTCGGCCACCGGGCCCCAACCGGCCGCCGCGGCGGTCTGCGCCGGCAGGACCAAGGGTATGGCAGTGCCGACCAGCACGAACATGATGGTCATATAAACGATGTGTCTCTTGCCCATAATAGAACCTCCCCGGGTGCGTGTCGTGAGGTTGTTTGTGCATCCCCGATATCCCCATGCATATTCTACTTACATTCTATCCATTGCGGCCACCGCTTAACATCCATTAAACGTCGAGCCAGTGTAAGGGGTCGTATCTTCGTTTTTCGGTTAGACCATACGAGCTTGCTGCTTTTATCCATACTCGGCGTGTCGGTTATAAACCGAAAAACGAAGATACGACCCCAACGCCTGCGATATGACATTGACCGTTTCGCCAATCAATGATTGAATATCAACAGAATCAGAAATTACTGAATAATCAGACGTATCAGGGAAAGAGAGGAGTGGAAGTGGCTTCCAGGACCAAGCAGGAGTTGTGCTGCGCTAGCGATGCAGTTACGGAGAGCAGCTGCAGAGTGGAGTCTCTGATCAGCGTAGATGAGCGTGGACAGATGGTGCTTCCCAAGGACTTCAGGGACAGGGCCGGTATCAAGGCGGGCGACAAGCTAGTGCTCATCAGCTGGACCAGGGGCGAGGAGATATGCTGCATGAGCCTGATGAAGGCCGACGGACTGGTGGAGATGGTCAAGGATAAACTGGGGCCTCTCATGGCGGAGGTTCTATAGATCGAATGGAGGCATGGAAAGTGAAGGAGAAAGACGTAAAGAAAATAGTGCGCGAGGGATACGGCGCTATCGCCGTTAAGGGTAGCTCGTGCTGCGGCCCGGCGGAGCCGTGCTGCTGTGGAGCTAGCAAGGCCGATGAGATCAGTTCGCGGATAGGGTACGGCATGGAGGAACTGAAATCGGTGCCGGAGGGAGCGAACCTGGGCCTGGGTTGCGGCAACCCCGTGGCCCTGGCATCTCTGCAGGAGGGAGAGACCGTAGTCGACCTCGGGTCCGGCCCGGGCCTGGACTCTTTCCTGGCCGCCAACGCCGTGGGCGAGACCGGAAAGGTCATCGGCGTGGACATGACCCACGAGATGCTGGAGAAGGCGCGGGAGAACGCGCGCAAGGGAGGCTACGACAACGTGGAGTTCAGGCTGGGCGAGATCGAGAACCTTCCCATCGCCGACGCCTCCGCGGATGCGATTATCTCCAACTGTGTCATAAATCTCTCCCCCGACAAGCGGCGCGTTTTCAAGGAGGCCTTCCGCGTCCTCAAACCGGGCGGCCGCTTAATGGTGTCCGATATCGTCCTGGAGGGAGAGCTGCATCAGTGGATACGGGAATCCGCCGCTGCTTACGTGGGATGCGTCTCAGGTGCCGTACTCAAGGAGGATTACTTCCGCATGATCGAGGAGGCGGGCTTCGAGGACGTAGAGGTGGAGAGCGCCGAATATCCCCTCAAGATGATGTTCGACGGCGATACCGCAGAGGCCACCATGGCAGGCCTCGACCTCTCGCCCGAGGAGATGGAGAGGCTCGAGCACCTGGTGATAAGCGCGAAGATAAAAGCTTTCAAGCCGGCTTAGAGGGGGCGGGGGTCGCATCTTCGTTTTTCGGTTAGACCTTACGAGCTTACTGCTTTTATACATTCTCGGCGTGTTGGTTATGAACCGAAAAACGAAGATACGACCCCAACGCCCCTTAGAAGCGGCGGACGGCGGCCACTCCCGTATGCGTCGGCATGCGCTCGGCCGATACCACGACCACCCGGCCGCCCTTTTTCAGCACCAGTTCGGTGAGGTCGTCCAGGAGGTCGTCCACCTCCGGGTGTTCCAGTTTCTCCAACCGTATCTTCCCGGTTTCCTCGTCCAGCCGGCCGGGTATGTGGCGGTCGGCCTCGACCAGCATGGTCGCCACCCCTCCGGCCAGGGCTGCCTTGGCTACAACCTTGAGGTCATCGCTGCCGAGGTCTTTGGCCCTCGCCCTTTCGAACTCTTCGACAAGGCTGTCCAGCCGAGCCTTGTACTGGGGCTCGAAGGCCTGCCAGGCCCGCTCGCGCAGCTCGTCGGCCGAGAGGGCGTCCGGGTTTATCTCGACTCCCACCTCCATCAGGAAAGGGTTGGCGCTTATCTTGCGGAAGAGACCGTGGTGCTCCGGCAGCGCGGCCAGCATCAAGGGCAGCCCCGACGGCTGCGAGTGGTGCTCCATTACGGCCCGGTCGATCATCTGGAAGAAACGCTCCGTATCCACGTCCACCTCGTCCTTCCTCGACCCGTGGCCATGGTGCATGGCCGGGCCTTCGGCGCCCTTACCGTAGGAGGCTACGGTGAGATGGGGCTCGGTGTGTTCCTCGCCTATGGCGATGGCGCGCGTGCGCGGCACTCCCGCGGCCAGCTTGACCTCGTCTATGGCGTGGCGGTCGCCCTCGAAGAGCCTGATCTCCTTGCGGTTCAGGCAGAGGACTTGGTAGCGGTCTGCCGACTGAAAGATGCGCACCAGGGGTTTGACGTGGAAGCTGTTGGCCACCACGGCTATATCCGGTACCGGCCGCTGCAGCTTCAGCACCCGGAAGAGATCTCTGGCACAGAAAACAGCCAGCCCGTCCAGGGTGTTGTTCCAGAAAGCGCTGTCGCCGGCCAGGGTATGGAAGGGCTCGAGCAAAGGCTTTACCTCCCGCGCCGCAAGCTCCTTTTGCAGCGACTCCTCCAGCTTCTTCACCAGGTTGCGGAAGAGGATCGGGTCCTGCTGGTTCTCCGGGCGGTGCCGGTGGGTCCGCTGGTATAGTGACAGGCAAGGAGGCTCGTAAGCGCTCAAAAGACCTGCTATGTAGTCGTTTACGAGTGAATGTGCCATCTTTACCCTCCTCCTGGGCGGAACCCAAGCATCTTTTTAAGGGTTTCGCCGTAAAGTCGTTTCCTTGCAGTTTTTCCCTTGCAGTTTCATTCTATCACTCCCCCAGCAGCCCCCTTGACTTCCAGCCGGTAACGCATGGCATAGTTAAGGTCCGATCCCTGGAAATGGCGAAGCGAGGCACATGCGGAGGTCGCCCCCGGGCGTGCCTCGTAGGCCTTGGGGTCACGCCTGGAAATCGGCCGCAATGGTTCTTTGAATATGCATTGGAATCAAGCCTCGACCCGTGCTTCCGGACGTGACCCCTCGGCCGGGTTGCAGCTCCCTACGGAGTGTGCCCCAACACGTCGCGGAAATTGGCGGCCGCGGTTACGGCCTCCTTGATGATGGGGGCGCCCTCGCTCGGGTAGTAGGTGATGGTCACGGCGGCGTCGTCCCCGTTGGGGTTCTGTATGCACAGCCACTCATAGAAGCCCGCTCCGGCGGGGTCCAGTACATGGCTCCGATTTCCGGGCCTGAACCCAAGGCCTATTTAATCTCAAACATGCCATAAAAAGGAAAAGAGACGGTTTCCCGTCTCTTCCGCAGCTCTTTTCAGAGCGTCGCCCTGGCTAAGCAATTCAATTCTACCATAGAGAAAGTCGTTTTGTCATATATAACGTATAAGATATACATGTTTCAGGATAACCTGAAACAGGGAGTGGGTTCGCCCCCGTAGCTCAGAGGACAGAGCAGCGCCCTGGCTAAGCGCAGGTCGCGGGTTCGAATCCCGCCGGGGGCACCCCAATCCAACCCCTGAAAAGCCGGAGCGGCCGGTGAAAGGCCCAGCCAGCCGGGAGGACGCGAGGCGGAAGGGGGCCGGTGGATATCCCCACTCCCACCACCTGTAAGGGGTCGTATCTTCGTTTTTCGGTTAGACCTTACGAGCTTGCTGCTTTTATCCATTCTCGGCGTGTCGGTTATGAACCGAAAAACGAAGATACGACCCCAACGCGTTACTCAAAGGGTGAGCGCGAAGACGATGATCATCAACGCGGAGCAGGCCAGCATACAGACGATCAGGACCATGTCCTGCCTCGACAGCGTGTAATCGCCTGCCGCACCGGCTTCCTGGACCCGAGCCGCCGGAGGCGGGTAGCCGCGGTGGGCGGGTCCGGCGGCCTCAGCGGCGGGTTTCGCGGGGCTTCCGCAGGACTTGCAGAAGCGCGCCTCCTTCGCCAACTCCATGCCGCACTTGCTACAGTACATCTGTACTCCCTTTGAGAAGACCGGCCTCGGACTTACGCTTTCCTGTAATACTTTTTATGCAACACCTCGCCGTCACTTTTGGGCTTTGCCGCAGTTGCGGCAGAATCTCGCTCCCGGCCTTACCTTGTTCCCACAGTAGGGACAGAAAGAAGGCCCGATGCCGTCTCCCCGGCCACGAGGGTCCATCGTCCCGGCCCTCTCGACCGCTTCGCCGCAGTATGAACAGAAGAGAGACCCCTCTCTCAAACGCCGTCCACAACGGGTGCACTCAAGCGAGCCCGGCGCATGCGCTGTCTGCCCCCCTTGCTCCTCGGCCTTCACCCTCACCTCGGCCAGGAAATCCCAGAAGGCCTCATCCTCGGGCAGGGTATGGGCAAGGACTTTGAGCAAGCGGTATGCCCCGGCATATTCGCCCAGGTCGTAATATGCCCTGGCGGCAAGGACGGTGACCATCGGCTCTGAGGACATCAACGGGTCGGCCAGGATGTACTCGTAATGCACTAACGCCTCGCGGTACTCTCCCTTACAATGTAGGGCTAAGGCGCAGTTGACGTGCAGGGACAGGCTCTCGGGATCGTGCCGCAACCCCATCTCCAGGAAATGCAATGCCGTCTCCGTATAGCCCTTCATTCCAAGTTCCGCACCCAGCCTCCACGCGAGCATGCCCATGTTCACCCTGTATACCTCGGCGTACTCGGGATGTTCAGCGAGGAAAAGGTCGAGTTCGTCTAGGAGCATGTCCACGCGCACTCTCTGTCCCACGTAAATCTCGTCTTCCATCTCCGCGCGCACGGGGAAGGGAAGGTCAGCCATTCCCTGTGCCTCCGCCAGGCCCTCCCTGAGCCGATGAAACACGTACTGGTTCATTGCCGGTCCCTCACATCTCACATCTCACATCTCACATCGTACGCCAGACCTTGTTGACGGCATCGTAGATACCGCCTACCTGTTCGGCGACCTTGTCCGTCGTATAGCCTATGCTCTTCAGGTACGCCTCTATCTCCGCCGGGGATGCGTTGGCCCGGACCATCTTATCCATACCCTTGACCGCCTCCTCCAGGCGGGGCGGAACACGGGGGACGCGGGGGCCTGCTCCCTTCTCGCTCAGCACCTGTATCTTTGAGACCTGCTTTTCGTATGCTTTGGGCAGCTGGCGCATGCCTTTCATCAGCAGGTCCTCGGCGAGCGCCGGATCGGACACCTTCGCGGCTTCGGCGGCCTCCTTGTAGTACTTGTACCCCATGACCTTGCTCACTCCGTCCGAATCCAACACGCGAGCTCCCGTGGTGAGCCTTTCAAATTCCGGGAAGGCCTCGAGGTGCCGGCTGTCGGTGACGTTGTGGTCGAGTTTCCTCGCGAAGTCGTCCGCGCTCATGTCAGGGAAATATTCCTTGCCGCCGGAGGTCTCGTAGAGCGTCTCGTTATAGACCGGCTGCGCGTCCTTGGCGGGTATATCGACCCATTCGTCCGCCCCTCCCTCGGCCCTTCTCCACCCCCCCGGGCTGTCCGGGTCCCTTATAAATTCGCCCTCTCTTGCCCTGCGCTGAAAGGTGACGTCAGCGTCGAGAGGTACCTGCGCCTTGCCCGGCTCTTTGGGATTGGTATAGGTGCGCACCCTTACATCATCGGCATTCAGGCCCATACCCTCGGCGAGCTTCTTCCTGGCCGCTTCTCCCGCCTCCGACGTTATCTTATTCGCCTCCTTCTCCACAAAGCTCCGGATTCTTGCGGCCTCTTCGCCCGTTCTCATATTGATCTCGTATTTGGACTGATTATCGCCCAGGCATTCGATGACCTGCTTCCTGGTATTCTTCCTGACCATATCGGCGGCGTCCTCGGTTGGCACGTTCTTGTAAACGCCTTCGAGATCGTCCACCTTTCCTTTGCCGATCTCCTTAATGCTTTCGTAGACAGCTTTCCTTTCCGCGGAAACGGCTATCTCGGCCCCGGCCGCCGCGCGCTCCGCGGCTGCAGTCCTTCCCGCCCCCTCCAGGGCTTCCTTCCCGGCCCCCTTCGCAACCCCCTTGTAGATCTGGCTCACGCCCTCGATGGTCAGGGCCATGTCCACGGATCCGTAGACGACGCGCCCGAGCCTCTCGGAGAAGGGTACGTCCGGGTCTATCACCTTGCCCCAGTTGTCCTTCCCCAAAAGGGACGAAGCGAAAGATACGGGGTCTTCGACGGGAGCCCTGATGATGTGGGAGAAGACGTCGACAGCCTTTTCGTTGACGTCCCAGAATCTGCGCCAGGTATCCTCAAAGACCTCCGCGACAGGGCCTGAATCGGGCAGTAAATCCACCGCCCCGTAGATACCCGCGACGACCGTGTCACCAACCCAGTCGAGCGCGTCGCCCATTATCGCTTCCGGGCCCCGCTCTATCTGCCTGCGCGCAAGCGTGCTCAGGATAAACGATCCCGCCATGAAATCCGTACCCAGGGAGGCAATATCCTTCAGTACCCCTTCACCGAAATACACGGCGGTATATATGCCCCTGTCGAAGATATCCTTGAGGGCAGGTATGATACCCAGCGCCTCCTTGGATGCCTGAACGCCGCCCCCAGTGCTCTCCTGGACAGCGGTGGAGAGTACCGCGCCGGCATCCGGGAACTGCACTTCCCCGTAGGGGATGTCCGTGATGGACTGCAGGTCCGGCCCGGCGGGGGGCGCCGCCGCGCCTCGGGGTGGGGTCGTGCCGCCTCCGAAGAGGATGTAGATGATCCCCATGAGCGTACCGAAAAGCGGGGGCAGGAGTATGCCCGTGGCGGCCTGCGGCCAACTGCCGGGCCCGGGGAGATCGCCGATGTTTGTTATGCCTCCTGGAGGCTGGGGCGGTTCGGGAACAACGGTAGGAGTAACGGTTACCCCGGTATCGCCATCCTCCCCATCCGTCCCTCCGATATCTTCCGGCCAGCCCCTCACAAGGCCGGCTTCTTTCAAGTATTTGTTCAGCTCTTGTTGGATCCAAGCTTCCGATCCGCCTTGCGATTCATTCGGATCGGACCCTTCTGCATAATCGGCAAACGGCAATCTGCTGTTTATCAATATGAACCCTTCCTCGGGTGAGAAGGCATATTCCTTTACCGCTATCTCTATCCTGGTAACATCATCCCTGATGACCTCCCTGGTTTCGGTGACGAAAATGCGGTAGTCGTTCTCGATGTCGGGGTCGTGTGCGTAGATCATGCCCGCGATCTCCATTCCCAGGGGATCCTTAGAGATCTCGGCCTCCAATCTCGAGATGTCTTCTTCGGAAGGCCTTTCCCCAGCGTCATCGCATAGCCCTTCCCGGGCATTGATGGTGCAGAACAGGAACATCACCAGGGCAAGCGTGAGAGGCAGGAGGATCCAGGCACTTCTTTTTACTGCGTGAAAAGACCTCTTCTGCACGTTCTCACCCCACTGCGGCCTGCAGGGCTGCGCTCAGCAGCATCCACAGGAAAGAGAATATGAAGGCGCCGGCCACGGGGGCTACGATGTGCACGATCTTTCCCCCGCTCATCCTGACCACCTCGGCGCCCACCGCGGAACCGCACGTGATGATGCCCGCCTGGGTGAAGACCTGGGCGGCGTTCCAGCCCAGGAAGAGCTCGGCCAAAAGGGCCAGCACCATGAAGGGCAGCATCATCAGGAAACCCCGCGCAACGGTGCCCATGATGGCGGAATAACCGCTTGCGGAGCGCAGCCGGGCGTTGAAGGCGTAGATAGCCGCGCCGATGCCCGCGAGGGCCAGCACCGCGAGGCAGGCGAAGAGAAAGGTATAGAGGGCGACGAAACCCGCGCGCGGGTCGATGTCGCGCCCGTTGAGCCAGGCCAGGACCAGGAATGAAGACACTATGGTCGTCCAGTAAAGGGAAGTCTCG
The DNA here is from genome assembly GCA_964462595.1 of uncultured Actinomycetota bacterium. Classification (GTDB taxonomy): domain Bacteria; phylum Actinomycetota; class Geothermincolia; order Geothermincolales; family RBG-13-55-18; genus SURF-21. The sequence goes on from CAYWXM010000002.1 coordinate 10,714, forward strand.
AGATTCAGCCTTGTGCCTTCGGGTGCCTGGACCTCCATCGCATTACCTCACGTGGTTATCAGGGCCCAGCCGAAGAGCAGCAGGCCGCCGCATACCGTGGCCAGCAATATGGCCGCGCCCAACTTGTCCTTCAGCATCTCCCTGGTGGTGAAGAGCAGCGGCATCAGGGCCCAGAGCATGCCGGAAACCCCGAAGGCGACAGAGGTATGCCAGCCGAAGATGATGTTGAACAGAAGGCCCAGGAAGGCATAGATGAGGGCGGGGCAATAGCTGAGCGCGAAGGCCCGCATCACCCACTCCAAAGACCTGTCGCTGCCCAGCGCCCTGGACGAGGCCCAGGCCGCCAAGGCCACCAGGGCCACCGCGGCCGTGCCGTAGAGGAGACCTATAAGGGTGAAGGCGGCCACGCCCGCCGGGCTCTTGGACCCCGTGCGCCACAGGTCCAGGCCCGTCTGAAGGAAGAAGAAGGTGAAGGCGAGGCCGGACGCGGAGAAGCACAAGGCGATAGGTATATCCTGCAGCAGGTTCTTGAGCACCCCTCCCGGGTTGACCATCATCTGCAGGACCGCTCTTAAGGAGGCATCCTTTCTTGCCGCCGACGTTTCCAACCCGATCCTCCTGGGTTGAGGGACAGTGCCAGCGGGCCTTTTATCGGGCACATGCCCCCTCCAGGCCGGCTCGTACTGACTTCCCGAGCTTGCGTACACCT
>CAYWXM010000003.1:0-5728 GCA_964462595.1 uncultured Actinomycetota bacterium
AGCCTGAGTGCTTATATCAGTCAGTTTTCCTCATCGGGCGCATCACACACCACCTGGGAGCCAGCCCAGCCGCCGTTATTCCGTCAACCAATACCCGACCTATTGCGGTGATTTCCGGCTGCACCTCCGCCCATGAATCCGAGTCCACACCTGAAGTACCCTATCCGCAAGCTTTGGTGACCACAGGAGGGGGTCCGCTTAGAGATATTGTTATCAGGATTTTCCGTACGCTTTTCAGCCGATCTTCTCTCGCGATTCCCGACTGAGAGCAAACAGCCCTCAACGTAGAGGCCTTTGGGCGGTTTACAGGGTTAGTATCTTGGGCTGCTGGCTCCGGTGGCCCTATGCCCTCTAAGCTTGGGGTCAGATCTTGATGAAGGTTCCCTCGCGGTATCCCCGCAAGCCAGCCCTTCACGCGGTCTCGCCGGTGAGCTCGGCGATGGTGGCCCGCACCACCTCGATGAGTTCGTCCCTCTGTTCGAGGGTGTAAGCGGAAGCGTCGACGGGCTTACCTATACTGAAGGAAACCTCCTGGTCGAGGTATAAATCCCACTTGCGCGGGGGCAGTACCTTCTCCGTGCCCTGTATCCCCACCGGGATGATGGTGGCTCCCGCCTCGATGGCGGTGATGAACCCGCCCTTCTTGAAGGCCCCGAGCTTGCTGTCATCGGAGCGGGTGCCCTCGGCAGCCACCCACAACAAAATGCCGCTCTCCATTATCTTCCGTGCCTCGGCCAGCGACCGCTTGGCCTTCTCCAGGTCGGAGCGATCGATGAAGACGAACTCCCCGCAATCCAGCGCCTTGCCCCAGATGGGCACGCGGCGTAGTTCCTGCTTGGTGAGCATGCGCACGCTGCCGGGGAGGCCGTCCACCGACAGGGGGATGTCGTAGAGGCTGCGGTGGTTGCACATCACCATGTAGGGCTTGCCCGGCTCCAGCTTCAGGTTGTAGGGGTCGTTGACGGTGCGGTGCATCCTCACCGAATCGCATAAGGTGTTGGCGTACCACCGGAATATTCTGTCGCCGTAAGCACGGTCGTATCCGCCCCCGAGGTAGACCTTGTAGATGTTAAGTATGGATATCCGCAAGGTGGCGTAGATTACCACCAGCATGAGCCACACTTTCCTGGGCAGCTTTGCCTTCATGAAAGGACCTTTCTGATAAAGCTTCGCGGTATGCTCGATTTCGACGGTTCGCTTGGCGAGGCCGTAGACGCAGAAGGACGCCACCGCCATTCCCCCGATCCGCATTAGACTATTCTATGGTAGAGACGGACGAAAGTGTAGCAGTAATGGGGCCGGTCCGCCCGTGGAGGGTGGGAGTGCGGCGCGGCATGAAGCGGGAAAGCCATGGCGGGAAGAGCTAAGGTGCGCGCCTTCGTGGACAGCAACGTCATCTTCTCCGGATATTGTGATATCGTGTCTTGCCGCTCGCAGGTGCTCTATGATCTCTTTTCGCGATACCTCAACGGGTTCGACCGCCCTTTGTTTAAGCAAGTCCTCGAAGGGCATCCTCGTCTCCAATGACGAATATTTTCCTCGCATTTACCTGGAAGTAATACTATGATAATATAATTCATATATTATGCTAGGAGGTATAACTATGCCGTATGTAGTAGGAAGCAAGGGGCAGATCGTTATATCCAAGGATATCCGGGACAGGCTGGGCGTGGAATCCGGGTGGATCGCCGTGCAGCGCCTGGTGGACGACCACGTCGAGATGTACCTCTTCCCCCCGGAACACGGCGATTCCCTGAAAGGATCTTTGAAGAAACACCTGAAAGGCAAGGCTGCTGCCGGGGAGGAGTGGGACAAGGCGAGGGAGGCCGCATGGGCCGAGGCGGCCAGGGAGAAGCTGACATGAGCCGCTTCCTGGACACCAGCATGGTGGTCCGCTACCTCACCGGCGACCCACCGAAGCTCGCGGACGCGGCAGCGGAGGTCCTGGACGGCGAGGCGGACCTCGAGTTGACGGACGTGGTCATTGTGGAGACGGCCTACGTGCTCTCCACCGTGTATGGGATACCGCGCGAGGCCGTTGTCGATTCCCTCATTGCGCTGGTCCAGAAGAAGAACGTGTCCCTCTACGCCCTGGAGAAGCAGCGCGCACTGGAGGCCCTGCTTCTCTGCCGGCCCTCAGGCCGGGTCTCCTTCGCGGACGCCTTCATCTGGGCGGCGGCGAAGGAGGACGGCGCGGAGGCCATCTACTCTTTCGACGAGAGGTTCCCAGACGAAGGCATCGAGGTCCGGCGCCGCGCCTGAAGGCTCGGGGGTCGTATCTTCGTTCTTCGGTTCTCTGCCATGACCCCTCCTCGATCTCCCGATAATCCGAAAGGAAAAAGCTGCTGCGCGTAAAAACGAAAAACGAAGATACGGCCCCATACTTGACGCACCAAGGGTTGATCATAGGCGGTAAGGCCGAACCGAAAAACGAAGATACGGCCCCTCCTCTCGGCCCCTCCTCTCCCGGTAGGGCGAATCGCCTTGCTTTTCTGTATAATGTTGCCAGGAAGAAGGGCATACGAAAGATACCAGCTTCCAAATCATATCGGGAAGCGAAACATATCGGGAAGCGAAATGGGTACATTTCCCTTTTGGTAGGGACAAAAAGGAGATAAAGATGAGACCTGGAAGAAACGTGTCCGTGCTCATCTGCGCGCTTCTTGCCGCCCTGCTGCTCTTCCCGGCCTTGCCTGCCGAACGCGCCATGGCCTCTGAGTGGGTCCAGGTGGCGAAAAGGGGAATCTCCGAAGATTACAACCGCGCCCAGATCGGGGCACAGTGCTCGGCGGTCCTGGATTCGACGCTCTACGTGGGGACGGAGGAGCATGTCGCTTACGGGATAGGGTGCCAGGTCTGGGGCTGGGACGGGACGGAATGGTCGCGGGCAAGCGAAGAGGGCTTCGGTGACCCTGAAAACGAAGCCGTCTCGGCCATCGCCGCGTACGACTCGACCCTCTACGCGGGGACCTTCAACCTACACGGGTGCCAGGTATGGCGGCATGACGGACCGGGCCCCGGCGACTGGACCCTCATCAACAACCAGGGTTTCGGCTTGGGCATCCAGAAGCTGGACTCCTTCGCCGTCTTCGACGACGGGAACGGGGAGCGGCTCTACGCCGGGGCGGGCGGCAGGGTCTGCCGCTGGGACGGCCCCGGTGCCGCCGACTGGACCCAGGTCAACGAGGACGGCTTCGGCAACACGGACTACTTGGAAGCGGCCAGCATGATCGTGGCGGACGTCGGCTTCGGGGATGAGCTATACGTGGGCACCGGTGAGAGTTCCCCCTACGGCTGCCAGGTCTGGCGTTACGTGGGCCCCGACGACTGGATGCAGGTGAACGTCGACGGCTTCGGCGCGGCCAATCCCGGCTGGAAGCGGACGGTAGACAGCTTCGCGGAGTACGGCTCCCAGCTCTACGCGGGGGTCAACGATTATACCGACGGCTGCGGTATATGGCGTTACGACGGCCCGGACCCCGACGATTGGACCATGGTGAGCGAGGACGGCTTCGGAGACAATGGCCTGAAGTTCGCCAGCGACCTCAGCGTCTTCGACGACGGGGGAGGGGATGACCTGTACGCCTGCACTAGTAACCCCGCGGCGCGCGTCTGGCGCCGGGACGGCCCCGGGACCGGCGACTGGACCCAGTTGAACACCGACGGCTTCACCGGGGACAACAACAACGGCTCCTATGCCATGGCCGCTTACGACGACGGCAGCGGGACGAAACTCTACGCCGGCACCTCTAACTGGTTCGAGGGGTGCGAGGTGTGGTCCTGGGACGGCGCCGACTGGACCCAGATCAACCTGGACGGGTTCGGGGAGCCGCTTAACCGTAACGTCTGCTCGCTGGCCGTTTACGACGGCGGCGGCGGGGGCGGAGCCATGCTGTACGCGGGCACGCGAAACTACAACCAGGGCTGCGAGGTATGGAGGTACGACGGGCCCGACCCCGGCGACTGGACCCAGGTAAACGCCGACGGCTTCGGCGACCCCAACAACCGCAACGCGGAGTGCATGGCGGTCTATGACGACGGGAGCGGGGAGAAGCTCTACGTGGGGACCTCCAACGAGACCGATACCTGGGAAACCACCGGCTGCGAGGTTTGGTCCTACGACGGATCAGACTGGGAACAGGTGAACCCGGACGGCTTTGGGAGCCTTGCTAACCAGATCGCCAGCAGCATGGCGGTTTACGACGACGGCCTGGGCGAGCGGCTTTATGTGGGGACCAACAATACAAGCGGTGGGTGCGAAGTATGGCGCTACGACGACCCCGGTACCGGTGCCTGGTTCCAGGTAGGCGCCGGTGGCTTTGGTGCCGCCGACAACGTCAATGCGGCCTGCATGGCTACCTTCAACGACCGTAGCGGCGAGAAGCTGTATACCGCGACATACAACGATGTTGATGGCTGCCAGGTCTGGCGCTGGGACGGGGCCTCATGGGAGCAGATAAACCAAGACGGCTTCGGCGACGGCGACAACTACAGCGCAGCAAGCATGGCCGTCTTCGACGACGGTGAAGGCGACGCGCTGTACGCGGGAACGTACAAGACAAGCTATGGATGCGAGGTGTGGCGCTACGACACCCCCGGCGCCGACGACTGGACCCAGGTCAACTCCGACGGGTTCGGCAGCGGCTACAACACCGATGCTACGTCCATGGCCGTTTATGGGGGCGGCCTCTACGCGGCTACTTATAACGATTCCCTGGGGTGCGAGGTGTGGAAGCTGACCTCGCAATTAACTGTCACCGCTTCCGTGAGCGGCGGCGGGGGCGCGGTGAGCCCCGCCTCCCAGCAGGTGGACTGGGACGGGCAGGCGACCATCGACCTCATTCCCAACGAGGGTTACCACGTGGCCTCGATCACCGACAACGGAGTGCCGGCGGAGATAGCTGACCCCTACGTCATAGAGAACGTGCAGGAGGACCACATCGTGGTGGTGACCTTCGCCATCAACACCTACAGCGTGACCGCGTCGGTGAGCGGGGGCCACGGCAAGGTGAGCCCTGCAACCCAGCAGGTGAACTGGGGGGGCACGGCAACGGTGGACCTCATCCCCGACGAGGGTTACCACGTGGCCTCGATCACCGACAACGGGGTGCCGGCGGCGGTGGCCGACCCCTACGTAATAAAGGACGTGCAGAAGGACCACATCGTGGTGGTGGCCTTCGCCGAGGACGAGCCCCCGCCGGTCCCCACCACTACCTGGTACCTGGCCGAGGGCTGCACCGCCGGGGATTTCGAGACCTGGATACTGGTGCAGAACCCGGGTGACGACGCAGTCACAATAGACATCACCTTTATGACCGGCTCGGGACCGGTGGATGGGCCCCAGGATTTCCCCGTAGCTCCCAACTCCCGCACCTCCTTCAACGCCGGGCTCTTCGTCACCGACTGGGACGTTTCCACCAAGGTGGAGGCGACGGGAGGCGAGATAATATGCGAGAGGGCCATGTACGGGGGAGGGCGCACCTGGGCCCACGACTCCATCGGGGTCACCGCGCCCTCCAACGTCTGGTACCTCGCAGAGGGGTCCACCGCCGGGGGCATGGAGACATGGGTGCTGGTCCAGAACCCGAACGAAGTGGCGGTAACGGTTGACCTCACCCTCATGACCGCGGACGGCGAGGTGAAGCCGGCCGCCTTCCAGGGCGTGCAGATACCGGCGAACTCCCGGATGACATTCCCGGTGCACGAGCAGGTCACCACCTTCGACGTA
>CAYWXM010000004.1:0-3322 GCA_964462595.1 uncultured Actinomycetota bacterium
GGGGTGCTTGAAATGGGGGGGGGGGGCGTCCGGGCGGGGGCTCCCCCCCGCCGTTTTTCTTACGGCCGGCTTTCCGGCTCCAGGTGCAACATCACCTTCTCCATCAACGCCTCGATGCCATCGCCCTTGGAGACGAAGTCGCTCGCTCCCATCCTTTTCAACTGCTCGATACTCTGCCTCCGCGTCAGCACGGAGTTCACGATAACCGGGATCGCACGTGTGGCCTCGTCCTGCTGCAACCGCTTCAAGATGCTTATACCGCTGCGCCTGGGCATGTGGATATCCAGGATGATGAGGTTTGGCAGGACCCTATGCGCTATCTGCACAGCACTGGTAGAATCCAGGCAAAGATGAGTCCTGATCCCTTTTCCGCTGAGTACGATTTCGGCTAACCTGGCGGTTGAACGATCGTATTCTATCACCAGCACTGTTTTCTGATTCATCAACAAGAGTATAGCGAGGAATTTCCCGGAAGGTCAAAAGGGACGGAGATATGTCATCCCGCCCCTCTTGAACAAGAACTCCGAACCGGCTTACCTCTCACCCCCCGAGGCCTTGCCTCCCTCGCCATCATGGGAACTCGCAACACACATCCTGCTTCAACTTCAGTCCCCGCTTCTGCAGGCGATGACGGCTACAAACTTGCGGGCGTGCCCATACGCCTCCTTCTGGGATCAAGCCTCACCGGCAATAAAAACCGGGTGATGGCTCATTCCCGGCATGGTGAGTAAGAATGCCCGAATGCCGCTGCCAGAAACCCTATCTCTATTTCTTGGCCGTCTTCTTCGCGGGCTTCTTGGCCGCCGTCTTCTTGGCTGGTTTCGTTGCCATCTTTTCACTCCTTTCCTAGGTTTTCTCTATCTGTTTTCTACTTTTACATGCATATTCCTTCTAAGGAAAATATAAATATATATCCATGGAATATTGGGAAATTAAGGGAACGAGTAAGAAGATGAAAACTTGTGAACTTAGCAAAATATGGCAGCTAACTCAGGTCGCTGTCTCTCAGCGATTTTCGCTGCCGGAATTCCTCCAGGGCCTCCTCCAGGTGCTCGCGCCCGAAATCCGGCCACAGTGTGGGACTGATTATGATTTCCGCATCGACTATTTGCCAGAGCATGAAATTAGAGATACGCCTCTCTCCTGCCGTCCGTATGAGAAGGTCGATGTCGGGAAGTTCCGGCACGTAAGTATGGTGCCTGAACAGCTCCTCGTCTATATCTTCAGCCTCGAGACCGCCTTTTTGAACGTACGCAACCGCACCAAGGGCGGCGTCCAGGATCTCCTTTCTTCCGCCGTAATTGAAGTTGATGCTCAAATTAAGTCCCTGGTTCGCGCCGGTGACTTCCGCCGCAAGATCGAACCAGGCCAGGATCTCGGGTGGCAACCTGTCCCTGCGCCCGATATGGCGCATACGCACTCCCAGCTCCATGAATTCCTCCATGCGCTTGCGCAGAACATCGCGGCTCATGTTCACGAGGAAGCTGACTTCCTCCTCGGGCCTTTCCCAGTTCTCGGTCGAGAACGCGAAGAGGGAGAGAGCCTTAATACCCCACAATGCGCACGCCCTCACCGCCTCCATGATGGACTCCTCGCCCTGGCGGTGACCCTCGATGCGCGGCAGCCCTCGCTGCTGCGCCCAGCGGCCGTTGCCGTCCATGATCATCCCAATATGCACGGGAAATATATCGCTCACCTGACCATTCTCCCTCGCCGTACACTCCGCGTTAAAGATTATATCGGATTGAGAAAGACGCATCACGACATGTGAGGGACGAGATATTTCGCATTTAAGAAATGCCCGATGCTTCCGATATTAATAAACAACACGGGATCGTTACAGCATTGGTAGATTCTTTTTAGCAAGGTGAGGGTATGGACGCAATAAAGCCGGGTGGGATTCCTCAAGGGACACCAGCGAAAAAGAAGCTCTTGCGCAGCTTTTTCACCAAGAAGCTCGAGCGCAAGTTCGAGGAAAAGGGCCTAGAGGCGCCCCAGAGGCTGTTAAGCCTCATGGATGTACCCTTCGAGGAGTTCACACCAGAGGACAAGGAGCTGTACGAATCAGAGATAAAGCCCCTGGCCTATGTCTTCATGGAGTACCTCATGGAGGTCTACGAGGTCATGGGCAGGCCGAAGCACGGTTGGGAGGAGATGCTCGAGCGCGTCGATCCGTCGCCGATCAAGCTCCTGGCGTCCCTGGTGATCCACGAGGACGAGAAGGCACAGCAGTTGGAGGAAGAGCCGGACCTCGCCGAAGTAACGCCTATCGTTTCCGCTCCCACCGACAAGATAAGCGTCCGCGTCTACGCCAAGGACAAGGAACAGAACAAGGAACGCTGGTGGGAAAAAAAGATATTCTGACGCCCGCCGCGGTCATCTTTTAAATGCCGTCACGGCATCCCCGCGAATCCGGGAAACGATAAGACCTATAATCCTGTAATAAAAGACCTATAATATATCTGGCGATATGCATGAACCGGTCGATACGGCCCTCGGACCGATAACGCCAAAGGAGGTCGATTCCAATGCAGGAATCCGCGATGCGCGATTTCATCTGCGATATCGGGAAGCGCGTGTGGCAGCGGGGGATGGCCTCGGCCAACTCCGGCAATATCTCAGCCCGGTTCGATGGCGAAGAGATCATGATCACACCCACCATGGTGAGCAAGGGATTCATGCGGCCGGAGCAGATCCTGGTCATGAACCTGGCCGGAGAGGTGCTGCGAGGTGAAGGCTACCCCACTTCGGAAACGCCCATGCACCTCCGCCTTTTCCGGGAGAGACCGGATATCGGGGGCATCGTACACGCCCACCCCCCTGTTGCCACCTCCTTCGCCATAGCAGGCAAACCACTGGACTTGCACCTCGTCCCCGAGGCGGTGATCTTTCTCGGCGAGGTGCCACTGGTGCCTTTCTGCATGCCCGGAAGCGAGGAGCTGGCGGAAGCCATCGTCCCCTACCTTGACGATTACGACGCCGTGCTCCTGGAGAATCACGGCGTGCTGTGCTGGGGAAGCGACGTGGAGCAGGCCTATCACCGCCTGGAAACGGCGGAATTCAGCGCGCAGGTGACATTTACGGCCCAGCTTTTGGGTGGCGCCAGAGAGCTTCCCGAAGAGCCACTGGAAAACCTGCTCGCCGTGAGGAAGATGATGAAGAAGAAGCCGCAATAGTCCCTGCAGGCGGCTAAACCATCGCGCCTTGCATCCCGAAGATTATACCCGTTGCGTCAATAATAAATCTACTCGAAAGCCTATTCGTTGACTCATAAATAAATCTACTTGAAATATACTGCTTCTTGCTCTGCTTCTCTGGGCTG
>CAYWXM010000005.1:0-54369 GCA_964462595.1 uncultured Actinomycetota bacterium
CCATGGGTAAAGGACGTACTCAGGCACCTCGCAGGCTTGGCGGTATCGGCATGATTGCTTTCACCGGGATGAGGGTGCCTACTTTTTGTTGACAGCTACCGGTCTTCCCATCCCCGCACCGAGGAATAGAGACTCTGCTATAATATATTTCGCCTGGACGCGGGTTTTTTTGATTATCGCGGGCGAGTGGCGGAATTGGTAGACGCGCTGGGTTCAGGGTCCAGTGCTCGTATGGGCATGCGGGTTCGAGTCCCGCCTCGCCCACCAGGTACAAAGGGACGGCTCCCTAGCCGTCCCTTTATTACCCTTTCCGGGTGGGACGTCAGGCGATGTAGGGTGCAGTGCGGTGGGAGAAAGTGGGCCGGTGGGGTGGCAGACGGCGTCTTAAGTAAAGGAAAGACGGGTGGCCAGATTGAAAAATCACTTGTATAGTGGCGATAATCCGACATGAAAAACGAGGTGAGCGGAGATTGTATGCGCAGGTAAGAAGCCCCAAGTTCTCAAAGAAGAGGAGGAATCCGGCCCCGGCGATAATCATAGCCGTGGTTATCCTCCTGCTGGGTTGCTGGGTCTTCAATCTGACCTGTGGCGGAGGAGGCGAGGAAGTCGAAACCTCGGCACTGACCGAGTACGCCAACCGCGTGCGCCCCATAGTGGATACGTCGACCAGTGTAGGTCAGAGCTGGCTCGCGATCCACTCCACGCTGGCACAGCTGATCTCCAACACCGACAGTCTCAATGAGCAGTTGAAAGGCATCGAGCAGTCGTGCCTTGACCTGCTGGAACAGGCGAGAGAGCTGGAGGTTCCCAAGGGGTTGGAGACCACCCACGCCGCCTTGCTCGTATGCCTGGAGCAACGCTACCGTGCCATGAAGACATACCGATCGGATCTCATCAACTCCCTGTCCGCCGTCGACCTGGACGTCTATGCCCAGAGTATCTCGGACGATCTGAAGGAACTGATGTATTCGGACGGAACGTACCGTTTCTACAAGCGGGCGGTCAGCGAGGCCCTCGATGAGAGCAATGCCCAGGAGGTCGCGCCCCTGGCCGATTCCATCTGGCTGGCGGACTGGGAACAGGCGGCATACGAAAAGGTCAAGGCGTTTCTCGTCGCCCTGAGGGGTACGGAAGTGCACGGCGTGGCCGTCGGTGCTGTGATCCTCAACCCGGAGGGCAGCATAGAAGAGGAAGGCGGGGAGAGCGTCCACCGCCTGCCCACGACCGAGGAGCTGAGCCTTACCATCAGCGTAGAAAACCAGGGTACCAGGAACGAGAATGGCCTTATCATCTCGGTCAGTCTCTATACGGCCAGCGACCCGGCGCCCGTGCGGCAGGAACAGACCATAGACACCATTGCCCCCGGTGAAACCGTGCAGGTGGAGGTAGGTGGCCTGCGTCCGACCGCCGGAGGGGTTCGCAATATCCTGGAGGTCAAGGTGGAACCGGTACCCCAGGAGTCCTTCGTGGATAACAATCAAAAATTGATATACTTCACGGTAGGATGAGCGAACAAGATATCGAGGTTGGTGGCTCTACCCCCATGTTCTCGGAAGCCCTTGAGCTCCTGCGCGGCCGCCTCGACGATATGGTCGAGGAGATAGTGCAGAAGCTGCTTAAAACGGTGCCGGCCTTTATGCGCATGCCCGTCGAGTTCCACGCGACGTTGCGCAAGATAGGCCACGTTGCCTGCATCACCCTTTTACAACAGCTGGAAGAAGGCAAAGCCAGCGTGGACAGCATCGACTGGCTGGACCTGCAGGAGTTCGAACTCGTCGATATACTGCTTGCCTTCCAGGTGGGGAGCGAGGTTTCCTGGAAGTGGATCAAGCTCTACTGGGATAAGGCCGGTTATTCTCTGGATGACAAGCTGAAGGCCGCGGAGATAGTCTGGGACACCTACTTCAGGGCGGCCAACACCCTGGCGCGCGAATATATGAAGCGGCGTCAGGAAGCGATGAAGGAATTCAACAGCCTGCTCGATCGCATCCGGCTCATCCAGGACCGCAAGGTCCTGGTACGGCAACTTGTCGAAGGTGCCTGCAGTGTGCTTGGTTACCGCCGCTCCGTTTTCTTCATCTTCGAGCACGACATGCTCATCCCGCTTGCGGCGATGGACCGGCTCGATCCCTCCTGGGGGGAACGAGTGATGGAGGAGAAAAGGCAATATCCCATCTCGCCCATGTCGAGAAGTGTCGAGGTGCGAGCTTTCTTCGGCGCCAGTATCGAGACTGCGCAGGCGATGGAAGGGGAACGAATTGCCTTTATCGTTCCCGAAGACAGGGCCGCCTATGCGCTCGTCCCCGTGAACCCCGCGGGTTCACCCCGGGGATTGCTGTACGTGGAGAGCGACGTGCAGGTCTCCGGCATAACGAAAAGGGATATGGAAACCCTTGCTTCGTATGCGGATACGGTAGGCATGACCCTGGAGAACACGAGGCTCTACCGCGAGGTGATAGCCAAGCGAAAAGTGATGGACCACCTCATGTCGCGCGTGAACACGGCGCACGAGGAGGAGAGGGCCCGCATCGCACGCGAGCTGCACGATTCCGTGGCACAGTCGCTCCTGAAGATAATCTACGCGGCCGGTTTCGCCCTCGACTTCCTCAAGGAGGATCCCCGGCTGGCTGTTGACGAGATCGAAGAGGTGCAGCAGCGGGCGAAGGCTTGTCTGCGCGAACTGCGCGAGATCATGGCCAACCTCAGGCCTACTTCGCTGGATATCCTGGGTCTCAAGGAGACCATTACCCGCTACGCGGAGCAGTTCGAGGAGGAGTACGCGATCAGCACCACCGTCGATCTTAAGGGGCTGGATTCCATCCCCACGTCGGTGGAGCTGGCGATCTTTCGCATCCTGCAGGAGGAATTGACCAACGTGCGTAAGCATTCCAATGCGGAATCGGTGAAAATAAGATCGGAGGAATCCCAGGGAGACCTGATCCTTATAGTGGAGGACGACGGCATAGGCTTCGATCCGCAGGTGCTGGCCGTGGAGCAGGAGAGCGGGGAGCACCTGGGACTTATGGCGATACGGGAGCGCGCGGAGCTGTTGGGGGGAGAGCTGTACATAGACTCTTCACCGGCCATGGGGACACGCATCAAGGTCAGGATACCGATGATCACTGGAGGCGGGAGATAATGGCCAGGGAAGGCGGAGATTCCATCAACGTCATGCTGGTCGACGACCACGAAGTAGTGCTGGAGGGCTTGATCCGTATCCTGGAGAAGCAGGGCGGGATCAAGATCGTCTCCGTTGCCCGCAGCGCCGAGGAGGCCATGGAAAAAATAATCAAGTTTCCGCCGCACGTCATCATCGTCGATATCCAGCTCCCCGGCATGAACGGCATCGAGCTTATCAGGCGCGTGAAATCCGAATACCCGGGGATCGAGGCTATCACCCTGACCGTTTTCGACGACGAGCAGTTCGCGAAACAGGCCATAAAGGCGGGCGCCATAGGTTACGTGATCAAGGACGCAGCCAAGGACGAGTTGGTGAAGGCAGTGCGTGCCGCCGCCAAGGGCGAGTCGCTCATCTCGACCTCGGTGGCGCGCAAACTACTGGAGGAGATCACGGAGCCCGCCGGGCGCAGGAAAAAGAAAGAGGAGGGCTTCGAGGAACTGTCACAGCGTGAGGTGGACGTGATCAAGCTCATGACCTGCGGTTACAACAATCGCCAGATAGCCGACATCCTCTTTATCAGCGAACATACGGTGAAGGTCCACATCCGCAACATCTTTCGCAAGATCGGGGTGGTCGACCGCACCAATGCCGTGCTGTGGGCTCTGGAAAGGGGCCTGGTGCTCAAGGACAAGGACAGCATCAAGCCCGATAAACCCGCTATCTGACCCCTGCCGATCGTTGGAGCTTGTCCGTTCCCTGGCCCGGTGGTAACGATCTTCATCCACGTTCGCGGGCTGCATATCCAGGGCGCAGGCCTCCTCTCGAGCATAATGCTCGCGAAGGCCGCTTCAGCCAGGACCCAGGTTCTCGGAAAAGCCAGGCTATCCGAATCTCTTCTTTACGTAAGCCGCCACCAGGCTGGAGGCTCCGGGGCCGATTATCCTGCCGTGGCCGGGATACATGTAGTCCAGTTCCATCTCCGCCAGCTTGCGCATGGAGGCCTCTATCTCCTCCATGCTGTAGCTGAAAGAGATGGTCGGGAGGCCGATTCTTCCGAAGTAATTGGAGACCATGTCTCCGACGAAAGCGCGGTGATTGGAGCGGTCCAGGAAACCCATGCCTCCCGGCGTGTGGCCGGGAAGCGCAATCGCCTCCAGCCCCAACCCCTCCAGGATCTCGCCGCCGGTGAGGGTTATGTCCACCGGCGCTTCCTCGCACTTCTGGTAACTCATGATCATGGACCTGGGCAGCCTGCGTATGAAGCGGCCCAGGTGGTTGAGGTCGCTGCCCGCCTCCGGCTGTTTGTCGCCTTGTATGTAGGGTGCGTCCGCCGCCCCCGCGATGACCATTGCCCCGCTCGAGCGCTTGAGCTCGGCCAGGCAGCCGACGTGGTCGAAATGGTAATGGGTGATGAGGATGTGGGTGAGATCATGCAGTTTGACCCCCATCTCCTGCAGCGCTTTGCCGATCCTCTTGCGGTCTTTCGGTGTACCCGTGTCGACAAGATAACAGTTTTCCCCCTTCGCCAGGTAGCAGTTCACGATCTGATCCGCGATGCGAATGATCTCGTCCATCTTGGCCTCCTCACCTGATACCGGCACGGCACCGACTACGTGGCATGGCAATTATATAACCGGTGCAGGGGGATAAAGAACGGCGTTTTCCCATTGCCCGGCCCGACACGCCAGGATAACGCGATTTCCACCAGGACGGAAGGGTTTTTCAGAACGGCAGGATGAAACCGCCTTCCCGCGGCAGCATGCGCTCTATCTCCAGAAAAGTCCCCTCGATGCGCGGGCCGATGAGGTATTTCCACGTGTCATCCCCGGTCTTGAGTTGCTGTATATCCGCAGGTTCGTGCTCCAGGGCCTCGAAAACGCCGGCGATCTTCCAGGCCAGGAACTGGGGGAAGGGCGCCCCTTCGATCTCCGCCTCGATGAGAAAAGGCTTGCGCGTCACCTTGTTGGGTTTCCCCCAGCCCAGAAAAGGAAGGCTCAGGAAAAAATGGCGGTAGGCGGTCTTATAGTTATCGCCCTTTAACAGGCGATACTCGGCGGCCGCCCTGGCGGCAAGGGCTTCACCGACGCTGGGGGGAAGGGAGCCTTCCTTGCTCCCCTTGACCTCGTCGACGACTCGTTGCCATCCCGCTGCTGAGGTGATCATTATGTGGCGGTGGGTACCGGTTTCGTATATGGTGCCGAGCTCGGTATCCCAGCGCAGCTTCCACGGGAAAACCGGCATATGGCACTTCTCGCATACCTCCAGGCTGTAATCCCGCTGCGGGCGGCGTGGCGGCCTCTCGCGGCCGGATGAGCGGCGTCTCCTGCCGACTGACCGGATCGTGATGTCCCATTCGTTTTCCGAGGCGGCGCTGAGTGAGAGCAATGCTTCCACCCCGAACAGCCCCTCCCAGAATCCCCAGACATCACCGGCCAAAAGATGGGGGTGATAGGGGTGGCGCGCCTTTATCACCAGTTCCTTGCGCGGCTTCATGCTTACGATGTCTATGTTGCCGCAACCGAAGAAAGCGGCCTCTTCGAAGGCTGATCTGACCAGGCGCCTGGCCAGCGGCCAGTGGCGCAGCAGCAGGCGACGCAAACCGGTCATCTGGGATTCTATCCCCTCCCGGGTGAACGCGCGGCGGCATTCGCGCATGGTGTCCAGGAGCTGTTCGCCGCGCAGCTTTACCCCCTCATCGAGCAATGCGTTTATATACTCTTCATCGAGGAAGATAAGGCGCTCCGAGCGTTTAGCCTGGAAGTAGATGCCCCCGTCCGTTGTCCAGACCAGCTTGCGGTTAAGCGAACGCGGCAGGCCACAAACGGGGCATTCATCATTGCCAGGCATTCCTCTACCTCCTTTCCAACAGGTTACTGAAGTGCCCGAGGCGGCGCAACAGTCTTTTGCCCTCCGTGTTAACGCGAACGCGGGGGACAGGCGGGGGGCAGAGTTAAGGGAGCACGGTAGCCAGCCGGTGATCGATGGGCGTGAGGAAGTTTCGGGCTTTCCGCAAATGGAGAAGACCCCGCAGGGGGAACGGGGCCTTCCGCTAATGCGGACTCCTATAGGGATTATGGGGATACCTCAGGTTCTTGGTTGTGCTGCGTAAAGAGTTCGAATGTTCTGCGATCATTGCCACGTTCGCTGCTGCGAAAAAGCTGCAAAACTTGCTGTTGGGAAACATCATGGGCGAGAGTTGTTCTAAGTAGTGTGTCTGGGCTGCATTCGATTGCAATTGGGGTAGATGGCTGTCTCGGCTAGTCGGCTTCGGATGGTGCTAAGGGAATGCTTCTGCGTCTACTTAAGGGGGCTGCGAATATTGCTGCAGTCACTCGCCCATGACGTGTTTTTCTTTTTTCTGAGGCACTATTTCCCCGGTGTCCGCTTGGGGCCTTTTTCAAAGAACTTGGCACAATGAAAAAATACAATAATCGCACCGCGATGACCATTCCTCAAAGGTAGTATTTAATGAATACGCTAATACCAGAGTAGTAGAGGATTGAAAAAAGGCTTATTTGGCGATTGCATTTATTCTTGATGGCAGGTGATGTGAAAAAGGCTGTATGGTTGCGGCCAGAGCGGGGGATACGTGGCCCAGGGAAGGTGGATTTCCACTGTGCTACACTAGTGTGCGGCCCTGGATCAGCAAGAGAGGATGCATTCAGGGAAGTGCGTCACCGTTTTTCCACGAGATATAGAGGACGAAGACGACCTGGTGCAGGCGATCAGGGAAGGGAGCTGTAGAGCCGCCTATCTCGATGACCTCGTAACCATGCGGGATAACAGCGGTAAGGCCAGGTAATGCGGGCATGCCGGCCGCCGATCGCGGAAAGTGAAAAACCCTGATAGATAGAGATCCCCATGCATGTCAGGAAGAAGCCCGGGTGATCGCGTAGCCTGCGAGGCGGGTGCGGGAGACCTTACTCCTTGCCGGTGGGGTGCGATAGAGTATGCTAGGGAGAATACCCGCGAAGGCGAGGTGCCGGCGGGCTTAGAGGTGATGATAGATGAACGAGAAAAAAAAGGAGAATCCATGGGACCGCAGCCTTCGGGGCGTGAACGACTTCATGGAGAAGTTCGCGAGAAGCCTGCCCGTTTACCGTTCCTTGCGCCGTGCCTTCCGGGGTGGCAACGAAGGCATGGTGGATTGGGAGCAGGCCCGGGAGATCGCGGTCATGGTGGCACAATCGGAGGGAACCGCACCCGCAGCGACAGAGGAAGTGCGCCGCGATTTCGAAGCCATGATGAAACGCAGCGTGGAGCTGGTCAAGGAATATTCGCACCTGGATCCCGGGGAAGCCGTGGGACCCCTCCTTGTTTTCGGGCGCCCCGATTGGATAGAGGCGAACCTGGAGAGCTTTCAACTCATCTTCGAACCCATGGCTGAGAGCTACGGCAAGACCCTGCATAAGCTGGAGGAGCGCAGGAAGAAGCCTATGCGTATGGGACGCGGGTTCTCGCGGGGCCTGCTCACGGCTCAACTAGGCATGGTCATAGGCTATCTGGCACGGGGCGTGCTTGGCCAGTTCGATCTGGGTCTGCCCCGTCCGGAGGACGGCGGCAAACTGTACATAGTCTACCCGAACCTGCTCAAAGCCGAAGACAAGCTGCGGCTGGTCCCCGAGGACTTTCGGCTGTGGATAACCCTGCACGAGGTGACCCATGCATTCGAATTCGCCGCCAACCCGTGGATCAGGCAGTACCTGAGATCCCTTATGGAAAGCTATTTCAAGAGCGTTTCACTGCGACTGGAGGAAATGGGCACGCGGCTGCGCCCGCAGGAACTGAGAAATACGCAGAAACTCAACGAGATCATCAACCAGGGAGGCCTTATCTCCGTCGTACACAACCCCGAGCAACGCGAGATACTGTCTCGCATCCAGGCCTTCATGTCCCTGGTGGAAGGGTACAGCAACCTGATCATGGATGTGGCGGGAAAGGAGACCATCCCGTCGTTCAAGGAGATGAGCATGGCGTTCCGCCATCGCCGCGACTCGAAAACCGGGGCGGAACGCTTCGTAGAAAGGATGCTCGGCTTCGATCTCAAGTTGCAGCAATACCAGATTGGCGAGCTCTTCTGTAAAGAGGTGGCCGAGAAAAAAGGCCTCGATTTCCTAAATCTCGCCTGGAAAAGGGAGGAAAACCTTCCCGACAGCGAGGAGATCCGCCATGCTTTCCAATGGATCGAACGCATGGAGGGAAGCGAGAAAGAGCGGATACTGCGGCACAATATATAGCATATAGAAATAGATATAGCGACCCTTTTCCTTTGTGCGGCAACCCGCGGCGCTATCGGTACCATGCACATCCATCGCTTGAGGGTCGCGCTACCCGGGATCGCTTTCCTGGAAAGGGTTTTCTTTAAGCCACCACTGGCGGCACACGTGGTTCCCGGGCTCCGGTTTACGGAGGTACGCGGGCGCTATTCCGCCAGGGTCCAGGCGGTGACCGCGATCACCTGCGTCGCCTGGAGAAGACCATCCTGGTTTATCTTGTCGGGCGTATCGCTGGGGAGATGGAAATCGGCGTGCTCGTTGCGCTCGAACCACGACCAGTCGCAGGTCACGGCGGGGATATGATAGAGAAAAAAGACCCCAGCCGAAGTCCCGGGGTCCGCGCCGCCAAGTTCCAGCACCACGTCAAGAAGCGAGGCGGCCTGATCGGCGGCTTCCACCGTGGGACGGTTCTTGCGGTAATTGAGATCCCAGATGTCCATGTAATCCCCATCGCCAGCCCCCAGGCCCTCGATGTTGATGATAAGCACTTCGTCTCGCAGCCCGCTTGCTTCCAGGGCTTCCGCGAGAGCGGAAGATCCGTAACCCCCGCACTCCTCGGCGCCGAGGAATGCGAAGATCAGGCTTTTCTCCGGCTTTTCCTCGAGGCCGGAAAAGACCGTCGCCAGCTCCAGCACGGCGGCGGCTCCGGATGCATTGTAGTCCGCACCTGGGTATATCGCGCCGCTGGAGGCATCGATCCCCAGCCCGTCGTAGTTGGCGGTGAGCACGATCATCTCGCGGGAGGACTCTCCAGGTATCTTGGCCAGGATATTGGCACAGGTGAGCGGCGTGTCCGCGGGGAGAGTTTCTTGCAGGTAACATCTATCCGATGGCACCGGAAACTCCTGTCGGTAACCCTCGAGTCCCAGCTCGTCAAGGGGCTCCAACCCAAGCCCGCTCATCTTTTCCTCGAGATATGCCTCCAGTTCCTGCGATTGCACTGAGCCGGAAGGGCGCCCCTCGAGGTTTTCGCTTGCCATGTAATCTATCGCTTCCACCAGGCGCGCCAGATCCACCTTTTGCGCCAGGGAAACGAGGAAGGGGTCTTTTTCCTCGACTTCCGATGACGCGCCGCAGCCCGCTCCCACTAAGAGAAGGAGGATCATCGCGGCGAGCAGAAATGGCTGAGACCGTCTCATTTGCTGGTTTTACTCTTTGCTTTTTTGCTGCCGGCGGCCTTCCTTCCCGTTGCACTGCCAGCTGGTCTTTTACGTCTCTTGAGGTAGATTACGAGCAACGCTACCAGCAAAACGCCCGCGAGCGCGCCCAGTACTATCCACAGCACTAGCAGCCCGTTTCCGCTTTCCTCGGAAGTTTCGGAATCCTGGCCTTCCGTGCCGGCATCTTTTTTCTCCACCCCCAGGGCTTCAAAAGCGTCCTGAGGCGTATCGCCCATGGCTTCGCCGGCGACGGTCACCCATATGTTCGTGATCCCGGAGATGTCCTGGGCTGTTTTCACGATCTGCTCGAGGGCCTTGGCGGAGCTGTCCGCGTCACCCGATAACTCCATGAGCTCACGGGACAGGTTTACGCTGAATTCGCTGCGGTCCTGCTTTATCGTCGTGTACTGAAGCTTTACGCCTTCGGGGATATAGGTTACGTAACCCGCGGCTTTTTCCTCCTCCGTGGGTCCCTTCAGCAGTTCGAGCAAGGCGAACTCCACCATCTGGTTACCGCCGGTTATATCCCGCGGCACCGGCACCAGCTCGTCGTTAAGGAAAAAATAAATATTGCCGGGCTCCTGCGCCTGTTCTTCCTCCACGGGTTGCGTGGGAGCCTCATCCTGGGCGTAAGCCGCACAGCACAGGGAAAAGAACACCATTGCCGCCAGTACGGCGATGAGTAGAGGTTTTCTGGCCATATCTCCATCTCCTTTTCGTTTTGCTCCATTGTATGGAGTGGGGACTTCTTTGGGCAAGTGGCAGGAGAGGGCAACCGCCGGCCAGGTTCGTGGCGGCTTTTTCAGTAAAAGCCGGAAGCGCGGGAACAACGCGCAAGGCGGGATCGGAGCAGCGCCGTTTAGCGCTCCGTGCCGGCACGGGCAAGAAGCCCGCCCCTCCATAGTTCGAGCTTGAGAAAGCAGGAAGGGAATAAACGTCACAAAGGCACGGGGGGGAAGTGTCAACGATCGTGAGGCGCCTGCCTCCAGGGTTTATGGAGCAGCCGAGCCACCAGGTTTGAGGATAAGTGATTGGGTATATAATGGCTCTTATACGGTTTGCCTGGGGGAGGGTGGCGTAAACCGTTCTCTCTCGCAAAAAGGGATGCCGGAGTCCGAAAAGCCGGATCTCTTCGCGGACGTTCAGGTAGTTCCTGGAAGCATCCTTTGTCGGTACACGTTTTCGTGCGTACTGTTGAGAGTCGAAATGGGTAAGAGGTGACATGAAATTGAAGATAGGAATCCCGCGTGCCCTCATGTTCTACCGTTATTACCCCTTCCTGAGGTCTTTCCTGCAGGGTTGCGGATGCGACGTGCAGCCCTCTCCGCCGACCAACTTGAAAATATTGCACGAGGGGACCGATATCTGCGTGGATGACGTGTGCGTGGCGGTCAAGGTCCTCTTCGGCCACGTGTCGCAGCTGGCAGGGAAGGTGGATGCCATACTGATACCTCGCCTGGTGAGCGTGGAGAAGCGCGCATACGACACTTTCACTTGCCCCAAGCTCATAGCGGCACCGGACATGATACGTTATTCTTTCCCCCACCTGCCTCCCCCGTTAGAGTTCGTGATGGACATCAGTAAAGCCCCTTTCTGGTGGGGCTGCGTGCGCATGATGAGGGACCTGCACCTGCCCCTGCGCAGATTTGCCGGGGCTTACAGGGCGGCCATGCGCGAGCAGGAAAGGTTCGAGGGCCTGCTCCACCGCGGCCTGCTTCCGGACGATGCACTGGCCGAGATGTACGAAGGCGTCGCCAATCACCTTCCCTCCTATCTCGACGATCGCGACGTGACCGTAGCCATGGTCGGGCACCCCTATCTATTGGGAGATCCCGTGGTCAACAAGAGGCTGGTGCGCTGGCTGGACGCCTGCGGCGCGAGGGTATTGGGAAGCACCATGCTCACCAGGGAAGTCCTGGAGAAAGAGTCGTCCGGTCTCCCCCCTCTGTCCTGGAGCTACGAAAAGGAATTGCTGGCCGCCGCATCCCTTTTCCTCAAGCGCGATGACGTGGATGGGGTTATCTACCTCACCAGCTTCGGGTGTGGTCCCGATTCCCTGGTAACGGAGATGGTCAGGCGCGAGCTGATACCCGCCGGAGACCAGGTGCTTCTGGAGATGGTACTCGATGAACATAGCGCCGAGTCCGGCGTGAGGACGCGGGCGGAGGCATTCGTGGACCTCTTGCGCTATCGAAAAAGATCGCATGCGGGCGTGGAGAGGGCAGCGGGATGAAAGTAGCTTTTCCGCACATGGGGAACGCATATATCCCCCTCAGGGCCATGTTGGAATACATGGGGGTGGAGGCCGTGGTGCCGGAACGTCCCAACCGCGCAACTTTAGAAAAAGGCGCCAGGCATGCTCCCGAGTTCGTCTGCCTACCCTTCAAGATAACCCTGGGTGATTGCATGAACGCTCTGGAAAAAGGGGCGGATACAATGGCCATGGTCTGTGGCATGTGGGCTTGTCGCTTCGGTTACTATGCCTATGTGCAGCATCTGATCCTCAGGGATCTAGGTTACGAGTTCGACTCCCTGCTCATAGGAAGGGAGGATCCGCAAGCGGTGATAGAGAAGGTGCGCGGTGCGCTGGGGAGGAGCGCCGTGCTCAGGCTGGCGGGTGCCGCCGCCATGCTGCGCGCCAAGGCGGCCGCTGTGGAGGAAATCGAGAGCCTGGCCAGGAAGTCAAGACCTCGCGAGCAGGTAAAGGGAAGCACTGATGGGCTCATGGATGAATACTTGAAGAGGTTGGACAGAGCCGATTCGCTGCGCAGCGTGTGGCGGCTGCGCGAGGAGCAACGCGAGGCCATGGCCTCCCTGCCCATGCACGCGCCCAATGGCAACTTGCGCATACGTATCGTGGGCGAGCTCTACGTGCTCCTGGAACCCTCCCTCAATTTCGATCTCATGAAGCGGCTGGGTACCCAGTTCGAGGTGGAGGCGCAGCCGGTGCTCTCGACTTACCGCTGGCTGCTCAGCCCTCTCTGGCTGGACCCGCTGCTGCACCTCTCATCTTCGCGCGCCCGCCGCGTGAGCCGCAGCTACCTTCCTTATACCCTGGGCGGGGAGGAGCACATGACCATCACCGGCACTCTGGACGCTCCCGGTGACGGCTTCGACGGGGTCATCCATGCCTACCCGCTGACCTGCATGCCGGAGAATATCTGCCGCACCATACTCCCGCACATCTCGGCCAAGAACGACATCCCCCTGCTCAGCCTTTGTTTCGACGAGCATACCTCGACGGCGGGGACGGTTACGCGCCTGGAGGCTTTCATGGACATGCTGCGCTCGCGCCGGGAACGCAATGGCCTGCGATTGCGCCAGAGGAGGCCCGGGCTGCTGCGAAACGGCCTTTAACGCCGTTTCTGAAGAGGCTTGCGGCCGGGCCCCGCGGAGCGGAAAGGCAATAGAGCCTGCGCAAGCATTTCATATCCGGAGCGAGAATAAATAAGCCTTAGACTCCTGGAACCGGCGTGCGGGCGTCGATATACGTGGCCGGCATATCCTAGCGCTGTTGAAAATGGTGGAGATGAGCGGATTCGAACCGCCGACCCCCTGCTTGCAAGGCAGGTGCTCTCCCACTGAGCTACATCCCCACCGAGGAATCTTCTGCGCCTCTCTGCATTATAAACCATCACTGCCTGCGCGCATGGCCCTCCGGCTTCGCCATGATCCGGTAACTCCCCCGATATGAAAAAGCCCCGTTCTCGCGTGCCCGGCCTTGCCGGCGGTCGCGGGGCAGGGCGTCCTGGCGATCGGCGGGCGTGGCGTTTGTGGCTCGTTTGAGCGCTCCGCGTGAGCGGAGCACGATGCCGTTAACAAGGGCCGGCCGATGAGATAACCTGCGCGAGGTCGCCGGGTTAAGGCCGGGGTATCCTTTCCAGGATGGTGGCTATTCCCATACCCATACCCGCGCAGGCCGCAATGAGTCCATAACGTCCCTGCAGGCGTTCAAGGCCGGAGATGAGGGTGCAGGCCAGCTTGACGCCGATCGCTCCCAGGGGATTGCCGTTGGCTATGGCCCCTCCCGAGGCGTTGACCTTCTCCGGCCGGGCCGGGGCGAGTTCCCTCATCCAGGCCAGGGGTACGGTCGCGAAACACTCGTTTACCTCGAAGAGGTCGATATCGTCCATGCTCAACCCCGCTTTCGCCAGTGCGCGGGAGGTTGCGGAGATGGGGCCGTAAAGCGTGGATACCGGATCCCCGCCGCTTACCGCGGTACAGACGTAGCGGGCCCTGGGGTTTAAGCCGAGCTGCGAGCATTTTTCCGCCGCTACAAGCAGTATCGCGGCAGCGGCGTCAGCGGCATGTCCTGAATTACCATGGGTGACCACTCCGCCGGCTTTGAACGCGGGCGCAAAAGATGCCAGCTCTTCTCCGGTGATGGCGCGCCCGGCGCCCTCGTCTTCCCGCAGCAGCATGTACCTCCCGTCCGGCAAGGTTATCTCCAGCGGCATGATCTCGGACTCGTAGAATCCACTGGCGCTGGCGGCGGCCGCCAACTCGCGTGATCTTTGCGCATAAGCGTCGAGTTCGCCGCGGGTGAACCCCATGGTCTCGGCGGTGAGTTCCGCAGCCAGGCCCTGGGAGAGGAGATCGCCGAAGCGATCGAATAGGCAGGGGCTGAAAGCGGTGCCCAGATGCGTCAAGTGGTCTCCGAACCCATCCGCCCCCATGGGCTGCCGGCTCATAGATTCGACGCCGCAAGCGATGGCCATGTCTATCTCTCCCGCCGAAACGGCCTGCGCGGCGAAGGCCAGGGCCTGCTGTCCGGAACCCTCGCCGCGGTTTACCGTCGTCCCCGGCAGCGAAAACGGAAGCCCCCCGGCGAGCGATGCGTTCCTGGCGACGTTCAGGCCTTGTTCTCCGACCTGGGTGACGCATCCGCAGACGAGGTCTTCCACCATGGCCGGGTCTATGCCCGTGCGCTCCGTTACCAGGTGATTCAAGAGCATTCCCAGGATATCGTCAGGCCGTAGGCCGCTGAGAGCCCCGTTTCGCGTGCCGGTCGGCGTGCGCACCGCGTCTATTATGAATACGTCCCGCATTATTTCTCACCCGCCTCTCTGCTCCGGCAGTTCCCTTGACTACTTTTCTATATTCTTATCTCAATACCTCTTGTCCTTCTCCGCTTTATGGCCGGAGGTTGTCCGGAGTGAGGTTTGGCAGGAGTGCAGCCGGTTATATATTCTATGTATAGTCCGTTTTATGTCGATGGCCATAAGAGCTTGACGGGGTGGCAATCGTCGTGCGCACGAGAGGCCGGAGCGGCAATCGACCGGTATAAGGAGGTGGGTCGGTGAAAGCATTCGTGTTGATCAAGGTCGAGCCGGGTAAGGTAAAAGAGGCCTTCGAGGCTATATCGTCGATGAGGGCAATCGTGGAAGCTCATTGTATAACCGGTCCGGACGATATCATCGCCATCCTGGAGTCAGAAGACGCCAAGGGCGTCTCCGAGGTTGTGATAGCCGATCTGCACGATATCGAGGGCATCAAGGGAACGGATACCCGTATCGTGGTGGACCTGCCTTGAGGAGACGTTCGATCGGGTGTGGTCAAGGAGGGAACACGCGATAGCGGGAGAATGTCTAAAAATATCGGGCGCTTTAGGCGCGTCCCCGGAGGCTTGTTCCATATCATTGGAGGCAAAACGGGCCAGATGCTAGACTTTAGTGGCCGTATCGGTATGTTGATGGATATGGACGTAATGGACGTCTCCATGACAGAGAGGATCTTATGACGGAGGATATGGAAAGACCTGCGAGGAGGAGTACGCCGCAGAAGCGGATACAGTTCACTCGCCGCTTCTACGTGCTTGTCGGTATCGTTTTTCTGGCGATCTTCATCATCGTACTTGTAGCCGTCATCTCGGCGGGTGGGGGTGGCGATTTCGAGAATGTCATCTCCGAGGTGAGCGGGCTGAACGAAAGCGATCTCCATCGCATGAAGGTCAACGAGCTGGGAGCGGTTATGGTGCTCGAATATCACAAGATATCCGAGGAGGGAAGGTGGTCGCGAACACCCGAGAACTTCCGTGCGGACCTCGAGTTGCTCTACGTCGAGGGTTACCGCTGCGTAGGTCTGGATGATTACGTCACCAATAATGTCGACGTGGAAGCTGGTTATACCCCGGTGATACTTACCTTTGACGATTCCGACCCCAGCCAGTTCAGATATATCGAACAGGATGGGCAAACGGTCATCGACCCGGCCTGTGCGCTAGGCGTGATGGAGCAGTTCGACGAGGAATACCCGGATTTTAACATCACCGCTACTTTTTACGTGCTGCCCGTCCTCTTCGGCCAGGAGGAACACAAGAGCCAGAAGCTGACGTACCTGGTGGATAAGGGCTACGATATCGGAAACCATACCATCAACCATCCATCCCTGGGGGAATTGGAAGACCAGGACGTGCTGGAGGAGATCACCGGGAATATAAGCCTGGTCAGAGAATATCTGCCGGAATACGATCAGAAGAGCATCGCTCTTCCCAATGGCTCGGAACCCAAGAACCCCTCTTTACTGGTCTCCGGCTCATGCAACGGCATCGAAGTCCATTTCGACGCCTCGCTCCTGGTGGGCGCCAATCCCGCCCCCGCCCCCTGCGATTATTCTTTCGATCCCCTGCGGCTTCCTCGCGTACAGGCTCTCGACCCTTCCCTCGATACGGGCGATTCCGGAATCTACGCATGGATCCAATACTTCATGGAAAACCCCGAACGCCGCTATCGCAGCGACGGAAATCCGGATATTGTAACCGTGCCCAAGCACATGATAGACAGGATCGATCAGAGCAAGTTGGGAGATAAGGAACTGAAGACCTACTAGGAAAGGAGGGGTCGGGGGGTTTTTGATACCTGCCCCGCGAGCTTTCTAAAGTGGCGTATTATCCCAAGAGCGATAAAAGGATATTCACCCGCCGGCGCTGGCGTTCGCGCGTAACTCCGCGCGCCAAGATAACCGGCGCGCGAGCCCAGCCTCGCATGAGGCGGCGCAAATTCAGGCTGACCTCGCGGGCCATGTGGGCTCTGGTTGGATTGGGCAGCGCAGTATTCCTCATCGTCATGCTGGTCGTTCTCCTGCGTTCCCCCGCGGCGAGCGGCATCCTTCCCGAGGATGGTTCCCAGGTGTCGGGTATGCCGGTACACATCGAGACGTCGCTCAAGGGCAACGTGGACCCGGCGGCCGTAGGGCTGATGATAGACGGCGTGGACCGTACGGGTGAGGCTAATATCAGCGAAGCCCTGCTCACCATGGATGCGGACCTGGCGGACGGCGAACACGTGGTCGAGGTCATGGTGGGGGATAAGGTGGAGGCTTCGTCGCGTTTCCTCGTAGACAACACTCCCCCCATGGTACAGGTAGATGAATGGGAGGTACGCGATGACGGGATCACCGCCATCAAGGGTCGGGTAGAGGGTGCCGAGGTCCTGATGGTGGACGACGAGAGGATATCCACCGAGCCGGACGGCTCTTTCCGGGTGGAGGTGAACCGCTTTGATAAGGTTACGGTTACTATCGCTGCGGTGGACGCGGCGGGAAACCGCAGGGAGCTGCTGCTGGACACCGCTCCACCACCCCAGATAAAAGGAGTTCACGTATCTATATGGGTGGCGGCTGACCGTTCCTTCTTCAGGCAGATGGCCGACCTCGTGGAGAGGACCGAGCTTAACGGCATGCAGATAGACATCAAGGACGAGTCCGGCAGGATCGCTTATGCCAGCCAGGTCCCGCTGGGGGTAGAGGTGGGAAGCCCGCTGGCCTCCGGGGGAGTGGACATAGACAGGGTGATGGATAAATGCTGGTACAACGACATCTACCCCATCGCCAGAATCGTCTGTTTCAAGGATCCGGTAGTGGCATCTAAGCGCCCGGACCTCGCCGTGCACAATACGGGGGGCGGATTGTGGGGAGACGAAAAGTGGCTTGACCCCTACAGCCAGGAGAACTGGGAATACCTGCTGGGGGTTGCGGCTGAGGCTTCACGCAAGGGCTTCAAGGAGATACAGCTGGATTACGTGCGTTTCCCCTCTGACGGAAACACCACGACCTGCGTGTTCCCTTCACAAGGAAGCGATACCCGCACCAAGTCACAGGTCATAGAGGACTTCCTGCAATACATGCGCGACGGCTTGAAACCCATGGGCACGGTGCTTTCGGCGGACGTCTTCGGCCTTACCGCCTCGGGACAGGGGGACATGGGTATAGGGCAGGACATCACCGTCATGGGCCAGCACCTCGACTACATATGCCCCATGGTCTATCCATCCCACTACAACCAGAACGAGTACAATATCGGCGACCCGGAGGCCAACCCCCACGATACCGTGTACATGAGCCTGGTGGATTTTCAGAAGAAGCTGGAGGGGACGGCGTGCAAGCTGCGCCCATGGCTGCAGGACTTCTCGCTGCGCTTGAATTACGGCCCAACCGAGGTCCTGGCGCAGATCCGGGCCTGTTACGAACTGGGCATCGACGAATGGCTGCTATGGGATCCGAATTGTACCTTTACGGAAGGTGCCCTGCAGCCAGCCGAGGTCGAGACGGAGACCGAAACCGAGCCCGCGGAGGAAACAACCGGATAATCCCCACCTGTATGCACTTCCGAAATGAGAAGTCTTCGCTATCCCCCAGCCCGAGAACTACCGGGTCGGTCGCAGCGGAGCGTATAGAGCGCAGCGAGACCGTTACCCCAAGGCTCGGGCAGGAAAAGCACCCCTTAGCTCAGACCATCAACTCCGGTCTCGGGAACTCAGCGCCACCTTCACCCGGTCTATCAGGATCACCGGCAGTACCGAGCATGACAGGATGAGGCCCCATCCTGCAGCATCCAGGTATGCGGTACCCAGCAGGTGCATGAAGGGAGGAACGAAGATAACCAGGAGATGAAGGGCCAGTGAAGCACCCAGGGCGGCCAGAAGGGATCTGTTGTCGAAAAAGGAGAGCTCCATCAAGGAAAGCCGCTCGGAACGGGAATTGAAGGCATGCATGAGCTGCGCCAGAACCAGGGTGGTGAACGCGACCGTCTGCACTTTCGCTACGCTGCCCGGGTTGCTTGCCGGGTAGAGGATAAAGTAGGAAATCAAAAAGGCGGCCAGCGTGCCCAGGGAGAGGATAAACCCTTGCCACAGGACAAGGAATTGCTTTCTGGCGGACAGGATACCCTCGGACGGGTCTCGGGGCGGGCGCACCATTATATCGGGGGCCGGCGTATCCACCCCCAGGCCCATGGCGGGTAGGCCGTCGGTCACCAGGTTCATCCACAAAATCTGTACAGCCCGCAGGGGAGTGACGGAGGTGAGGAGCATACCCAGAAACATGGTCGAGACCTCGCTCATGTTGCAGGATAGGAGAAAGTAGATGAACTTCTTGAGGTTATCGTAGATTATGCGTCCTTCCTCCACCGCCCCCACGATAGTGGCGAAGTTATCGTCCGCAAGCACCATGTCCGATGCTTCCTTGCTCACATCGGTCCCGGTAATACCCATGGCCACGCCGATATCGGCGTACTTCAAGGCGGGGGCGTCGTTCACTCCATCCCCGGTCATGGCCACGGTCTTACCCTTCTGCTTCCAGGCCTGCACTATCTTTACCTTGTCCGCCGGCGATACCCTGGCGTAGACGGCGATGCGCTCGACCCTGCCGGCCAGCTCATCCTCGCTCATCTGTGTAAGCTCGCTCCCGGTTACCATCTCGAGGCCCGGGGTGAGTATGGAGAGCTGTTCCGCTATGGCTCTGGCGGTGGCGGCATGGTCACCGGTTATCATCACTACCTGGATATTCGCTTTGCGGCATTTGTCCAGGGCCTCGAAGACCTCGGGGCGCGGCTGGTCCATCATACCTACCATGCCCAGGTAGATGAGGTCTCTCTCCAGGTCCTGCGGCTCGAGTTCGGGAGGTATCTCCTGGAGGGGGCGGCAAGCGAAAGCCAGGATGCGCAACGCCTGCGTGGCCATGACCTCCGCCTCGGCGGCGAGGTTGACGCGGCTCCCGCTTCCCAGGTCCTTTATCCCTTGCGGCGTCAGGATGTGTTTGCAGTGGTTGAGGACTGCTTCGGGTGCCCCCTTGGTCAGCAGTATATAGGGGGCCGATGCAAATGGAAAACGTGCCTTGCCAGCATCGTTTTCCGGAAGCGCGTTGATAGTGCTCATCATCTTGCGCTCGCTCTCGAAGGGCAACTCCTCTATGCGCGGCAGTTCGCTGGAAGTTTCCGTCAGGGGGTAGCCAAGGTCCCTCGCCGCCCGCAGCAGGCCTACCTCTGTGCCTTCACCAAGCAGCTCCCCTTCCTGCTCGCGGGCATCGTTGCACAGAACCGCCACGGACAGAAGCGGTTCCAGGATTTTTCCCATGCCTTTATCCCCGCCGCTCGGATCGGAGGGGAGATAGGGAGGGAGCTCCGGAAGCCGTATCTCCTGCACCTCCATGACGTTGCGGGTGAGGGTACCTGTCTTGTCGGTGCAGATGACGTCGGCGCATCCCAGGGTCTCCACGGCCGGCAGGCGGCGCAGAAGGGCGTTTCTGTCCGCCATGCGCCGCACCCCCAGGGAAAGGGCGATGGTCACGATGGCGGGAAGCCCCTCAGGGATGGCGGCGACCGCCAGGCTCACCGAGAAGAGGAACATCTCCGCCCATTCCAGCCTGCGCAGCAGACCGATGGAGAAGATCACCGCGGATATGGCCAGACATAGCAGTGCGATCCTCTTGCCTGTCCTCCCCAACTCTACCTGCAGGGGGGTTTTTTCCTCCACCGCTTCGCCTATCATCTCGGCTATGCGGCCCAGCTCGGTCCGGCTCCCGGTTTCCACCACCATGGCGCTGCCGCGCCCGTGCACGATATGGGTGCCCATGAACACCATGTTCCTGCGGTCCCCCACGGGGAGTTCTCCGTCATGCAATGGGTTGGAGGTCTTCTCCACCGCCAGCGACTCGCCGGTAAGGGAGGATTCCTCGGCCCGCAGGCTGTGGGAGTCCATGAGGCGGGCGTCGGCGGGTATGCTGTCCCCGGTTTCCAGCAGTATAAGATCTCCGGGGACGAGTTCGGTCGAAGGGATGACCTTCTCGCTGCCCTCACGTATTATGCGCGCGGTGGGGGCACTGAGATCGCGCAGGCTTGCCAGCGCTTTCTCGGCCCGGTATTCCTGTATGAATCCCAATATGGCGTTGGCTATGACGATGAACATGATGACCGCCGCATCGATATACTCCCGTAACGGCGGAACCGCGGAAATGACTGCGGCGGCCAAGAGTACGTAGATCATGAAATCCCGGAATTGGTTGATGAAGAGCACACAAGGATTGATGCGTTCGTCTTCACGTATTTTGTTGGGTCCGAATTCCCGCAGTCGCGCTCCGGCTTCCGCTTCGGATAGACCGGCATCCGCGGATGAGCTCAGCCTGCTCGACACCTCAGTTGTATCCAGGGCGTGCCAGTATGTCTCTTGCGCCTCCGACGGCAAGTTTCAGCCTCCTCGACTTTGGGTACTATTGAAGGTGCCAGGGGTCTGTAACGATCGACGCATGTCGTTCGCCCCGCACCTTTGAAATGATACTGCATAGATATTATAATGGCGAATGTCGTGCTGGGAGGTCGGCCGCGACGCCGCGGCATAGCTAGAAACAGTCAGTTCGATAAATAGGGCTTCAAAGCGGAATAAGGAGGAGAAGCATGAAAGTCACGTTCAGCATAATCAAGGCTGATGTAGGAGGTTATGTCGGCCATTCCGACGTGCACCCGGCGTTGCTCAGCCGCACGCGCGAGCTGCTGGCCGAGGCCAAGGAAAAAGGCCTGATCATCGACTATTGCCAGGCCAAGTGCGGGGACGACATCGCCCTGATAATGACCCATACGAAAGGTCCGGACAGCGAGGATATACACCACTTCGCGTGGGATACCTTCGAGAAGGTGACCGAGGTGGCCAACGAACTCGGCCAGTACGGTGCCGGGCAGGACCTGCTCACGGACGCTTTCTCCGGTAACCTCAGGGGCATGGGCCCCGGCTTCGCGGAGATGGATATCGAGGAGCGCAAGAGCGAGCCGATCATCTGCTTCCTGGCGGACAAGACCGAGCCAGGTTCCTGGAACTACCCCCTGTACAAGATGTTCGCCGACCCCTTCAACACCGCCGGGCTGGTGATCGACCCCTCGATGCACGACGGTTTCCGTTTCGAGGTGCACGACCTTATCGAGGAGAAGAAGGTCATCTTCAATACGCCCGAGGAGCTCTATGACTTGCTGGTGTTCATCGGCGCCCCCTCGCGCTACGTGATCAAGCATATCTTCTGCAAGGGAGACGACGAGCCGGTGGCCGTTACCTCCACCCAGCGCCTCTTCCTCATGGCCGGCCGCTACGTGGGCAAGGACGACCCGGTGATGGCGGTGCGTTGCCAGAGCGGGTTTCCCGCCGTGGGAGAGGTGCTCGAGCCTTTCGCTTTCCCTTATACTGTGGCAGGGTGGATGCGTGGCAGCCATCACGGGCCCTTTATGCCCGTGAGCACCGATCAGGACACCCCCACCCGGTTCGACGGGCCGCCTCGCGTGGTGTCTCTGGGGTTCCAGCTCAAGGACGGAAAGCTGATAGGTCCCCGGGATTTCTTTGCGGACCCCAGCTTTAACAACGCGCGCCAGAAGGCCCTGGACGTTGCGGATTACATGCGTGCCCACGGCCCGTTCGAGCCGCACCGCCTGCCACTGGACGAGATGGAATACACAACCATGCCCGCGGTGCTGGAGAAGCTGGCCGACCGTTTCATACCCCTCGAGGGCACCGAACGCGACCACTAGAACAACCTGTGATGAACGGAGGGCGCCCATGGGCGCCCTCCGTTCATCTCCGATATAATCTCCCGCGGAATGTTTGAAGGTCTTGCCATGGGAGCAATGAGGGTAAGGATCGATGGAAGAGGATGAGGTATTCGGCTGGAGTAATTCCTATCGCGCCTTCCTGTTGCTTATTCTCCTCGTCCCGTTCGTCGATATATTCATCCAGCTCGCATTGGAGAATTGGGCCTGGACGGCGGTATCGGTCATCTTCTCCGTAGTCATTCTCGGGATGCTGTTGTTCTCTTATAGAAGACCGTTCATCAGGCTCGCAAATGGAGAATTGAGGTTCTATCTCCTGCCAATACCGCCAATCGTCTTCCAGAGGGTCAAGTTAGGCGAGATAACGGGCTACTGGATCGAGAACAGCAAGTTGGTGATAGATCTCGTGAGTGGCAAAAAAGCGAGAGCCAACCTGTATGCAGTTAAAGCCGCCGACAGGGAAAAGCTGATCAACCTTATTATGGGCACAGATCACCACCTCAGTTGATATCCGCCCTGATCCCCGGACCCTAGATCGGTATTGAAAACCCCGTCCGGGAACCGGGGGTCGGTCCGAAGCGCGACCGGGCATATGGGTGGCTGATTGGTTGAAATTCCGCCCGGGTGTCCCCTGTTAATCCCCCCAGGCCCTGGTCCCCGGAGCCGGTGCAGGAAAAAGCGCTCGGTTCTCGGGCGTTCGGGCGAGCCCTCATCTGCGCTGCCACCCGCCCGAGAACAATAAGCGCGCAACGGGCATAAAGAAGCCGATGGATAAGCAAGCCCGCCCGGGTGTCCCCTGTTAATCCCCCCAGGCCCTCGTCCCCGGACCCTAGATCGGTATTGAAAACCCCGTTTGGGAACCGGGGGTCGGTCCGAAGCGACCTTCGCGAGCAGTGTGCTCAAGAGTAGGTCTGAGCCATGGATATGCAACCTGCGAGTGCTGAGCGAGGACCGTTACCCCCGGGCCCCGGACCTATATTAAGACTCAGGTCCGGATGACCAGGGCCTCCTCGTCCACACGCACGATGGCTTCGTAAGGGATGATGTTGGTCTCCCCAGGCCGGTTATAGCGGCGGCGCAGTTTGCTGACGAGCCTGCCCATATGGCCCCCCACAGGCAGCCATTCCGTTCCCACCTGCAAGCCCTCCAGGAAGAGCAGGACCCCCTCCCGGCGCATGAGCACTTCATCGACGCGATGCAGCCGGTTTCCCTCCTCGTCCGTTATCTGTTTATTGAGGATGTCCCTGCGCGCGAGGATCCTGCCTTCGCTCGATACTGCCTCGAAAAGCGGGTGAGGGCTGCGCAAGTGCAACGCCTCCGTCTCGAGCGATTCAACTTCAGACCAGGGCAGCAGGAGAACGATGTCCTCAACGGGGCGGGGAAGGACCAGGTCCCCTATGCGGTCCGTCCATTGCAGGTGCACGGCCAGCTCGCTCACCACCAGGGGCCGGGAGCCCAGGTCCAAGGAGAGATCCTCGATATGCCCTATGTCCCGGTCCTCGGCGTCCCTTACCTCCCTTTTCAGGAGGGAGTTAAGGGGAAATACGTCTTCTTCTTCCTTCAAGCGCTCACCTCCACGATCAGCCGGACGGGAAGAATATCGATACTATCATAACCAGCGTCAACAGGGTAAGAAGGGCGGTAACCGTCCACATCACCCCGTTGAGCCAGGGCGGGTTGACGTATGCCCCCATGATATCGCGGTCGTTGATCAGAGTCAGCATGCACAACAGGATAACGGGCAACAGGATGCCGTTCATGGTCTGGGAGATCACCATGAGCAGGACCAGCGGCATGCCGGGGATCATCACCAGGAGTGCGCTCCCGGCGATGAGGAAGGTGTAGATGAAATAGAAGCGCGGCGCCTCGCCGTAGCTGCGGTCGATGCCCGACTCCCATCCGAATGCCTCGCAAACCGTGTAAGCGGTAGACAAGGGCAGGATCGATCCGGCGAACAGGGACGCCACCAGCAGGCCTAGCGCAAAAAGATAGGAGGCGTTGCTTCCCGCCACGGGGGCCAGGGCAGCCGCCGCCTGCTCGGCGCTGGTGATGGTGGTAGCGCCGACGTCCGGGTTGCTGAAAAAAGCAGCGGCGCAACAGATGACGATGAACATCGCCACCAGGGTCATGAGCAGCGAGCCCAACACGGTATCTGCGCGCTCGTACCTGATCTTGGAGGAATCGAGCCCCTTGTCCACGATGGCCGCCTGCTGGTAGAACTGCATCCATGGGGCTATGGTGGTGCCTACTATGGTCACGGTCAGGGCCAGGTAAGCCGTATCGAAACGAGGGGAGGGGGTGATCACGGCTTTGGCGACCTCTCCCCAATCCGGGCGGGCCATGAAAGCGGAGATGATATAGGAGATATAGACGAGGGAGGCAACGAGGAAGACCTTCTCCACCCTCTTGTAGGAGCCCTTGACCACCAGCCACCATATGAGCGCCGCCAGTGGCGCAACAGCTATCCAAGGAGGGACGTGGAAGAGCTGCATCCCCGCCGCCAGGCCTGCAAAGTTGGAAACGGTGTTGGCGAAGTTCGTCACCAGGAGGGTGAACATAATGAAGGCGGTCAGGCGCAGGGAGAATCTCTCACGGATGAGGGCGGCCAGGCCCTTGCCCGTAACCATGCCCATGCGCACGGTCATCTCCTGGACCAGGGCCAGCAGGATCGCGGTAAAGGTGAGCACCCACAGGAGTTCGTAGCCGAAGCGCGCGCCGGCTACCGAGTAAGTGGCAATGCCACCGGCGTCGTTGTCCACCATGGCGGTGATCAGGCCGGGGCCGAGTACTGTCAGGAATATCAGTATCTCCCGGCGGCCCAGCCGTCTTTTCGTGCGGCCTTCCCTGCCGAGCATTGTTCTCCTCCAACGGCTGCTCTCTCCTGTCTTCGAAAGAACCTGATGAAATTACTGGTTGATTATACCACGCGTTCGGGGAGATACCCGGGAGTGGGACGCAGGACGGATGGTTGAAAGAACGGTGTCAGTGGAGCAGGCAGCCGGCCGGGCAGTCGATCACCCGGGACTCGGTGACTATCTTGTGGATGCGGGCGTCGTGGTCGGCGCAGGGCACGTGATCAACTATCTGGATATCGAAGGCCACGGCGATAAGCGAGCAGTGCTCCCCGCATTTCTCCAGAAAGCGGTCGTAATAGCCGCCGCCGTAACCCAGGCGCCCTCCAGTGACGTCGAAGGCTACCCCGGGCATGAGGACAACGTCTATCTCCTCGGCGGACAGGGGGCGCAAGCGATCAGGTTTTGGCTCCAGGATGTCGTAGTTGCCCAGCTCGAGGTCCTTTTCAAGGTCCAGGACGCGGGATGCGACCATATCCTTGTTCCCGGCGTCGGTGCAGGGTACGCAGACCGCCATATCCTCGCTCAGGGCGCGCCTTATCATGGGAACTGTATCCACCTCGCTACGGAAGGAGATAAAAAAAAGGACCGAATCGGCCACTGTGAATTCCGGTACGGACCAGAGATTATTCGCGACGCGGGCCGAGAGGGTTTTCCTCTGCTCGGGGTCCATAGAATCGCGAAGTTCCTGTACCTTCTTGCGCAGCTCTTTCTTCTTCTTATGGATCATCTTGAACTCCCTCGGTGCTCGGCCACATATATAATATATCAGTGAAGCCTAAAAGCAAGCGCCTCGGGGGAGGGGAGTGGTTTTGTGGCGCATGTGATACTGCTGGCGGATACCCATATCCCGAAGGTAAAGACGCCCATCCCAAGGGAGCTTCTGCAGGCCTGCTCGGAAGCAGACCTCATCATGCATGCAGGTGACCTCGTGGAGTTGTCCGTGCTGGAAGAGCTGCGGCGGTTAGCGCCGACCGTGGCCGTGGCCGGCAACATGGATCCGCCGGAGGTCAGGTCGGTGCTGCCCGAAAAGACGACAGTCCGCGTGGAGGACAAGACCATCGGGCTCATCCATGGCTGGGGGCCTCCTCCGGGTATAGAGAGAAGGGTGTTTTCCCGCTTTTCCGGGGTGGACGTGATAGCTTTCGGCCATACCCATAAGGCGCTGCTGGAGGAGAGGAAGGGGGTCCTGATGGTGAATCCCGGTAGCCCCAACGACCGCCGTTTCTCCGACCGTGTCTCCTATGCCGTGCTCGATATCGAGGATGGTGAGATCAAACCGCGAATTATCTGGCTGGGATGAAAGCCGCCGATGCACGGATGCGGGTACAGGTTGACGGGATGTGGGAATGAGGCCGGCTTATGCCGCGGGGCTATTGCCGGGGTTGCTCGCCCCATCCTTCATCTTCCGAGAGATCCAGCCCGCCGATTATGACCCAGCGTGGTTTGCCGGCGATATCTTCGAAACCCTCGATGTTGCTCAGGGGATCGTTTCCGCCGCCTTCGTATTTTTCCAGGAAGATCTCGCCTTTCTTGTCGCCGAAGTTGTCCTGGCGGTATTCGGGGCTGTCGAAGAAATCGTTGCCTATGTAACGTACCCCCCCGCCGACAAGATCGACCTTGGCTTCATTGCCCTCTACGTAGGCCTCTTCCATCTTGACTTCGAGGAACTCTACCTCCCAGTCCGTGGAGTTCCAGAGTTCCCGCAGCTCGTTCACCTGGTCATCGCCGATGAACTGACCGCTGGGATCAAACAGCAATTGCGGGTTGACCACCGAGAGCCAGAGGTTGAAATCCCTGCCCGCTTCCTTGTCGGGCACTATCTCGCCTTCCTCGTTCTCGTTCCTTATATACTCCATCGATGAGAACCAGGCCTGTACGGCGGTGATGGGGGTGCTCTCCAAGGGATTGTATGCAGTGGGATCGAAATCGGCGTAGTCACCGCCGAAAGGCGTTCCACTGCTCCAGCCACAACCGGCGCAAAGAATGAGTGCGGCCGCTGCCGTGATATAGACCAGCAATCGATATTTTCTCAAGTCACTTCCTTTTCTTGTCCCAGTCTCCATACAAGGCCTGTATAAGTATAGATTACGATGCTGTGTCTGTCAGCTCGGCTCCTCGGTCTCCGGGAACTCCGCCTCCCCCGGCTCTATCTCCGCGAAGAGATAGGGCAGTTTCATCATCTGGTAATCCTGCACTATCCACGTGTTCTCGAGCCTGACCAATCTGACCAGCCGTGGGTATTGCGAGAAATCGATGCCGCCACTGGAGCTGCCGTCATTATACATCCCCTCGAAGTAACCCTCGGTGATCTCCACCTCCGCATAATCGCCCTCTTCCTTGACCAGCCGGGTAGTAAGTCCGTCGAGGGTATAGCTGTCGTATTCTATGCCCTCGGTGTAAGGGTCGGGCTGGTATTCACCTCTCTCGGCCATCTTGTACAGCTCGAGCTCGGTGTGCTTCAGGTAGGTCATCACGTCCTTGTTCTTAATGGCGTTGTAGAAATCCTTCACGGCCTTCTCCGGGCCGCTTTCGCCCCCACTGGCCAGGATGACTACGATCACGATAACAATAGCTATGAGAACCAGGAGCAGCAGTAATCCCACCCAGGGTTTGGCGTGGCGTTGCGAGCGGCGCCTGCGCCGCTCGGCTTCCACGGCGTCGAGGCCGCCTTTCTGCGCCTCCCGGCGGTATGTCGCCGCCTCCCGGCGGGAGCGCCTGAGGGCACGTGCCTTCAGCGCCTCGATGTCGACCAGCTTTTCCCCGCATTCCTCGCAATAACGGCGGCCTTCGGGATTTTCATAGCCGCAATTGGGACAGCGCAAGAGCAACCCCCTTACTTTTAACGCGTTTACCGGTTCTCAGCCCCCGCCATGCTTACCACCTCAAACCCGCCGCTGCCGTCCCGGGCCCGGCCGCTATGCCGTCTTTCCTGATGGGGAAGCGGGTATAGCAACTCAACCGGCTCCTTCTCACACCCGGGCTGCGTTTTCAAGACCGAAGATCACGTAAAGGTCCAACGCCTCCAGGAACCACTGTCCGTCTTTGAAAATCACGTACAGGGGCGAGAAATCCTCGAGGGCGAAATCGATCTCGCCCGCAGCGACCCAGGTGCCCTCATCCAGGTTATACAACTCGCATCTGCCCCCGGCAATCCTTACCAGGGCCCGGTCACGGTCCAGGTACGAGCTCTCCAGGCGGATATCCTCGAATACCATGCGCCAGTTTACGGGCTCCACCAGGTACCTGCGGTCGAGCTCTTCCCATTGCCGTGCGATCTCGCCGTCCATCTCCAGCACCTTTTCCAAAGCTTCGGGGTTGATGCAGGAACGCATGTCCGCGCGATCGTGCGACTGCACCGCGCCCAGGAACTTATACACCACCTGTTCCGGTGATGCCTGTCCGCATCCGCTCGTGGCCAGGCCGGCCAGCAGGGCAGGTGGTATCAACAACATGGCCGCCATGCGCGCCGTCATCTTATACGCTCCCGGCAGTTGTACATGCCTACCCGGAAATCTGCTCAGAACTTGGCTCCGCAGTTCGGACAGAAGGCGGATCCGACGGGAACCTCGCTGCCGCAGGACGGGCAGGTGGCAGGTCCCGCCTCCGCCGCTGGGGTTGGAGGCGCAGGTGCAGCAGCGGGAGCCGGCGGTGCAGGTGGCGTGGGCGATGCAGCCTGGGCCTGCGCCGCTGCCGCTGCCGCCTGTTTCTGAGCCTCGATCGCCGCCTCGGCATCGATGATCTGCCGCTCCAGATTGAAGATCTGTTCGATCTGTGGGCGCAGCTGCTCCGCGTCCACCTGCTGCTGGCGGAACTGCTCCAGCAGGCTGTCGCCAAGCTGGGCTATCATCTCTCCGCGCTGTTTGCGCATGGAGCCGACCTGGCCCTTTTGCTTGGTTCCGTCCAGCGCCTGATCGATCTGGGAACCCAGGCTCGAGGCCTGCTCTTTCAACTTATCGATGAATCCCATACCCTCACCTCGCTTATAGACCGACACTTTCTCATATTATAGAACACCCTTTCGGAGCCAGGTAGCCGGCGGCATCCGCCATGCGATATTTATGCCGCCGATGGTCGGAAAACGCCTTCGAGTGTCCAATTGATCCCACGCGCACGCGGCGGTGCGATCATACCTTAAGGTAAGGACGAAGCTCCAGGTCAGAGGGTTCCATCGGCCTGAAGGATCGGGATGCGATCTTTCAGAAGGGAGCTTCATCGCCAGTGAGTAGCTTGTGGATTGCCCGGGCCGAATTTTTGCCCGCCCCCATGGCCTCGATGACCGTGGCCGAACCGGTGACGATATCTCCCCCGGCGAAGATATTGGGAATGGATGTCTGGCCCGTCTCCAGGTCCGCATCGATATACCCTCTCTTGTTGCGCTTGAGTTCCGGCAGGGAAGTCGGCAGCAGCGGATTGGCCCGCGTGCCAATGGCCATGACCACCAGGTCCACTTCCATCTCGAACTCCGAGCCCTTGATGGGGACAGGGCGGCGTCTTCCGCTTTCGTCAGGTTCTCCCAGTTCCATCTTGAGGCACTCCATCCCCTGTACCCAATCCTCCCCGAGAATGCGTACCGGCAGGGTGAGGTATTTGAAGATCACACCCTCCTCGATAGCATGCTCCACCTCTTCAGCGCGTGCGGGCATCTCCGTGCGCGAGCGGCGGTAGACTATGCTGGCCTCATCCGCCCCAAGGCGCAGTGCGGTGCGCGAGCTGTCGAGGGCCACGTTCCCGCCCCCGACCACGGCGACCCTTTTTCCCCTCTTGATGGGGGTGTCGTATTCGGGGAAGAGATAGGCTTTCATGAGGTTGGAGCGGGTGAGGTACTCGTTGGCCGAATAGACGCCGTTGAGGTTCTCGCCCGGTATGTCCATGAACATGGGCAGGCCGGCTCCTATGGCGATGAAAGCGGCGTCGTAGCCGTCCTCGAAAAGCTCCTGCACGGTATAGCTGCACCCTATGACCTGGTCCACCTTGATCTCGACCCCCAGGCTGCGTACGTAGTTTACCTCGCGCTTAACGATAGCCTTGGGAAGACGGAACTCGGGGATCCCGTAGATGAGGACCCCTCCGGGGTCGTTGAGAGCCTCGAAAATGGTAACCGCGTGCCCCATGCGCGCCAGGTCCGCGGCGCAGGTAAGACCGCCAGGACCGGAACCTATCACCGCTACCTTCTTGCCCGTGCCCTTGCGTGGAGGGGGTGAGATCTGCTCGCCGTGAGCCGCCTCGTAATCGGAGGCGAAGCGCTCAAGCCTGCCTATGGCCACGGGCTCCCCCTTCTTACCCAGTACGCATTCCTTCTCGCACTGGGACTCCTGGGGGCAGACACGACCGCATATGGCCGGCAGGTTGTTCTGGTCCTTCAACTTGGATGCGGAGCCTAGGAAATCACCCTCCGCGATCGATTTGATGAAGGCGGGTATGTCTATCCCGACCGGGCAACCGGAAACGCAAGGCATCTTCTTGCACTGCAGGCAGCGTGAGGCCTCTATCACGGCCTCTTTCTCGCCCAGGCCCAGCGCCACCTCGCTGAAGTTTTTCTTGCGTGTTTCCGCATCCTGCTGGGGCATTATCGCCCGTGGTATCCTGGATCTGCTTTTTCTGTCTTCCGAATTCATCCTGATCACTCACCTCGAAGGCCTTGCGCTGTTATGGACGGATGTAAAAAATATACGCGCCTTCCTTTCCTTCGTGCAAGCGAGTTGTTCCCGAGACCGGGTTTCCATGATCGCAAGGGGTGCTTTTCCGGCCCGAGCCTTGGGGTAACGGTCTCGCTCCGCTCTATACGCTCCGCTCCGACCGACCCCATAGTTCTCGGGCTGGAGGCAGCACAGATGACGTGCTTATTAACGGACGCCGGATCTCGGGAAGTGTTTTATATATAGGCGACACCCAGGCGTTATCTATCCCATCTTGCCGCTTCTATGCCCGGGCGCGCTGGAGATGGGCCGGTTGGTTATGGGGAAGGGAAGGCGCGGACGTATGGTAAAGAGTGGAACCTGGCTCGCTGTGGAGGGCGTCATATGCCCGTGGGCTGAGGATATACTGACAGGAGGCAAAGAGATGGCGAAAAAGCGCTGGTTGGCAGCAATGGCGGCGGTTGCGTTGGCCCTGGTTTTCCTGGCCGCCGTGGTTCTCGGGTGCGGGGATGAAAGCGAAAACGGCTTCCAGGTTGCGGGCGACGGGTCCGACGGGACCCTGTGGGAAAAGTCCGGCATGGAGGAGGGAAGCATGGAGGAGCCCGCCTTGGACGAGATAAGGCAAACACAAAGCGATTATGCCTCCGGAGAGAGCGGCACCGTCTCTCCCCCATCCTCATCCACCCTTCCGCAACTTCAGCTCAAGGTGATAAAGACGGCCCTCGTGGAAATGGAAACGGACAAGGGCGACTATGCCAGGATAAGGGAAGATGCCCTGGCGGTCGCCACGGCGGCTGGAGGTTACGTGGAGGGCGAGAGCGCCAGCCAGGATGATGAAGGCCTTACCTATGCCACCCTGACTTTTCGCGTCCCCTCGGACAGGTTCGACGAAGTGGTGAAGGATGTTTCCAAGCTGGGCGAGGTGATCTCCACCCAGGTATCCACGAACGACGTGAGCGCGGAGTACGTGGACCTGGAGAGCAGGCTCAGGCACCTGCAGGCGGAGGAGTCCTTCTATCTCTCCCTCATCGGCAAGGCCCAGACCATCCAGGAGATGATAACCATAAGGGAGCACCTGGATTCCATACAGCTGGAGAAAGAGCAGGTGCAGGGCAGGATGAGCTTCCTCGATCAGCAGGTAGGCTATTCAACCCTTACCCTGTCCATCGATGAGATCGAGCCTGACACCGGGGAAGAAGGGTTCTGGGGCTCGGTAGGCGATGCCTTCAGGAGTTTCGGCCGGGGCATGGGTAAGCTGGCGGTGGGTTTCTTCTATGCG
Source organism: uncultured Actinomycetota bacterium (assembly GCA_964462595.1). GTDB lineage: Bacteria > Actinomycetota > Geothermincolia > Geothermincolales > RBG-13-55-18 > SURF-21. The sequence continues at coordinate 32,127 of CAYWXM010000005.1, forward strand.
CTGCCCTACCTGGTTATCGTCGCGGTGCTCGGCGTGGTCGGCTGGCTGCTGTTGCGCCGCTCCCACAAACCCCCTAAGCATTAAACCCCCAAGGATTAAGACCAACATCCGAGAGGATGCATCGCGAAAGCGACAGCGACGCACGAAAGGCGGCGCGTCTGTGCAGCGAAAGCGATCAAAGAGGCCTCAGGATAACCTTGTGGTCGAGGAGGGTGATGTAGGCGACTTCGGCCTTGAGGACACTCTCCTCGCCGATGATATTGGACAGGATCAGCTTGCCATCCTCATCCCGGATATCGATCACGTCCTCCATGATCAGCTTTTCCTCGTCTCCCTCGAGCAGGTAAGCGTGGGACTCGCACATCCTCAATTACCTCCCGTATTCTCGAAACGGATGCTGCGCACCAGGTGGTTCCAGTTGCATCCGGTGCATACTTCCACTACGTAACAGGTGAACTCGCTATATTCCTCCCGCAGTCCGTTGAATATGGCGCGGGTGGGGAAGACACGGCCGTTGTCTCGATCGAGATCGCTCCCGAAGACGAAGTTGAGCAGGCGCAGGCGCTCTCGCTTGCATATGGGACACAGGACGCTCGTTTCCTCACCCACGTTCTTGGCGATGCGGCTTATCTCCGGGTGGGCGTCGCAGACGTCGTACACGGACAGGCGGCCGCGACGGTAATCTTGCAGCACGGACCTTTTGCACATCGTGTAGTCCACACTCGTGGCCTTGCTCGCCATAGTCACTCCCTTTCAATTGACGAATTCATTATACTCCACGCGGGGTAAGGGTCTGGGGTGGGACTTACCCCGGTCTTACTTCTCGCCGCTCGAAACGGACTCTGGTTACATGGATCATCGATCAGGTCTGCTGATCGATGCTCTCCAACCCCCGCAGGTGGCTGGTGTCGTTGAGACGTCTTATCACCCAACCGCTGTTCCGCCAGGAGATGTAATTGATGGCCGCATTGGATTGTTCGACCTTCCAGATCCCTGAGGTAGGCAGATCCAGAGCTATGCAGATCATGATGCGGTTGATGAGCTTGTGCCCCACCAGCAGGATCGTGCCCTCGTGCTCCCGAGACAGCTTGTCCAGCCCCGCGGAGAGGCGTTCCCGCACCTCCCGCACCCCTTCACCACCCGGGAAGACGACACCCTCGGGGTCGTTTTCCCACATGGAGAACTCCCGTGGCCAGTTTTTGCGTATCTCCTCGATGCTTTTTCCGCTCCAGTCCCCGTAATCGACGTCGGTGAAATGTTCCCGGGGAGACACCTCCCCCCCGTGATTTCCCGCTATGGCCTGCGCGGTCTGTACGGCGCGCAGGAGAGGACTGGAATAAAAGGCCTCGAAGTCCTCCTCGCGAAGGCAGCCGGCGGCAGCTCTTGCCTGTTCCTTGCCCCGTTCGTTCAAGGGCAGGTCAACGCGGCCGCGAAAGACGTCAGCCCGGTTATATTCCGTCTCTCCATGCCTCATCAACACCAGTTCCACTTAATTCTCCTTATCTCGCCGCTTTCTCGCGTACGGATACCGTCCATTTCAGCGCCATGGCTCTCAGACAGAAGCATATTGGAGAAAAGGGCATGGTGGCAACGATAAACCTTATGTGAGGTATGAGGATCGCCAGCTGGAGGACCTCCGCTATACCGCGCACGTTTGAAGCCAGGCAGGCCGTTCCTTATATCGAGATACCTCTCATGCCCGTCCCGGCCAGGTGAAGGTCGATACTAACCCAGCGCCTTGGCGGATTCCATGGCCTCCATGTATCCCGTGGCAGTGTAGTAAACAGCGCGGTCGAAATATAGAACTACCTGGTTATTCAGCTCCAACGCCTGGTAAAGTTCCAGGTTGGTCTGGGCGAAACCCTCGGAGATCACCTCCAGCCACAGGTAGCGTTTGAGCAGGATCAAGGCCATGATCACCTCTTCCAGCTTGAAACCTTCCTGGAAACGGCGCTGGCCCAGGTTCATGTAGAAATGCCGTATCTCCTCTTTCATGGTTTCCGGGCTCAGCCAGTAACCCAGCCTTTCGTAGACCGCCATGGCGCGTTCGAAGAGGAGCTCCTCCGGGAAGTGATGGTAGGTGGGTGTATGCCTGGATTTCTTGACTTCCTTCAGCCAGAGCTTGGCCACCTTGTCCGCCCTGGTTTCGATCATCTTTATGAATCTTCTGGTCAGCAACATAACCTCCAGCTATGCGATGTCCTTTTAGTGCTCCGTATAGGGCGAAAGACAGAGTTATTATACCTTTTTCAATACCCTTTTCAAATGTAACAGGGGTCGTTGCCCGGGTGCGTATCAAGCCTCATCTCTATTTATGTCGCGTTCGGTTATTGCTGATAGATCGCCTTGTTTTAGCAGCGCTTCAGGCCTAGGGCGTGGCGCATTCCCCCTCATCGCCACGCAGCTTATCCAGGCCGTGTGGGAGGGCGGGGAGTACAACCTCCAGGTTCTCCCTGGCTCCTCGGGGACTCCCGGGCAGGTTTATTATGAGCGTGCGGCCGCGCATGCCGCTCACGGCCCGGGAAAGCATGGCATGGGGTGTCACCAGCAGCGATGCTGCGCGCATCGCCTCCGAGAACCCCGGTGCCTCGCGGTCTATGACGCGGCGGGTCGCCTCGGGGGTGACGTCCCGGGGGCTCAGGCCGGTGCCGCCGCTGGTGAGTACCAGGTCGACGCCCAATTCATCGCAGTAATACACGAGCTTCTCCTCTATGTGGCTCGGCTCGTCGGGTACGATGTCCCTGGCCACGACGTGCCAGCCCTGGCCAAGCACCAACTCCTCGACGGCGAGGCCGGAGAGGTCGTCCCTCTCGCCGCGAAAGCCCTTGTCGCTCGCCGTCAGGATGGCCACGCGGTATGCTCTCATGCCTGCACCGTCACGATCGTGTCGCCGGGTTTTATCGTCCCTCCCTCGACCACCCGCGTGAAGATGCCCTCGCGGGGCATGACGCAGTCCCCGGCGGCGTAAAATATGGCGCAGGGCTTAACGCACTCCTTGCCTATCTGCGTGACCTCCAGCAGGACCTCCTCGCCGACCCTCACGCGATCGCCTATGGCAAGCGAGAGAAGGTCTATCCCCCTGGTGACGATGTTCTCGCCGAAGGCTCCCGGCTGCAGGTCGTCGAGGCCTTTTTCCCGCATCTTATCGATGCTCTCGTCGGCCAGGAGGCTTACCTGGCGGTGGCCGAAACCGAAATGCGCGTCCCCCTGGATGCCCTTCTCCACGACCAGGAAAACCCGTTCGACCGCTTCTTTCTGTACGTGTTTCCTCGCGCTCATACACACGGCCGCTATCTCGCTTTTGCCCATCTCTACTCGCTACTCCTTTTCACGCACGAACGTTCCCGACCTTCCCCCCGATTTCTTCAAGAGCCGCACGGAGGTTATGGTCATGGAACGGTCAATCGCTTTGCACATATCGTATATGGTGAGGGCCGCCACCGCGGCCGCGGTCAAGGCCTCCATCTCCACGCCGGTGCGGTCCCTGGTCCTGGCTGTGGCCACGGCGGTTATGGAAGAGCGTTTCCTGTCCACCTCGAAATCCATCTCCACCGAGGTGACGGCTATGGGGTGGCACATGGGGATGATGTCGCTCGTCTTTTTAGCGGCCATGATGCCCGCGATCCGCGCCGTGTCCAGTACGTCGCCCTTCTCTATCCCCGCCCCCAAGATGAGATCCAGGGTGTTTTTCTCCATGATGATGCCGGCTTCCGCCATGGCCGTGCGCGCAGTGATGCGCTTGTGGGAGACATCAACCATCTTTGCATGCCCCTTCTCGTCCAGGTGGGTCAGCTCGTCGACGCGCTTTTTGTTCCTGTCCGCGCCCATTTCAACCTCCTATTTGGGACATGCTCCTGCCGGAGGGTTTCGGGAATCCGCCGTGGTCGCGGGGCTTCTTGGCCAGCGTGCGCCTGATAGCCTCGAGAACGGGCTCGTCGTCCCTGCTGTTGCGGAGGATATCCCTCACATCGTCCTCGTCCTGCGAGAAGAGGCACGGTTTCATCTTGCCGTCCGCAGTGAGGCGCAGCCGGTTGCACTGGGGGCAGAAATGAGAGCTCACCGGGGAGATGAAACCTATGCTGCCGCGTGCTCCCTGCAGGGTATAGTAGCGAGCCGGGCCGGCGCCCAGGGGCGGCTCTTTCAACCGGGTCAAGCCGCCATGCTCGACCAGGCGGCTCTTTATCTCCTCGGCGGAGACGTAATACGAGTCGTCAAACGTCCCGCAGGGGCTCATGTATTCGATGAATCTCACGTGTACGGGCAGGCGCCGCACCAGGTCCACGAAGCCGTCCAGTTCTCCCAGGAGGTGCTCGAGGACCACCACGTTTATCTTCACCGGCTCGAGGCCCAGTTCCAGGGCGGCCTCGACGCCATGCAGGGCGTCTGAAAGGCTGCCGAGCCGCGTGATCCCGTGGTATCTGTCCGGGTCCAGGGAGTCTATGCTGATGTTGACCCTCTTCAGCCCGGCCGCCGCCAGTTTTTCCGCCTGCTTGGCCAGGAGGATGCCGTTCGTGGTCAGGGAGATGTCGACCCCCTCGCGCAGGGAGGATATCTCGCGTACCAGGAAATCGAGGTCCTTGCGCACCAGGGGCTCTCCCCCGGTAAGGCGCACCTTGCTTATGCCCGCCTTTACCGAGATACGCAGGAAACGCACCATCTCCTCGTAGGTGAGGATATCCTCGTGCGGCAGGTGGGGCACCCCCTCGGGCGGCATGCAGTATATGCATCTCAGATTACAGCGGTCGGTAACCGAGAGGCGCAGGTAGTCTATTCTCCTGGAATAGGGGTCGATCAAGGTGGTCATAATCTTTTCCGTTGTTACTCGAGCAGGGCTTCGATTTTAGAGCGCATCGTTTCTATGCTCTGCTGCCCTACCGCTTTAGAGACGATATTTCCTTCCGCATCGATAAAGAAAAACGTGGGCACGTACATTATCCCGAACTCGTTTGCCTTTCCCTGTTCTTCGCTGGTGTTGTAAGCCTTGAAGTCCACGCGATCTCCGTACTCCTCCTCCAGCTGCGCCATTAGCGGCTCCATGGCTTCGCACGGCGGGCACCCCGGGCTCCAGAAGTCGATTACCACGGGTTTTCCGGAGACCTCTCCACTGGCGGTGGTGCCCGAGCTGCACCCCGCCACCAGCAATGCTGAAGCGCCGATGACCAACGCCAAAAACCAGGCTGCTCTGGTCCGCCACATACTCAAATCACCACCTGACGCAGGCTTTTTTCACGAACAGATTATAGCACAGCGTTTGCCGTGGAACCCTGATGTTGCGTGGTTCGACCTCCAGCATGGAATCTTGCGGCGATACAGAACTTCTCAGGCGAGAGCAATGCCCTAGATCTGTAGCATATTTTCAAGAACCTCTATTTTGAACAGGTGGGTTCTGCGATAGAAGGCGCTGAAGCAGATAGCCGAGTTCCCGGGAGTTGATCTCGAGAAGTTCACGCGTGCCGCGTATGCTCTCCTCCACACTCAGGGGTCCGCGGGCGATGCCCAGCGTGGCCGTCACGCCCAGCTCTCGCAGCTTTTCGGTGCCCTCCGTTACGTCCCCTCCCAGGGCCAACACGGGTATGCCGTGGCGCTGCGCTGCGCGTGCCACCCCGGTGACCGTTTTGCCGTAGGCGGTCTGGGCATCCAGCCTACCCTCTCCGGTCAATACCAGGCCGCAGCCGGCGATTTTTCTCTCGAATCCCACCGCGCTCATGACCACTTCGATGCCCGCCCTGAGGTCAGCTCCCAGAAAGGCCATGAGCCCGAAACCGAGGCCGCCGGCGGCGCCCGCTCCGGGTTTTTGCTCGTAACCGGGGCCTGTATGCCGGGAGGCCACCTCCGCCAGCCTGGCCAGGGCCGACTCCAGAAGCTCCACGTCGTACCCGCTGGCGCCCTTCTGGGGACCGTAAACGTGCGAGGCGCCACGCTCTCCCAGCAGCGGGTTGGTGACGTCGGAGGCGACGACTATCGCGGCCTCGCGTATGCGGGGGTCGAGCCCGGTCATGTCAATGGCCTCGAGGTTGTTGAGGTAGATCGCCCCGTGAGGAAGGTCCTCGCCGCTTTCGTCCAGGAAGCGTACCCCCAGGGATGCCGCCATGCCCGCTCCCCCATCATTGGTGGCGCTTCCCCCGATACCCACGACGATCCGCCGCATACCCGCGTCCAGGGCACAGCGGATGAGGTCACCGGTGCCGGCCGTAGTAGTATAGCGGGGATCGCGTTTCTCGGCAGGAACGAGGGCCAGTCCGGAAGCGGCGGCCATCTCCACCGCGGCGGTCCTGCCGTCCCCCAGGATGCCCAACGGAGCGAGGCGACGCTCGCCCAGCGGGCCGGTCACCTCGCACTCTGTCGTCTTCCCGCCGGTGGCCGCGACGAGCAGTTCTATTGTCCCCTCACCTCCGTCGGCCAGGGGACAGGTGATAAGAACGGCCTCAGGCCAACCGGCCCGCAAGCCTTTCGCCATTGCCTCCGCCGCCTCGCCGGCGCTGAGCGACCCCTTGAACTTATCGGGGGCTATGAGGATACGCATGCCTTATGCATTCTGTCTCAAGGGAGATTTCGGGATACCTCTTCCTCTTCCTTGTACTGTTCAAGCCGAGAGAGAAGAAGGTTCCAGTCCACGGCGTGACCGTCGAACTCGGGGCCATCGACGCAAGCAAAACGCGTCTTACCATCGACCTCGCAGCGGCAGGTACCGCACATGCCCGTGCCGTCCAGCATGATGGAATTGAGGCTGACCCTGGTGGGGACCTCGAACTCCCGCGTAACCGCGCAAGAGAACTTCATCATGATCGCCGGGCCGACGGATATAACCAGGTCCACGTGGTCTTTCTTAAGCAGCTCTTCCAGGGCCCAGGTGACCCTGCCCTTGATCCCGCGAGTTCCGTCGTCTGTGGTTATGATCATCTCGTCGGTCACCGATCTCATCTCCTCCTCGAGGATGAGCAGGTCCGCGGTGCGGGAACCCACGATACCGGTAATGCGGTTGCCTGCCTGCCGCAGCGAACGGGAGATGGGGTAGATGGCGGGGACGCCCACCCCTCCCCCCACGCAGACCACGTGGCCGTATTCGCATATCTCAGACGGCCTTCCCAGTGGTCCCACGAGGTCGAGGATACTGTCCCCCACTTCCATCATCCTGAGCTTGTGCGTGGAGCGCCCGACCTCCTGCAGTACCAGGCGTATCCATCCCTCTTCCGCGGACCAGTCGCACAGGGTGAGGGGGAAGCGTTCCCCCGTCTCGTCGACCCGCAGTATGACGAACTGCCCGGCAAGCGCCCGCCTGGCGATATCCCGGGCCTCGACGGTCATGGAGTATACTTTCTCAGCGAGGCATTCCTTGCTCAGTATGCGAAACATCATTCCTCCTTTTCCAGTATTTGGAAAAGGAGGTTTCTAATCGAACGCACCTCTTCCACGAAAGCGGGATCGACATCGTAAGGGCTGGTCCCCTCGAGATCGGAACGTCGTATGTTCTGGTTATAGGAGATGGAGCCCAGGTACGGAAGGCCGTCCAGGTAGCTCCTCATCAGTTCTTCTTCGTCCTGGCTCTGGACCTTGTTGAGCACCACGAATGTGCGCTGAACATGCAGGTCCGACGCCAGCTTGCGGATGGTGGTCGCCGTCTGCACGCTGCGCATACCCGGCTCGATGACCACGATCATGGCGTCAACCGCGCGTGCGGTGCCCCGGCCCAGGTGTTCCAGCCCCGCCTCCATATCCATGATGACCACCTCGTTTCGGGCCAGCAGGAGATGAGACAGCAGCGCTTTGACCATTACCGACTCCGGGCAGACGCAGCCTCCGCCGCCCTCCTTCACCGTGCCCATCACCAGCAGGCGCACCCCGGCATGGACCTTCGAGAGGGCATCGGGGAGGTCGTCCACCCTGGGGTTCATCTTGAAATAAGTGCCGAAGGTGCCGGGCTTTGAGCCGGTGCGTTCAGCCACCAGCTCTTTCATATCGGCTATGGGCACCACTTCCGCCATCTCCTCTATGGGGATGCCCAGGCTCGATGCCAGGTTCGCATCGGGGTCGGCGTCCACGGCCACGACGCTATATCCCTCGTCGGCCAGCAGGCGGGACAGGCCTCCCGCCAGCGTGGTCTTGCCAACTCCTCCCTTACCGGTAACTGCGATCTTCAACTGCGTTCCTCCTTAGCGGTTTCTTTCCGCACAAGCGGTATGTCTGCCTGTCAGGATGGTTAATATTATAGGTTCTTTTCGGGGAAATGTGGGTGACTTGTGCCAGGCCCTGCCGCTCGCTCGAGGCCTGGCTTCTTGCCCCGCGCCTTTTCTCCGCAGCGGCGAGTCAGGGATTCTTTTTCCTCGCTCCCTTTCTCCTGTCCTGAGCGGGCTGGAACATGGCCGGGGATACCTGGTCGCGCCACATCAGCGATCGGGCTACATCCACCATGGAGAGGCTTCCCGCCAACCTCTCCTTGTCCACGACCGGAAGGGTTCTGCCACCGCTTTCGAGCAGCTGCCCGAAGGCGCTCTCCAGGCTCTGCTCCGGATCTAGAAAACTGGCCAGCTTGCGCATGACCTCCTTTACTTTGAGATGCGGGAGGAGGTCGGTGGAGCGGCGGTGCGGTTGCAGCCTGGAGGGGGATCCCCCCTCGGCAAGCAGGTCGTCGTATTCGGGTATCAGGCAGCGCAGCATCTCCTCCGCTCCCAACATGCCGAGCACGCGGTCGCCCTCCGTCGCCATCACCACCAGCTCCGAAGCCTGGGTGAGGGCCATCCTCTCCGCGGCCTCCTTGATTGTCGCGTTTTCGCGAATCCTGGGGGCATTGCGGCTCATCGCCTCCCTTACCTGCATCGCGCCTCCTTTGTAGTTCGCTCAAGCCGGCAGGAGCTGCAGAAGGGGAACACGGATCGTATTCACCGCATCCGGCAGCGTCAATTCTCATCCCCGGTCATATTTGCTCGCTCTGGATATATTATTCCCATACGGCATCTCGAGTACGCTCCTGCACCTTCGCGACATGCGATTTTATAGTTCACTTTGCGATTATACGCGGATGCGTGTGGAGGGGGTTATCTGCATACAATATCCATTAATATGTTTACTAGGCTTTTTTGGCCGTGATAATATTATCTCCCGATGTTTCCTAGCAGGGGGAAAATATGCCGAAGGACGCATTAGAAAAGAGATACCTGGTCATAGTGAACCCCGTTTCCCGGGGTGGCAAGGCGCAGGAGGAGGGTATCTGGCTTCTCAACCGTCTGAAGAGAGCGGGGGTGGACTACGAATTCCTCTTCACGGAAAGGGCGGGGCACGCCGAGGAGATGGTGGTGAAGTGGGCCGAGGATTTCGATGTCGTGGTATCCGTATCGGGTGACGGGACCACCAGCGAGATCATAAACGGCATCATGAAAGTGCCCTCGGCCGACCTCAAACTGGCCATGCTCCCGGCCGGCACCGCCGACGATTTCGCCTGTAACATGGGCTACGACCGCAAGGACAAGGAGAAGGCCCTGGGGGCCATCCTCGGGAACTCGTATCGCACCATCGACCTTATCCGCTACGACGACCGCTATGCCGCCGTCACCTGGGGGCTGGGGGTGGATTCCGAGATCGCCGACGGCGCCTACAGGTGGAAGAGATTCCGCATCCCCGCATATTTCTACAGCGGGCTCAGGATATGTTTCTTCGAGGAGCGCAAGAGCTACGATGTCCGTTTCGACTACGAGGGGCAGACCTTTGAAGACGGGGTGCTCATATCCATCCTGTGCAACGCGCCGGTTTTCGGGCGGTACATAAGGATTAATCCCAACGCGAAGATGAACGACGGCCTGCTGGACCTCACCGTGGGCAGGGGGATGCCCAACGTCTACGGCCTCGTCCTGTTCGGTTTCGCCTGCATGGGGGGAAGGCACGGTTTCTCCAGCCTGGTCTCTTACCACCAGGTGCGCGAGATGCGCGTCGAGTGCAAGTCCGATACTTATGCCCAGATCGACGGCGAGGTGTACAAGTTCGACGCGGGCAAGATCATCAACCTCTCGGTGGTGCCGCAGGTGTTAAAAGTCCTCGTGCCCGACGCATCCCTGAACAACAAGAAGCTGCCCTTCGTGTACCGCGAAGAGCCGCCGGAAGCGGTGCAGCTGCGCCTCATTCCCAGGCGGGAGGGGGTTGCGGACGAGCTGGAGGAGCTGTCGCGCCGGGTAAAGGCGAGGGTGGAGAAAGCCCTGGAGACCAGGCAGATAAGGCCCGCTATCCGGAGGAAGGGAGAGGAAAAGAAGGGCCGCCAGCAGGTCATGTTCTCGCTGGAGCGAGAGGAGAAACGTGCCGCCCGCAGGGCGGCGAAAAGGCTGAAGAAAGAGATGCAGGCGGTGGCAAAAAGCGGCAGCGCCGGATAGTCCGTGAGCATGATAAATATCAACCGATTGCCCAAAATCGCCTGTCGATTCGCTTGACACTCTTATTTGAGTCTGTTAATTTCAATTTAACGGGTGGGAGTATACATATTGGTTGAATGTGATGCCCCGCTCGGGGCTGAATTTTTTTGGACATTGAAAAAAGCCCTACGCTATAAGCTGCCGGCCAACCCCATATGCCCTATAGCATGAGATGGAATCAGCACATTCCACCCCCTGAAATAGCCCTATCCGCCGGTGGCTTATAGCTCCCTTTTAAGGAGGCGCTGCGGCGCCTCCTTCCATTAATGGGGTCAGGTCTTGTTTTTTGCATATCCCCGGTATGTCAATAAAATCACGAAAATATACCGTCCTTGAGCAGGTTATTTGCATCCTCTACAGGAAGTTTTTCATGAAAAAACAAGACCTGGCCCCCGGCATACAATACATAAAGCCGTCTTTAATCCTCTTCGTACTCATGATCGCGTTGAGAATGGAGGGCCGCACTATTCCCCGTATTGCGTATGATCTCGACCATGCCCTCGTCGATGAGCTGATGCATGTCGCACCTCCCGTACGGGGTCTCTCCTTTTACCCTCCCCGTAAAGATACTTCTTCGGAGCGGGTTTTCCCGGCCGGTACCTACGATTATAGGCGGTTCTTCTCCGGGAAGCGCAACCGGGATGCGGTAGCGACTTACCGGTACCGGGACGCCGCGCGGAGCATCCTTAGCGAGGATGGTCTGTAGGGCTGCGGAAGAGCGAGCTCCGGCCTTCCGCAGGGCGGCTCCGCGAGGCCGGCGCAGTTTGCGTGGCAGTTGGCGGTGCAGCCAGGAATGGTTGCGAACTCCACTGGCCCCACGCGGCGGGAAAAGGGCATGGGAAAGGACTCGCAATGCGGGAGCTCCGGCGTGTCCGCCTCCTCTGCTGCCAGTTCCTGGCATACGGCGTAGGTCATGCCCGAGCCGCGGGCTTCGGCGCGCATGCGGCGGTGGAAGTCCAGCCGCGTCCCGTGCTCGAGCATGTACCCGCTGGAGGTGTACGAACGGTCGTACGGGTAATCGCACGCGAGGGCATCACCCTCGGCCCGTGATATGTTCCGCACCGCGTCCGCGAGGGCATCGCGGGTGGCGGCGGTGAAACGCCCCGTCGAGCTGACCACGTGAGATGCGCCAGCGGAGGCGCAATCCGCGAGCACTGACGCCGCTCTTTCCAACCAGGCCTCACCGTAGAGGGCGCGCCAGAGGGGCGGGATAACCGGGTCCAGCCGCACCAGGGCAGGATGGCCCAGAGATGATGCCCAGCGCAGGGCCTCTAGCCTGCTCTCGTAGGAGGGGGCCCGGGGGGAGAGCACGGCCAGCACCTCGGGCGGACCCTCGACGGTGACCGCCAGGAAAAAATGCCCCTTACCCGGAAAGCCATCCACCTGAGAGAGAAATGAGGGGTCGCCCTTGGTGATGATGTGAAAACTGACCCCCCACCGTGCCAGCACCTCCACCAGTTCTTTCACCGCGCGTCTCAGTTCCGGAACGTCCTGGCAGGGGTCGGTTATATTGGACAGGGATACGGGAGGGCAGAGGTCCAGCCCACCCAGCTCCTTTTCCACCAGCGAGGCCAGGTTGGAATAGACCACCATGCCTTCCTCGCTGCGGCGAGAGTATACCGCGTCCCTGGCGTAGCAGTAGAGGCAGTCGTGGATACAGTTCCCCTTTCCCGGAGGGGTGACGTTTATTATCCACTTGTGATAGCACTTGCGCCTGTCCCCCCGGTAGGGGAAGTCGTGCAGGGTCGGCGATCGTCGGTCGCGCCGGGTTACTTTCATATCTCCATGATAGCTCAAACCCCTGGCCCGGGCCGTTTGCCTTGAGGTGGTCGTGAAACCTATAATTAGCAGTGAAAAGCCAGGGCAAAAGAAAAGGTCGCAGCAATGGACGCAGCAATTCTCCCGGAAACCACGAGAAAGCATACCTGCTGTGAACGCCGGGGATTCTACCCCTTCATATAAACCACGAAACAGTACCCTGAAGACCGGGCGCTGCCGAACGGCGCCCCGATAGGATCGAAGGAGGGGAGTTATGGCCAGGGAATTGAAGGAAGTCTACGTTGTCGATGCCTGCCGCACCGCTTTCGGCAAAGCCAGGCCTAACGGAATTTTTGCCCACACGCGTGCAGACGACATGGTGGTCAAGGTGATCCGCACCCTGCTGGAACGTAATCCCGGGGTTCCCAAGGACAAGGTCGACGACAATATCTGGGCCGCGTCCACCCAGTGGGCCGACCAGGGCCTCACCATAGGCCGCACCACGGCCATCCTCGCCGGCCTGCCGGTATCGACACCGGGATGCGCCATCGACCGCATGTGCGCGGGCGGAGCGACCTCGGCAAGTTTCGGGGCCTCGGAGATACAGGTGGGGGCCGCGGACCTTATCGTCGCCGGAGGTGTCGAACACATGGGACATCACCCCATGGGGCAGGGGGCCGATCCCAACCCCCGCTTCATGTCGGAGAAACTGGTGGACCAGAGCGCTCTCAACATGGGCATGACGGCGGAGAACCTGCACGACATGTACCCGCATATAGACCAGCTGCAGTGCGACGAATACTCCATCCTCAGCCAGCACAAGGCGAAAAAGGCGCTGGACGAGGGGAAGTTCGACGATATCATCGTGCCCATGACGGTGTGGAGCGGTAACGGCTGGAGGGTCGCCGACGCCGACGAGCAGCCACGGCCCGACGCAACCCTGGAGGATATGAAGGGCCTGCGTTACCCCTTCCGGGTCAAAGGGCGGGTAACGCCGGGGAACTCCTCGGGGCTCAACGATGGCGCGGCCGGCGTTCTGCTGGCTTCGGAGAAGGCGGTCAAGGAGTATGGCCTCAAACCCATGATGCGCCTGGTGCAGTATGCCTTCGCGGCGGTTAAGCCGGAGGTCATGGGCCTGGGTCCCGTGCCCGCCACACACAAGGTGCTCGATAGGGCGGGCATGAAGTTCGAGGAGATGGACGTGGTAGAGCTAAATGAGGCCTTCGCCGTGCAGGCCATCGTGTTCATGGAGGAATTCGGCATGAAGCTGCTGGACGACCCCAGGCTGAACCCCTGGGGAGGGGCGATTGCGTTCGGGCATCCCCTGGCCTCCTCCGGGTGCCGCCTCATGGCCCAACTGGCTTACTTTTTCGGGGAGCATCCCGAGGTGAAGTACGGCCTGGCCACCATGTGCGTGGGGCTGGGGCAGGGTGCGGCCATGATCTTCGAAAACGTCCAGGAATAGTGTGGAAGGAAGAGAGGAGGTAGGAGATGCCTGACGAGCTGGTAACCCAGTTTAAGGATACGTATTTCGACTCGCCGGCCGGCAAGATCGCTATCGTCACCATGGACAACGGTGAGGACTACCGCAAGCCCAACAGCTTCGGCATGGGAGGATTGGCGAGCCTGAACGAGTGCCTGGACCGCGTAACGGCGGAACCCGGGGTAAAAGCCATGGTCCTCACCGGCAAGCCCTTTATCTTCGGGGCGGGGGCCGACCTGACCCAGATACCGTTGATCAAGACCAGGGAGCAGGCCCTCGAGATCGCGCAAACGGGCCATGCGGCCTTCAAGCGCATCATTGACCTGCCCTTCCCCGCCGTCGGCGCCATCAACGGCGTCGCCCTGGGCGGGGGCCTGGAGATCGCCCTGGCCTGCGACTACCGCACCATCTCCCAGGGAGTTGCCGCGGTGGGGTTCCCGGAATGCTTCCTGGGGCTCATCCCGGGCTGGGGAGGGACCTGCCTGCTGCCCAAGCTCGTCGGGCCCGAGAAGGCGCTCGAGGTCATCATCCACAACGCCCTCAACAACAACCGCATGTTGGGCGGCAGGAAGGCCTTCGATATGGGCATCGCGGACCGCATCTTCGAGCCCGTCGATTTTCTGGATAAGAGCATCGAGTTCACCGTGGGCCTGCTCGAGGGAACGGAGAAGGTGGAGAGGCACGAGCCCGACTGGTCGAACCTGGACGCCCTGGTGGCGCAGGCGAGGGCGGTGGCCGATTCCAAGGTGCACGGAGACTCCAGGGCGCCTTACATGGCTATCGACAATATCGCCGCCGCCAGGGACAACTCCGTGGATGAGGGTTTCGCCCTGGAGGACGAGGCCCTGGCCACGCTCATACCCTCGCCGCAGATGCAGGCTGGCGCCTATGCCTTCGACCTGACCCAGAGAAGGGCGAAAAAACCGGTGGGCGTTCCGGAAGGCGCTCCCCTGCAGGTGAACAAGGTGGGCATACTGGGCGCGGGCCTCATGGGCAGCCAGCTGGCAATGCTCTTCCTGCGCCGTTTGAAGATCCCCGTGGTCATCAAGGACATCAAGCAGGAGTTCGTGGACAAGGGCATGGGCTACATCGAGAAGGAGGTCAACCGGCAGGCGGAGAAGGGCCGCATCGACAAGGGCCAGGTGCCCTGGCTGATGGGACTGGTCGAGCCCACCCTGGACTACGCCGACATGGCCGATTGCGATTTCGTCATCGAGGCGGTGCTGGAGGAGATGCCCATCAAGAAGAAGGTCTACGGCGAGCTGGAGGGGTTCGTCTCAGAGAACTGTATACTGGCCACCAACACCTCCTCGCTCTCGGTGACCGAGATGGCCTCCGACCTCGAGCACCCCGAACGCGTGGTAGGGTTCCACTTCTTCAACCCCGTGGCGGCCATGCCCCTGCTGGAGATCATCAAAGCGGAGAAGACGAGCGACCCCGCCCTGATCACCGCTTTCGACGTCGGCAAGAAGCTGGGCAAGCGTTGCGTCCTGTGCAAGGATGCCCCGGCCTTCATCGTCAATCGCCTGCTGCTGCGCTCCATGGTGGAGACGGTGAAACTCGTAGACGAGGGCAACGACTTCAAGGAAGTGGACGACGCCCTGTGGGCGCTGGGCACACCCATGCCCCCCTTCGTGCTTCTGGCGCTGGTGGGGCCGGCCATAGCATTGCACACCGGCGAGACCCTGGCAGAGGCTTTCCCGGACCGTTACGTCATAAGCGGCAACTTCAAGGAACTGGTGGCGCGCAAGAAACCCGGCATTTACGGGCCCGACGGCCAGGTGGATCCCGAGGTACGCGAGTTCTGGAAGCAGGCCGACCCGCCTCGGAAGATAACGGCCCAGGAGATGCGCGACCGCGTCAGCGAGGCACTTGCGGACGAGTGCTGGAGGATGCTGGACGACGGCGTGGTGGGCGCGCCCGAGGAGATCGACATCTGCATGATCTTCGGAGCGGGCTATCCCTTCTACATGGGCGGCCTCACCAGGTACCTCGACTACGCAGGCTACTCCGAAAAGGTCAAGGGGAAGAAATTCCACCCCGACGCCTAGAGACAAAAACGGCCCCCCTCGCGGGGGCCGTTTTTTATGCGTTGGTCAGGAGTTTAAGAGATAACCGGGTTTCTCTCTGCAAAATGCCTGCATGGGATGGGAATCAGGGGTTCAGAAGCTGTAAGACCCCACGCTTGTCGACCTGGTAACCCAAGGCCTTTAGGACTTCTGCCTGGGTCTTCGAAGGCATCTCCAGGCGGCGGAGAGGCGTCCTTCCCCGGTCGGTTATGGAGAGCACGGAATGCAGGTAGCGCATGTCCTCCATGACGTCTCTAGCCGTGCGGTTGACTCCGGCCTCGGAAAGCCTCTTCTCGAGTCTTCTTAAGTAGGTGAGAGCCACCACGCAGCAGAAGAGGTGGCAGCGGATCTTGGAATCGGTGAAGTGCCGCAAGGGCTGCACCCCGACCAGGTCCTCGTCCTTTGACTGGCGGAAGGCATCCTCCACCTGGAAGCGGTCCAGGGAGGCCTGGATTATCTCCTCGGTAGTCCAGTCGGTGTTGTCCGTAACGATCATGTTCTTGCCGAACATCGCGCGTCTTTTCTCTGTCGCGTACTGATTCTTGCGGAACTCCATGGCTAGGCCGCCCTTGGTCTTCTTTATGGAGAGCTCGTAGAGGCCGGTTGAGATGTGCAGCCTCTCGCAGAGCCTGGCGTATCTCTCCAGAACCCGCTCCTCGTCCCGCCAGTGGGGGGCGCCCTCCCTCACCAGGGCCCGCATGGAGAGAAGCTCTTCCCTCACCTGGGCCAGTTTCTCGGAGAAGATGTATTCCTGCTTTCTGGCCGTCTGGGGGTTGTAGGTAAGAACCACCGCCCGCTCCTTGCCCCAGAAGGTGCCGCTGGTGCGGTAGGCAGAAAGCCTCTGCTCCGGAACTCCCTCCCGGGAGAGCTTCCTGTTCTTCTTGGTGTCTGCGGGGGAGTAGCGGGAGAGGGGGACGGAGGCGAGATCGGGGGCGTAATGCAAGGAATAGGTGGTTATGAAGTGGATCCTGCGGTGCTCGTCTATCACCGCGTAATTGCCGTCTGAGTTCATGCCCTTGTCCATGACTACGGTGAGCCTCTCCTTGGTGCCGGAGAGGTCCTCAACCACATGTGCGAACTCCCCCAGCACCTGGGCGAAGAGGCGGGAGTCGTGCAGGTTGCCGGGGTAGGCGCACCACCACAGGGGGAGCCTATCTTCCCGCTCCACCATGAGCCCCAGGCCCACCTGACGCAGATGGTGTTTGCCCTCCTTGCTGTGTCCTCTCTTGGCGAGATCGGAGGGGGTGCGCGTGGCCATGTAGGTGTAGTAGTTGGTGGTATCGAAGAGCAGGCAGTCGGCCGCCGGCTCCTCCAGTTCCGTGATCTTTGCAAAGAAGCGCCGGCTGATCTCTTCTAGATCCTTCTCCCTCACCCGCTCCCACTTCTCCCAGTAGCGCGCACTCGAAAGAGAGGATACATCCACAGGACGGATCTGCTGCACTGCGGTCCGCCCGTACCACTCCGGGAGAGCGCGCTTCGATTTCGCTTCCACCATGCGGTTGAGCACCGAGTAGAGGAAGTACTCGCCTACCGTGGGCCCTTCTTCCTTGTCACCCCTTGCGATCACTGAATCGACGATTGCCGCCATGTCTATGTCCTTGTCCATCAGGTTGGCCGCCCACAGGGCTCCGAACTCCTCCACCCGGAGCTTTGTCTCTTGTCCGGTTTCTCCCTTGGCCATGGCGGCTACCCGCTCGGGGGAGCCCACGTATACCTGGGAGACCACCTTGGGTTTTCCATCTACCCGGGCTATCTCCCGCACGTACAGATAGGGTCTTCCCCGTTTCTTCTTTACATGAAAGTGAGCCATGTACACAATATATCATGTAGGGTCTTACATGTCAAGCACAATATGTGCCCATTTTGCCTATCTACACGGTCTTTTGGCCTGCTTGCCGGACGCTATCTGTAGGGTCTTATGCTTTCTGGAGTCTGGAAACGGTCATTATGCTGGGGTTTTATGGGCGAGAGGGATGCTTAGCTCTTAAACTCCTGTCAAAGACGTCGATATCGTAGGGCTTGCAGATATAGACCCTGTTTCTCTCCGCCACCTGGATGTTCAGCCTCTCGCGCCGCAGCAGGTGGTTGAAGTGCAGCTCGATCTCGTTCACCAGCTCCTGGGGGTTCACTTCCTTCCACCACCCGCCGTCGAACCTTCCAAGCTTGACTACGGTGCCTGAAGGGAAGGGGAAGGCGCGTACGGGCAGTGCTTCCTCATCGGGGATATCGTTGGTATCGCGGTCGATGAGCATCCTCCAGGGCTCGTCATCCAGCGACTTGGTGATGATCTCCAGCCTCTTGCAGCAGGCGCGGAAGGCATGTACGCCGAATCCGAACTGTCCGTTGGTCCACGGCTGGGCCTTTTTATCGGAGCTCCCCACGTATTCCACTACGCGCACGAGTTTTTCCCGGTTCATGCCACGGCAATTGTCGGTGATGGTCACCTCGCGCTTCTTGGTGTCGACGTCCACGGTGATCTCTATGAGATAGGGATACGAGCCTTTCTCCTCGTAATAGGCCTCGGCGTCGTCCAGCGAGTTGTCGATGTATTCCATGATCACCCGCGTGGCGCTCTGGTACATGCCCGCTATGTGGCGGAGCAGCTCCTGGGGATCTCGGATGTTGATCCTCCTGGTCATGGCAGACCACCCCTGTCCGGCAGCTACATGCTTAACATCAAATCATCGGTTTAACCATACCACGGGCAAATGACGGTTCTCTGTATCGTCCGCATCGGCCAGCCCGTGCCGATGCCGGCTCGAGGAATGCCCCAGCGTTTGACATTCAATCGTTATCCACCATGCTGCCTTCTACGGATATTTGATTGAAGTTGATCGGCCTGGTTTTCATCACACCCGCCACTTCCTCCAAGCTCCATGGATAGAAGTCATGGGAGTCCACCCCTACGTCCAGCAACTTCCCCTCTTCCGCTGCATACGCATCAAGTTTGCCGTGCGTATGTCCGAAAAGGTGCCACGATCCATAATGACTGAAGGGCCAGACTTTATGGCAGTAGTGCGATAGGAATACCTTCGTTGGGATCTTCTCCACGTGGACGTTGATAGCATAAGATTCCTCCATGCCAGCCAGCAATGAGCGCACATCGCCCCTATCTCCTATCTTGTACAGTTGCTTGTCATGAGAACCCATGCAGAGATAAATCCTGCCCTTGAGCTTATGCAGGACGCGCAGAATGCTGTCTGGCCCCCCAAAAGAGAAATCGCCGAGGTGATATACAGTATCCTCGCCCCTGACCAGTGCGTTCCAACGCTCGATCATTGCCTCGTTCATCTCCTCAACTGATTCGAAAGGGCGCTGGGCGTAGCCGATGATATTCCTGTGGTTAAAATGCGTATCGGATGTGAACCAGATGTTCCTCTTCATCTCAATCCCTATTCTCCAGCGTTCCTATATCTGCCTGTCACTTATTATAATGAGGATGTCGACATCGCTATCCAGCCTCTCCTCCCCTTCGACCACACTTCCGAATAAAACGACTTTCTCGAAGCCCTTACACATCAACCCCGTAACCATGCCCCTTTCGGGTATCGGGGGTAAACCATGTTGAAGTATATCGACCATCAGTTGAATAAACGCGGGAGGATGCACGCTATACCATGTTCAATTCCCCCAGAAACACCCTCAGGGCTTCAAATGCATATTGGCGGAACTGCTGATCGTCCAGGTTTGAAAATGCCATGGAGGGTCTCTGGCGAATCAGCATGTTTACCCCGCTGCCATCAGGGTCTCTGAAATGCTTGCTCATGTTCCCCAGGAAGGAATTGAACCACTTGCCGTGGGTGGCGCTTGAATGTTTTAGAATGCTCAAATCCTCCAGGATCTCTTCCCTCAGCTCGGGACATCTCGCCAAAATATCGAAGATGTAATATAGGTCCTTTTCTTTCTTTGCAGACACCTGACGCCTGGAGAAAGTAAGCCCTTTGTTGAAAACGAAGGCTCCCGGCGAGGGCACCAGCAAGCCAATCGGGTTAGCGTTGGTATAAAGTGGGTGATCGTCGATGGCCACCTCTATTGCATTCGATATCACGATATCTGCAAACCGAAGGGGCAGGGCAAGCAAGTTGGTTTGAACCTCGACAGCATCATCGCGACCCCTTCCGGTCATGGGCGTGAAGAACTCTATCTCGAGATGGTCGCCTTCTATCTCTCCCGAGAAAATCTGCGCCGGTCTTGGGGAGGAATCGCGCGGCTCGGGGCGCAAGCCTGCTTCCAGCAATAGCTGATGAAGACCCTTCCCTATTCTACCCATATGTCTTCTGACCATCAGGTCGAACTCCTGGGTAAGCAGAGGTGTTCTAGTCTTATCGCCAACAAGGTAGTGATAGTAAATGAGGGGCGCCCAGCCTCCCGCGAAAACAACCTCGGAGAGATACTCCTCCAGAATATCCATGACCTTGAATAGCTGGGGTTTGATGCGCTCATCCACTGGACATCATCCTTCGATGACTTTTTTCAGCCGACGCTTGTAAAGATATTCAGCCTGTTCCAGCCCCCGCAGGGGATACTTGTATAGATCTAGATATAATTGTAGGTCCGACACAACCCGCAGCCCCCCCACCTCTTGTATGCGGTGGAAGGCGGAGTGCCGATAATGCGGGCGGCACAGGAATACGTTTGCGCCTCGCTCTACTTCTCTCAGTCTTAAGTGCTGCTCGAAGAACTTACGGTCGCTCTCCTCCCTCAGGTAGATATGTACCTCTCCATAGGCGGAATGAGATGCTACCAGGTTCGCTCCAGCCTGGAAAGATAGGGCATATAACATGCTGCGACGCCCCACTGCATCATGCAATCTGTCGAGTATTTCCCCAGGACTATCCGCCAAGCAGAAGTAAGCATGCTCTTCGTTCTTGCGATAGTCGTATGCGCTCACCCAGTCCTCGAGAAGGCTTTTCGCGTCCAGTAACTTGAATTTTCTGCCGTCATTGACGAAATAGCCCCCCTTCACCAGCTCTCCCATCATGCGGGAGACGAACCCGGGGTCTAGCCCTGCTGCCTGCGCGATCTCCCTCACGCCCCACGATCTGCTCTTGTCTTCAAGAGCTATTCTGAGGATCAGGGAAGCCTTGTCGGAAAAAGGCCCGCGTCCCTTTCTTCTCTCTGGATACCTGTTAGAAAAACCTTCGCGCTCTATGTATAGCCCTTCGTGAACAAGATAGGCGTTGCCAGAGAGATCGATGAGGTTCACTCCTTCGCTTTTGCATTCCTCCCGTTTCTCCTCGCCGAGGTAATCCGACAGGATCAATGGCGCCAGATCTTCATTCCGCGCGGCATAGGACACAAGGCTTGCCAGTTTGCCCCTGAACATGGCCGAGCTTCTTGATGCGAGCACCTCGACGGCTGCCTCAAACCTCTGTCCGTTAATCGATATCGAAGCGATGTAATCCGGTGACCACGGCTCTACCCTTCGAGCGGGAGATATCTCGAGCTGCAATCCGGGAACGGGCAGGATCTCCCCGGCCTTTTTCTTGAACTTTTCGACCACATCTGCCTCTCTCATTGTTGCTCCTTAATATTATGTTGTCCATATGGACATCATATTAGTATTAGGCAACCTATGTCAATACCGTATTCAACCATGTTGACCATTTGTTGATCAGTATTTTCAAATTCTCCATATCAATATCGACTACTTCTCTGGTAATTCCCCGCTCGACGCGTTAAGATAACTCGATTAGATCGCCACAGGCGTTCTCGGCAAACGTATGCGCAATACGTTCCTTCGTTTGTCTCTGCTCGGCTGCCTGGAATATTGCCCTGTTGAGCTGGTCTTTTATTGAGCTAGAAGATGAACCGCGACGGATCGATGGTCCGTTGCCCATCCTAACATCTACCTGGTAAAAGCAAGCAGGCCAGGAAATATATCCTGACCTGCTTCTTTATCCTGGTGGGGGAGGATGGATTTGAACCATCGTAGGCTGAGCCAACGGATTTACAGTCCGTCCCCTTTGGCCACTCGGGTACTCCCCCGAAAATTCAGGGCCCCGGTTAGTCGTCGAGGCACCGCTGCAAATTATCGTAAATGGAGAAGACTTTGTCCAGACCGGTGATGCTGAACACCTTTATGATATTGCGCTTGCCGCAAATCAGCCTGATGCTCCCGCCTTCCGTGCTGGTCTTTTTAAGGGCAGCCACCAGTACTCCGAGCCCTGTAGAGTCCATAAAATCCAGCCCGTTCAAGTCGATGACCACGTCGGTCTTCCCTGACTCGATCACCTCGTAGACCGTCTCCTTGAAAACCGCCGCGGTCGACAGGTCTATCTCCCCTTCCAGCTCGACTACGGGGACGCCGCCTATCTCTTTGACCTCAGCATGCAGGGAAATCCTTTCTATTTCGCTCAAAGCCTCTCCTTCCCCGAATTGTTCTCGTTAGACTTCATTTACATATAAGTTTATCACGATGCGCGCCATGTTCCAGCCATCGAATTGACTCATAATTAATCTACTCCAAACGGGTTCGTTGCCTCAAAATCAAAATCTACTCGAAACATGGCACGAAAAACCCCCCTCAGGGGCATGTA
>CAYWXM010000006.1:0-2762 GCA_964462595.1 uncultured Actinomycetota bacterium
CTCACCCTCCTGCCCGTGAAGGTGACGCTGGCCGTGGAACCCGCATAGCTGGCCACCTGCAGCACCGTCCCTCCAGGGTCTCCTGCCGTATAGTCTTCCTTTTTCCAGGTGCCTGAATACTGCCACGCAGGGTCGTCCGGCCCGTAGACGGTGGCCGGGGCGAGGACGGAGACGGCGCTGGGCTGGGTGCTCGCCAGGTCCTCGACGTTTACCGCCTCCACGTAGTAGGTTGCGCCCTCCGCGCCGGTCATATGGAAGTACTCCGTGCTCGAAGTGATGGGTTCGCTGCCGTTGAGCGGGTCCGTGCTTCCCTGGACGTACACGTTGTATCCGGCCAGGTCAGCCTCGGTGTTGCGGCTCCATTCCAAGGCCACTCCGGGGTCGTAGGCGGTGGCGGTGAACCCGGTGGGGGCGGCCGGGGGTGTAGTGGTGTTATACGCTACTGTGTAAACCCCCTCGCAGTTGGAGTAGGGGCTGTAAACACGGTGTGGCTTGGTATTAGCACGCCAGTAACGTGCCCAGACCGCATAGAGGTAGTAAGTGTTATCGGTTAAGTCCGTATCGCTGTAACTCGTGTAATTTATTTCATTCATCTGCGCCAGGTCATTCAGGTCCTCTACGAACACCTCCGCACCCGAGGTCACGACCAGCGCGGCAAGGAGGGTGTCCATGTCCGCCTCGGCATCCTCCAGGATGGCGTTCCTCTCGGCACAGGTAAGTCCGGGCTGCTCGAGGAGGGCGAACAGATCTGCCAGGTCCTGGACGGTAGCGTCCAGAGTGGGGTCCAGTGCTGCCAGATCCTCGAAGATGGCGATCATGGCCGCGAAATCGCCTTCACTCCACCTGAATCCCTGGTACTTACGAAATTCCGTCTCTGATGGAGGGGTTACACCCTGCCAGGAGAGTCCCACCGTCCGCGGCGATGAGGCGGGGTCAAAAGACAGGGCCAGGTCCACCGGTGCCGGCAGGGTGGGATCAACGGAGCTGGTGCCGGGCTGGTCGTCCGGAACCTCGGCCTGGGGTTCTTCTCCGGGTGTCGAAGGGACGCCGGCCTGGGGCCCTTCCCTTGGAGTCTCACCGGGGGCGGGAGCTGTTACCACGTTCTGCGCCGGAGCAGCCGTTGCGGGGTCCGGCTGCGCCGCCGTCTCGACCTTGGCATCTATCGCCGGGGTCTCTTCTGCCGCGACCTCTCCTGCCGCCTTATCCAATGCCTCTGCCAGGCCGGTGAAAGAGCCGGCCAGCGACAGTGACCGGCCGCCGCCTGAAGCCTGGACCGCAGGAGTGGTTACAGGAGCCGCGGAGACGGCAAGGGCCAGTGCGCAGATAACAAAACCCGCGCTTATCGACGCGCTTGCCGCGATATGCTTCCAGAAACCTTTCATTTAACTCTCCAGCCTCCCGCTCCGGCTTCTCCTCCTTCGCTATTCGTCGCCATTTCTTGTATGTATCTAGTTTAACGACAGATGCACCCGCGGGTCCCCCGAAAACCTGGGTTTCGGCCGTTTGCCGGCGTAAATGGCTTCTTCCAGGGGATAAGCGGCGATTCGTTCTTCAGGAGAAAAAGTACGCTTTTGCCTGCTCTTATACATTGCTTGTCAAGGTATTCGGATAAGATCACAACCAAAGCGCCCGTCCGCAGTCATCGGCAGCGAGCGGCGCCCATGATAAACAGGTACATGGAGTAACAGTTAGGCCAGAGGCTCTGGCAGCCGCCGAAGAAGAAGCGATTTATACGCATCACGTTCATCTGCGGTTTTTCGTATGCTTTTTTGTCAGCTGCGTGCTTCTTCATGTTTTAGTACCTTTACCAGCGCGTGTGTCTGCCTGCATCTCTCCCGGTTGAAGGCCATCACCTCGCCGTCTTCGAGATAGGATAATGCCCTGCATATAGCGCATTGGTCCAGAAGCTCACACTCCTTGCACACCTGTGGAAGTTCGTCCTCCTGCCCTCTCAGGCGCATGAGCTCCGGAGAATTTTTCCAGATATCCGTAAGATTATCCTTCATTACGTTAGCTAACACAAGGGGAAACGCTACACAAGGATATACATCACCATAGGGGTTGATGGCGAAGACGGTGCTGCCGGCCCCGCAGTAGCGCCGGTTTTCGCTCTGCACCTGCGCGGGATCGATAGCGCACTTGTGCAGATATCCCGCCATGTCCTCGTAGGTCAGCTCGCCGGCTTCCAACCCCATGAGCTCCCGCAGGCTGTCCATCATGTACGATGTCTCGAAGCGGATAAAGCGCTCCAGGTCCGCGTCGCTCAGGCGCAGCTCGGTGGGCATGGGGTCACGATCGTTGCGGGGGAATATCAGGGAGGAAAATATGGCCTTTACGCCCAGGCTTTCGGCCATCGCCGCGATATCCTCCATCTCCTCTATATTGAAGCTGCCCACCGTGACCTTGAGCAGGAGCGGGACCCCGTTTTCCCGCAGCAACTCCATGGCGCGGAGAGAAGCGGCGAAGGAACCGTCCATGCCGGTCAGACGATCGTGGGTCTCGGGCCTGGCGCCATAGACGCTCACGTCCACCCTCACTGTGGGCAGTTCCCCCAGCATGCGGGCCAAGGCCTTGTCGAGCAAAACGGCATTGGTCTGCAGGGTGAGCACGTACCCCATGTCAGCGGCAGCGCGGATAAGCTCCTCCAGGTCCCCTCGCATCAGCGGTTCCCCGCCCGTGAAGGCCAGGAAGAGGCACCCGGCGCCCGCGAGTTCACGCATTACCTTCTTCCACTGCTCCGTGTCCAACTCGCTCCTGTCCCG
>CAYWXM010000007.1:0-22357 GCA_964462595.1 uncultured Actinomycetota bacterium
CACTCCTTTCTCCTGTTTGTTTAGCTTCACTCAGGAATAATTGAGTGGTCTCTCCTCTTTTTCCTTCTAAGACCTGCCTACGAAAGAATTACAGCAACGCGTGGAACCCTGCGTGGAACAAGTAGCGGTGTAGGCGGGAGTCGAGCTGTTATATTATTAAAGGAGGCCTGGGTGCGAAGCATCGAGGCCCGTTAGTCGTGCTTGCCCGAAAGGATATATATGGACATATTGCCGGAACTGGAGAAGAGGATCGGGGAGAGCATGGGCCCATGGCCTGGGGAGCTGCAGGCTGCCCGGGGAGGGCGCTTCACGGTGAAGTGCGAGGAGGAACTGCATCCTTTCCTGGTCGCCTCGCTGTACCGGGCGGCGGCGGGGCCGTTGCTCGTGTTGGTGCCGGGCAGGGCGGCGCAGGAAGAGCTGTACCTGCTCCTCGAACGGTTGCTGGGCGCGGAGGCGGTGCGGCTCCTTCCCTTCCGCGAGCTGGTCATAGCGGGTGAGTATGGGGAGGACCCGGAGGCGGTAGCCTTGCGTTCCCGCGCCCTGAGGGCGCTGAGCGAGGGCGAGCGCGTGGCCGTGGTCTGCGAGGCGCGGGCCCTGGCACAGGCCATACCGTCGGACAGGGGCTTTCTCTCGCCCATGCTCCTGCGGGTGGGCGCGGAGGAAGACCTGGAGGAGGCGGCGCGCCGCCTGGCGGGCATGGGATACGAGAGGGACTACCTGGTGGAGGGAGCGGGCCAGTTCGCGGTGCGCGGCGGCATACTGGACGTCTTTGATCCCGGCTGGCCCCGGCCGGCGCGAGTGGAGTTCTTTGGCGACAGGGTGGAGAGGATACGCCACTTCAATCCCGTGGACCAGCGTTCCGCGGAGGCGCGCGAAGTGGTGGAGATATTCCCGGTTGCCCTGCCGGAAGAGCGGGGTGGAGAGGGGAAGATACTCGACCTGGCGCATGAAGGAACGGCACTGGCCATCCTGAACCCGCTCTTGGTCGAGGAGAGGCTGCAAGCCCTGGGCCTGGAGGGCGACCTGCCCGGGGAAGCGGCGAGGAGGGGACTTTTCGCGGTCGAGCTCGATCCCATGGCCACCCGGCCTTCGGCGTCCGTCTCCAGCCTGGGGGTAACGGGGTACAGGGGCCGCGTCGAAGGCCTGCTGGGCGAGGTGAAGATCTTGCTCGCTCAAGGGTGGGCCGTGGTGATGCTGCTTGATACCGAGGGCAGGCTGGAGCGGCTGAGAGAGATACTGGTGGAGGAGGGGATACCGCTGCAGGCCCAGGGGCCTCCGAGGCCGGGTATAGTCCTGTTGCGGCGGGAAGGCTGGCCCGTGGGATTCAGGCTCGCGGACGCCGGGATCGCCCTGTTCACCGAGGGGGATATCTTCGGAAAGCTGCGCCTGCGTGCAGCGCGAAGCGAGGCGGGCGGCGGGAAACCCGTGGAGGGATGGTGGGACCTGGACGAAGGGGACTACGTGGTTCACGTAAACCACGGCATCGCCGTCTATGGAGGGCTGGTGAAACGCGAGGTGGACGGCGCGGTGCGCGAGTACCTGCTGCTCAACTACGCAGGGGCGGACGCCCTCTACGTCCCCACCGATCGCATCGACCTGGTCCACCGCTACGTGGGCGCGGAAAACCCGGTCCTGCACCATCTCTCCAGCCATCACTGGCGGCGCGTCAAGCGGCGTGCCCGTTCCTCGGTAAAAGAAATGGCTTTTGACCTGCTAAAATTATATGCCGACCGTATGGCCGGGGAGGGTTATGCCTTCGGCCCGGACGATCCCTGGCAGAGGGAGCTGGAGCTCTCCTTCCCCTTCACCGAGACCCCGCACCAGGAGCGCGCCATCCGCGAGGTCAAGGAGGACATGGAGAAGCCGGTCCCCATGGACCGCCTGGTCTACGGAGACGTGGGCTTCGGAAAGACGGAGGTCGCGGTACGCGCGGCCTTCAAGGCGGTGATGGGCGGCAAACAGGTGGTAGTGCTGGTTCCCACCACCGTGCTGGCGCAGCAGCATCAGCGCACTTTCGCGGAGCGCTTCGCCGCCTTCCCGGTGCGCCTGGAGAGCCTGTCGCGTTTTCGCAGTCCCGCCGAGCAGAGGCAGGTGCTGGAGCAGGTGGCGACGGGCGAGGTGGACGTGGTGATCGGCACCCACCGCCTGCTGCAGGACGACGTGAAGCCGGCCGACCTGGGCCTGGTGATCGTGGACGAGGAGCATCGCTTCGGGGTGGCGCAGAAGGAACGCCTCAAAGCCCTGCGGCGCAGCGTCGACGTGCTCACGCTCACCGCCACGCCCATCCCGCGCACCCTGCAGATGTCCCTCTCGGGCATCCGAGACCTCAGCGTCATCGACACCCCCATCGAGGAGCGCTACGCGGTGATCACCTCGGTGGGGCCTTACGACGAGGAACTGGTGCGCGAGGCCATACGCAGGGAACTCGCCCGCGAGGGGCAGGTGTTTTTCGTGCACAACCGCGTGCACAGCATCGAGCGCGCGGCCAGGCGCGTGCGCGACCTGGTGCCGGAGGCGAGGGTCGTGGTGGGGCATGGGCAGATGAAGGAGAACAGGCTGGCGGCGGTGATGGACGACTTCATCGCGGGCAGGGCCGACGTGCTGGTGTGCACCACCATCGTGGAGTCCGGCCTGGATATCCCCAACGTCAACACCCTCATCGTGGACAGATCCGAGAACCTGGGGCTGTCGCAGCTTTACCACTTGAGGGGGAGGATAGGGCGCGGCAACCGGCAGGCCTACGCTTTCTTACTCTTTCGAGAGGGCGGGGCCATGAGCGGAGGTGCCCTGCAGCGGCTCAAGGTCATCCGCGATTTCAGCGAGCTGGGGTCGGGCCTGCGCGTGGCCATGAAGGACCTGGAGATCAGGGGCGCGGGCAACCTGCTCGGGGCGGAGCAGCACGGCCACGTGGAGGCGGTGGGCTTCGAGCTCTACTGTCGCATGCTCGCGGAGGCGGTGGACGGGCTGCGCGGCATCAGCCGCCCACGCACCTCGGAGGTGACCATCGACCTGCCCCTGCGCGCTTTCATCGCGCCCGAATACGTCTCGCGGACCTCGCGGCGCATCGAGCTGTACAGGCGGCTTTCGGAAGCCGGAAGCGGGGATGAGGTAAAGGCGCTGGCCGAGGAGGCGCGCGACCGCTACGGTCCCCTGCCCCCGGAGGCGGAGAACCTCTTCGAGGTGGCGAGCCTGCGCCTCGTATGCCGGGAGGCGGGGGTACGCGAGGTGGGGCATGACGGAGACGACATTATCCTGCGCCTGGGCGTGCAGGGCGCGGCGAGGGCGGAGGCGATCACCGAGGCGGCGGGAGCCGAAGGGCATCCCTGGCGGGCGTCGCGCTATCGCAGGACCGTGCAGGAGCTGGTGCTGTATTTCGAAAAGGGCTCCTGGCCGGCGCGCGGCTGCGAATACGTGAAGGGCATCTACGGGCTGATGGAAACCGTGATGCGGTCCGGAACCGGGGAAGCGCGATGCTGATAGAATATAGGGACCGTACAGGTCTGCAAAGGTTTGAGGTGGAGAGGATATAAGTGAAAAGGATCGCGTCCTTTGCCCTGGCGGTTTTGATGGCCGTCCTGATCGTGCCGTGCGGGGCGGGTGAGGCCCTGGCGCTGCAGGAGACCTACGTTTTTAACGGCTCCGGCTGGGGGCACGGCGTGGGCATGTGCCAGTACGGCACGCGGGGCATGGCCGCGGCGGGCTACGGGTACAGCCAGATACTCACCTATTATTACCAGGGCACGCAGGTAAGCGGATGGTCCTGCCCGTCTTCGATCCGCGTGGGCCTGCTGGAAGGCCAGGCGGCGATCCAGCTGGTGGCGGAGTCCGGGTCGTTTTCCTTCTACACCCGGAGTTCCAGCATCGCCGGCGGGGTGATGGTCCCCGGCGAGACCTGGACGGTGGCCGCGGACGAGCAGGGGCGTTTCTACCTGCTGCGCCCCGATGGCACGCGCCTGAACGACGCCAGCTACGGGGGGCTGAACGATTACCTGTACGTCAGCGGGTCGAGCGACGGAGACGTGCTGCGCTTGCCCCAGAACGGCAACCGCAAGGTCAGCCACCTCTCCGGTTACGCCCCCCTGGAGTTGAATACCTGCGGCGCCTCCCATCCCTACCAGCTGCGGGCCATACTCATCAGCGATTTTGAGACATACATGAGGGGTATCGCCGAGGTCTCGGGGAGCTGGCCGCAGGAAGCGGTAAAGGCGCAGGCGGTGGCCGCCCGCTCTTACGCGGTGCGCGCCATGGGCAAGCACGCGTCCTCCAATTACGATATCTGCGACGAGACGCACTGCCAGTACTACCAGGGATACGAAAAAGAACAGGACGCGGGCTGGGTACAGGCGGTGCAGGCCACTTCGGGGCAGGTGCTCACCTACGGCGGCCAGGTGGCCCAGTGTTTCTACTCGGCCTCCTGCGGCGGCCATACCGACAACAACGAGGACGTATGGTTCGGGACGCCCGTGCCCTACCTGAGGGGCGCCCCCTGCCCGTGGTGCGAGGACCCCGGCAACAACCCCTTCGCCCACTGGACGGTTACCTATACCCGCGAAGAGATGGAGGAACGCCTGAACTGCCGTTCCAGCACCTACGTGGGTACCCTTTACAGTATGGACCTCTCCGACCGCACCCCCTCCGGCAGGGTGCGTTACGCCTCTTTCACGGGCAGCGCGGGAACGGTGCGCATCAGCGGGGAGCGGCTGCGAGGTTATTTCAACCTGCGCTCCTCCATGGTCAACCTGGTAGAAGACCGTTTCGACGAATACATACTCCTGGCCAATCCGGGCACGGATAGCGTCTCGGCACAGGTGAAGATGAATACGGCGACGGGAGAGGAAAAACTGGTGGACGTGGAGCTGCCCGCGATGTCGCGGCGCACGGTGCACGCGGACGACTACTTCTATGACCACGAGATATCGGCGGAGGTCGCGAGCGACGGGGACATAGTCGCCGAGCGGGCCATGTATTTCGACTATCGCGGAGAGTTAGACGGCGGATCGTGCGAGCACGGAGCCACGTCGGCGGCGACGGAGTGGAACCTGGCCGAAGGGTACACCGCCCAGGCCTTCGACACCTGGATACTGCTCTACAATCCCGGCGGCGAGACGGCACACGTGGCGGTGGAGCTTCTGCGCGAGGACGGCCACACCGTCGGCGTGGAAATGGATGTCGGCGCCTGGTCGCGCTCCACGCTCTACGCGGACGGTGTAGAGGGTTTCACTGCGTGCTCATTCGCGGCCCGGGTAAGCTCGAGCCAGCCGGTGGTGGTGGAGCGGGCCATGTACTTCGAAAGCGAGGGCAGAAAGGGAGGGCACGTTGCGCTGGGGCAGGCCGGACTCTCCCGGACATGGCTTTTCGCCGAAGGGTACACGGCCCAGGCCTTCGACACCTGGCTGCTGGTGGGCAACCCGGGCGACGAGGCGGCGAAGGTGGTGTTCAATCTCTACGTCCCGGGGGGCGATGGAGGGCAGGCGGTGGAGGTGGAGGTGGCGCCGCATTCACGCTACACGCTGCACGTGGACGAATACCTGCCCGACGCGGAGGTGGCCGCCCTGGTGGAGAGCGACCGGCCGGTGGTGGCGGAGCGCGCCATGTATTTCGACTACCAGGGAAAACAGGGCGGGTCCTGCAGCGCGGGGACGCCTGGCCCCGGCAGCAAGTGGTACCTGGCCGAGGGCTATACCGCGGAGAGCTTCGACACCTGGGTGCTGGTGGGCAACCCCGCGGATGAGAGCGCGCGGGTGAAGTTCTCGTTCCTCACCCGGGATGGCTTCGCCAAGGAGACCTTCTTCGACCTGGCGCCGCACTCGCGCTTCACCCTGCACGTGGACGAGCATTTCCCCGCCGAGGAGGTGTCCGTTGTCGTAGAGGAGACGGGGGGAAAGGGCATCGTGGTCGAGCGCGCCATGTATTTCGACTACTACGGCCGCCGTGGCGGGCATGCCGCGCTGGGCTTGCCCCAGGCCTCCACCACCTGGCTGTTCGCGGAGGGCTACACCGGCAGCTGACGGGGTCGCTGCTGGGGTCAACCCTCAACGGGTGACCTGGCTCCTGGCGGTACGGGTGAGGACTTTCGTCTCTGCTTCTATTTTGAACGAGTCAGGGGAATAATCATTGATATCCGCTATACAACTGCCGGGAAAGCGGTATCCGGCTGACGTGTGAAGGGAGGCATCACATGAAGGGGCTGGTCGTTTACCATACCAAGTTCGGGAATTGCCGCAGGATCGCGGAGAGCATCGCCCGGGGGCTCGAGGAGTCGGGAGTGGAGGTCGAGCTCGTATCGTCTGACGCGCGCAAGGTCAGGAGCGGGTTCGACTTCGTCGCGGTGGGGTCGGGGACCCGCATGGGGCGGATGACCGGGGCCATCAGGCGCTTCATTAGGCGCGAGATCAAAAAAAAGGCCTGGGAGGGGAAGCCTTTCCTCGCCTTCGGGACCGGGGTGAGGCCCGAGGGGAGCGGGAGCCGGTTCGATGCCTGGAGCGTCCGGGGCGCACAGCGGATATACGAGGCCCTCGAGGCCAGGGGATTGAAGCCCACAGGCGGCGCGGCCAAGTTCTTCGTCCAGGGCCAGGAAGGCCCCCTCGAGGATGGCGAGGAAGAGCGGGCCCACCGGCTGGGCCTGGATACGGGCAGTCTCCTGTCGGCGTCATTCGAGTGAGAGCGGACCCGTGGGTTGTGTAGTATCCATAATGCAAGCCCTTGAAGCTCGATGCCTTTCCAGGTTTGTCGGATGTTAAGGTATGACCCCCGATGTGGATAATGGAGGGCTGGCCCCCGGTTATGCGTTTTGTTGCTTTTATACCGCGCGTACATTAACTTCTTTAGGTATGAAAGAGAACCTGAAACGCCTCTTCGATTACCGTGAGCTCCTGTTCAACCTCACCCGCAAAGAGGTGAAGGTGAAATACAAGAACTCCTTCCTCGGCTTCATATGGTCGCTGGTGAATCCCCTGATGATGCTGGTGGTTTTTTACGTGGCCTTCGGCATCATCTTCACGGTGCGCGGCGCGGATATGAGATACTACGCCTTCTACCTCATGGCCGGCATCCTGCCCTGGAACTTCATGTCGCAGACCCTCAGCATGGGCGTGGGTTCCGTGGTCAACAACGGGGAGCTGGTGAAGAAGGTCTATTTCCCGCGGGAGGTCCTGCCCCTCTCCTACCTGGGGTCTTCCTCCTTCCACTTCGTGCTGCAGGAGCTGATGCTGCTGTTTTTCCTGGTCGTATTCAGGGTTCCCCTGACGCCCTGGATACTCGCCTTCCCGTTGCTCATGCTGCTCGAGGTGGCCTTTATCGCCGGCCTAACGCTGCTGCTCTCGGCCTGGAACGTCATGTTCCGCGACGTGTCGCATTTCGTGGAGATACTGCTCATGGCCTGGTTCTGGATGACCCCCATCGTCTATCCCATATCGCAGATCAAGGATACCCTGCCCGCGTGGGCGTCCACGCTGTACATGTTCAACCCCATGACCCACATAGTCCTCATGTGGCAGCGCATCGTGTATAACTCGCCGGTGAACGGCCCCAAGGCATATTCCATGTCCCTGGAGGGGGTGCTGGGGACGGTGGCCTGTTCCGTCGTCCTGCTGGTGTTGGGTTATTTCGTCTTCTGCCGGCTGGAGGGAAGGTTCGTGGAGTTCATATGATGGAAGCCATGGAGACCACAGCGGCGTACGACGAGCTCGAGCCGGCCATAGAGCTGCACGGCATCAGCAAGAGTTTCCGCCTCTACCACGACGTCAACTATACCCTGAAGGAGAGGATAATCAACTGGCGCAAGAGGGGTTACGATACTTTCTGGGCGCTGCGGGACGTCGACCTGGTGGTGCCGAAGGGGCGCACCCTGAGCATCATCGGGCCCAACGGGTCGGGGAAGTCCACCCTGCTCAGGCTGATGACCCGCATCATGAGCCCCAACACGGGCACGATAAACACCCACGGGACCATCGCCGCCCTGCTCGAGCTGGGGGCGGGCTTCCACCCCGACCTCACCGGGAGGGAGAACATCTACCTCAACGGCTCCGTGCTGGGGTTCAAGCGCCGCGAGCTGGAGGCCCTGCTTCCGGAGATAGTGGAGTTCTCGGAGTTGGGACCGTTCATAGACAACCAGGTGAAGAACTATTCCTCGGGGATGTACGTGCGCCTGGGCTTCTCCATCGCCATCAACCTCAACCCGGACATCCTGCTCATCGACGAGGTGCTCGCCGTGGGGGACGAGGCTTTCCAGACCAAGTGCCTCAACCGCCTGAGCAAGATGCAGCAGGAGGGCAAGACCATCGTCCTGGTCACCCACAATACGGATATCGCCGCCGCCTTCTCCAGCCGCGTGCTGTGGCTGGAGAAGGGGAGGATCAGGATGCTTGGCGACCCCAAGGAGGTGGGGGACGCCTACCGCGTGGCCATGCGCGTGAGCCCGGTGGGGTCGGAGTTCGGCACCCGCCAGGCGTCCATCACTTCGCTGGATATCCTCGACGGCGAGGGCAGGCCCTCCATTGAGTTCAGGACGGGGGACCCCATGACCCTGAGGGTCAGCTACGAGGCCGAAGAACGTATAAATGACCCTGTCTTCGGCTTCGGCATCTATAACCAGATGGGGATCATGGTCTACGGCACCAACACCAGGCTGAGGGGCATAACCATTCCTTTTATCGAGGGAAAGGGCAGGGTGGATTTCCATACCCCGTCGTTGCCCATGCTGGATGGCAGGTACCACGTCTCCGCCGCCATCCATACCAGGGACGAGATGACCAATTACCACTGGATGGACAAGATGTATTACTTCGACGTCACCTCGCCCGGCAAGGATGCCGGGTTCTTGATAATGGATTGCCGTATAGATATCATTGACCAGTAGTTTTGGCGGAAAGAGCCCCCGGCGATCCCAGCTTTCAGCAGGAGCAAGCAGCCTATGACGGCCAGGCGGCGAGGCGGGCGCATGACGGCGGAGGTCAGAGCGCGAGGCAGGAGCATAGACAGATGGGCGCAGAGGAAGGCCACGGCAAGGAAGCGCGGGACGTATTGAGCGTGCCCGGGGACGACGCCGGCCTCCAGGATATCCTGGCCGAGATCGAAGCAAGGGTGGCGCAGCGCCGGGAGAAAGGCATCTACCGCGACCTGGAGATCCAGGACCTGGAGATGGAGAGGCTGGGCGAGGAGGCCAAGGTAATAGACCTGGACCCCATCCACGACCTCTTTACCGACCCCCTGCAGGAGCTTTCCTTCATGTTGCAGTTCGCCCGCCAGTTCTCGGACATCAACACCTATTACCCCATCGGGGCGCGGCCGGGGCCGCTCAAGCCCCTGATCATCCTGGTTAAAAGGATAATACGCCGCTTCATGACGCCGTACATGGAGGTGGTCTTCGCCAAGCAGAGGGAGTTCAACGAGAAACTGGTGCGATCGCTGGAGGCCATCGTGGAGATGATCCGGGTGGAGAGGGAGAGGGAATACCGCGGTGGAGTGGACCGCTATTCCGCCTGGGTCGAGATGGGTCTGCGCCAGAGCGACGCGGGCCTCTTGAACGAGGCGGCCCGCCGCTTCGAGGCGGGAAGGCAGGTGGTCAACCTGTACGCGGGGGAGGGGGAGTTCCTCGAGGCCTGCGGGCGGGAAGGCCTCAAGGCACTGGGAGTGGAGGACGACTCGCGCCTGGTGGCCATGTGCCAGGAGAAACTGCTCAAGGTGCAGCACCTGCACCCCCTGGACTTCCTCAAGGCCTGCCCGGTGGAGTCGCTGCCGGGGGTCTTCGTGGAGGAGCTGGGGGAGAGGGGCGACACCAGGGAACTGCTGTGGACGGTGTCCGCGCTGGCGGACAAGGTGGAGAGAGAGGGAAAGGTGGTGCTCCTCAACCACCACCCCGGGTCGTTCCGCGGCATCGAGGACGCCTTCCGCGACCCCACAGTCCTGCGCCTCGTGCACCCCGATACCCTCAGGCTGGTCTTCCTCGAGGCGGGGTTCCGGGAGGTAAGCGTGGAGGCTGTGGACAGCCGCGAGCCAGGCGCCGGCGGAGCCCGCGCGAAAGACTCGGGCATCCCCGAGGGTGAGGCGGCGGCGGCGCTGGCGGAAGCCTTGAGTACGCCACGTTTTTACCTTCTCGAGGCCGGGAGGTAGTTTTGGGGGCGGAAACAGTAGCATTCGTGCCCCCGAGGTACGGCATGGAGGTGATCGGGGGAGCCGAGACCCTGGTAAGATGCATGGCCGAGGAACTCAACCGTCGCGGCCATCCCGTGGAGATACTCACCACCTGCGCCATCGACCCTTACACCTGGAAGACGCATTATCCCCCCGGAATCGAGCACATCCACGGCGTCACCGTGCGGCGCTTCCACAACCAGAGCCGCAACATAGACCGCAAGGTAGCCAGGACCCAGCAGGAGATATCGGAGGGCAAGAGCATATCCAGGCGCAGGCAGGAATACTGGATAAGGAACGTGGTTACCAGCGAGGACATGGTCGCCTACCTGCGCGAGAACCGCGACCGCTACCGCGCCTTCGTCTTCGCGCCTTACCTGTTCGGCACCACTTACCAGGGGGTCATGGAGGTCAAGGACAAGGCCTACATCATCCCCTGCCTGCACGACGAGCCCTTCGCCCACCTCTCCATCTTCAAGAAGATGATGCTCTCCGCGCGGGGGATCATCTTCAACAGCGAGCCCGAGATGGAGCTGGTGCAGCGCCTCTATGGCAAGCGCATGCGGGGCCGGGTGGTGGGCATGGGTTTCGAGCCCTTCACCGCCGACGGAGAGCGCTTCCGCGACAAGTACGGCCTGGAGGGCGACTTCATCCTCTACGCGGGGAGGCGGGACGTGGCCAAGAACACCTTCCTGCTCATGCGCTATTTCTGCAACTACGTCCACAACAGCGGCCGCGACGTCAAACTGGTGATGATCGGCGAGCCGAGGGTGAACGTCCCCTATACCTTCCGCGACCGCATCATAGACATCGGGCCGGTGGACGAGAGGGACAAGCGCGATTCCTACGCCGCGGCCACCTTCCTGTGCAACCCGTCCATCCAGGAAAGTTTTTCCATCGTGATCATGGAAGCCTGGCTGGTCGGCTCGGCCTGCCTGGTGC
The DNA here is from genome assembly GCA_964462595.1 of uncultured Actinomycetota bacterium. Lineage (GTDB taxonomy): Bacteria > Actinomycetota > Geothermincolia > Geothermincolales > RBG-13-55-18 > SURF-21. Next base: position 11,074 of record CAYWXM010000007.1, read on the forward strand.
ATAAGGACTGCGCCGTGACCAGGCACCACATGGAGCGCAGCGAGGGCGGGCTGTGGTTCGGGGATTATCCCGGCTTCCACGAGGCCATGGACATCCTGCTCGAGCGGGAGGGATTGCGCAGGAAGATGGGTGAGAAGGGCAGGGACTACGTGCTGCGCACCTTCTGCTGGGACCGCGTGGTGGAGAGCTTTCTCGCCGCCCTGGATGACGGGGGTTCCTGAGCATGGGCGCGCGCCGGGCAAGGGAAATGCCGTGCCGGTTCGCCGTGGAGGTCGGCGCTGCGGGGGTGTGCGTGACATGAGGGTGCACCAGGTACTCCCGTGGCTGGGCAGCGGGGAGCCCATAAGCAGCCAGGCGCTGGCTATCCACCAGGTGCTGACCTCCTGGGGGGTCGAATCCCGCCTCTATGCCTATAACATGGACGATTTCGGAAGGAAATACGCCGCCTACGACAGCGAGTACCGCAAGCTGATGCACGAGGGGGAGGGCGACGTGCTACTGTACCATTATGCCCTCTATTGCGAGAACTACCAGCTCTTTCAGCAGAGCAGCCACCGCAAGGTCCTGGTCTACCACAACATAACCCCGCAGGAGTTCTACCGCGACTATCACTTCGGGTCTTTCTTCCTGTGCAGGCTGGGGCGCAGGTACCTGCAGGAGCTGACCGGATGCGACCTGGCCCTGGCCGACTCCGAGTTCAACCGCCGCGAGCTGGTGGAGATGGGCTTCGCGGAGGACAGAAGCGACGTGCTGCCCATCTACCCTCCCCTGGATTACCTGGAGGCGGTGGAGGAAGACCCGGCGCTGGCGAGGTGGCTCGGCGACGGCAAGACCAACCTGCTGTGCGTAGGGCGGGTGGTACCCAATAAGAGGATCGAGGACGCCATCAAGCTCTTCGCCTGCTACCACCACGGCGTCAACGCGGATTCCAGGCTGGTGATCGCCGGTTTCATGCTCAAGACCTATTACGCAGCCCTCGTCTCCCTGGTGAAGAGCCTGGGGCTGGAGGGAAGCGTGCACTTCCTGGGCCGGGTGAGCGATGCGCAGCTCAGGGCCTGCTACCGGGGGTGCCGTTACTACATATCCACGAGCGAGCACGAGGGCTTCAGCACCCCCCTGCTGGAATCCTTCCACTTCGGCCTGGTGGTCCTGGCTTACGAGGCGGGCGCGGTGCCGGAGACCATGGGCGGTGCCGGCATCCTCTTCGGCGAGAAAGACTATCCCCTGCTGGCCGAGCTGCTGGACCGCCTGGAGAGGGATCCCCTGCTCAGGGAGAGGGTGCTTGCGGCACAGCGGGAGAGGCTCGCCCATTTCAGCCGGGATAACTTCGCCCGCAACCTCGAGCGCGTGCTCGAGCGCCTGCTGCTGCGCTCCGGCGGGGGGGTGGAAGCATGATACTCGTCAACGGCAAGGAACTGGACGAACATGGGCTGAGGGCCAGGGTCAAGCTGCGCAGGGAACACCGGCTGTATACGCCGGAGCTGCTGCAGTTGCTGGACGAGGACCTCCAGCAGGTGCTGCGCGAGGCGAAGGACACGGCACCCGCGGCCCTCTACGGCCTGCGCAGGGCCCTGGACGAGGAGGACGAGGAAAAGGACAGGAGGCAGGAGGAGGGCAGCAGGTGGCGCCGGCTCCTGCGCGCCGCCAGCCGGGAACAGGAGGAAGCGGAAGCGAAGGGCGGCGCGCCGGCGGCGCGGGATGGCGGGGAGGAGGCGCAGCCTTCCGGGCAGGCGGGAGCCGCGGGGGAGAAAACGGAGAAACGTCCGCCGCTGCGCAGGATCCTCGCCCACGTGATCACCGTGAGGGTAGTGCAGGGGGTCGGCGAAGGTTACTTTCAGCAGCTGAAGCAGTTCAACATCTTCGCCACCAGGGAGCTGGAGATGGCCCACCGCCTGCTGAGTTCGGGAAGGCGCGGGCCCTATCCCGGCAGGAACGGGCGCAGCGACGTATGGCTCTCGCCCCGCCCGGAATGGGGCCCCGAGGCGATAGATTACGTGGCGGGAACGTGCGGCAGGGGGGCGGTCCTGGTGGGCATACCCGGGGCCGCACTGGTGGAGGCCTTGTGGGAGAAAGAGCTCCTGGTGTTGGCGGTGGACGACCACGGCCGCGCGGTGGCGGAGGTACAGGCGCGTTTCTGCCCGGCCACATTCCACCCCCGGCCCCTGGACCTGCTCGAAGCGCTTCGCCCCGAGGCGGACCTGCTGGCCATACCCTTCCCGGAGTGCCTGGAAGGCTCGCAGGTGGAGGGGCTGCTGCGCTGGGCCGGCAGGAGCATGGGCGAGGGCGGAAAGGTCTTGCTGGGAATGGGCGGAGCGGGGGGCCGCTTCCCTTACGAGGACGGGTTCGTGCGGGTGTGGCCGCGGGGATTCGCGGGCGCGCTCATGGAAAGGGAGGGCTTCGAGGTAACGGAGTGGCGGGAGGCCGGGACCGGGTTCCTGGTGGGAGAGAAGAAGGCCCAGGTATGAGGATCCATCAGATATGCGCCCGGCTGAAGTTCGGGGACGCGATAACCAACCAGGTGATGAGCATCCACGAGGCCGCGACTTCCTGGGGATGGGAGAGCCATATCTATTCCACCGCCCACGACGACGTGATGGAGAAGGTCAACGAGGGGCTGCCGGAATACCACAAGCATTACCGCAGGAACCGCGACGACCTCCTGGTGTACCACCATTCCATCTATGACGAGAACCATGTCTTCTACGACGACAGCCGCAACCGCCGCGTTTTCTACTATCACAATATAACCCCGCCGGAGTTCTTCGCGCCCTACGACGCCTTCATGGCGGATTACTGCAGGCGCGGCAGGGACCTCATCCCCGACTTCAGGAACTGCGACTTCGCCATCTCCGACTCCGAGTTCAACCGCGAGGAACTGCTCGAGGCCGGCTTCGACGCCGACAGGACGGGGGTGGTGCCCATCATCGTGGACACCGGCGAGATGGGCGGCGAGTACAACCACGAACTGGTCGAGGAGCTGTCGGACGGCAAGGTCAACGTGCTCTTCGTGGGGAGGATCGTCCCCAACAAGAGGGTGGAGGACGTGGTGGATATCTTCGCCCATTACCATCACGGCATCAACGCCCATTCGCGCCTCTTCCTGGTGGGGACGACACTGCTCATGGGGTACAACCGGGTCATCGCGCAGAGCATATCCGACCGCAAGCTGCAGGGAAAGGCGATCATGCCGGGATGGCCCGCGGGGGTCAGCGACGCCGACCTGCGCGCCTATTACCGCGCCGCGCGCGTCTTCATCACCTGCAGCCTGCACGAGGGCTTCTGCGTGCCCCTGCTGGAGAGTATGTACTTCGGCGTGCCCGTGCTGGCAAGGGACAGCTCCGCCATCCCCTATACCCTGGGCGGGGCGGGGATCTGCTTCAGGGAGCTGGACCCGCCTGTGGTCGCGGAGGCCCTGGGCGAGCTGGCGACCAACGATGCGCTGCGCTCCACGCTTGCCGCGCGGGGGCGGGACAGGCTGGAGGATTTCCGGCCCCAGCACGCGCTGCAGTCCTTGCGGGAATACCTGTCCCGCTTCGAGTGAGCGCGGGAAAGGGTCGGCGCGCGGCCGGGGGGCGAGTTCCGCAAGCGGGGCGGCCTTCACCGGTTAAGGTGTTGGAGATGTTCGGAGAGGATGCCCCGCAGCCGCCGGTGAAGGTAGCGGGCGGCGGGCTGGAGAAAGGCATGGGGAGCAATAAGGCCCCGGGCGGCGTCCAAGAGGCACAAAGGGAGGCGTCCCCCAGACACGAAGGAACGGTGGCGATTGAACAGGTTCGAGAGGGCCCTGGAGTGGTCTCTGGGGGCCAAAAAAAGAGAATACACGCTGGTGCTGCTGCTGTTTCTGGCGCTCACCATCGCCTTTACCTGGCCCCTGGTCCTCCACCTGCATAACGGGGTGATCGGTGGGCGCGGCGATTCCCTGCTCAATTCCTGGATAGTCTCCTGGGACGCCAGGACCATCTTCACCGCCCCCAGCCAGCTGTTCCAGGGCAACATCATCTACCCCTCCCGGGACGTGCTGGCATATTCCGAGCACCTCTTCGCCATGGGGGTGCTGGCGGCGCCGGTTTACCACCTGTCCGGAAACCCTGTCCTCGCCTACAATTTCCTCGTCTTTTTCGGCGCCGTCTTCTCCGGGTTCGGCTGCTACCTGCTGGTGAAGGAGCTTACGTCGAGCCGTTGGGGAGGGCTGGTGGCGGGCCTTTTTTTCGCCTTTTGTCCCTACAAGTTGAGCAAGCTGGGGCACCTGCACGTCTTCTTCTCGCCCTTCCTGCCCTTCATGCTCCTGTACCAGTACCGCTACCTGCGCAAGGGCGGGAAGAAGAACCTCGTCCTTTTCGGCATCTTTTTCCTCGCCCAGGCCCTTTCCAGCTGGCACTACCTCATCTTCAGCTCGCTGGTCGCCGCGCTCCTGTGGGTATGGGTGGCGATATTTTCCCGGCGCCGGCAGGAATTGCTGCGCCTGGCGGGCATCGCCCTGGCCCTTGCGGTAGCGCTGCTGGCCATCATACCCTTCGCCCTGCCCTACCTGCGCGCCCACGCCAGGCTGCCGGGCTTCGAGCGTTCCCTGGACGAGCTGGAAGGTTACGCGGCCACGCCGGAGGATTTCCTGCGCGTGATGCCCGAGAGCCTCGTCTACGGCGATGCCGCGCCGCCCTTCGAGCTGCCGGGGGCGCGGGGAGAGAGCGTGCTCTTCCCGGGGTTCGTGATCCTCATCTTCGCGCTGCTGGCGCTGGCCGGCCTGTGGGTAGGGCGCGGAAAGAAAGCGCCGGGAGAAGAGGCGCCGGGCACGGGGGCTACCGGAGAGGAGGCGCCGGAAGAAGAAGCGCCGGAGGTCTTGAAGCCGGGGAAGGAAGCGCCGGAAGGAAGGGCCACGGACCCGGAAGAGCCCGGCGAGGAAGCCGGGGAAGAAAAGGAACTCCTTCCCTTCAGGATGGGAGCGCTCTTCCCCCTGCTCATGCTGATCATGGGGTTCGGCCTGGTGCTGGGTCCGAAGCCCCATGGCATATCCAACCCCCCGTTCATCGCCATGTTCCACCTGGGCCTGCTCAAGTTCATCCGGGTTCCCTCGCGTTTTTACGTCATCATAGCCCTGGCCCTGGCGATGCTGGGAGGATTCGGCATGGCGTGGCTGGTCGCGCGCCTGCGCGCGGGAAGCACAAAAGCCGGGCTGCGCCGCGCCGCTCCTTTCTGCCTCTTCCTCATCCTGCTCTTCGAGCTGCTGAGTGTGAATTTCACCATCGCCGAGGTCCCGGTTTACGGCGAGGTACCCGAGGTCTACGAGTGGCTCGAGGAGCAGGGCGACGTGAGGGTCATCGAGCTGCCCACGTCCCAACTGCTCCCGGCGGTCAGCAACGACCGCGACCTGGGCCTTAACTTCGCCTACGTGCTGGAGTTCCACGAGACCGAGGCCACCGTCGTCTATTACAGCACCTATCACTGGAAGAAGATCGTCAACGGATACAGCGGATACTTCCCCTACCATTACCGCCGCACCATGACCGAGATGCAGGGCTTTCCCTCTCCGCGTACGCTGGAACTGCTGCGGGCGCTGCAGGTCGATTACGTGGTGTGGAACTGGGAGGCGGTGCAGCAGCACCGCCGCGAGGAGTTCAACGTGCGCCTCTTTAACACCCCGGGCCTGGACATGGTGACCGATTTCGGTGCTTACACGGTGTTCGAGGTGGGCACGGAAAACGTGGCGGGGGTGGAAGCCCTGGAGGTCGGCGCCTGCTGTCCAGACAGGGTGGTGCCCGGCGGGGAGTTCAGCATGGGCCTGACCGTCGAGAACCGCGGCGGCGCCCCTTTCATCTCCCTGGAGGAGGGTTCTCAGCGTTACCGGGCCGAGTTCACGGGTGAGGGAGGCGCCTCGGTTTGCGGGCAGGAGGGAGAGTTCTGGGGGCCTTTCTTCATGCAGGACGGCGAGGCCATGAGCATCCCGCTCTTCCTGGAAGCGCCGCCGCAGGCCGGCGATTACACCCTGCGGTTGCAGCTGGAGGAGGGGGTTCTCGGTAAAAAGGAGTTCTCATTCCCGGTGGAGGTCGGCGAACTCCCCGTGTCTACCAGCCCCGGCTACCTGGACGGGACCATCGCCATCCCCGGCGGGATGGACCTGGACCTGGACACGCCGGACGGGCTGTTTCCCATGACCTTCGAGGTCGAGAACACCGGGGACACCCTGTGGAGGGCGGCAATGCAGGATGCCGGGCCCGGAGAGATGGGCGACGGCCTGGTGCGCATCGGGGTGAACTGGGAGCGGGAAGGGGAGGAGGTCTGGGCCGAGCAGCGATGCTACCTGCCCTGCGACGTCGCCCCCGGCCAGAAGGTGGAGGTGCCCACGCTGATCAGGCCTCCCGCGGTCCCGGGGGAATTCAGCCTGCGGGTGGGGCTGGTGTGCGAGTTCTTCTCCTGGTTCGGCGAGAGCCTGGAGCTGGAGCTGCGCATCGAGAACTGGATGCCGGCGGAGACGCCGCTCGCTCCCGCAGCGTCGGAAGCACTCCCCGGCGGATGTGCGCGCTCGCCCGCGCGCTATGCAGAGGCGGCCTGATAGCATGTTGTTAAAATATGGCAGGAAAGATAATGGGAGCGGGACTGGAAACGGCGGGTTCGAGAGATGGGCCTGGCGTATAGCCCTCCTCCTGGTCTTCGCCGCCGCCCTGGCCTGGAGATGGCATTTCGCCTCCAAGTCGCACATCTATACCTACGACAGCTATTATTACCTGGTGCTGGCCCGCAACCTCAGGCACGGGTTGCATTACGCGGTGGCGGGCCATCCGCACTTCAAGTTCCTGCCCCTCTACCCGGTGAGCATCGCCTTCCTCAACCTCTTCGTCCCCAACCTGGAGACGGCGGGTAAGCTCAGCAACGTGCTCTTCTCCGCGGCCTGCGTCTTTCCCGTATATTCGATCGGGAGGCTGATCTTCGGGCGCCGCGCCGGCATCGCCGCGGCCGCCCTCTTCGCCTTCGAGCCCATCAGCGTGGCCTGGTCCTCGGTGCCCATGTCGGAGGGCCTTTTCACCCTGCTTACCTGCCTGTCCGCCTTGTTCTTCCTGCGCTGGATGAAGGGCTGCCGCAGGCGCGATCTCTACCTGGCCGCGGCGGCGGCGGGGCTGACCGCTATCACGCGCTGGGAGGGGATGTTCCTCATCGCCTTCATGGGGATGTTCCTCCTCTATTACTGGTACCGGGGGCGGGCGCGCCTGGAGCACGTGCTCATCGCGGGCGCCATCGCACTGGCCCCGGCCGCCGTGTTCGCCTTGCGCAACCTCATCGCCTTCGGCACACCCTTCAAGAGCGCTTACGCGGACGAGATGAACAACTATCTTCCGCAGTGGGAGATGTTCAGCAAGGGGGAGAGGTTAAGGCGCTACCTCATCTTCTCCGACCTCAACCCCGCGGATATAAGCAGGAGGTCCTATCACTGGGGCTACCTGCTCTTCGGATACGGCGGCCTGGCTTGCTCACTGCTGGTGCGCCGCTTCCGCCGTTACGGCATCTTCCTGTGGGCCTGGCTCATCTTCATGGGGCCCATGCATTTCATCTGGTATTTCGCTTCTGTACGCTTTCTCATCCCCGCCGTGCCTCCCCTGTGCCTGGGCGCGGGGGCCCTGCTGGGGGTGCCGGTGGAGAAGCTCGAGTGCAGGAGGCTGGCGGTCTCGACGGCCGCCGTCCTGCTCGCCCTGGCCCTGTGCGTGGCAGCCGTCCTGGCGGTCACCTCGCGGCCTGCCGCCAACGATTTTTACAAGCGTAATATCACCGCCCTGGAGGACGACGTGGGAGGTTTCGCGGCGAAGGATGCCCTGCTGTGGATCAAGGACAACGGGGGGGAGGGCGAGGTGGTCACCAACCTGGGTGCCGAGGCATCTTTCTACCTGGGGCGGGACGCCCTCTTCCTGGGGGACTGGCAGCAGTTCGAGCCGGCCGACGTCGAGCCACACCTCTTCCTGGAGGAGGCGCGGGAGAGAGGGGTGCGGTACCTGGTTATCCACTCCACGCGGCGCGATATCGAGGACGCGATGAAGATCGCGGGGATCGACTACGGCGTGCTGGACCAGCTGGTCCTGGTAAAGGAGTTTCACGCCCCCCCACCCAACCCGGACGCCGACGAAACCTATGCCTTCGTCTTCGAGCTGCCCCCGGAGGGGGAGTGAGGAAGGAAGAAGCGCCGGGGGAGGTTAGCGAGGGGCGCGGCGATTGCTTATCATGGTGGGTGGAAGGCGGGCGCGCGTGATGCGCCCGGGGACGACGCGAGGAGGTAATCGAGATCTCAAACCTGGTATTCGAACGCGTGCCCGAGTCCCTTACGGCGGAAAAGGAGCCGCTCAGCTTCAAGGTCTCCCTGGCCGGAGGCGAGGCGCCTTCCACCGTCTCGGTCGATATCTACGACCACGGACAGCACCTGCACCCGCAGAAGCACTGGGGTTACTGGATATACCCGGCCGGTTTTCCGCCGGGTGAGGACCTGGAGTTGGAAATAAGCCTGGATGTCCACGCGGAAAGCTCGCAAGGGCCGGTACGGCTTTTCCATGGCGGGGAAGAGATCGAGCCCGTCTCATCATGGCACAACCCCGATTTCGTCGTCTCCCCCATACTGGACTTGATGGTGGTGGCGTCGAGCGGCGAAGGGGAGCTGGAGAGGGTGAACATCCCGACCTTCGTGCAGGACCCCGAGCTGCTGAAACTATACTATTCCACCGAGGAGCACAAGGGGGCCTACAACGAAAATGCCTTCAACATCTTCCTCGAGCAGTTCCATGCGGCTCGCCTCAGGACCCTGTCCTCCGTATACCGCCGCTATTTCCGGGACATGGAAAAGGTGGTGGACGTGGGGTCGGGCACCAGCCTGTTCAGGCATATCAGTGAGGACTGGCCTTACGAGATAACCTGCTGCGACCTCGATGAGCCGGCCTTGCGCACCATACGCGAGGAGAGCCCGCACTTCAAGTGCGTGGAAAGCGATGCCGTGGACCTGCCCTTCGGTGACGGGGAGTTCGACGGCCTTTACGCCGGGGAGATAATCGAGCACGTGATCGATCCCCCGGGAGCGTTGGAGGAATGGAAGAGGGTGGTCAAGCCGGGAGGCATCATAATCGTCACCACCCCCAACGCCGCCCGGCTGCTCAACCGCGTCAACCGCGAGCGGGAGGTGGTGAACCCGGAACACATCAACGAGCTGACCTACCGCGAGATATGGAAACTGCTGGAAAAAGAGGGCCTGAGGGTCCTGGATTGCCGCGGCATCTACCTGGAGTTCCTCTTCAACTACTTCCGCAGGGGCAAGAAGGTCGACCTCCTGCCCCGCAGGTTCGGGCATCCGCGCTACAGGTTCCTCTACCGCCTGGCCATGGCCATGGGCAACCTGGCCCGCCCGTTCGCTTTCGACCTGGTCTTCGTGACCCAGAAGGAAGGAGAGGGCTATGCGCCCGCACAGCGACCTTGACCTTTTCTTCGCGCCCCGCAGCGTCGCGGTGGTGGGGGCCACCCCCAACAAGGCCAAGGGGGGCTATTCCATCATCGCCAACATGCTGGAGTCTTTCTCCGGCCCGGTATTCCCGGTGAACCCGGGCAGGACGGAAGTGAACGGCAAGAGATGCTATGCGAGCCTCAAGGACCTGCGCGGAGAGGTGGAGCTGGCCATAGTCTTCGTCCCCGCCCGCCAGGTGCCCGGGGTGCTCGAGGACGCAGTGGCCGCGGAGGTGAAGGCAGTGGTGATCGAGTCCGGAGGCTTCGCGGAGGTGGGCGACGAGGGCAGGGAGCTGCAGGAGAGATGCCTGCGCATAGCGCGCGAGGGCGGCATGCGCCTCTGGGGGCCCAACTGCACTGGGCTGGTAAACACCGACCCCCTCATCTTCACGCCCTTCATACGCTTCCCGGACCTGCACACCCGCCTGCAGAAAGGCAACCTGGGCATAATCGCCCAGAGCGGCATGCTGGCCGCCGGGTTCATGATGCAGTACCTGCTTTCGGGGTTCTTCAAGGTAAGCAAGGCCTGCGCCATCGGCAACAAGATGGACGTGGACGAGGTCGAGGTGCTCGCCTACCTTGCCGGCGACCCCCATACGGAAGCGGTGGTCGCCTACCTGGAATCCATCGTGGATGGCCGGGCTTTCGTCGAGGTGGCGCGGAAGATGGCCGGGGTCAAGCCCTTGGTGGTGCTGAAGGGCGGCCGCTACGAGGAATCGGCCCGGGCCGCCCTCTCCCATACCGCCAGCATAGCCGGCGCGGACGAGGTGGTGGACAGCTCCCTGCGCCAGGCCGGCGTGCTGCGCGTGCACGATTTCCAGGACCTCATGGACCTGGGCAAAGCCTTCTCGCTCAACCCCCGTCCTTTCCGCCTCGCCAGCAGCGAGGGCAACCGCATCGCGGTGGTCACCGTGTCCGGCGGGGGAGGGGTGGCTACCAGCGACCTCGCCAGGGACAACGGCCTGCGTATACCGCCCCTGGAGGAGAGTACCCTGGAGAGGCTGCGGCAGGTCTTCCCGCCCTGGATGGCGCCGGGCAACCCCGTCGACATCTGGCCGGCGATAGAGCAAAACGGCTTCGAGGCGTTCTCCGGGTCCGTGGACGCGGTGCTGGCGGATGCGGGCATCGACGGGATTGTCATGCTGACTTTCGCCTCGCGCATCATTGGGGCCTTTCCTTTCGAGGAACTGGGGGAGAGGATAAAGCGCTCGGGAAAGCCGCTGGTCTCCTGGGTATTCGGCGATGCGAGGTTTTTCGACACCTACCGCGACAGCATGGAGAGCATAGGCGTCCCCGTGTACACTACCGTGCGTTCCTGCGTGAAGGCCCTGGCGGCGTACCTGCACTTCAGCCGCTGGTCACGCCGGGTGGCGGAAGGCGCGGCCGAATAATGGCAGGCCCGACTCGCGGCCTTTTCCGCGCAGGATAGATCGTGGTCGAACGGCCGTGAAAAAGCGCCGCGGGGCAGAAGCCCCGGCGGCGCCGCGGCGCATTTCAGCGCTTGCGCTCATTCCAGTGGCGAGCCCAGGACGTTATGGCCGCCGCCGATGCTGCCGTTGTAGTTGAAGTACATGGGCCGCTCGGCCACGATGGGCTGGTTGGAGGTCACCTTGATGGAGACGTCGCCGTGGGGACCGTCGTGGACCCCTATGCCGTCGCTGGCGTCGTGCACGGCCACGGTATAGCGGGAGCTCTTCTTCACCGTTACCTCCCTGCTCACCCTGGCCCCGTCGCCGCAGAGGTAGTCTATGGTCACCTGGGCGTCGCTATCCGTGGGGTTCTGCAGGCACAGCCAGGTATGGAAACCGGGCCGCGTGCACCCCTC
>CAYWXM010000008.1:0-4325 GCA_964462595.1 uncultured Actinomycetota bacterium
CTCACCCTCCTGCCCGTGAAGGTGACGCTGGCCGTGGAACCCGCATAGCTGGCCACCTGCAGCACCGTCCCTCCAGGGTCTCCTGCCGTATAGTCTTCCCTTTTCCAGGTGCCTGAATACTGCCACGCAGGGTCGTCCGGCCCGTAGACGGTGGCCGGGGCGAGGACGGAGACGGCGCTGGCGGGGATGCTCTGGCGGCTCCAGAGATCGACGGCCCTTACCCGGTAGGTGGTGCCCCCGGCGTCCTCTATGTCCTCGTAGAAGAACTCCGCGCCCGCCGTGATGAACGAAGTGTTGAGCTTCACCGGGGTGCCGCCCTGCATCACGTAAACGTCGTACCCCGCGAGGTCGTTTTCGGTGTTGCGGTCCCACTCCAGTGCCACGCCGGGGTCGTAGGCGGTGGCGGTGAACCCGGTGGGGGTAGCCGGATCACCCCCGTCCTCGGCCACGGTGAACACCCCGTCGGTGTTGGAGAGGGGACTGGTATCGCCATTAAAGTACCCCGCGGATACGCCGTAGAGGTAGTAGGTGTCGTCGCCGGTACTGCCGTCGTTATAGGTGGTGAACCACAACACATCATACGCGTCAGCCAGGGCTACTATCTCGTCCGTGAACCCCTCTGCACCCGGCGTCCTCACCAGCGCGTAAAAGAGCGGATCGACGGCCGCCTCGGTATCGTCCAGGATGCCGTTCCTCTCCTCATAGGTCAAGCCGGACTGGTCAAGCCGGGTGAACTGGGTCTCGAGGTCGTCGACCAGAGGCTCCAGGGTGGGGTCCAGGTCCGCCAGTCGCTCGAATATGTCCAGCATAGAACTGAAGTCGTCTTCGCTCCACCTGAGCACGTAATAGAAGAATGCTCTACCAGTCCAGGACGTCACTACATCCCTGGTGCCATCGTAGTCGAACGTTGCGGTGAAATTCGTGGGAGCCGGCCGGTCCGGGTTTACGGCGCTTTGCTTTGGTTCGTCGGGTACCTGCGGCGTATTCTCCGGCTCCTGCGGGGGTTCGGCGGGCATCTGCGGCGCAGTCGTTGCGGGAGCGGTCACGGGCGCCGCGGCAGGTGCACTCGATGGCGTCTTTGCATCTTCCACCTCAGTACCTGCCGGGGGTGCTTCCTGAGACGCCGTCCCCGCATACATGGCGTACGGGTGGACTTGTGAGGCGGCCGAGGACTCGGCCCTGCCGGCGCCCGCTCCGCCGCCTGGAGAGGATGACTGCGCCACCGGGAACACCGCCAGCAATGCGCAAAGAAGAAAGACGGAGCATATCGTGGAGCTCGCCGCGACGTGTTTCCTGAAACCTATCATAGTGACTCCGATTCTACCTCGACTCCGCGTATTCGAAATTGACGAAATGCTGTCCCTGGGCTCCACCCGAGCCGGCCGCCTCCACGGTCAGGGTGTGCTGCTCCTTGGAGAGGAGGCCTGTGGATATAAAGGAGAGCTGCTGCCATAACGGCGGCACGTAGCCGGCCACGTTGGAGTAACCTCCGTCGTAGTGGAGGTTGAAGGTGGCTTTCAGCTCGCCGTCGATATAGAAGTTCACGTTTCCGCACGCCCAGTAGCGGGCGGAATAGACGCGTATCCTCCTGCCGGTGAACGTAAGGCTTGCGGAGGCCGGTGTATAGGTCGGAACCGGCTCGGGCTCGTAGGGTGGATCGGGCGGAGGGTCCTCTCCCCAGTGTCCCACCCACAGCAGGCCGCCGGAGGTCTCGATGGCGCGGTAATCCTCCAGCGCCCAGGAGCCCGCGTAGACCCAGGCCGGGTCCTCGGCATCGTAGACGGTGGCCGGGGCGAGGACGGAAGTTGCGTTGGCGGGATTGCGTGTCCTGCCCGCGATGTCCACGGAGTGTATCCTGTATCTGGATCCCGCGATACCGCCGAGATGTATAAACTCCGTGCCTCTCGTTATCAGCTCGACGTTGAGCTTCACTGCGTTGCCATTCTGCATGATATAGACGTCATATCCGGCCAGAGCCGTGTAGGCGAGGCGGTTCCACTCCAAAGCCACATCGGGATCGTAGGCCGTTGCGGTGAAGCCGCCGGGGGGTCCCGGAGGCTGTCCGCTGCCGCCTATCACCGTGAAGGCGCCCTCGCAGTTGGAGGGCACGCTGGTATCGCCGCCGCCGTAAGCGGCCGATACCACGTACAGGTAATAGGTATTGTTGCTGAACCTGGTGTTGTTGTAGTTGTTGGCCGTAGGCGGGCTGGGGGTATAGCGTGTCGCCAGGGTGACCATCTTGTCCATGAGATCCTCGGCGCCCGGCGTTGTGGCCATGGCAGCAAGCAGGGGGTCCATGGCCGCCCCGGTATCCGCAAGAATGTCGTTCCTCTCCGTATAGGTCCAACCACTCTGGGAAAGCATTGAGAACTGCACTTCCAGTTCGTCTACGAGAGGCTCAACGGAGGGCACTATCTGCTCCAAATCACGGAAAAAGGCGAGCATGGAATCGAACGAGCCCCCTCCCCATCTCAGCAATACGTATCCCTCCAGCTGCGGGTGCGATACTGCTGACCATGCCAGCTCAACGCGGCGACCCGGAGCGTTTATCAGGATGGGAAAATCTGCCTCGAGGTCGCCTGGGGCGGGAAGATCCGGGTCGATAGCGCTGGTGCGTAGCGCTTCTTCTGATTCCGGGAGCGATTGTTCAGCCGCGGGGGGCTCAGCCGGTAAGAGAGCAGCCGTTGCGGGGACCGGCTGCGCCGCCTTCTCTACCGTTGCGACCTCGACCGCGTTTCCCTCCCCCGCCAACCCCTCGGCCGCCCTATCCCATGCCTCCGCCAGACTGGTCAACGGGCCGGCCAGCGACAGCGAATGCAAGCCTGCGTCAGCCTGCACGGGAGGAGAGCCTGCAGGGGCAGCGGAAAACGCGAGCGCCAAAGCGCAGATGACAAAAACCGCGCTTATCGACGCGCTGGCCGCGATATGCTTCCAGAAACCTTTCATCTAACTCTCCAGCTTCTCGCTCCGGCTTCTCCTCCTTCGCTGCTTGCGAGTATTTTTGTGTGCACTTAATTTAACGACAGAAACGCTCGCTTATTCCCCAGCAACCTGGGTTTCGGCAGCTCTACGCCGTAAATGGCTCCCCGCGGAGGGTAAGCAGCGCCGGGTTCTCCGGTAGAAAAACCACCTTCTTGCCTGCTCTCACACATCGTTTGTCAAGTTGCTCGGATAGGACACCTGTCGAAGCGCCCGGCCTCGTTCAACGGCAACGGGCGGCGCCACTGATGAACAGGTACATGGAATAGCAATTGGGCCACAGGTTCTGGCAGCTTCCGAAGAAGAAACGGTTGATGCGCATCACGTTCATCTGCGGTCTTTCGTATTCTTTTTTGTCAGCTGTGTGCTTGTTCATGTGATAAAACCTTTACCAGCATATGGGTCTGCCTGCACCTCTCCGGGCTAAAGCCCATAACCTCGCCCTCTTCGAGATAGGACAATGCCCTGCATATCGCGCATTTGTCCAGAAGCTCACATTTCTTGCATTGCGATGGAAGTTCGTCCTCCTGCCCTCTAAGACGCATGAGCTCCGGGGAGTCTTTCCATATATCCGTAAGATTATCCCTTAATAAGTTACCAACCACAAGGGGGAATGCGACACAAGGATATACATCACCATAGGGGTTGATGGCGAAGACGGTGCTCCCCGCCCCGCAGTAACGCCGGTTCTCGCTCTGCACCTGCATTGGATCGATAGCGCACTTGTGCAGGAATCCCGCCATTTCCTCGTAGGTCATCCCGCCTTCTTCCAGCCCCATGAGCTCCCCGATGCTGTCCATCATGTACGAGGTCTCGAAGCGGATAAAGCGCTCCAGGTCCTCGTCGCTCAGGCGCAGCTCGGTGGGCGCCTTGTCGCGATCGTTGCGGGGGAATATGAGGGAGGAGAAGATGGCCTTCACCCCCAGGCTTTCAGCCAAGGCCGCGATGCCCTCGACCTCCTCGATATTGAAGCCGCCCACAGTGACCTTGAGCAGAAGCGGGACCCCGTTTTCCCGCAGCAGCTCCATGGCGCGCAGCGAGGCGGCGAAGGAGCCTTCCATGCCGGTTAAACGATCGTGGGTCTCGGGCCTGGCGCCATAGACGCTGACGTCCATCCGGACCGTGGGCATCTCCCCCAGCATGCGGGCCATGGCTTCGTCGAGAAGCACCGCATTGGTCTGCAGGGTGAGCACGAACCCCATGGCGACGGCCTCGCGAACGAGTTCCTCCAGATCCCCGCGCATAAACGGTTCCCCGCCCGTGAAGGCCAGGAAGAGGCACCCGGCGCCCGCGAGTTCACGCATTACCTTCTTCCACTGCTCCGTGTCCAACTCGCTCCTGTCCCG
>CAYWXM010000009.1:0-23804 GCA_964462595.1 uncultured Actinomycetota bacterium
CCCCCACCCCACCCGATGTCACCTCCGAACCAGACCATCCAGACCCACCCCACGGAACTGCTGCCCGAGAACGTCCCAAAACGCGAGGATTCATCATAGAAAAGGAGCATCGGCCATGACCCTCTGCGAAGCGAGACGTTGCAATAGGCAGTCCCTGACTATAAAATTAGAACGCTGTAAAGGATGATTTCGGGATGTGGCGCAGCTTGGTTAGCGCGCTTGACTGGGGGTCAAGAGGTCGCCGGTTCAAATCCGGCCATCCCGACCAGGACATACGGGCGGACTTTTCTTCCGCCCTTTTTCGTATACGACCAGCGGAGGAGGTAGTATATGATAAAAAAGAACCTCGCGAATTTCTTCACCTGCCTGCGCATATTGCTTATACCCATTGTGCTGTGGCTTATCTCTATCATGTCCAAGGAGACTGTTGATGCCGCGCATTACTGGGCCCTGGGCGTGTTCATGTTCGCCGCGTCCACTGATTTCATAGATGGGCAGATAGCGCGCCGCACCGACACCATATCCGAATTCGGGAAACTGGTAGACCCGCTTGCCGACCGCCTTCTGGTCATCTCCGTACTCATAGCCCTGATGTGGAGGTCATTCCTGCCCCTGTGGATGGGCTTGCTCATCGTAAGCAGGGACGTGCTCATGCTCGCCGGAGCCCCCCTGGTAGGGATAAACGACAGGGAAGTAAGGGAAAAGCTTGCCGTTCACTGGACGGGCAAGGCGGCTACTGCACTCCTTTTCACGTCCATCTGCATTTTCACCGCCTTGAACCTGCCCGAGCCCACGGGTGGCGGGGGTTTCTTCTCCGAGGTGAATCCCATCGGGTTCGCCATCTTCTGCCTGGGCATCGTTTTTTCCTACGTAAGCGGTTTTATCTATATCCGTCGGGGTATAAAGTTGTTAGGCGCTGCAAAAACCGGGGACGTGGTAAAACCATCCTGAACGCGCCCGCCGTTCAGGGGGGAGCAGGGCCTGATTGCGCGGGTGTGGCTTAATCGATACTAGGGATAAGATCGACCTGTCTCAGGAGGTGAAACAATGATCTCTCGATACGGCGTGGAGAGGGACCTCGAGCAAGCGGTGCGCCTGACCTGGTTCGGCCATGCCATGTTCATGCTGGAAGATGGCCGCAATCATCGCCTGATAACCGATCCCTTCGACGAACACGTTGGCTACTCGCTACCCGACATCACCGCCGATATCGTTCTAGTCAGCCACGATCATGCCGATCACAACAACGTCGCATTGGTCAAGGGGAACCCGGTCGTGGTGCGTGATCCATCGCCCCGCGAGATAGATGGGATTAAAATCGTCGGCTTCCCGGCCTTCCACGACAAAAAGAGCGGCGCCGAACGGGGCCCTAACACGGTATATCGCTGGGAGATGCAGGGGTTGACGTTCGTGCACCTGGGCGACCTCGGACACCTGCTGGATGAGGGAACGGCAAGAGGCCTCGAGGGCGCACACGTCGTTTTTGTCCCGGTCGGAGGCTTTTTCACCCTCGAACCCGACGAAGCGGCGCAGCTGATAAAATCACTTGCTCCCCGCATCGCCATACCGATGCATTACCGCAACGCAGCCTGCTCTTATCCTATCGCCACGGAGGAACCCTTCCTGTCCTTCTTCTCCTCGGTGGAGAGGTTGGAGAAGGCACCCGCCTATGTCTCCGCGGACGATCTGCCCGGGGAAACCCTTATCCTGGTCATGGACTATCCAACATGAGCGGCATCCCGGGGGTCCAGTTATGAAAGCCGTGATCATGGCGGGTGGTCAGGGTACGCGTTTGCGGCCACTTACGAGCAATCAGCCCAAGCCTATGCTGCCCGTTGTCAACCGGCCCATGATGGAGCATATCGTAAACCTGCTCACGCGTTATTCCTTCAGCGACATGATCGTCACCCTGCAGTTTTTACCCACGCTGATAAGCAATTACTTCGCTGACGGCAGCGATTGGGGTGTCTCCATGCAATACTCCACCGAATTCGTACCGCTCGGTACGGCGGGCAGCGTTAAGAACAGTTCCCGGTTCATAGATGATACATTCCTGGTCATCAGCGGGGACGCTCTCACCGACATCGACCTGACGAAGGTCGTGGATTTCCATCGCCGCAACAAAGCGATGGCCACCTTGACGCTCATCCGGGTGGATAACCCGCTGGAGTTCGGAATCGTGGTCACGGATGCCGCCGGTAACATCGAACGCTTTCTCGAGAAACCTAACTGGGGACAGGTATTCAGCGATACCATTAACACCGGCATCTATGTCCTCGAGCCCGAGGTGCTGGAATTCATCCCCGAAGGGCAATCCTTTGATTTCTCCAAGGACCTCTTCCCGTCATTGCTGGAGAAGGGATATCCCCTCTACGGATACGTGGCGGACGGCTACTGGTGCGACATCGGCAACTTCGAGCAGTACATGACAGCGCACAAGGATATACTCGACCGCAAGGTAAAGATAGACCCTCCTGGATTCCGCGTGGCAGAGAACGTATGGGTAGGGGAGGGGGTTGACCTCGAAGATGCGGGGGAGGTGCGCGGGCCCGTCGTGCTGGGTGATCGCTGCAAGGTGGAAAAGGGCGCCGTGATCCGTGAATACACCGTGCTCGGCCACAACGTGGTCGTAAAACAGGACTCTTTCGTGCACCGGGCCCTGGTCTACGACAACTCCTACATCGGCACGAATTGCCACCTGAGGGGTTGCTTGGTGGGAAAGAACTGCGATCTCAAGAGCAACGTACGTCTCGAGGAAGGGGTCGTGGTCGGAGACGACTGCCTGATCGGGGAAAACGTGATGGTAAACCACGACGTGAAGATATACCCCTTTAAGACCGTGGAGGCGGGCGCCACCATCAACACCAGCATAATATGGGAATCCAAGGGCCTGCGCACGCTTTTCGGGAAGAAAGCCGTGTCGGGGATCATGAATATAGACATCACCCCCGAACAGGCGTTGAGACTTGCCATGGCTTACGGCTCCAGCCTTCCCACGGGATCAACGGTGGTGACATCCCGCGACGCTTCGCGTGCCGCCCGTACAGTCAAGAGGGCGATAATATCGGGCCTCAACGCATCCGGGGTGAACGTATCCGACCTCGAGGTATCCCCCTCCCCGGTCAACCGTTTTGCCATAAGGACGGAGAGCGCTGCGGGAGGGATGGACGTACGCATCTCCGCCTTCGACCCCCAATCAATCGAGATCCGCATATTCAATGAACGGGGTATCGATATCTCCGAGGGAAAGCAGAGGGACATCGAGAAATTCTACTACCAGGCTAACTACAGAAGGGCTTTCGTCGGTGAGATCGGGGCCATCAATTTCCCGCCTCGAGTCCTGGATATGTATACCAGCTCGCTCCTGGCGGAGTTGAACCTCGATCAGCTAAATGAAAGGCGCTTCCGCGCCGTAGTCGATTACGCTTTCGGTAGCACCAGCATCATCATGCCACAGGTATTCGGGAAGATGGGATGCGATGTCCTGAGCCTCAATAATTTCACGGATGAAAAAAAGGTCACCCTCAGCCAGGAAGAGCTTACTTCCGCCCTGAAGAATCTCTCGCACCTGGTGAAGAGCTCCGAGGCCGAACTCGGTCTAATCATGGACAATGCAGGAGAAAGGCTGTATCTCCTGGACGAACAGGGGAGGCAGATACATCCCCAGGCCGCACTTCTACTCTTCGTGAAGCTGCTCTGCGATGCCGGGCGCAAGGGCAAGATAGCGGTGCCCGTGAGCATGACCTCCCACGTGGAGACGATAGCGCACAGCTGCGGGAACGAGGTCATACGCACCAAGGTAAGCCGCAGCGATCTCATGCAGGCATCGCTGGATAAAGAGGTGATCTTCGCGGGAGCGGGCAGCGGGGGGTTCATCTTCCCCTCTTTTCTTCCCACCTACGACGCCATGGCCAGCGCCGCCATCCTCATAAACCGGCTGATCCAGCGGGAAACGCCGCTTTCGGTGATTGCGGGAGACCTGCCCGACATCCACCTGCTTTCGGAGGAGATTCCCGCATCCTGGGAGCAGAAAGGCCTCATCATGCGCCGCCTCGCCGAGGAGACGAACGAAGGGCGGCTGGAGCTTATCGACGGGGTCAAGGTCTTTCTCGACGAGGGCACCTGGATACTCGTATTGCCAGATCCCGATGAGCCATCGCTGCACCTCATATGCGAAGCGCAAGACGATACCCGGGCTGCGCTGGTCATCGGCGAGTTTACCAAGAAGGTCATGGACATCGTGGGTTGACGAGGCGGTGACGATATCGAGAGAGGGTTCGCGGCAGGGGTGCTTTAAACGCGTGCATGGCATATGTTGAAATAAGCAAAGATGGGACATGATATCGAGCGGAGGTTGATGTACTTGAACACCATAAGGTTCGATCCCGATAGCGCACTGCTTGTTATCGACATGCTTAATGACTTCATAGAAGAAGGTGGAGCCCTGGTGGTCCCGGGCGCGAAACGGATCGTGCCGCGCATCGAAAAGCTCCTCGGTGACGCGAGGGATCAGGGCATACCCGTGATATACATCACCGACAGCCATCGTGAAGACGATCTCGAGTTCCGACACTGGCCGCCCCATGCCGTGAGCAATACCTGGGGCAGCAAGGTCATCGACGAATTGGAGCCGCTGCCGGGAGAACACGTTATCCCCAAGCGAAGGTACAGCGCCTTTTTCGGCACGGACCTGGACACGTACCTGAGGGAGCTCGGGGTAAAAAAGATATACCTTACCGGCGTATTGAGTAACATCTGTGTCTACGCGACCGCTATCGAGGCTTCCATGCGCAATTACGATGTCGCGGTGTTCAGAGACGGTGTGGCCTCCCTCAGCGAGGATACAGACCGCTTTGTTTTCCAGCAGCTGCAGGAAGTGCTGCATGCGGAACTGCTTTGATCGGGATCATGCCGGGCTCACCTTATCCATGCTGGCGCATTATCACCTTGCCTCCAAGCCGTGGTTCCAGCCAGATGGCCCTCGACCAGGCCTTGCTGGAAGAGGCTAAAAGCGCGGCCTTTACGCCGACCCTGCGCCTCTACGAATGGTCCCCGCCAGCCCTTTCTATAGGACGTTTCCAACCCCTGGAAGACGTTGACCTCGATGCGTGCTCGTCGCAGGGAGTCGAGGTGGTACGCCGTCCCACGGGAGGGAAGAGCATACTCCACCTTGACGATTTCACGTACAGCATCATCATGCCTAAGGGGTTCCCCCTTCCGGAAAGCGTCGTGGACGCATACCGCTTGATATGCGAGGGAATACTCGCTGCCCTGAAGATCCTCGGTATCGATGCCGCGATACAGCCGCAGGCAGGTGAAGCCTACAAGCATGCGGGTGGAGCCTGTTTCTCGGCCAGTACGCAGGCGGACCTGGAATACGCCGGCCGCAAACTATGCGGCAGCGCACAAGTGCGCCGCGGTGGGGCGCTCCTGCAGCACGGGTCCATATTGCTGGAGGATCGCTCCGAATTGCTTTTCCGCCTTTTGCGTTTCGCTGACGAGGTGGAGAGAAAACGCGGCCTCGAGGATTTCAGGAGGCGTTGCCTGGCCCTCAGCGATACTGGTTGCCACTGTACCTGGCCGCAGGTGGCGGAATCGTTCCGAGAGGGCTTCAGCCGGGCTTTCGGTGTTAATATAGAGGACGAGGTGCTTACAAGCCGGGAGAAGAGAAGGCGGGAAACCCTGGCCCGTGCATATGATTCCGAGCAATGGCTTAGGAATGCGGAGTCACAAGCCTTCCCACGATGAACAAATCCTGCGATTGACCCTGCGATACGATGAGGGCTTATTGCGATATTGATATTCTGATAGAATCAATGTTGACTTCGATGCCACGTATAAGGAGGGTTGCCGATGGGTGAGGATAAGAAAACTGCAAAGAAAGTTCCTCCACATGAGGTTTACATTGATTACAGCAGCAAGAGCGAGGAAGAGCTGCGCAATATCCTCGAGGAACTATTGAAAGAAGAGGGCAAGAT
This sequence comes from uncultured Actinomycetota bacterium, assembly GCA_964462595.1. Lineage (GTDB taxonomy): Bacteria > Actinomycetota > Geothermincolia > Geothermincolales > RBG-13-55-18 > SURF-21. Next base: position 5,979 of record CAYWXM010000009.1, read on the forward strand.
ATCCTATCAGCGTCGTGTATTGCATGGAAAGATAGATATATTGCGCGCCGAGCTGGTAAGGCGTAAGAAGGATGACCTAAAGGAAGGCAGATCGATAATAAGTGACGACGATATCAACAGGTTGAGCGAGATACTGGCCAGCGAGGCCATGGGTATAAACCGCAACGACCCCACAGGCGGCTAATAAGCCCGTAACCCTAAATGTAAACTTTTTGTTTAAAAATCTCACGTTTCATTATATTATGGTTTGAGGGCATCCCGTGCCATCTAAGCAAGCTTTCATACAGGCCCAAAAGCGTCCGTCCGCTAAGCACCGTTGGAAGGAGGAATGAGCTGTGTTCTGTACGAAGTGCGGCCACTTCAACCCGGACAGCAGTATCTTCTGCGCCCGCTGCGGCGCCAGCTTAGTGCCGGAAGGCGAGCACAAGGACGAGAAAACGGTGGGGTTGCCCGCCGTTGAAGCCGAATCCGAAGAGGAGGTAGAGGTATCGCTGCCCGTGGAACCTCTCGAGGAGGGCAGTGCCATACTGATGATCAGAAAAGGGCCCGACGCGGGAATGCGTTTCGTAATCAGTCACGAAGTGATAGTCGTCGGCCGTCACCCGGAAAGCGATATATTCCTCGACGATATAACGGTATCTCGAAGACATGCGGAGATACGCCGTGAGGGCTCCGAATATTCGCTTCTTGATACGGGTTCTCTTAACGGCACCTATCTTAATCGCGAGCGCATCGAGAGATCCTCGTTGAGCAATGGAGACGATATCCAGATAGGCAAGTTCCACCTGCTATTCATTACGGGAACCGGATAAGGACGGTGGCAAGGATGGAGAAGCAGAAGGACAGGATGAGTATAGGGGATCTGCTTAAGTCCCTCAAAGACGAGTTCCCGGATCTTACCATCTCCAAGGTGAGGTTTCTGGAAGGCGAGGGTCTCATAGAGCCGGAAAGGACGCCCTCGGGCTATCGCAAATTCAGTCAGGCGGACGCACAGCGCCTGCGTTTCATCCTCAAGCTGCAACGGGACAAATACCTTCCCTTAAAGGTTATCCGGGAGAAGATAGATGAGCTCGAGAGCGGAAAAGTGCGCGCTGGTGATCTGGTGCCCGGCATGATGGGATCCATGGAGGTAGGCGAGGACCTTGCCGCTTACGACGATTCGGTCCTGCTGCGGGAAAATGTGAAGCAGACGCTGGATATAGACGCTTCCTTCGTCACGACGCTGGAGGAGTTCGGCCTCATTTGCGCGCATGACGGGGAGGAAGGTTCCTACTTCGACAAAGAGGACGTGAAGATACTCCGTATTACCAGGGAGTTCTCCCGCTACGGCCTCGAGCCTCGCCACATGCGCATGTACGAGAACCTTACCGACCGTGAAGCCCTGACCTTCGAGCAGATAATTGCCCCGGCGCTGAAGTCCAAAGACCCCGAGGCAAAGCGCAAAGCGCTGGACAATCTAATGCAGTTGGTCAACCTCTCACGGGAGCTGAAAGACCTCCTGCTGAAAAACCGGGTTAAGGAATATTTTACGAAATCCAACCAGCCCGTCCCTTTCTGAAAAGACAGGGTTGCATAAGCGGGAAAGCGCTGCGATTTTTCTGTGCGTGCATATAAACCGGCAGCGTCATAGAGCTAGGATTGCATAGCCCGATAAATACCGAGACCGTTTGCCGCGATATTTGTGGGCAGCCGAGGAAGCGGGACGAGCGCATAGCGAGCTCTTTTTATCCCTGGACAGGGAGGTGCTATTGCTCTTCTTCTCAGATCTCCAGGAACGCAAGGTTTTCGACATTGCAGGTCGTTTGACTGGGAAACTGCACGATATAGGGGTAGGCCTCTCGGGGAACCTTCCGCAGAGCGAATTCATGATAATATCGCGCACCCGTAGAGGCCGCAGGGAGACGGTAACCGTGCCCTGGGAATGGGTGTCTTCTCTGCAATCCGGCAGGGTGAGGCTGGAGTATGCACGCGAGGAGGTGTGGGGTTGCGAATACCGGCAGCCCGGCCTGCTGCTGGGGCGAAACCTCCTCGATCGCCAGATCGTCGACCTGCACGGCAACAAAGTCGTGCGGGTGAACGACCTCCGCCTGGCCGAGTTCGATTCCTACCTGCGCCTGACCGGAGTGGATGTAAGCCAACGCGCCCTCTTGAGACGCCTGGGCCTGGAAAAGACGGTGGGAAGGTTTCTGCGCCTTCTTGGCGCTGACCTCCCGGAGAAGACGATACCGTGGAACTTCGTGGCGCCGCTGGAGGTACAGCACCCCGATCTCAAGCTGACGGTCACGGAGTCGCAGTTGGTCGACCTGCATCCGACCGATATCGCCGATATCATCGAACAGATGGAGCCCCAGTATCGCGAAAAGCTCCTCGACCTTCTAGGGGCTTTTACGGCAGCCGAATCGCTCTCGGAGATAGAACCGGCTAAACAGGTGGACGTCATAGAGGATCTCTCTGAGACCAGGGTCTCCAACCTGCTTGAGATCATGCCACCCGACGAGGCCACGGATATTCTTGCTCTGCTCCCGAGAGACAAGGCGGAGAGGCTTCTCAACATTATGGGGGTCAGGGAAGCGGGCGTTATAAGGGAACTTCTGGGATACGAGGAGGATACGGCGGGCGGGCGCATGACGCCCGAGTTTCTCTCCATCCCCAGCTCCTTTTCCGCCCGGGAGACCCTGCGATACCTGCGCGAAAAGGCACCCGACGCGGAAACCTTGTATTACGTCTACGTCGAGGATAGCGAGGGGCGCCTGAAGGGTGTAGTCTCTCTGCGCGACTTGCTGAGATCTCCACAGGAAGAAAAGGTGGAGGATTTCATGCGCCGCGACGTCATCGCGGCAAACGTAAACGAGGATCAGGAGACGGTAGCCGCTACCATGAGCCGCTATAATTTCCTTGCCTTGCCCGTAGTAGATGACATCAACTCCATCAAGGGCATCATCACCGTCGACGATATGATAGACGTCATCCGGGAGGAGGCCATCGAGGATCTCTCGCATCTCGGCGGCCTGGAGCTGGTCGAGCCGGGGGCATCACCTTCGTTGCGGACAAGGATCCCCTCCATCTCTATCACACTGCTTGGCGGACTGGCTGCGGCCCTGCTTATCTCGGCTTTCGAAAACCGCCTCGTCCCCCTGATCTCACTGGTCTTCTTTATCCCCCTGGTTCTCAGGGCGGCACAGGACATAGGGATAGTATCCCAGGCCGTGGTGCTGGAAGAGATCGGCGGCAAGGATCCGGGGGGAAGGGAAATAATCCTGCTCGCCTGGAAAGAGACGCGAGTCGTTCTTTTGATATCTCTGGGGCTCGCGTTCCTGGGAGGCCTGGTTGCCGCGTTCTGGGAAGACTACGCGCTTCTCGGCCTTACCATCGGCGTCACCCTTTTTATCACCGTTGTCCTGGGAAGCGTCATCGGTATCGCCCTACCCCTTATCTCCAGCCGCATCAAGGGCGAGCTGCGCTACACGCAGGCTCGTTTCTCCACGCTTTTCATCGCCATCGCGGCTCTCGCCATCTATCTCGGCATGGCCACGGCCCTGCTGTAAGATCCCCGCCTCTTTTCTGGTGCCGAGACTTTCGCAAACGCCTGGCGCGGTAGCTCAAAGCTGGTGACCTAGCACGTCATCATCTGCTAAACTCCTTTTTGATGAAAGAGATAGGAAGGCCAGAGAGACCGGCGTATCCGGTGGCGAACGGAGCCCTCGGGCCCGAAGAGCGTCGCCTGGTCCTCGAAAAGAGGATCAGGGAGTTGCGCAGGAAGAAGCGCGCGGAACAGCGCAGGTCCAAAAGGCCCCTGCGTATAGCCCTGGCCTTGCTCCTGGCTCTCCTCATCCTGATTTCTATATCCTCGGGCATCTACGTTCTGGCATCGGGCGGCGAGGCCGGGGTCTACAACGCGTTTGAGATACCCGCCTCCAACCTGTCGAGCTTCGACAGCCTTATATTGGAGCAGGGCGAGGTCTCCGCGCCTGCCATCAGCGCCTCGGCCGCCATACTCGTCGACAACAAGACCGGGGACGTGCTTTACGAGGTCAATGCCGACCAGTCCCTCCCCATGGCGTCCACGACCAAGATAATGACCGCGCTGTTGGTCCTGGAGAACGCGCCCCTCGACGAGAACGCCACGGTGAGCGCTTATGCCGGCAACGTGGGGGAATCGTCGGCGTGGCTTGAGGCGGGAGAGATACTCACCGTCGAACAACTCTTGTATGCCCTTATGCTGCAATCGGCCAACGACGCAGCGGTGGTCCTTGCCGAACACGTAGGCGGATCGGAAGAAGCCTTCGTTGTGATGATGAACGACAGAGCGAGCGAGTTGGGCCTGCAGAATACCTCTTTCGCCAACCCCCACGGCCTGGACACGCAGGGCCACTACACCTCGGCCCGCGACCTGGCGGCAATAGCATCCCAGGCCATGGCCATCCCGAAATTCAGGGAGGTCGTGACCACGGGATCCTACGAGATCCCCTGGCCCGGCCATCCCTACACACGCGTGATGGAAAACCACAACAAGTTCATCAAGCTTTATCCCGCTGCCACCGGCATCAAGACCGGGTACACGTACGGGGCGGGGAAATGCCTGGTCGCTTCGGCACAGAAGGACGGAAGAGAACTCATATCCGTCATCCTCAACGGCGGGGAGAGCTATTGGGATCAGACCATCTGCCTCATGGATTACGGGTTCGATGATTTTACCCTGGCCGAGTTCGCATACAGTGGCCAACCTCTTGCAGAGGTCGAGGTTGGAGACCTTCCACGCCGCAAGGTAGATGCCGTCGGCTCCGGGGACATGGTCTTCACGGTGCGCAGGGACCGCCTCGCGAGCTACAGGAGCGCCAGCATCAATTGTCTGGAGTGGATTCCTTACCCGGTGAAAGCGGGTCAGGAAGTCGGCTACATGGTGATCGCTGAGGGGACCCCTCAGGAGTCGCGGGAAACGCTCGTAAGCGGTGAATACCGCAATACGCCGAACTTCCTGGTTCGTCTGTTGTCTTTTATATGGGCCGTTTTCGAGTCATGGTGGATGGTGATAAAGTGGCTCATACCGGGCCTGTGATCCCGGAGGCGATTTGGGAGGGGAAGTGGCGTGCGGCCCGATCATATTAGCAGGATCGTGTTCACAGAGGAGGAGATATCTTTACGCGTACGCGAGTTGGGCGCGGAGATAACCGCCGACTTCATGCGAGAACCGGCCCAGGGCCTGACGCTTATCGGAATGCTCAAGGGAGGGTTTGTCTTCCTCTCCGACCTGATACGCCATATCGATCTCGACCTTAAAATCGATTTCATGGGCATCTCCAGTTACCGCGAATCAAGCCTGCATTCCAGCGGAGTTCGCATTGTAAAGGACCTCTCGGACAGCATTTACGGCCGCCAGGTCCTCGTGGTGGAGGATATCATCGACACGGGTCTCACCATGAGTTACATACTTCGCAATCTGGGTGAGCGCGGCCCCGGGGGCCTCAAGATCTGTACCCTTCTGGACCGCAAGGTCAGGCGTATTACCCCGCTGCGCATCGATTACAGCGGTTTCGAGGTGGGGGAGGATTACCTGGTCGGTTACGGCCTTGATTATCTTCAGAGATGGAGAAACCTGCGTTATATCTGTGCTATCGATGCTACGGTTCGGGATATCTGAAGCCCTTCTTTCATCGCAGCGGGCCATGGATGCCGGCCGTGAACTTCAGCCTTGCCTCGGGTAAAATAAAGGCAAGGCTGATTGACATGCGCCAAGGGGTACTATAGTTTAGCCTTGAAACGAGAGGGGTGTGATGTTCATGGTCGAGCTGACACTGATAGGAGTGCGGGTAGAGCTCCCCGCGAATCAACCTATTGTGCTGCTCAAGGAAAAAACAGGCGACCGCTTCCTGCCGATCTGGATCGGCGCTTTCGAAGCGACGGCCATTGCGTTTGCCCTGCAGGGGATAGAGACGGCCCGGCCGATGACACATGACCTCATGAAGAACATCATGGACCAGCTCGGCATAACCATGAAAAAGGTCGTCATATCGGATCTGCGCGAGGGGACCTTTTACGCGGACATCACCATCGACTACGGGGGCAAGCCCTTCAAGATAGACGCCAGGCCGAGCGACGCAATCGCGCTTGCGGTACGCACCGGCGTCTCGATATTCTCGGACGAGCACGTCCTCAACGAGGCCAGCGTGTTCATCCAGACCGAGGATGAGGACGAGATAGAGCGCTTCCGCGATTTCCTCAAGGATGCCAAGCCAGAGGATTTCATGTAGGGCATTACTGCCGCAAACGCAAATTCCGACCTAACGTGCACATCTTTCTGCGCTTCTCCATAATACGGCGTGCTTCGGGATATAGATACCGGCATACAAGTACGATACTATTCTTGGTGACGGGTTCAGGCAGGAGAAAGGCCTTGTCCATTGCTGGAACGACTCAAAGCCCTTGAAAAGGCGGTACTGCTCCTTTGCACGATCATAGCGATCGGTGTAGCCGGCTACATGCTGATAGAGGGGGGGAGCTTCCTGGACTCGTTGTACATGGTGATTATCACCATTACGACCATCGGTTACGGGGAAGTCTTTCCGCTCGGCATCGGGGGAGAGATATTCACCCTTTTCCTGATCATAGCGGGCGTGGGCACTGTAGGCTATACGCTGGTCAGTGCTGTGGAATTCATGATCGAAAACAGCCTTTCCGGCATGATGGGGAGGAGAAAGATGCGCAGAGAAATAGAGTCCATGGTCGGCCACTACATCCTTTGCGGCTACGGAAGAGTCGGCCAGCATATAGCCGACGACCTCAAAGCCGCAGGCGCGAGATTCATAATCATCGAGCGGGATGCGAACAGCGCTGAAAAAGCAAGTAAAATGGGGTTCCCGGTCATCAAGGATGACGCCACCAACGACGAAACCCTCAGGGAAGCGGGGATAGAGAACGCCAAGGGCCTGGTATCCGCCCTGTCCAGCGATGCAGAGAACCTATACATAACCCTGACCTCCAGGGAGCTTTGCCCGCACCTGTTTATCGTCAGCCGCTGCGACTCGGAAGAATCCGAGCCCAAGCTCAGGCGTGCTGGCGCCGACAGGGTTATATCGCCTCACTCCATAGGAGGAAGGCGCATGGCGGCCATGCTCCTCAAGCCCACGGTATGGGACTACCTGGATCTGGTAACCAGGGGACAGTACATCGAGTTCAACATAGAGAACCTCGAGTGGCGAATCGACGACGTGGAGGTCCAGCCAAATTCCTACCTGGATGGCAAATCCATAGACGAGGCCAAGATCTACTCCCTGTCGGGAGCGCTCGTCCTCGCGGTTAAGAAAAGGGGGCTGGGCTTCAACACCAGGCCCTCCAAAGACACGCGGCTCGATCCGGGGGATTACATAGTCGCCATCGGCACCGTCGAGCAGCTCGCCAAGCTGGAACAAGTGGCCACCTCGAAAGCCTGGTCTCAAGGCGGACGCTATACTTAACAACGAGTCTTTCTCTATACCTCATATATACTGTCTCGTGGTAAAGCTGTGCTTAATATATAAGTATTTTGCTATTATTATCTTTGGAGGAGACAAGGACAGATGTCGAAGTGGTGGTAATATGCGATTCATGAACTGTGTGCGGTTTGCGGTTTTTTCTGCGCTCACACTCGCCTTAATATGCCTTTTGAACCTGAACTACGCCGTGGCGCAGGGGGACAGTTCGGCCCTCAGCGACGAGGCGGAACGTCTTACCTTCGAGATACTTGAGCTCAAGGCGCGACTGCGCGAGGCTCAGAACAATCGCGATGCCATGCTTGCGGAACTTACGCATCTTGATTCCGAGATAAACAGTTCGGAAGTGGAGATGGACGAGCTCACAAAGGATCTCGAGGAATGTCAACAGGCCTACAACAGCTCGTTGAGATCGATCTACAAGCGCGGGGAAGTCGGAGAACTCGAGGTGCTCCTCGAGTCAAAGGAACTGGAGGATATGTGGGAAGACAGCGCCTACTTCGACCGCATATTGCAGTCGGAGATAGGGACTATCGATCAGCTGAAAGCCAAGATGCTGGAGGTCGACCTGAAGAAGCGGGACCTCAGGGATCGCTATGCCAGGCGCCAGCGAGTGGCGGAAACGCTTGACCCGGCTCTGCTGGAGAGCCGGATAGCGGATTTGCAGTCCCGCCTCAACGAGGTCAACTCCAGCCTGCGGGTTATAAACGGCGGTGGTTCAGAGCAAAGCCAGCCATCTCCAGATCCGCCACAGGATTGGACGGTGCCGGAACCGGGAAGGCTCCTGGACAGGGTGCCCTCCATGCCTCCGCTGTCCGATTTCGACCGTACCGGAATTGCCTATTCAGGCTATACGACCAGCTACGGCGCGGATTTCCACGGCAGATCCACCGCCAGCGGAGTCATCTATAACATGTACGACTTCACCTGCGCCCATCGCACGCTTCCATTCGGCACATGGCTTCTGGTCACCTTCCAGGGCAGGCAGACGATAGTGCAGGTCAACGACCGTGGCCCTTTCGTTCCGGGCCGCGTGCTGGACCTTTCTTACGGATCCGCACAGAGTATCGGCCTCTCTGGCGTGCAATGGACGGAGTTCGAGATATTGATCCCAAGGGGCGATTGATTATCTTCTAGGTTAGGTGGGTCTTGACGACTGAATTCAATGAATCCCTGGTGGCGGGGAAAGAGCACAGGCGTTGGGACGAGGTACGCTTCGCCCATCGCAGCGAGCAGGAGTTTGCGCGCCTGCTGGATTTTTACGATATCAAGTGGTTTTACGAACCGGTTAGTTTCGATATCGAATGGGACAAAAAGGGCGCTCCCGTTTCAAAATTCACTCCCGATTTCTATCTTCCCGAATACGACCTTTTCATCGAGATCACGACCATGAACCAGAAGCTGGTTACGAGGAAGAACCGCAAGATCAGACGCCTGGGAGAACTATACCCTGAAGTCAAGTGCAAGATATTCTACCGCAAGGACTATCAACACCTGCTCTTCAAGTACGACATCAATCTCGATGAACGACCCGTTTCTTAGCCGGGTATATATAGGATGCCCCCCCATTGCCCCGGTCAAGCCGTATCGCCGCCGGGGCCTCCCCGCTGGAGACCGCAAGGTGGTATTGTCGCGTTCGTTGCCTAAATCGTCCGTCTTCTGGAATACTGGTAAATGGCCCAGCGAGGACTTGTGGCCGGAAAGGATGTAAAACCCGGCCACACGGAAGCGCGTTACGGGCCAGGTCGGGGTAGGGTACGGGGCACATGCCCCCAGGCTCATGCGGGTTCTAGCAACAGCGTTAAGCGCCTATTTTCCCGGGAGGGCTGAATGAGCGAGGTTACCATCTTAACCGCATTCGCGGGTGGCCTTCTGGCCTTTATCTCGCCCTGCATCCTCCCCATACTCCCCGGCTATCTCAGCTTTATAACCGGCGCAAGCCTCGAGGAGCTGAAACCCGGCGAGCGCAGAAAAGAGGCAATGCTCCGTGCCGCCATACAGTCCCTGCTTTTCGTGCTGGGCTTTACCATCGTCTTCACGGCCCTCGGCACAACCGCCGCCGCGACGCAGGCGCTGCCCCCGTGGGTACTCAACGTAGCCGGCAGAGTAGCGGGGGCGATAGTGATTATATTCGGGTTGCATATCATGGGCGCGATAAGGATACCTTTTCTGAACTACGAAAAACGCATGGAGGTCGGCAAGCGGAGGGGTTTTCTGGGGACGGTGCTCCTGGGCATGGCTTTTGCGCTGGGATGGACCCCCTGCGTGGGTCCGATCCTCTCGGCCATCTACCTCAAGGCAGCCTTCACGGAGCCTAGTGTGCTGCAGGGCGTAATATATCTCCTGGTCTTCTCGCTGGGCCTGGGCATTCCCTTCGTGCTCTCCGCCGTGTTCCTTTCCTCACTGCTGCCCCTGTTCGAGGCCATAAAGCGTCATATGCGGCTGGTGATGATGATCAGCGGGGGTCTGCTGGTGGTGATGGGCGTATTGATGGTCTTCGGGGTGTTCGATCTTATCAGCCTGGGCTGATATGCGGCTGCCGATCGATATCTCCAGCGTCGCGAGAAGATAGCCGGGCCCTTCAGGTCGTTTTATCGTGACGCAGGATAAAGGTGCACCTCTTCTCGGTAGCCTGCAGTCTGTATGCGCCGGCCAGGCTCAGGAACCCCTCCTCCAGGCAGCGGTGTATCTCGCACACAAGGCCCGGATATCGCTCTGAAAATTCCCCAAAAGGGCAGGAGATGAAAGTCGCCTCTGCAAGCCCCGCTTCCGTAAGTTTTATGTTCGCCCTATGGCCTCGTCTCTTAACTTCATCGGACCATGCCGCGATTACTCCCTGCAATTCACCGCCGGGGGCCATATAGGCCAGGGGGGACGAACTCGCTATGGCTTCCTCGCGACCTCTTCTGTATGATTCCCTGCAGATATGCTTGTCCCGGTCTTCCCCCCGTTCGAATATCGAACTGGCCAGGATATCGGCAAGGAGCTTATAACTGCGGGGGGGAAGACTTATATCCCAGTCTTCACCACTTGTGTCGTAGAGGTTGGCGGGGCGTCCGCCTCGTTCGCCTCGCTGACGAACGACCCTAAGCAGTCCGCCTTTGACCAGTTTTTCAAGGTGCATCCTGGCCGCATTGGCATGCAACCCGAAATATTCCGCAATATCCCGTACGGAAAGAGGGGCCTCGGCGTAAAGTACGTACTCCATGATCTGCCGCCGAGTGGGATCGGACAGCGCCGTAGATACCTGGGCAATATTTTCGCTGTAAGTCTTCATGTTCTCTCTAGGATATTCGTGCTTGACTTAGGTTATTATAACATATAGTATTTTTACCGTATATATTATATTTAATGTATAAAGGAGGCTGTATGTTACGCGTAAAGTCTCGCTGCCGCAATTGCGGAGAAGTCTCGCTTGCTCTCGAAGACATCGTTCTGGTCGAACATGGAGACGGCGAGGGCACCTTTTATACCTTTATCTGCAGTACCTGCGGGAAAGCGCAGGCGTACCCCGCGGATAGCCGTTTTATCGACTTCATGCGCATGAACGGCCGCGAGCCCGTAGTCCTCCAACCTCCCATCGAGATCAAGTCGAATCATGACGACCCTCCCATTTGCTGGGATGACCTGCTCGACCTCCATCTGATGCTGCAGGACGAGTCATGACCTGGCTCATATAAGAGGCGTTAAACATCCTGGCTAACCGTCCATGTTTATGCTTAACTACAAGCAACGACGAACGAAGGAGGTGAGAACATGACGATTACCAAGGATATGACCATTCAGCAAGTGGTCGAGGAAAACCCGGATGCCGTCAGGGTTTTCATGGAACACGGGCTTCATTGCATCGGATGCGCCGTCGCGCGTTTCGAGAACGTTGAACAGGGAGCCATGGCCCACGGTATCGATGTCGATGCGCTCATCAGGGATCTGAATCGAACGTCCGGCGAAAGCAGCTGAGAGGAAAGCGGGCGAAGGGGGCGGGCGAGTGGAGAGCATGGAGCCATGGCCCACGGCATCGATTCTGGTGCGCTCATCAGGGATCTGAATCGAACGTCCGGCGAAAGCAGCTGAGAGGAAGGCCGGCGAAAAGGTCAGGCGAGTGGAGATAAAAAAGGCCGCGCGAGCGGCCTTTTTTTTGCACTCCGTGGCGAGCTGGAGCTTCGACGGTAAAGTAAGCGGCCTTTCCTTGCCGAATGTAAAGCAGAGGTGAAGTAATGATAATCGAACTGCGATGTGACGGCGAGAACGTGAGCGTGGAGTTTTCGCTCATAAGCCACAGGGGGGGCAAGGGCTTTGGCCCCGAGAACACACTTGAATCCCTGCAGGCAGCCCTGGACTTCGGGGTGGAGATGATAGAGACGGATGTACGCATGTCAAATGACGGAGTTGCCGTTATCCGTCATGGCCCCTTCCTCTCGTTGCGGCTGCTTTCCCGCATGGACATGGGCGAGATAAGGGAAAGGGCGCCGGAAATACCGACGTTGTCCGAGTACCTGGAGCTGGCAGGAAAGCGTTGCGCAGTTAACCTGGATGTGAAGAGATGCGATGCCGGCGTCCTTGCCCGTGATATCGCTGCCGCAAAACCCTCTTTTCCCGTCCTGGTCAGCTCGTTCGACGAGGACTTCATCGCCGAATTCAAGGGCACGGGGAGCGTTGTGGAGCTGGGTTTGCTCAGCCAGTACGAGCTTTCAAGCGAGCGCATGCTGGATACCGCGGAAAAGTGCGGGGCAAGCGTGCTTCTTCCCGTATCCTTCACCGTCAGCGACGAACTGGTGTCCTCGGCCCATGCGGCTGGATTCAAGCTTATCACCTGGACGGTCAACTCAAACGAGCTTTTACGAGATCTCGTGGAATACGGAGTGGATGGCGTGATAACCGATGCTTATCCGGAGCTGAAATCGTTCCTCGAGGCTGGTTTAACCGTCTCGCCTGCCGAAGAGGCAGCGTTGCCCGAGTAAAACAAACCCCCGACGTTAGGAGGGATAGTCGATCATGCCAGGGAAAAATTCTGAGGGAGGAAGCAGGCCGGTGAGCGTCTTCTCGATCGTCCTGCTGGTACTGATGGCCCTGGTCATTATCTTCCTTCTCCTGGTACAGAACGTCGACAGCTTCTCCGATTTCTTCGGGGGGACCACTTTCAAGATCATCTTCGATGTCGCCCTTATTGCGGGTCTGGTACTGTTCGCAGCCTACCTGTTTTCGCGCAGTGCTGAATACAACCGCAGGCTGGAGGCGATAGTGGAGCGCCTACAGAAATCAAACCAGTTGCTGCAGGTGCTCAACGACATACAGACCAGCGCCAATACTAACCTCGACGCGCAGGGCCTCCTGGAGACCTCGCTGGAGACGGTCATACCGCTTACCGCTTCCTTTGGCACCATTTACATACTGGACGAGGATAATTCCCGTTTCGTGCCGCGAGCCCGCTACGGCACCGATACCCCCTTGAGGGATATGCCGGACTTCGGGGTGGGGGAGGGCATCGTGGGCATGGTGGCTCAATCGGGAATACCCGTCGAGGACAGGGGCGCGTGGACGGATCGCGCCGCCGGGGTGGCTAGATATGCGGTCCCCATAAAGTCCGGGAACAGGATGATGGGCGTCATGTTGGCCGGGACCACGAAGGGCTCGTATTCGGAGGAAGAAAAGACCCTCCTGCAGGCCGTTTCCGAGGTTCTTGGCAATTCGCTCACCAGCAACAGGCTTTACAGCCTCACCAGGCGCGCGCTGGATACGACGAGAAAAACCCAGGGTTACCTGGAGAGTTTCATCCACGAGGCTCACATGGGGGTCCTGGTTCTCGACGACAGGGGAGCCGTGATGATCGTCAACCAGGAGGCGGAACGCTTCCTCGGGGCTGAGCAGAAAGACATCCTGGGCCGCAATGCCATTGACGCCCTGAGTGCCCTCGGCGATAAAGGGGAACATCTGGCCCGGTGCTTCCAGGACTGTTACCGCGACAGGCAGGGCGCAGAATTCAGCCAGCCCGTTTACGACGACCCCGCCTTACAGACCGTGCTCGTGAGCGTCTTCCCTCTTTTTAGAGGAAAAGGGGAGCTTATCGGGGCCGCCGCCACTATCAGCAGTTCCTGATCGGCCGCTAGTGTTTAAAGGTCGAAGCAGGGCTACACCCGTTTTGTTACGCGAAAAAGAGCCTATGGCGTTCCAGATCTCATATCATTGCCCGATTATGCGCCGCATTCCATATGTCAAATTGGAAGCAGCTGGCCTGAGAGACCAGCTGCTTTCCGGGTGGGGCGTTGGACTTTAAAAAGTCCTATACATATATTCGACTATAATTCGCCGCGGGGCTATCGACCTTTGGTATTAGATAACCTGCATCTTTAATGTATGTCAGCCGTTTTGGTAGTATTGCTTAACAGTTTTCAAGCCGATGGGCCGACTCGAAGAGGCGAGATTGTACGATGCCAGGAATCCGCCAGGAGGCGACCCCGGCTTCGGCAGAACGGCATAAAAGCCCTATAGAACCGCATCAGTGACTTGGAAAGCTTCAAACCTGGAAAGGGCGGCGGGATATAGGTTATTATACCAATAGTGGTTCGTGCCCCACTGTAAAGGGGAAGCACGGGCGCGAACTCCGGGGTAAAGGCTAAACGGTTGCGAGCTTGGATCGGGGCATTATTTCGCGGCTTGTTACCTTATACCCTTGAACGCTGCAAGATAGATTTCCTGCACGGGAAATCGTCAATGAGTGTCGGGCTGTCAAACAACGAATCCAGAGGGGGAGAGAGCATGGAAAAGAATTTCAGCAAATGGCCGCAGGGCGTCTTCAAGAATCTCAATTACCCGGAGGTGCCCGTACAGCAACTCCTGCGATCGGCTGCGCTGCAGTGGCCTTGGCGAAACGCCATAATCTTCGGGGGCATGGAGATCACCTACCAGGAACTCGACGCATTGTCCGACCGCTTCGCGAACGCTCTGGCTTCCCTGGGGGTGAAGAAGGGGGACCGCGTCGGCATCCACCTTCCCAACTGTCCGCAGTTCGCCGTGGCCTATTACGGGCTGCTCAAGGCGGGCGCTATCTTCGTGCCCATGAGCCCGCTGCTTTCGGAAAGGGAGATAGATTTCCAGCTGAAAGACGCCGGGGTGGAGACCTTCATCGGCCTGGACATGCTCTTCGCGACGCCCCAGAACGTACTACCGGATTCTCCGGTAAAACGTACGATCCTGGTCAGCCTGGCCGACTGTTACCCGCCCCTTTCCGCGCCGGTGAAGATGCTGCAGAAGCAGCCGGTACCGGAGGGCATCATGGACTTCGCGGCACTGCTCGCGGAATACCCGGCCGAGCCTCCCCAGGTGGAGTTCGACGTAAAAGAGGACATCGCTCACATCGCCTACACCGGGGGCACCACGGGTACGCCCAAGGGGGTCATGATCACCCACTACAACGCGGTGGTCAACTGCTGCCAGCCCGGCCACTGGTTCGTGGGAGGTGACATCCTCTACGAGGAAGGCATGATCAAGGTCAAGCGAGAAGAGGGGGACAGGGACGAGGACCATCCCTTGGGAGTGGGCGAAAACATATCCCTCATCGTGGTGCCATGGTTTCACGCCATGGGCGTTATCGGCTATCTCAACATGCAGCTCATGGGCGGCAACACCCTGGTGGTCTTCCCGCGCTTCGAGCCCACCGAGTACCTGCAGGCGATACCCAAGTATCGCGCAACCGTCTTCGGTGGCGCCCCCCAGCTCTTCGTTCCCCTGGTGGATAACCCCTTGTTCGATGAGATCGACATGTCCGACATCAACCTGGTGGTCTCCGGCGCCGCGCCCATACCCCTCCACCTCCTGGAGACCATGCAGAAAAAGATCCCCGGCGTCATCTGCGAGGCCTACGGCCTCTCGGAGTGCACCATGATAGCCTGCTCCAACCCTCCTTCCCGCGAGGGGTTCCGCCTCGGTTCCGTAGGGTTGCCGATACAGGACACCGAGATAAAGATCATGGAAGCGGAGAAGGGCGAAGAGGAGATGCCGGTGGGGGAGATAGGCGAGATCTGCATCAAGGGACCCCAGGTGATGAAGGGTTACTGGAACAAGCCGCAGGAGACCGCCGAAGTGCTCAGAGACGGATGGCTGTACACCGGCGACATAGGTAAATACGACGAGGACGGCTATATCTATATCGTCGACCGCAAGAAGGACATGCTCATCTACAAGGGCTACAACGTCTATCCCCGCGACCTCGAGGACGTGTTGAACACCCATCCAGACGTGGCCCAGTCCGCCGTGGTGGGGAAATACGACGAGCGCGCGGGAGACATCCCTGTAGCCTTCGTGGAGCTGAAGCCGGGGGCCACGTCCAGCGAGGAGGAGCTGGCCGAATTCGCCAACGCCAAGCTCGCCGCGTACAAGAAGATAAAGCTTCTGAAGATAGTGGAGACGCTTCCGGCCAGCGGTGCCGGCAAGATCCTGCGCAGGGAGCTGAGAGACCAGGCCCAGGGCTTCGAGATATAACAGGTCGCTGACGCTGTAGGCATGAGTTACGTTAAAGGGCCCGGCAAGACCGGGCCCCTCAGCTTTTCCAGGACAAGTCCGCCGATACGGGAAATCAACGGAAAAATAATAGCGGTTGGCAGCGGGAAGGTGGGCGGCAAAGGGCTGGCGCCCGAGGAATGCACAGAATGATATCAACTTTACATAAGATATATTATCGGCGTTGTTTTTCATCCTCACTGCAATGGCCGCTTTAACCACCTCGCGCGTGCGCGGCCGTCCTTCCGCCTCTTTTTGGCAGCATTAATACCGATGTCCCTTGATGGAATATGCAATAGATATAGCCGCCTACGACAGCACACGGATCATCCTTTCCGTTATCGATGCATGCTGTCTCTGACAGGCATTTACAGCCTGAGCGAAAAACCCCCCCGATCTGACGGCAGACGCATCATCCAGCCGGGCAAAGAAAGCAATTAAGACATAACGAACGATGAGCGTACAAATGTATGTAATATTGGGGCTGCAAATACCGTACATGTTTATTTATGTAACAATTGCGCTGTAAATATTCAGTTAACGCTGGTTAAGGACTATAATCGACATGTAAGGCTGTCCCGGACCGATTCGGATAGCAGGGTATAAACCGGTACTTTACCAGGGGGTTGAAAGATGACAAAGGTAAAGGCATGCAAGGGATGCGGCATTCCCAAGGAGTTCTGCGTCGAACAGAACTGGAACTCGGATGGCACGATCACTCAGTCTAAAAACCCCGACCACCGCGTGCTCTTCTACGAGGCCGACGGAATAGAGGACCTCCTGCACCATATAGCGGATATCGTGGGGGTGCCCATCGACCACATCATCATCGAGGGTAAGCGCAAGTCCACCTTACATTACCTGCAGGGGATGTTCTCTGGGCTTAAGCTTATGGTCATAAGGACCTTCTTCCAACGCATGCTCTACGAGACCATCGCGGGCCGCGGCGCCGTCCTGGGATTCGGCCACTTCGAGCTGGTGGGCTTCAAACCCCGATCTTACCTGGAGATACTGGGGCGCAATATATATTCCCTTCCTCTTTTCAGCGGAGACATCGCCGCTGTCTTCAACCTGGCGGAGAATATGCCCGCCAGACTCGAATTCAAGGATGTCCCCGAAGGCAAGCTGATCAGGATCTTGCCGGGAGAAGAGGCTGACGCGGAGATAACCGCCCGCCTGGAGCGGGTGGTGCTGCCACGTAAAGCGGGAGAGATATCCTACGACAGGTGCCCGGTCTGCGGTATACCGCTTGATTTCAAGAGCTACACCTGGGATGCCGAGGAAGGCACCATCACCGACAAGGCCACCTCCAGGCGCATGGCCGTCCTGGGTTCCGATGGCCTCGAAGCCGTCTTCCGCGAGCTGGAAGCGGAGCTGGGAGAGCAGCTCTCGCAGACCATCATCGAGGCCCAGCGCCGCTACGTCGTTGAAACCCTGCAGCGCGAGGAGATAAAACAGGACCCCTCCTACCTCGCACACCAGATCGCATTACGTGGGATGGGGAACCTGGTCCGGTTCGAGCTGGGCAAGGACCGGCTCGAGGCGGTAGTCGAGAACGCCCTTCCTCCCCTGCTGGTCACAGGCATGCTCCAGGGCATATTCGAGCTTATAAAAGGCGGGAGGTCAAGCGTGAGCTACGAACACGACAGGTTGGGCACTCTTTCCCTGAGCGCTACTTTGCTCTAGAGCGCAGCTCGCCTTCCCGCGCGACAGCCGTTCTTGCCCCGCGTTTTTTAGCCCGGTATCTATGCCTGCCTTCCGCCGCCCGGCTCAGCTGGGCCTGAAGGCCAGTAGGGTTTTCGCCTCTTCCCCTTCGCCCATGCGGAGGAACTCGGACTTCATCGGCGTCCCTATGCGGATGGTT
>CAYWXM010000010.1:0-4588 GCA_964462595.1 uncultured Actinomycetota bacterium
CCACCACCACGATGTGGTCCTTCTGCACGTCCTTTATTACGTAGGGGTCGGCCACCGCCGCCGGCACCCCGTTGTCGGTAATCGAGGCCACGTGGTAACCCTCGTCCGGCTGCAGGTCTACTGCGGCGTCCTCCCCCTGGAGCACTTCCTGGTTAACCGGGTCCACCGTGCCGTGCCCACCGGACACCGAGGCCGTCACAGTGTGCTTGACTATTACGTCGAAGTCCACCGCGTTGGAGGTGCCATCGGTGGTATACACGACCACCGGCACTGTCCTGGACACCCCCGGCGGCACTTTGCACTTGATCTGCGTGCCGTCGCTCTTCCAGTAGGTATATTCCGTCGCCTGTACCCCCCCGAAGGACACGTAGGAGGTCCCTTGCGTCGAGCCGAAGGCGCAGCCGTCGATGGTCACCTCGGTGCCTGGGGACCCCGAGGCGGGGTCGAGGGAATCGATATGCGGCTCTACCGCGAAGAGCGCGCTGTTGGAGGTTCCCCCCGCGGTGTGTACGTCCACCTGCACCGTGCCCAGGATGCCCGGGGGCGCGAGGACGCGTATCTCGGTATCGCTCCACATGGTGTAATCGGACGCCGTCACCGAGCCGAAGGTTACGTAGGGCTGGGTGAAATCCTCGCGCGTGCCGAACCCCGTCCCCTCAATGGTCACCAGCCGCCCTTCGGGCCCCGAGGCCGGCGACAGCTCATCCACGTAGAAGGAGTGGATGATAGTGGCCTGATACCCCACCGCCCAGGCGCCTCTTGGCCCGGCGGGGCATGCTCCCGACAGTTCTATGGTGGTCGGGACCGGGGAGGGGTCGACCGCCCAATCGGTGCCGTTTGTGGTCCTGACGATGGTTCCGCGGTAGCCAACAGCCCAGGCGTTTTCGGCATCCGTAGCGCAGACAGCGTTGAGGAAATTGCCGGTGTGGGAGGTCTGCGCGCTCCAGTCCGTGCCGTTGGTGGTCTTTATTATGACGCCGTTATTGCCTACCGCCCAGGCGGTGTTGGCATCCAGGGCATATAGCCCGTAGAGGTCCTCCGTTGTGGGCGATGGCTCCACCAGGCCCCATTCGGTTCCGTTCGTGGTCTTGATGATGGTGCCTCCCTCGCCCACCGCCCAGGCGGTGTTCGCGTCTACCGCGCAGACCGAACGGAGGACGCTGCTCGTGGGCGAGGTCTGATTGACCCAGACCTCGCCGTTTGTGGTCTTGAATACCTTGCCACCCTCCCCCACGCACCAGGCGGTATCTGAATCCACGGCGGATATGCCGTTGAGCCTGAGATATGTGTTAATGTCGGGTACCACATGCTGGACCCAGGTATCTCCCCCGTCCTCGGTCTTCCAGGTGTTTCTAAACTCGCCCGCCACCCAGGCCACGTCTGCGTCCACTGCCGTTACCGCGAATAGGTAATCGACGGTGATGGTCCCCGGCGTATCCGCGCGGTCCCAGGTGACCCCGGCGTCGGTGGTCTTGAAGACGCTCCCTCCCCCGCCTCTGCTGGCGCTTATCCAGGCGGTATTCTCGTCCACCGAGGCTGCCCCGGTAAAACTGAAGGTGTAGGGTATGGCGGGGCTCTGGGAGCTCCAGTCTGCCCCATTGGTGGTGGCCAGGATCAGGCCATAACCTCCCGCTATCCAGGCCGTGTTTCCATTCAGGGCCGAGACGCCGAAGTTAGCAAGGCCGGCCGCGGGCGAGGTCTGCTGGACCCACGTATCGCCGTCGGTGGTCTTGTAGGTGGTGCCGGACTTCCCCACCGCCCAGGCGGTGGTGGAGTCCACGGCGGAGACGCCGTAGAAGCAGTTCACTCCGGATACGGTCTGGCTGCTCCAGTCGGTGCCGTTGGTTGTCCTGCATATGGTGCCGCTGTTGCCGACCGCCCAGGCGTGGGTGGAGTCGGCTGCCGACACGTCGAAAAGGATGCTGGTGGTGGGCGAGGTCTGGGCGCCCCAGTCCGTGCCGTTGGTTGTCTTTAAGATAACGCCGTTATCACCTGCCGCCCAGGCGGTGTTTGAGTCTACGGCCGAAACCCCGCTGAGACAGGAGGTGATCCCCGAGGTCTGGGCGCTCCAGTCCGCCCCGTTCGTGGTCTTGAGGATGGTGCCGCCGAAACCAACCGCCCAGGCCGTCAACTTATCGGCGGCGCTTATCCCCAGGAGGTCCGTGGTGGTGGGAGAGGCCTGCGCCTGCCAGCTCTCCCCAAGGTCGGCGGTCTTGAGGATGGTGCCGCCTCCCCCTACCGCCCAGCCGGTCTTCCCGTCCGGCGTGAATATGTCGAGCAGCTCCTCGGTAGTGGGGACCGATTGCACCGTCCAGTTGGCCCCGCCGTCGGTGGTCCTGAGGATGGTGCCCATATACCCGGCCACCCAGGCGGTATTGGCATCGATCGCGCAGACGCCCCAAAGGTCGTTCTTGGTGGAGCGCGGGTTCTGCCAGCACCAGTCGGTGTGCTCGTCGGCCCTGGCCTGGTTGGGAAGGGCCAGCACAAGCGAGAGGCTCACTAGAAACGCCAGTGTAAGTACCGCCGCAGGTCTCAGCCGAAAGGTTTTTCCGTCCATGGCCCGCCCTTTCCGAATCTACACATTTACTAACTTTCCCAAAATGCCAAGATAATTATGGCACCACTGCGTGGGCCTGCCAACCTTTCCCACCAGAGGGGCCGTATCTTCGTTTTTCGGTTCTGCCCCCACCGCCTTTTTTCTGTCATCGCGATGATGAGTTTCTTCCGTCATCACGAGGAGTCACTGGCGGCGTGGCGATCTCGACGCGCCTGCCCCTCTCCCCAGGTGCGTGTGTGGGTTATGCAACCCCCTGACCGAAAAACGAAGATACGGCCCTTTCGTCGGCCGATTTCCGGGCCTGACCCCCGGCCGGTCTGGACGCCTGATGTTTCGGGCTGCACGCAGGGGGTTAAAATAGTATCAACGGGAGGTACATCTGGGAAACGCCGCATCATGTTTCACAAACAGGTGGCCCGCATAAGGCATCGATCGACAGGAGGTGGATAGGTAGTGAGTAGGAAGGGAAAGAGGATGGCTCCGCCGGAGGACGACCTGAGGGCGAAGGCGGAGAAGAACGTTATCCGCAAGACCGGTTTCCTGTGGCTCCTTAGCAGCCTCGGCTCTTACGTATTGGTAAACGCGCTACTCATCGCCATCTGGGTCCTGTCCGACTCCGAGTCCCCCTGGTTCCTGTGGGTACTGGCCGTCTGGGGCCTGGGCCTGGCCTTCCATATCGCGGGATATATCATAGGTTTCCGCACCGGCTATGCGCGGGAGGGCAAGATCGAGGAACAGATGGAGGAATACCGCAGCAAATACGCCCCCGCGGAGGCCCCTGCTCCGGAACCTGCTCTGGAACCTGTTTCCCCACCCGCACCCGTCGAGCAGGAGCCCGCTCAGCAACAGCCCGTTGAACAACCCGATGGCAAGCAGTAATGGCCGGCAACCGGATGTGGTTGCCTCCTCCCGGCCGCAGCCGTCGCTGGACGGCGGGACGGCCTAAAAGCTGAAGGCCGATTTCCGGGCGTGACCCCCCGGCCGTGGGTGATCTACCCGCATGTCCTGCTATAATTGGCGTGGGGGTAAGACGATGCGACTGGAAATACAATGGTGGCTGGAAGCAGCAGAGAGGGACATGGAAATGGCCTCGTCTCTCTCCAAAGAGGGCCTTTACGAGGGCGCCGCATTCCACTTGCAGCAATCCGCCGAGAAGGCGCTGAAGGCTCTTCTGCTGCGTAAAGGCAGGGAATCGCGTACCCATTCTTGCGTGCAGATCGAGAGACTGCTGAGCTCGATGGGCATCGACACCGCCGGGATCTCCAAGGAGTGCAAGAAGCTCGACGGGCATTACATCATGTCTCGTTATCCCAACGGCGTCGGCGGGCCCCCAAAGGATTTTTACAGCGAAGATATCATCAAGGAACTAGAGGAATGCCAGAGAAAGATAGCAGAATTCGTTCGCAAGCATCTATAGACAGCGATTTGCTCGACGCATTCACCAATGCCATGAGAGGCATCATCTCCGTGGCGTCGATGGTAGTCTTCGGTTCGAGGGCGACCGGGGACAACCTCGAAGAAAGTGATTACGACATCCTGGTGCTATCCCCGGATTTCGAGCGCTACAACCGTTTCGAGCGCATCCAGCTCCTCCTGGACTGCTGGCCGGGCAGTGTCGCACTAGAGCCGGTCGCTTTGACCCCGGTGGAGTTCGGCGAGGCCGAAGGCGCCCTGATCTGGGATATCCTCCATGACGGACTGGCCATTCATGACTACGGCATCTTCGAGAAGAAGCGCGCTTCGCTTCACGAACGGATGAACTCCGGCGAGCTTGTAAGGGATGCGAATAGCTGGGCCTTCACCTGACATCCTCACAACTCAGCTCCTGCCTGATTCGCACCCCCTCCTGTGGTCACCAAAGCTTGCGGATAGGGTACTTCAGGTGTGGACTCGGATTCATGGGCGGAGGTGCAGCCGGAAATCACCGCAATAGTCGGGTATTGGTTGACGGAATAACGGCGGCTGGGCTGGCTCCCAGGTGGTGTGTGATGCGCCCGATGAGGAAAACTGACTGATATAAGCACTCAGGCT
>CAYWXM010000011.1:0-59411 GCA_964462595.1 uncultured Actinomycetota bacterium
ATCTTTCCATCGTATACGTGCCAGGCCTGCACAATCGGAATTGTCCAGGCGCTGGGACACCGCCGCGCCGAAGACGGCGCTGTCGCTTACGCGATGCAGACTGTCGTACGTGGCAGCGAGATTGGAGGCTAGGTTGGCAAAGCAGAAACAGAAGATAAGGATAAGGCTGAAGGCGTACGATCACGAGATCGTCGATCGCTCCGCGAAACAGATCGTGGAAACGGCGAAGCGCACGGGCGCATCGATCTCCGGACCCGTTCCTCTGCCGACGGAGAAGCATGTCTATTGCGTGATCAGGTCGCCGCACGTGAACAAGGATTCGCGTGAGCATTTCGAAATGCGCGTGCACAAGAGGCTCATAGATATCATGGAGCCCACGCCCAAGACGGTGGATTCGCTCATGCGCATGGACCTGCCAGCCGGAGTAGACATCGAGATCAAGTTGTGAGCTTTTCCACGGCGACGGGCGAAGACGACGCACCGCGCTGCTGAGAGGTGGGTAAGTTGAAAGGTATCATAGGAAAAAAGATCGCCATGACGCAGATCTTCACCGAGGATGGGAAGGTCATCCCGGTGACGGTGGTCGAGGCCGGCCCCTGTACGGTGACGCAGATCAAGACGGTCGAGAAAGAAGGCTACAATGCCCTGCAACTCGGTTTCGGCTCCGTGAAGGAGAAAAAGCTGAGCAAGCCGCAGAGGGGCCACTTCGAGAGCAAGGAGATCCAGCCGCAGCGCCACCTGGCCGAGTTGAGGGTCGAGGATCCGGCGGGATACCAGGTAGGCCAGGAGATAACGGTCGGGCTTTTCAGCAAGGGCGATCGCGTGGACGTAACCGGGAGATCGCGCGGCAAGGGTTTCGCGGGCGTTATAAAGCGCCACAATTTCTCGGGCGGCCCGGGCTCGCACGGTGCGCATTTTCACCGCGCCCCTGGCGCCATAGGCGCCTGCGCCACCCCGTCTCGGGTGTTCAAGGGATCCCGCATGCCGGGCCGCATGGGCGCGGAGAGGGTGACTACGCTGAACCTCGAGGTGGTGGACGTCAAGCAGGAACGGAACCTGATGTTAATCAAGGGAAGCGTGCCGGGGCCGGACGACGGCCTGCTGATCGTTCGGGAATCGGTGAAGTCGGCAAAGAAGCGCAGAAAAAAGGCGCACGTACTCACCTGATAGATGGGAATGCAGATGAAGGAAGCACAGGTTTACGATATCGAAGGCAATAAGAAGGGCGGCGTAGAGCTGAAGGATTATTACTTCGCCTGCGAGGTGAACGTGCCCGTGATGCACCTGGTGGTGCGACAGCAGCTGGCCGCCGCTCGCAACGGCAACGCCTCGACGAAACCGCGCAGCAAGGTCAGGGGCGGAGGCCGTAAGCCCTGGCGCCAGAAGGGCACCGGCAGGGCCCGCGCGGGCTCGACCCGCTCCCCGCTGTGGAGGGGAGGCGGCACGGTGCACGGGCCCCAGCCGCGGGACTTCGGCTTCAAAGTCAACCGCAAGGTCCGCAGGCTCGCATTGCGTTCTGCGCTGAGCGTGCGGGCGGGAGAGGACAGGGTGATGGTGCTCGAGGATTTCACGCTCTCCGAGCCCAAGACCAAGCTTGCCGCGGCCATTTTCCAGGCCTTGGGAGTGGAGGATTACGTTCTGCTCGTGCTTGCGGACGACGACGAGAACCTGTTCAAATCCATGCGCAACCTCCCATTCGTGGAGGTGATCCTGGTACAGCAACTGAACACTTACGACATTCTCGCGAGCGACTGGTTGATCTTCACTCGCTCGTCCCTGGAGAAGCTACAGGAAGGGGTGGAGGATGAAGGACGCGCATGATGTGATCATCCGGCCCATAATTTCGGAGAAGAGCTACTCTCTCCTGGATCATAATAAATACACCTTCGAGGTAAACCCGAAGGCACATAAGACCGAGGTGCGCAAGGCGGTTGAGGAGATCTTCAACGTCAAGGTGACAGGAGTCAATACCATCAAGGTGCCCCCCAAGCCGAAGCGGCAGGGTTGGACTTCCGGCCAGACCAGGGCGCGTAAAAAGGCCGTGGTCACGCTCGCGCCGGGGTTCAGTATAGAGTTTTTCGAGGGCCCGCTGGGCTGATGACCTAGAGGACGGTTTTTATGAGCATAAAGAGATACAAGCCCACCTCGCCGGGGAGGAGATTCGCCTCCGTCTCCGATTTTTCGGAGATCACCAAGAAGGAGCCGGAGAAGACCCTGCTGGCTCCCATGAACTACAAGGCGGGACGCAACAACAAAGGAAGGGTGACTACCCGGCACAAGGGAGGCCGCAACAAGCGCAAGTACCGCATCGTGGATTTCAGGAGGGACAAGGACAACATCGCGGCGAAGGTGGCCGCCATAGAGTACGATCCCAACCGCAGCGCGCGCATAGCATTGTTGCATTACGAGGACGGCGAGAAGAGGTATATACTGGCCCCCCTCAAACTCAAGGTGGGAGACAGGGTGATGTCCGGACCGGATGCCGATATCAAGCCCGGCAACGCGCTGCCGCTGTCGGCCATACCGGTTGGCACCACCATACATAACATAGAGCTGAAGCCCGGTGCCGGAGGCAAGATGGTGCGCTCCGCGGGCGCTTCCGCGCAGCTCATGGCCAAGGAGGGCGATTTTGCCCACGTGCGGCTTCCCTCCAGCGAAGTCCGACTGGTCAACATCATGTGCCGCGCAACTATCGGACAGATCGGAAACGTCGAGCACGAGCTGCTGTCGGAGGGCAAGGCCGGCCGCGGGCGCCACAAAGGACGCCGTCCCACCGTGCGCGGCACGGTCATGAACCCCGTGGATCATCCCCATGGAGGCGGCGAGGGCAAGAGCTCCGCGGGGCGTCACCCGGTAACCCCCTGGGGCAAGCCGACCCTGGGATACCGGACGCGCAAGAAGAACAAGCCGTCGGACAAATATATCGTACGCCGCAGGAAGAGCTGAAAGGCAGGGAGGTAGTCTTGGGCAGATCGCTGAAAAAAGGCCCCTTTATCGATGAAAAGCTTTATTTCAAGATTGAGGATCTGAACCGGCGTAATGAAAAAAGAGTCGTCAAGACCTGGTCCCGCCGCTCGACCATCTTTCCGGAGATGGTGGGACACACTATAGCGGTGCACGATGGCAAGCGCCATGTGCCGGTGTACGTTACCGAGAACATGGTTGGACACAAGCTGGGCGAGTTCGCTCCTACGCGCCGCCGCACCAGGCACGGGCACGCCCACGAGCGCCCCACCCGCCTGAGGTAGGCAGGAGCGAGAGAGCAGGAGGCAGGAGAGAAACATGGCGGAAGCAGCCGGAGAGGCCGTAAAAGTACGCGCGGTGGGCAGGTACGTGCGCATATCGCCTTACAAGGCGAGGCAGTTAGCCGATATGATCCGTGGCAAGGACCTCGAGGAAGCGAGGTTTATCACGACGTTCTCTCCCCAGGCTGCAGCGCGCCTGGTGGGAAAGGTGCTGGAATCGGCGGTGGCCAACGCCGAGAACAACAACGGCCTGCGCGCCGATGACCTAATGGTGGTCAATTGCTTCGTGGATGAAGGCCCGACGCTCAAGCGCTGGAGGCCCAGGGCCTACGGCAGGGCTACGCGCATCCGCAAGCGGACCAGCCATATAACCGTGATAGTAAGCGAGCGTGAGGAGCTCGAAAAGAAGGGACGCCGCGCTTCCAGGCGGCGTACCGGAGCGCGAAGGAAAGGATGAGAGCGTGGGTCAGAAGATCCATCCGTACGGGTTTCGCCTGGGGGTAATCTATGACTGGAAATCCCGCTGGTTTGCCAGCAGGGATTACGCGGACCTGCTCCAGGAGGACCTTGCCATACGCCGTTATATAAAACAACACCTCAGGAGGGCCGCGATCTCTCGGGTGGAGATAGAGCGCACCAGCAAGCGCATCAAGGTGGATATCTTCACTGCCAGGCCCGGTATCGTGATCGGGCGCCGGGGATCGGAAGTGGACCGCATCAAGCGGGACCTGGCCAAGATGACGGCCAAGGATGTCCAGGTGAACATCCAGGAGATAAACGTGCCGGAAATGGACGCTTTCCTGGTAGCCCAGAACATAGCCGAGCAGCTGGAGGGCAGGGTATCCTTCCGCCGCGCCATGAAGAGATCGGTGCAGAACGCCATCCGCGCCGGCGCCAAGGGCATCAAGGTATCCTGCTCGGGCAGGCTGGGCGGAGCCGAGATGGCGCGCAGGGAATGGTATAGGGAAGGCCAGGTGCCCCTGCAGACCCTGAGGGCGGACATCGACTATGGGTTCTACGTTGCCCGCACCACTATGGGGGTCATCGGCGTCAAGGTATGGATATACAAGGGAGCCATAGCGGAACCTGAGCGCAAGGCGCGGGAAAAGCCCGTAAAAGAGCCGGCCGCGGCTGCGGTCGAGAAAAAGGCCGCCGTGGCGGTCAAAGAGGCCGAAAAGAGCGAGGGAGCCGGAGCGGCCGAGCCGTCGCAGGCGGAGGCCGAGGTCGGGTCAGATACGCAGAAAGAGACCGAGGAGGTCTAGTCGTTCATGCTGATGCCCCGTAAATTCAAGCACAGGAAGGTACATCGCGGCCGCATGAAGGGGCACTCCAAGGGTGGCACCAAAGTCCACTTCGGGGATTACGGGCTGCAGGCCCTGGAGCCTTCATGGGTGACCGCGCGCCAGATAGAGGCGGCCAGGGTGGCGATCACCAGGCACGTGAAGAGAAGCGGAAAAGTATGGATAAACGTCTTTCCGGACAAGCCGGTTTCCAAGAAGCCCGCGGAGACGCGCATGGGAAGCGGAAAAGGCAATCCCGACCACTGGGTCGCGGTGGTCAAGCCGGGGCGCGTGATGTTCGAGCTGTCCGGCGTGCCGGAGCAGACCGCCGTCGAGGCCATGCGCAGGGCCGCGCACAAGATGCCCATGAAATGCCGTTTCGTGAAGCGGGAGACCACGGGTGGTGAGTGATTTGAAGGCGAGAGAACTACGCGACTACTCATACGAGGAGCTTGTGCACAAGCTGAAGGAGGCCAAGGAGGAACTCTTCAACCTGCGATTTCAGGCTGCAACGGGACAGATGGACAATACCTCAAGGATCGTGGAGACCAAGAGGGACATAGCGCGCATTTGCACGGTGATGAGGGAGCAGGAGCTCAGCGAGGAGGCATCCTGAGCCTCCGTATAAAGGAAGGGAATCGGAAAATGGCGGAGAGGACGAGCAGGAGGAAAGTGCGAACGGGCACGGTGGTCTCGGACAAGATGGACAAGACCATCGTGGTGAGAGTAGAGACTCGCATGCCTCACCCGCTATACGGCAAGATCGTTCGCCGCAGCAAGAGATATACGGCACACGACGAGAACAACCAGTGCGGTGTCGGTGACCTGGTACGCATCATGGAGACGAGGCCGATCTCCCGCACCAAGCGCTGGCGGCTGATGGAGATCGTGGAGAAGGCGGAATAGCGGTACAGGTCCGCGATTCGGAGGAAATCATGATACAGGCGGAATCGCGAGTAAAGATCGCAGACAACACCGGGGCCCGGGAACTCCTGGTGATCAGGGTCCTGGGGGGTTCGGGACGCCGCTACGCCTATGCGGGGGACATCGTGGTGGGCACGGTCAAGGCGGCCACGCCGGGCGGAGCGGTCAAAAAAGGAGAGGTAGTGAGGGCGGTCGTGGTGCGGACCAGCAAGGAACGCCGGCGGAAGGACGGGTCGTACATCAAGTTCGACGAAAATGCCGTGGTGCTGATAAACGAGGTCAAGGACCCGCGCGGGACGCGTATCTTCGGACCGGTGGCCAGGGAACTGCGCGAGAAGAAGTTCATGAAGATAATATCGCTTGCGCCAGAGGTGCTCTGAGCGGTGATCGAGGAGAGATGATGATGGGTGGTTTGAAAATAAAGAAGGGCGACAAGGTGGAGGTGCTGTCCGGCAAGTATCGAGGAAAGCAGGGCAAGGTCCTCAAGAGCTTTCCCGAAAACAGGCGGGTCGTGGTGGAGGGAGTGAACCTGGTAAAGAGGCACACGAGGCCCTCCCAGGAGAACCCCCAGGGCGGGATAGTAACCAAGGAAGCGCCTGTCGATATCTCGAACGTCGCCCTCATCTGCGGTTCCTGCAACCACAGGATAAGGGTGGGGTACCGCTTGGACGCCGATGGCATGAAGAGGCGCATATGCCGCAAGTGCGGGGCGGATCTGGATTAAGAAGGCGGACAAGGCCGAGGAAGGAAGCATGGTGCCGAGGTTAAAAGACAAGTACCGCGAGGAAGTAGTGCCGTCTCTCAAGGAGAGGTTCGGCTATAGCAACGACCTCGAGGTGCCGCGATTGGAGAAGATAGTGGTGAACATGGGAGTGGGAGAGGGCGCGCACGATCCCAAGGCGATAGACGGGGCCATGAAGGACATGGCCGTGATCACCGGCCAGAAGGCGAAGCTTAACCGAGCCAAAAGGTCGGTGGCCGGGTTCAAGTTACGCGCCGGAATGTCCGTGGGATGCAAGGTCACCCTGCGCGGCGACCGCATGTACGAGTTCCTGGACCGTCTCCAATCCCTGGCTATACCCCGGGTGAGGGACTTCAGGGGGCTCAACCCCAGGTCCTTCGACGGCGGGGGCAACTTCAACATGGGTCTGGACGAGCAGCTGGTGTTTCCGGAGATAGATTACGACGATATCGACAGGGTAAGAGGCATGGATATAACCATTGTAACAACCGCAAAGACAGACGAGGAGGGGCTGGCCCTGCTAGACGCCATAGGCATGCCCTTCCGCAGTAAATGATAAGGAGAGGCGTTCATGGCAAAGAAGTCGTTGGTTGCCAAGCAGAAAAGACCTCCCAAGTTCAGCACCCGGAGTTATAACCGGTGCCAGCGATGCGGCCGTCCGCGGGGATATCTCCGCAAGTTCAATCTCTGCCGCATATGTCTGCGCGAACTTGCCCACGAGGGAGAGATCCCGGGTATAACCAAGTCGAGCTGGTAAGGAGGCGGATGGCCGATGACAATGACCGACCCCATCGCGGACATGCTGACCCGTATCCGCAATGCGAATACGGCGCATCACGAAAAGGTGGATATGCCGTTCTCCACGATCAAGCTGTCCATAGCGGAGATTTTGCACAAGGAGGGTTACATCGCGGGATACGAGGTGGTGAAGGGAGAGAGTTACGACAACCTGAGGATCACCTTGAATTACGGCCCCAACCGGGAGCAGCTGATCAACGGCATCAAGAGGATAAGCAAGCCGGGCTTGCGGGTATACAGTAAAAGGACCGAAGTTCCCCGCGTGCTGGGAGGACTGGGTATCGCCATCATCTCCACCTCCAAGGGAGTGATCACCGACCGCGAGGCGCGGGAGATGAACGTCGGGGGCGAAGTCATAGCCTACGTGTGGTAATGGAAAGAGCTGGAGGTTCGATTTGTCGAGGATAGGGAAAATGCCCATACCGATCCCCGAGGGGGCGGAAGTGAAGATAGAGGGCGATAAAGTGACCGTGAAAGGCCCCAGGGGTGAGCTGACCCAGGAGTTCCATCCGGACATGATAATCACCATCGAGGAGGGGATCCTGCTGGTGAAGCGGCCATCAGATTCCGGCATGCATAGATCTTTGCACGGGCTCACGCGCTCCCTCCTGGCCAACATGGTCGAGGGAGTGACGAAAGGCTACGAGAAGAACCTGGAGATACACGGGGTGGGTTATCGCGCCGTGGCCAAGGACAGTGACCTCGAGCTTACCCTGGGATTCTCGCACCCCGTGCTGGTGAAGGCGCCGGAAGGCATCGAGTTCGAGGTGGTTACGCCGACCAAGCTGAGGGTGAAGGGCATCGACAAGCAGAAGGTGGGGCAGATGGCGGCCAAGATAAGGGCCCTGCGCAAACCGGATCCCTACAAGGGAAAGGGAGTCCGTTACGCCGGGGAGTATATAAAACGCAAGGCTGGAAAGACCGCGGTTTGATGCCGCGTAAAGACAGAGAGAGTGAGCGCGGGATGAAGAAGACGGACCAGAGACAGCTGGGGAGAGATCGCCGCCACCGGCGCGTGCGCAAGAAGATATCCGGCAGCGAGGACAGACCGAGGCTCTCGGTATTCCGCAGCAACAGGCATATCTACGCCCAGGTCATCGATGACAGGGTGGGACGGACACTGGTCAGCGCATCCAGCATGGAGGAGGGGCTTGATCTCGCGGGGAAGAGCAAGAGCGATATGGCCGGCGAGGTGGGCCGCATAATAGCCCGCCGGGCCCGTGAAAAAGGCGTGGAAAAGGTGGTATTCGAACGTGGAGGCAACCTGTACCACGGCAGGGTAAAAGCCCTGGCCGAAGGTGCCCGCGAGGGAGGCCTGGTGTTCTGATGCCGGTTAAAGTCAAGAAGCGCGGAGGTTGCAGATGCCCAAGATAGACCCGACCGTCCTGGAACTGGAAGAGAGAGTGATAAACATCAACCGCGTGGCCAAGGTGGTCAAGGGAGGCCGCCGCTTCAGTTTCACCGCCCTGGTCGTGGTGGGGGACAACGCGGGCATGGTGGGTTACGGTTATGGCAAGGCGCGCGAGGTGCCCCTGGCTATACAGAAGGGCGTGGAGAAAGCCAAGCGCAGCCTTTTCAAGGTGCCGACGCGGGGAACCACCATACCTTATAAGGTGGTCGGGAAGTACGAGTCGTCCCGGGTCCTGCTCAAACCAGCCAGCGAAGGCACGGGCGTTATAGCGGGCGGCCCGGTGCGCGCGGTCATAGAGCTCTCCGGGGTCCAGGACATCCTGACCAAGACCTACGGGTCGCGCAACCCGGTCAACGTGGTAAAGGCGACCATAGAGGGCCTGAGGTCTATCAACCACACGCGCGAAGTGGCGAAGCTGCGCAAGGTACAATTGCGTAAGGCCAGGGAGGCGGTGGAGGCGTGAAAGCGGAAGATAAGAAGCTGCGCATCACCCTCGTCCGCAGCCCCATAGGGCGGCCTGCGGTGCAGAGGCGTACAGTGCGCGCGCTGGGATTGAAAAAGATGAACCAATCCGTGGTGCAGGCCGATACCCAGGAGATCAAGGGCATGATAAGCAGGGTCAGCCACCTGCTTTCCGTGGAACCATTAGACGGGGAAAATTCTTGATCCGGGATGATCCGCCCGTATCCTGCGCGGCAGGTTACAAGGGCGGGGAGCCTCGCGGGCGGTGATGGCGGAGCAAGGGATGTTGCGAGTTCGCGGAGGGCCTTGATAAGCAGGAAAACCGGGCCTTCAGGGGTTAGAAGGCACGGTCTCGGGAAGAGGAGCGATAGATAGGATGACTTTAAAGATTAACGACCTTAAGCCGGCGGAAGGCTCCGTCCATTCCCCGAAGCGGCTGGGAAGGGGGCGTTCCTCGGGCCATGGCAAGACCAGCGGCAGGGGGATGAAAGGTCAGAAGGCACGCAGCAAGACCCGTGTCGGGTTCGAGGGCGGGCAGATGCCGCTGCAAAGGCGGGTGCCCAAGCTGCGAGGGTTCAAACCCAGGGCCAAGAAGGTATTTCACCTGGTGAACGTGGAGATTCTCAACGATTTTGCCGACGGCGACACCGTGACCCCCGAGACCCTGGTGGAAAAAGGGATACTTAAGAAGCTGGACAAAGAGGTGAAGGTACTGGGGAGGGGAGAGCTAAAGCGTAAGCTGACGGTGAAGGCTAACGCCTTCACCCGCGGCGCAGTGGCCAAGATAGAGGCCGCCGGGGGAAGCACAGAGGTGGTATAGTTTGCTCCGGACCTTCCGCAACATATTTAAAGTTGTAGACCTACGCAACAAGATACTGTTCACGCTGCTGATAATCCTTCTCTACCGCCTGGGGTGCGCTATCCCCTCCCCGGGCATAAACACCGCAGCCCTGGACCAGTTGGTGCAGGAAGGGGGAATCCTGGGGTTCCTCAACTTTTTTTCCGGGGGTGCCCTGGCGCAGCTGGCCATCTTCGGGCTGGGGATCATGCCCTACATAACTTCCGCCATCATCATGGAGATGCTGGTGGCGGTGATCCCCAAGCTCAAGCAGTGGCAGGAGGAGGGGGAGTCGGGCCGCAGGAAGATCACCCAGGTGACCCGTTACCTTACCCTGGGGCTGGCGCTGATGCAATCGATCGGCCTGGTATACACTTTCTCCCGCCAGACCGTGGGAAACGAGGGCCTGAAGATACTCGAGTTCACCTGGATGAAGGGCATCATCATCATCATCACCCTCACCGCGGGCATGGCGCTGCTGATGTGGTTCGGAGAGCTGATAACCGAGCGGGGCATAGGAAACGGCATGTCCATCCTCATATTCATTTCCATCATAGCGCGCGTGCCCATGGAGTTTGAGACCCTCATCAAGCAGACCGACCTCAAGTACGGCAGCATCGTTTACGGCATCCTCATAACCATATTAATGAGCCTGGCGGTGATCGTGGCCGTGATCTACCTCGACCAGGGGGAGAGGCGTATCCCGGTGCAGTACGCCAAGCAGATCCGGGGCAGGCGTATGACCATGGGGGGTACTACCTATATACCGCTCAAGATCAACACCTCCGGGGTCATACCGATCATCTTCGCCTCCTCGGTCATCTTCTTCCCCACCATGCTGGCCCAGTTTATCCCCTCGATGCAGGGTTTCGCGGAGACACTTACCCAGGGCTGGCTCTATTTCGTCATCTACACTTTCATGATCGTTTTCTTCGCTTATTTTTATACCTACATCGTGTTCGATCCCTACACGCAGGCCGAGCACCTTAAAAAGTACGGTGCTTTCGTGCCCGGCATCCGGCCCGGGACACCTACGGCGGTATATTTCGGCAAGGTCATCAACCGTATCACCCTTCCCGGTTCCATAGCCCTGGCGTGCATAGCCCTGCTGCCGGCGGTGATGTTCTATTTCTTCGGGACCAGGGAGATACCCTTCGGAGGCGCCGCCATCATGATCATCGTGGGCGTCGCCCTGGAGACCATGAAGCAGATCGAGGCCCAGCTGCAGATGCGGCACTACGAGGGATTCCTGAGATAGAGATAGGGAGAAAGAAAAAAATGAACCTGATAATGCTGGGACCACCGGGGGCCGGTAAAGGCACCCAGGCAGAGAGGATCGCCTCCCTGTACTCCCTGCCGCACATATCCACCGGGGATATCTTCAGGGAGAATATCAAGGAAGGGACCAAGCTGGGTCTCGAGGCAAAGGGTTACATGGACCGGGGGGAGCTGGTGCCGGACGAGCTGGTTATAAATATAGTCAAGGACAGGCTTGACGCTCCGGATTGCGGCAGGGGTTTCGTCCTGGATGGATTTCCCCGCACCGTGGAGCAGGCTGATGCGCTTGCGGCGATACTCGCGGATATGGGCAAGCCCGTAGACCACGTGCTCAATATCCAGGTGCCCGACGAGGACGTGGTGAGGAGGCTTGCCGCGCGCAGGACGTGCAGGTCTTGCGGGAGGATATTCCACCTGGTTTACGACCCCCCGAGCGTGGAGGGCATCTGCGACACCTGCGGGGGAGAGCTGTATTGCCGCGATGATGACCGCGAGGAAACGGTGTATGCCCGCCTGGAGGAATACAAGAAGAAAACCCAGCCCCTTATAGACTATTACCGCCGGGAGGGTCTCCTGCGGGATATAGACGGGGGTGCGGAACAGGACGAGGTCTTCGATGCCATACGCAAGACGCTGGGGGGGTGAGCGGGTTAACCGGTGAAGAGATGATTATCAGGAAATCTTCGGAAGAGATAGCAAAGATGAGGGAAGCGGGGCGCATTGTGGCCGGCGTCCTGGACATGCTCGAGGAGTACATCAAGCCGGGCGTCAAGACCGAGACGCTGAACGAGCTGGCCGACAGGTATATCAGGGAGAAAAACGCCGTACCCTCTTTCCTGGGATATCATGGTTTCCCCGCGTCCATATGCACTTCCATCAACGACGTGGTGGTGCACGGTATACCGGGCAAGACCCGCCTCAAGGAGGGCGATATCATCGGCGTGGATGTCGGGACCATCCTGGATGGGTACCAGGGCGACGGTGCTCGCACCTACGCCGTGGGCGAGATAAGCGACGTCGCCCGTCACCTGATGGACGCGACCATGGCCTCCCTGGAGGCGGGGATAGATCAGTGCAGGCCCGGAAAGCGGCTGGGCGACATCTCCAACGCCATACAGCGCACCGCCGAAAAAGAAGGGTTCTCCGTTGTGGTGCAGTTCGTAGGCCACGGCATAGGAAAGGACATGCACGAGGAGCCGCAGATACCCAATTTCGGGCCTCCGGGAAGAGGCCCCCTCCTGGAGGAAGGGATGACCTTCGCCCTGGAGCCCATGATCAACGAAGGCACCTACGAGGTCGATGTGGACGGCGGCGACGGCTGGACTGTTCGCACGTTGGACGGCAGGCTGTCGGCCCATTTCGAGCACAGCGTGGCGATAACAGCGGATGGGCCCCATATATTGACGCTCCCTTGAGCTGGCGATATGGACGTAAAGGATATAGTTTGTTAGAATACAAGGCTGGTGCGCAAAAAACTATCGCGCGCCGTTGATGTTTGAAGCAACAGCGCTGGGAGAGTGAGTATTGGCCAAGAAAGAAGGCGCCGTAGAGGTCGAGGGGACCGTCCTGGAGCCCCTGCCCAATGCGATGTTCAGGGTGGAACTCGAAAACGGACACAAGCTGCTGGCGCATATTTCTGGCAAGATGAGGATGCACTACATACGCATCCTTCCCGGTGACCGGGTAGTGGTGGAGATATCCCCTTACGACCTAAACCGGGGCAGGATCGTTTACAGGTACAAATGAACGGGCGACTGGGAAGGGATATTTTGTAAGATGAAAGTAAGGGCATCGGTCAAGAAGATGTGCGATAAATGCAAGATAATACGCCGCCATGGCAGGGTGCTGGTTATCTGCGAGAACCCTCGCCATAAGCAGAGGCAGGGTTAAGGCAGAGGGAGGTAGGAGATTTTGGCACGTATCGCGGGAGTGGACCTTCCTAGGGACAAGCGGGCGGAAATAGCCTTGACCTATATCTTCGGCGTCGGGAGAACCACCTCGAAACTGATACTGGCGAACTGCCAGATAGACCCGAACACCAAGGTGCGCAACCTGACCGACGAGGAAGTGGTGCGCCTGCGCTCCTATATCGACCAGAGCCTCAAGGTGGAGGGAGACCTCAGGCGCGAGGTCGCTCAGAATATCAAGAGGAAGATGGAGATAGGTTGTTATCAGGGATTGCGCCACCGCGTGGGCCTGCCCGTACGGGGGCAGCGCACGCATACCAACGCACGGACCCGTAAGGGGCCGCGCAAGACGGTTGGCGTAAGGAGGAAGAGATAATATAGCCGGCGAACGGTGACGGGCTGACCGCAACAGGAGGTTCAGATTTGGCCAAGCCAACGAAGGGTAGAGGCAGAGGCAGGAAAAAAGAGAAGAAGACGGTGTTGCATGGTGAGGCACACATCAAATCGACATTCAACAACACTATCATCACCATTACCGATAAAGGTGGGGATACCCTCACCTGGAGCAGCTCGGGGACTGTAGGCTTCAAGGGCTCGCGCAAGAGCACGCCCTACGCCGCCCAGCAGGCGGCGGAGAGCGTGGCCAAGAAGGCGCAGGAATTCGGGATGAAAAGGGTGGACGTGTTCGTCAAGGGCCCGGGCTCCGGGCGCGAGACGGCCATCAGGACCCTGCAGGCAAACGGGCTCGAGGTCGCGAGCATCACGGACGAGACGCCACAGCCACACAACGGCTGCCGTCCCAAGAAGAGAAGAAGAGTGTAGAGGGATCCATATGGCAAGAAACACCGATCCATCCTGCAAGCAATGTCGACGTGAAGGACAGAAGCTTTTCCTCAAGGGGGCACGCTGCGAGAGCGACAAATGCGCCATGGAAAGGCGTCCCTACGCGCCGGGCGAACACGGCCGTGGGCGCGTAAAGGAGACCGAATACCTACTGCAGCTGCGGGAGAAGCAAAAGGCAAAACGCATTTACGGCGTTCTGGAAAAGCAGTTCCGGCGCTATTACGGCAAGGCCTCGCGCCAGCAGGGTATAACCGGTGAGAACCTGCTCTTCCTGCTGGAGAGCAGACTCGACAACGTGGTGTACAGGGGCGGGCTGTCCTCGTCTCGCAAGGATGCGCGCCAGGTGGTACTGCACGGTCACTTGACCGTTAACGGACGCAAGGTAAACATCCCCTCGTACCAGCTCAAAGAGGGGGACGTGGTGGAGTTGAAAGAGAAAAGCAAGGACATGGTGCGGATCCTGCAGGCGGTGAAGTTCGCGGAAGGACGGCCGGTGGCGCCCTGGCTGAAGGCGGACCTCGATAAAAGGCGCATCGAAGTGGTATCCCAGCCCAAGAGGGAAGATATAGAAATACCGGTAAAGGAACACCTTATCGTGGAGCTCTATTCCAAGTAGGCGGTGTATCCAGTAGGGCTCGATTCTTGAGCCGATACGAGGAGGGAATAGGCCTTGGCACTTGAGATGCAGAAACCCCACATCGTGGTGGATAAACTGGAGGATTCGTACGGCAGGTTCATAATCGAGCCACTCGAGAGAGGCCTGGGGCATACGCTGGGTAACTCCATGCGCCGCATCCTGCTCTCATCTATCCCCGGGGGTGCGATCACCTCGGTACGCATAGAGGGGGTAATGCACGAGTTCTCGACCATCGAGGGCGTCAAAGAAGACAGCATGGACATGATCCTCAATCTGAAGGGAGTCATCCTGAGGATCGAGGGAGAGGGGCAATTCGCACTCCTCCTGGACGTCACGGGTCCCAAGGTGGTTACCGCCAAGGATATCGAGGTGCCGGCCGGGGTGGAGGTAGTAAACCCGGACCTCAAGATCTGCACCCTGAACAAGAAGGCCCGCTTGAAGATGGAGTTGGCCGCGCAGAAAGGGAGAGGCTACGTTTCCGCCGAGCATATCGCCAGTTATAACAGGGACGTGGCCGGGAGCATACCGCTGGACGCCATGTTCTCCCCCGTGATACGCGTGTCTTACCAGGTCGAGGACACTCGCGTCGGGCAGCGCACCGACTACGATAAGCTGGTCCTGGATGTCAACACCAACGGGAGCATCGACGCCAGGGAAGCGCTGCTGAAGGCGGCGCAGATCCTGTCCGGTCACGTCAACATCTTCACCTCGCTTGCCGAGGGTGAGGAGGAGGTCGGGGAGACCCTGTTCGGAAAGGACCTCAAGCCGCCGGGGAGCAAGGACTGGCAGCTCTCCATAGAGGACCTGGAGCTCCCGGTGAGGGTGCTCAACTGCCTGCACCGCGGGGGCATCAACACCGTCGGTCAGCTGGTGGAGAAGACGGAGAACGACCTGCTGGCGCTGCGCAGTTTCGGGGCGCGCTCCATCGAGGACGTGAAAGAAAAACTGGAGAAAAGAGGTCTCAGCCTGCGCTCCAAAGAGGACTGAGCGCGGTTTGAGAGAGGATACGAGAGGTAGCTCCTATGCCGCAACCAAGAAAAGGCAAAAGACTGGGGGGAAGCGCCTCCCATCAAAAGGTCATGCTGGCCAACCTGGCCAGGTCGCTTATAGAGCACGAGAGGCTGGAAACGACCCAGACACGTGCGAAAGAGATGCAGCCGCTGGTGGAGAAGCTGGTCAGCCTGGCCAAGCGTGGTGACCTACACGCCCGCCGCAATGCCCTGGCTATAATCCAGGACCGTGATATCATCCACAAGCTCTTCGACGAGATAGGGCCACGCTACAGCGAACGCGATGGCGGGTATTCCAGGATCGTGAAGACCGGGCCCCGCAAGGGCGACGCGGCGCCCATGGCTATCATCGAGTTCGTCTGAGTGCTGTTGTTGTGCCCGGGGTAGGGGGTAACGGCCCTAGCTCTGCACTCGCAGGTCTTAAAGATCCAGCAATTACCTTCTGTTGAATATACTGCTCGCGAAGGTCGCTTCGTGCCGACCCCCTTCCCGGGCAAGAGGCAGCTCAGACGAATGTTTTTTCTTAAACAGGCGACACCCGTAAGTGTTCTTTCCTTAGCAACCCGACTTGATGCCCTGTCGTTTATCTTTGCCGCTATTGTTGGGTAACGGTCTCGCTCAGCTCCGACCGACCCCATAGTTCTCGGACTGGTGGCATCGCAGATGGGTACCTCGCCCGAACATTCGTCGCCGGGCTGCACTTCAGGGGGTTCTTAAACAGGCGACACCCGGACTCCTTCTTACTTTAGCTGCCAGTTCAAATGCCCTATCGTTTAAAGTCCGAGCCTTGGGGTAACGGTCTCGCTCCGCTCTATACGCTCCGCTCCGACCGACCCCATAGTTCTCGGACTGGTGGCAGCGCAGACGTCGGTATTGCGTTTCGAGCCGCAGGCGAGGAATGTCAAGGCCGAGCCCTCATCTAACCCATAAGGCGAGCGACGCGTAGCGCTGTGGGCCAGGATTTATCCTGGCCCCACTGCCCATTACCTCAAACCAAACGTATCGATATATAGACACCCCTGCCGTTTGCGACCAGATCTCATCCAGGGCAACGCCGGGAAGAACATGAACCAATCATGTCCATGGGGTCACTTCTTGCATGCACGACATAAAAGTCCAGCTAACAAAAGGCAACATACCGCGGTATGCAAAAAACAAGACCTGACCCCAGATGACGGAGATAGGGTAAAATCACGGCATGGCGAACTACAAGCTCACGCTGCAGTACGATGGGACGGATTACAACGGTTGGCAGAGGCAGCCGGGCCTGCCTACGGTGCAGGGCGCCATCGAGGAGGCCCTGGCACGGGTGGCCTCGCTAGAGTCCCCGTTGTACGCCGCCGGGCGTACCGATGCCGGGGTGCATGCCCGGGGGCAGGTGGTCAACTTCCACGGATCGATAAAACCGTCACCGCAGGGTTTGCCCGCCGCACTGAACGCTTTCCTGCCGCATGACATAGTTGTGCAATGCTGCGAGGAGGCAGAAGAGGGCTTCAACGCCCGTCGCAGCGCGCTCGCCAGAGAGTATTGTTATTACATCCACAGAGGCGCATATCCGTCGCCCTTTAACCGCAGGTATACGCTTCATTACCCCGATGAGATCGATACGGGAGCGTTGGAGGACGCCCTGAGCGTTATCGAGGGGAAGCACGACTTCGCAGCCTTCTGCAGGCGGGAGGAGGGAAAGTCGAGCATCAGGGAGGTCCTTGAAACGGAAATGGGTAGTTTTCAAGATATCGTGGTCATCAAGGTCAAGGCCAACTCTTTCGTGTGGATGATGATGCGCATGCTCTGCGGCAGCCTGCTGGAGGTGGGGAGGGGGAAGTGGTCCGTGGAGCATTTTCGGGAGGTGCTCGAGGGAGGGGATAATTCCGCATGCGGGCCCGCGCTGCCGCCAAGGGGACTGTTTCTGGAAAAGATCTATTATTGACCGGCATGCAGCGGCGGAGGATATATCAGCTGTCGCGGATCGAGGGGTCGCGTACGGCGTGGGTGGCGGCCAGGCGCAAAGGCTTAACGTGGTCCTTTTCGCGCCTGTCGCCGAGCGAAGCAGAAAGGTAATCGGGATATGGCTACAGGCGATAGCGATGGAAGCTTTAGCGGCCGTCAGGAGCGGTTTGCCCCCGCCTACATCTGCGTTTAGCGCCCGTGGCTGCTCGTTCGCGCGATGCGTGAGGTTTATTAATCCCTCCCCAAGCAATAATAATATGAAAGCAGTAGAAGTCGAAGAAAGGAGATGAAATGGCACGCAAGTTGCTCTTCGCGGTCGATTTCTCGCCCTACACGGAGAAACTCCTCGGATGTACCGGCGAGCTGGCCCAGTACGGCTTGAACGAGGTGACCCTGCTCTACGTGCTCGAATCCAAGAAACATGCCGATTACGGCGATCACAAGAACCCGGCCTTTGAAGCGGAGAAAAAAGAGGCGGAGGAGCATCTCGGTCGGCTTGTGGGACAGCTCGAGTCCGAGGGGATGAAGGCAAGCCAGCTCTTGAAGTGGGGCAATCCCGCGCAGGAGATCGTGGACGCCGCCAGGGAGGTGGAAGCCGACCTTATTTTCCTGGGGGCACACGGCAAGGGATTTATCAACCGAGCTATCCTGGGCAGCGTGAGCGAGAAAGTGGTCAAGCTGGCGGACCGTTCGGTGATGATACAGCACTGCCGGATCACGAAAGACGATGGAGGTTATTCCTGTGAGAATGCCTGCACTTCGCTTTTCGGCAACATCCTTATGGCCTGCGATTTCTCGAAGTACGCGGATAGCGTAAAGCCGATACTCGTCGACCTGGCCAAGACCTTATGTACGCCGATCACGCTCCTGCACGTGGTCG
This sequence comes from uncultured Actinomycetota bacterium, assembly GCA_964462595.1. Classification (GTDB taxonomy): domain Bacteria; phylum Actinomycetota; class Geothermincolia; order Geothermincolales; family RBG-13-55-18; genus SURF-21. Next base: position 18,206 of record CAYWXM010000011.1, read on the forward strand.
AGGGCAAAAGCGATATGGGCTACGGGACCGTGGACAAGTTCAAGAAGGAGCAGGCGAAAGAGGAGATGCATAAGCTTGAGGAGATCAGCTATGAACTGGGAGATTACTGCAAGAGCGTGAAAGTCGATGTCGTGAACGGCAGCGCCCCTTCGGCTATCCTGGCCTACGCGGAAGAGATAGACGCCTCGCTGATCATACTCGGAGCCTTTGGAAGCCGGGGGATATCGGCGGACCTGCTGGGAAGCGTGACGGAAAAGGTTATGCGCAAGAGCGACCGCCCCGTGATGGTGCTGAAGGCCGGGAATTAAAAGCTCACTCGCCCGGCAATACAAGCTGGACGTCCGGGGCATCGAAATCGAGCAGGTCCACGCTTACCAGGGCGCGGTATCTCTGCAGGCTTTCCCGGGGGTCTAACCCCACGACCTCGACTTGCAGGGAGGAAGGCGGCTCGGAAGGGCTGCTCACCCATATCGTGCATTTCAGCTCGAAGTGCAGGTTGGAGAAATAAGACCAGGCACTCTCGGTCATGGTTTCGCGTGCCCCGTCCTCCCCGAGGCCGAGGAGGTAGCGCTTGCGCGCGGTGCCGTCTCCCTCTTCTTCCTGCAGGGATATGGAATCGTACGCAAGCAGAAGCTTGATGAGACGCTCGGGATCGTATAGCGGGTTGGGAGCCTCCAGTGAGTTGATGATGCTCCACGTCTCCCCCCGGCGCAGGCAGTATGCGCCCGCCTGCGAGCAGAAGACGAGATCCTCCTCACCGGATGGAGAAGTGCGGGTGATATCGGCGGAGAAATCGCCGTCCAGATATGACCCCTCGCTTTTCTCGTCTCCGTACACGCTTTTCCCCGACACCTCTATCCAGGTCTCCAGGTGCATGCGATAGCGAAAGGAGCGCGATTCCTCGAGTATATGCAGGGATTCGTCTACGTCTTTTCTCCAGGCCGAATCCTCGGTTCCCGCCCGGCTGCCGCAGCCGGGAATTATCGCGATAACCAGGGCCGCGATAACCAGGGCGAAGATGCCGCGGCTGGAGACAGGCATCAGGAGCGGATCACCGCCAGCACCTCGTCGCGTTTCTCCTCCATGAGCTGACGGGTGCGGGCCTCCAGGTTGAGGCGTATGAGCGGCTCGGTGTTGGAGGGACGCACGTTGAACCACCAGTCGTCGAACTCGACCGTTATGCCGTCCAGGCGGTCCAGCTCGCCGCCGGAATAGAGCCTGGCTATCTCCTCCAGCTTGGAGGGGATGTCCTCCACGCGGCTGTTTATCTCCCCCGAGGCATGGTATTTCTTGAAAGGCGCGAGGATCTCGGAAAGCCGTTTTTCCTCCAGGCTCACTATCTCCAGGATGAACATGGCGGCGATGAGGCCGGAGTCCGCGCGGTAGTTGTCGCGGAAATAGTAATGGCCGGAATGCTCTCCCCCGAAGACGGCGCCCGTCTCGGCCATGGTCTGCTTGATGAAGGAGTGCCCCACCCTCTCGCGGACTGGCGTGCCGCCGTATTGGCGGATGGTCTCGGGGACCACCCAGCTGTTTATGCAGTTGTAGATGATGTTCTCGCCCGTGTGCGTCTCGAGGATGCGTTTGGCCACCATCGCCGTGGTCAGGGAACCGCTCACCGCTTCTCCCCGGTCGTCCACGAGAAACACGCGGTCCGCATCACCGTCGAAGGCCATCCCCAGGTCGCCGCCCGCCTCGAGCACCCACCCGGAGAGCAGCTTGATGTTTTCGGGGTTTATGGGATCCGGTTGATGGTGGGGGAAGGAGCCGTCCAGCTCGAAGCAATGGGGCACGAGGGCGCAAGGCAGCTTCTCGAAGACGGCGGGAAGTATCATGCCGCCCATGCCGTTGCCCGCATCGGCCACCACCTTCAGCGGTTTCAGGGCGGAAACGTCGATGAAACCCAGCACGTGGTCCACGTAACGGCCCAGCATGTCCACTTCATCCACCGTGCCCTTGCGCGCGGGGGCGCTGAAACTGCCTGCGATGACCAGTTCACGGATATCGGCGATGCCGGTATCCTCGCTTATGGGCCCCGCCTTGCGCCGGCATAGCTTGAGGCCGTTGTATTCCTTGGGGTTGTGCGAGGCGGTGAACATGGCCCCCGGGCTGTCCAGGGCGCCCGAGGCGAAGTAGAGCATGTCCGTGGAGCACAGCCCTATGTCCGTCACATCCGCTCCCTGTTCGCTGGCCCCGGCGATAAAAGCCCTGGAGAGAGCGGGAGAGGAAAGACGCATGTCCCGTCCCGTGACTATCCTGCTCTCGCCGAGAAAAGCGACGAAGGCCCTGCCGATACGGTACGAGACCTCCTCATCCAGTTGCTCGGGGTAGATGCCCCTGATGTCGTATGCCTTGAATATCCCCGCATCGATATCTCTCATGTAACTCCCCTTCCTCTTGCATGATAGAATTCTACCACAGCCTCGTTGAAGGTCAGGCGAAGGCCTGAAGCGAAGATTAGGCTGGATTGTAAAGCCTTGTGAAGCCTCTGCGCCAGGTGGGGCCAGCAGGCCAAGCGTTTGCCGTGAAAATCGACGAAGGGGGTTTTAGTAGTGGAGGATATAAGCCTGGACGATGTCATGGCGCTCGAGAACAACGACTCGGGCGGGATGCTGGCGTCCATCGAGGCGTTTTCCAAACAATGCTCGGAGGCGCTTCAACTTGGACTGGACCAGATGGAGGTCCCGGCCGCGGAAGGCCTGAAGCGGATAGTATACGTGGGCATGGGCGGCTCCGCTATAGGCGGCGATATACTACGCACCCTCCTGGAGGATGCGGTCGGCATCCCCATCAGCATATACCGCTCCTACCGCCTGCCCGGCATGCTGGGGCCCGATACCCTGGCCATCTTCACCAGCTATTCGGGCAACACAGAGGAAACCCTGTCCGCATTCGAAGATGCCGTTTACCTGGGCTGTAAAGTGATGGCCATCACAACCGGAGGTGCCCTGCTGGAAAAGACGCGCGGTTATCGCTACCCCGCGGTTGTCGTTCCGGGCGGGCTGCAGCCTCGCGCCGCGCTTGCATATCTCTGTCTGCCCGCGGCGGCGATGATGGAACGCATGGGATTACTGCAGGGTTTCGTGAAGATAGCCTCTGAGAGCGCCGAATTCCTGCGCGAGAAAAGGGATGAGTGGGGGCGGTTAACCCCTGTAAGCAGGAATTTCTCCAAGCAGCTGGCCTTACGTTTGCAGGGCAAGATACCGGTGATCTACGGCACGGACGGCATCCTGTCCGTGGCCGCTTACCGCTGGAAGTGCCAGTTCAACGAGAACTCCAAGTCCCCGGCCTTTGCCCACACCCTGCCGGAGATGAACCACAACGAGATCGTGGGATGGCACGAGCTGAACGATTTTTCCCGAAAGGTCGAGATAATAATCCTGTCCGAGGAGGACGACGAATCGCGCGTCGCCAGGCGCGCCGAGGTGACCGCGGATCTGCTGCAGGACAAGGTGGGGGGGGTTACCTTCATAAAGGTAGGCGGGCGCACACTCACCGCGAAACTCCTGTCCGCGATACACCTGGGGGATTTCGTATCCGCATACCTGGCCCTGCTAGGCGGCATCGATCCCACCCCCGTGGAGAGCATCGCCCTGCTCAAGGAGCGCATGGCCCGGGAGGATTGATGGCTCGAGGCGGATTGGCTAAGGAGGGCAGGGAGAAGTGGAGGAAAAAGCCCGGGAATACCTGGTTGCCCGGCTGCGGGAAGGGAGCATCGCCCCGCCCCGCGTAGCGGTGGTCCTGGGGAGCGGCCTGGGGGATGCGGCCCCCGGTCTTGAGAGTCCCGTGGAGATCAACTGGTGTGATATCCCCGGCTGGCCTGAGTGCCGGGTACCCGGCCATGAAGGGGTTCTCCGTTTCGGCAACCTTTCCGATAACGGGGTGATGCTGCAACTGGGACGCCTCCATTATTACGAAGGCCTGGACATGGGGGAGGTTACCTTCCCGGTGCGCGTTATGGCCTCCCTGGGCGTGGAGAAGGTGTTCATGGCCAATGCCGCCGGCGCCTTGAACCCCGTCTACGAACGCGGATACCTGATGCTGCTGCGTGACCATATCAACCTCATGGGCGTGAACCCGCTGCACGGCGTGCGGGACGCGCAAGGAAATCCGGCGTTTCTCGACGTATCCACGCTCTACGACACCGTGGCTGCTGACGCGCTGGTGGAGAGGAGCCGTGTATCCGGGTGGCTCATGGAGGAGGGTGTGCTGGTGGCCGTCTCCGGCCCCACCTACGAGACCGGAGCAGAGCTGCGCTACATGCGCCTGGTAGGCGGCGATGCCGTGTCCATGAGCCTGGTGCCCGAGGCCCTGATGGCCCGTTACCTGGGGATGAGAGTAACCGCGGCAAGCGTGATAACCAACGTGTGGGACATGCGCAGGCCCAAATCCATATCTCATCCGGAGGTTCTGCAAACCGCGTCTGAGGCCGCGCCCGTTCTACGCGATGTCATCGCCGCCTGGCTAGATATCGCGAGAACATGATGCCCTGACGTAATCATTCTCCCCGCTTTAGCAGGGTGGGAGCATGGAAGCGCTCCGTTTGTCCTCCGGCCTGGATGGGTATTTAACCTTAATGCGGGGACGTAAACCCAGGTTTTCACGACCGGGAGAGCGCAGCATGAGGGGGGATGGACATGGCACTTGAATACGGCACGGATGAATGGGAAACCGCTTATCAGGAGATCCTGCAGAGGAGGCTGCAGGAAGCGAAGAAACCTTATGTGCAGGGTACCCCGGAATGGATTGATGCCTACGAGAAAGCGGTCCAGGGAGACGAGGAGTACAGGGAGGCGGCCGCGGGATGGGAAGGCACGGTAGCCCTTCATACCGTAGCAGATCCCGCCATAGGCATGGAGAGAGATTCCTATATCCTCATGGACCTCTGGCACGGAGATTGCCGCAGTATCAGGCCCGTGCCGCCGGAAGCGGGCGAGGCCGCCGATTACGTCATCACCGGATCCTACTGGACCTGGAAGCAATCGGGCAAGGGGGAGCTGGATACGAACAAGGCGGTGATGCAGGGCAAGCTGAAACTCAGGGGTGATCTGGGGACCATCGTGCGCTATAACAAGGCCTCGTCGCGTCTCACGGAGTTATCCGGTCAGCTGGGAGGGCGCTTCCTCGACGAACTTGACCCCGAGGAGGCGGAAAAGATAAGGACGCTTAGCGAGGAGATATATACCAGGTTGATGTAGGTTGGGAGATGCGCCAGGGGGCCAGGCTGCGGCTTGGCCCCTTTATTTATTGGGACGGTAACGGTTATCCAGCCAGGGAGCTATTACGACCCCTGGCGTCGTTGCCGCATACTCGTACTCCAGACGGGCTGCCATGCGCGCTTCAGATTTAAGCCAAACCTAACGATTCCTTAACAGATGTTTAACAGGCGGACATTTTAATGTTAGCATTGCTAATAATTGCAACCGCCGGAGGCAGGTAGGCGTCAGATGACTTGAGCGGTGCAAGGCGATGCAGTGGGAGTTGATGCGAGGATGAAGAAAAGACACGCGGGGAAGAAGTCCATGACAATAGCCGTTGTCGTATGCCTGGGCATAATGGCCGTCCTGGTCGTTTCCTGCGGCAGCGATACGGAAACGCTCCCTGCGGACGCCGACAGCCAGAAGTACCCGCCGGGAACGAGCGAGGAGATGCTCACCGAGACCACCGGAAGCGGGAGTCTGGTCCTGGAGGGCGATAGCGAAGGGGTCGAGGAGGAGGAATCCGAAGAGGAGGCAAGGGAGGGCCCCGGCGCATCTCCCGGTGCCTCTCTGGAGCTGGCGGGGGCGCGCTTTACGGTGGTCGAGGCCACGCGCCAGGGTTCCAACGCCGATGTGATCACCTCGGGCCAGAGGGAGGTGGAGGGAGATTACCTGGAGATAGAGCTGATGGTGGAGAACGTCGGAGACGACCTCGTCGATCTATCCGAGTTCTCTTTCCGCATCTGGAGCGAGGGCATCGCGGCGGATGACTACGCGGAATATTACCGCGGCAGCGGCACCGCCGGAGAATACGTGTCCGAGAACATGATCTCTGCGGTACTGCTCGATTATGCCACCCTGCAGCCTGCCGCATATACGCTCAAGATGGGGGAGACCGTGGATGGGGTGTTCCTCTTCTACGACCTCAACCCCAAGAGCACGGCACGCAACGAGGGGGTCACCAAGGAGGGTACGAACCTGGTCATCCACAAGGCGCGGGGGAACAACGCGGGAGAGGAAGTCGAGATCAACCTGGCCGGCTACCCCGACTAGGAGTGGAAGGGTGCTGTCATGCGCGCGCTGAAAAGGGGTTTTCGCAGTTTCCGGCGCCATCCCGTCGCCAACCTGGTGGTGGTGCTGCTGCTCTTCGTCTGCCTGACCTTTTCCCTCTCCATGCTGGCAGTGAAGCTGGCCGCGGACAGCCAGACCGAGGCGGTCAAGCGGAGGGTGGGCAACTACGGCGAGGTGCGCTCCAGCTCCGGTTTCATGATGTCCACCTTCGAGACGGAACGCGAGAAGAGCGAGGCGGAGAGGGCCAAGGAAGCCCGCGGCATGTCGGAGGAGGAGGAGCTGGCGGAGAGGGCCAAGACCCTGGTGCCCGAGGAGCTCGTGGACGGGTTCAGCCGCGATCCTTACATCATCACCTACGACAAGGTGCTGACGGCGGGCGTGACCGTGCCCGGGCTCGAAAACGTGGAGATCGCCTCGATGCTGAATCTGAGCAGGGAGATAAAGGAGAGCGCGGCAGCCTCCGGAATCTCCGAGAACACTTTCGTCTTCGAGGGCAATACCAACGGGGCGTCCGCCTCCGAGTTCCTCAATGGCAACAAGAAGCTCATCGCTGGCTCTTATTACACTTACGCCGATAACCTGGCGGGAAACCGGGTGGTGCTGGTGGAGAAGAACCTGGCCGAGGAGAACGAGTTGGAGGTGGGGGGAACGGTTACCGCCACCGTTACCGGAGAGAAGGGCAAGAGAGCGGAGATGGAGCTGGAGGTGGTGGGCATCTACGAGACCATCGAGGCGGAACGCCAGAGCCAGGCCGGCTCCTTCGCGACCTTCAACCCGGCGGGGAACAAGTTCTTCGCGCCCCTCTCGGTGGTGCAGGCGCTCAACGATACCCCGGGTTACGTGGAGCTGGGATCGTATTATTTCGACAACGTGGACCATACGGATGAGCTGCAGCAGGCTTTCGGGGAGATAGCGGAAGGCGGCGACCAGTACGAGTTCGTCACCGACTTCACCGATTACGAGATCATCTCCGACCCCCTGCAGAAGGTGAGCAAGACCTCGGTCATCGGGCTGGCCGGAGCGCTGGGTGCCTGCGCCCTCATCATCCTCCTGGCCATGGCCATCATCGTCGGCGGCCGCACCCGCGAACTGGGCGTGCTCAAGGCTATCGGCGCGACCGACAGGCAGGTCATAGCGCAGTATGCCGTGGAGGTCATATGCATCTGCCTGGTATCCATCATCCTGGCGACGGGAGCCACCGCGCTCATCAGCCAGGAGATCGGCGACTGGCTGCTATCCGGCAACGAGACGGCACAGGCGAAGGACGAGGAAGACGGCTCAGGCGCAGCGGCCATGATGTCGCGCCTGACCGAGCGCAACCTCTATAAGGAGGGCGGCCTCTTCTCCACGCCGACGGGTGAGGAGAAGGCGGCGGAACTGGACGTGGTCTACCAGGGTGACATGCTGCTCTACGGCATACTCATCCTGTTCGGCATCAGCCTGCTGGGGATGGCCATCCCCGTGGTGTGGATAACCCGCCTCAGGCCGGCGCGGGTCCTGAGCATGGAATAGGGGGCGTGTGGCATGCGGAACGGCAGGAACGAGAAGCGGGAGAAAAGAAACAAAGGGAACGGCTGCCTGCTCGAGGTAAAGGGCCTCTCCAAGACCTTCCACGCCAAGGCTGGGGATGTGGTCGCCGTGGACGGTGCGGATTTCTCGGCGAATAAGGGGGAGGTGGTGGTCATCGTGGGGCCATCCGGCTCGGGCAAGACTACCCTGCTCTACCTCATCGGCTCCCTGGAGAGCCCGGATGAGGGCGAGATCGAGGTCTTCGGGGAGGATATCTGCGCTTCGGGCACCGACCTCATAGCTTACCGCCGCGAGCGGGTTGGCTTCGTCTTCCAGTTCTTCAACCTGGTGACGGCGCTCACGGCCCTGGAGAACGTGACCCTGCCCATGGACCTCTCCGCGGTGCCCGCCGAGGAGCAGCACCGGCGAGCAGTGGACCTCATGGAAAGGATGGGCATAGACCAGCGGCTGCAGCGTACCTGGGCCAACAAGATGAGCGGAGGGGAAAAGCAGCGCGTGGCCATCGCCCGCGCGCTGGCCAACGACCCGGACCTGATACTTGCCGACGAGCCCACCGGCAACCTGGACTCGGCCACCGGAAAAACAGTGGTGGACATCCTGGTCAAACTGGCCCGCGAGGACGGCAAATGCGTGCTTATCGTGACCCATGACGAGTCCATCCTGGAGGTGGCGGACAAGGCCTTCCACATGAGCGACGGCGTGCTCAACGGCAGGTAACGTAAGAGGCCCATCCGGGAGATATTGCTAACCTGCCCGGGCTGCGACAAGACGGAGCCCGTTTCAGAGTTCTTTTCCTTCCGCCCGGGGGCCTTGCTTCGATGCGGCGAGATGGGATTCCAGTTCCTTCCTGAGCCGGAGCATCGCGGCCAGTTTTGCCCCTGCCTCCCTGGCCATGCGCAGGGAATCCTGGTCTTCGGCTGCCTCCCCAGCCGCCCACAGGGCGCCTGCTTTAACGGTGTCGATGACACGGTATCCCAGGTCGACGAGGGAGCGGGACATGCTATCCGCCGCCGATCCCGTATAGCTCTCGTCGTTTTGCTCGAAGGCCACTATCACCACGGCGTAAGCGCCCCCCAGGGCCTCCACCAGGCCTACCCAGCACGACCTGTCCTCGGCGGAGAAAGCCTCCAGGCAGTAGCATCTCTCAAGGAAGGCCTGCATATCCGATGACACGCTGTAGAAATGCGTTGGTGAACCCAGGATCAGGGCAGCGCCATCGAGAAGGAGGGGATATATTTTCTGCATGTCGTCCTCTATGACGCATCTGTGGGTCTCGGCGCACTCCTCGCAGGCCCTGCAACCCTCTATTTCGAGATCGACTAAATGGATAAGCGCGGTCTCGGCCCCTCCTGCCGCCGCGGCTTTCAACGCCTCCTGCACCAGGATGGAAGTGTTTCCGTTCCTGCGCTTGCTCCCCACGATGCCCAATACTTTCATCACATCAAACCCTCCATGAACGCCGGTCGCCTGTAGGGATTGTAACATGGATGGACTGCGGCGGTTATCGGAGGAGGAGACGCCTTCCGCCGCGTATAGCTGGCCTAAAGGACGCAAACCAGCGACCAGTATCTCCCGCACGACCAAAGAACGTTGGACAGATCGCTCCCCTCCGCGGTCCGCACCCACTCTTGTGCCGATAAAGAATCCGCCTGAAATACCGCCCATTGACTCGTAAAAACCTGCTCGAACCAAACATCTTCTTGCCCTGATCCTTCAGCATGGCCTGATGTAGCAGAAGCGGCCGTTTTATGAGCTTCCAACTGATTGATTTATCCATATTTTACTTAGCTTTTTTCATCATGTATAATTAATAAAGTTTTAACAAGGATCGGCAAGGTACAGCCTATTTTCATGCCTGAACGGGCATTTTGTTTTGATGGGAACAAAAGTCCGTATTGTAAGCGCTGGTGAAGGAAGAAGAGGGAGATACGGCGATATCGTATGTAATAAGGCTGAGAGGGTAACTCGGGAATTGATTTCACCAACGCCCGTAACCGCATACATGTCAGCGATACCCCAGGTGGTTTTGTACCATGGATAAGGTCGAGCTTAGAAACATATATAAGATATTCGGAAAGAACTCCAAGCGGGCACACGAGATGCTGCTCGCTGGGGCGTCGGACGATGATGTGCGCGAAAAGCTGGACGCGGTGCTGGCGGTCCTGGGCGTCTCTTTCGAGGTCAAGGAAGGGGAGATATTCGTAGTCATGGGCCTTTCCGGCTCGGGGAAATCAACCTTGGTACGCAGCATAAACCGCCTGTACGAACCTACGGCGGGCACGGTGTTGATCGACGGAATAGACGTCACTAGCCTGGAAACGAAAGAGCTGAGAGAGCTGCGCGCCAGGAAAGTTAGCATGGTATTTCAGCATTTCGCACTTTTCCCCCATAGAACGGTCCTGGAGAACACGGGCTGGGGGCTGGAGGTCAAGAAGGAGGACAAGGGCACGATCGCAAGGCGGGCCAAGGAGGCCCTGGAACTCGTGGGCCTGGCCGGATGGGAGGACAAGGTCCCCGAGCAGCTTTCCGGAGGTATGAAACAGCGGGTAGGCCTGGCGAGGGCCCTGGCCACCGATTCGGACATCCTGCTCATGGACGAGGCCTTCAGCGCTTTGGACCCCCTGATACGCAGCGAGATGCAGGAGCAGCTGATCGACCTGCAGGACAAGATGCACAAAACCATAGTCTTTATCACTCACGATCTGAACGAGGCCATGTACCTGGGGGACCGCATCGCCATCATGAAGAGCGGGCGCATAGACCAGATAGGGACTGCCGAGGATATCCTGCGGCATCCCGCCACGGAGTACGTCGCGGCTTTTATCCAGGACGTAGATCGTTCGCGCGTTCTTACGGCGGCCTCGATAATGGAGGAGCCGATAGCGTATATACTAGCCCGCGAAGGTCCCTCGGCAGCCATAAAAGCCATGCGTGAACGCCAGGTGTCAGCCCTTTTCGTGGTAGGTCCGGAGCGGAGGCTCTACGGGACGGCACTGGACGAGGAAGTGATTGAGGCGTTGAGAAAAGGGGAGAGCACCCTGGACAACATTCTTCACTACGATGTCCCCTTCGTTGAGTCCGATACGCCCGTATCAGATTTGCTGGTCACATCGGCGGAGAGCAAACTGCCCCTTCCGGTGGTGGAAAACGGCAGGCTGGTGGGGGTAATACCAAGGGTGAAATTGCTCATGGCGCTGGGAGAAATACCTTCCGTCAATAGCGTTGCGTCGAGGGAAGAAGACGCGAAAGACAGCGTGGCCGAGGGAGAACACGGCAAGGAAAACGAGTAGGGAGATAACGTGGCGGATCAAGCAGATGACGGCGCGGCTGGCGAGGCCGTAGATACGATAGAGGTCGGCAAGAGGCCGTTTCTGAGCCGGCGCATGAAGTCGGCGCTGAAACTCGCCGCCCTGCTGGCCGTAACGGCCGGCCTGGGTTTCCTCTTTTTCCAGTACCGTGTGCCCCTGGGTGAATGGATAGAATCAGTGGTCAGATGGCTGACGACAAGCCTGAGCGGTCTTTTCGATTTGATCAGCACGGTCATAAAGTGGATGGTAGACGAGCTGGAGGACTTGCTGTTGTGGCCTCCGGCCCTGGTGATTTGCGCTATCTTCGGCCTGATAGGCTGGAAGGTACGTCGCATAACCTTCGGGGCTTTCGCCTTCCTGGGGTTTCTGCTCATCGACAGCATGCTGCTTTGGGATGACGCCATGTCAACGCTTTCGCTGGTCCTGGTGGCCAGCATCGTAGCGATAATTATCGGTATCCCCCTGGGCATCCTGGCGGGAAAGAACGAGACGGCCAGCACGATATTCAAACCCCTCCTCGACTTCATGCAGACCATGCCGGCCTTCGTGTACCTGATCCCCGCCATCATCTTCTTCGGTATCGGCAAGGTGCCCGGCGTCGTCGCCACGGTGATCTTCGCCATGCCGCCGTCGGTGAGACTGACGGAATTGGGTATCAGGCAGGTCGACAAAGAGGTGGTGGAGGCCGCGGAGGCCTTCGGCGCCCCACCGTTCAAGGTGCTCACGAGCATACAGGTGCCTCTGGCGATGCCCACCATCATGGCCGGCGTCAACCAGGTGATAATGCTCGCCCTGTCCATGGTGGTGATCTCGGGCATAGTGGGCGCCGGAGGCCTGGGAGCCGTGGTGTTCAGGGGCGTTACCAGGCTGGATATAGGTTTGGGCTTCGAGGGAGGGATAGCTGTTGTGATATTGGCCATCTTCCTGGACAGGATGACGGCCGCTCTCGGCCAGACCCGTGCGGAGGTAAGAGCTCGCACCGCCTGATGGCGGTGAAGCCCACGGGACCTGGCTTCCATGTAAACCACGATGAAAGGAGGAGTGTATGAAAGGAACGAAAAGCAAGATGCTCGGGATGTTCGCCAAGCGTATGCTTATCGCCGTTCTGGCCGTGATGCTGCTGGTCGCGTTTTCGCTGACCATTGTGGCATGCGGCGAGGATGACGGAGGCGGCACCGAACCCGAGGAGAAGGGTACTGTCCACATAGGGTGGATACCCTGGGACGAGGACGTAGCCGTGACCTACCTCTGGAAGAACATACTGGAGGGCGAAGGCTACGAGGTGGAGCTCACCCAGCTGGACGTAGCTCCGGTTTATGCCGGGCTGGCTGCGGGAGACCTTGACCTGTTCTTCGACTCCTGGCTGCCGGTAACCCATGAGGATTACTGGAATGAGTACGGCGACCAGATAGAGGACATCAAGATCTGGTACGAACAGGGCTCACTCGAGCTCACCGTACCTGCCTATCTGGATGAGTTCACCTCTATCGCCGATCTCCAGGGTAAGGAGGATATGTTCGGCGGCCAGATCGTAGGGATCGAGCCAGGAGCCGGGCTCACGCGCCTGACGCGTGAGGACGTCATGCCGGGTTATGGCCTGGATGGCTACACCCTGCTCGAGGGAAGCACCCCGACCATGCTCGCCGAGCTGGATCGCGCCTACAGTGCCGAGGAGCCCATAGTAGTCACGTTGTGGCACCCCCACTGGGCTTACGCGGCCTACGACCTCAAGGACCTCGAAGACCCCGAGATGCTGTTCGGGGGCGCGGAGGAGATCCACGTCCTAGCAAGGGACGGTTTCTCAGCGGCGTTCGCCGAGGTGGCGGAATGGCTTGAGAACTTCGAGATGTCTGACGATGCCCTCGCGTCCTTGGAGAAGCTGGTGATCGAGGACTACGGAACCGGCAGCGAGGAAGAAGCGGTCGAGGAGTGGTTGAGCGACTCCGCGAACCAGAAGCTGGTGGACGGCTGGCTGGGCAAATAAGAGGGCCCGCCGCCTGAAGCAAGTACGTAAAAAATGGAACCCGGCCCAGGCCGGGTTCCAACCTTTATGGTATCGATAAACATTATCCCTGCGCAGGAGCGATTTTTCTTGACAGCACCCCACCTGACCTCTATCATTATTGTTTGTCGTGCAAGGAAACAGGCGGAAAAAGGTACCGTAATAGATGAAGACTTACAGCGTAAAAAAGGCGGATATAACCAGGTCATGGTGGCTGGTGGACGCCGATGGGATAACACTGGGCAGACTGGCGACGGAGCTGGCGAAAATCCTCAAGGGAAAGAACAAACCCATCTACACCACCCATATGGATGTGGGCGACAACGTCATCGTGGTCAACGCCGCGAAAGTCATGCTCACGGGAAACAAGCTACAAAAAAAAATATACTATCATCATTCGGGATATCCCGGTGGCCTCAAGGAGACACCCTACGAGGTCCTGATGCGGGATAAGCCAGAACTGGTGGTGGAAAAGGCGGTCAGGGGCATGCTGCCCAAGAACCGCCTGGGCCGCGCTATGATAAAGAAACTGCACGTTTACGCGGGCCCAGACCACCCCCACCAGGCACAGAAACCGGAGACGCTGTCCCTGGGTTCAGGAGCGAACTGAAAGAGAAGGTGAGGTTTTGCCGCAGCAGCTGGGTTACGGAACGGGCAGGCGCAAGGAAGCCGTGGCGCGGGTATGGCTGTACCCGGGAGAGGGCGAATTCGAGGTCAACGGCAAGAGTATCGAGGATTATTTTCCCCGCCCGACCCTGCGCTACCAGGTGATGCAGGCCCTGGAGGTATCCGGGAGCACCGGGCGCTACCGCATATTCGCCACCATCAAGGGTGGAGGCATATCCGGACAGGCGGGGGCTCTCAGCCATGGTATCGCCCGTGCCCTGGTGGACTGCGACGAGACCTTGCGCACGGATCTCAAGAGAGCCGGTCTCCTCAGGCGCGACCCGCGCATGAAGGAACGCAAGAAATACGGATTGAAGAAAGCCCGCAAGCGCCCGCAGTTCTCCAAACGCTGATCCACATCCCCGGAGGGCGTTCTACTTCATCGCCGGCGCATATTTTATGTTTCGATGAAGGTGGGGTTCGCTTTTCCTTGAAGGTCTGAAACGCGGGGTGCTATAGTCCAGTTATAGATGGAACGGGAGCGAGCCATGCACAAGCCAGAGGGAAAAACCCGGCTCTTCGGGACCGACGGCATAAGGGGAATAGCCAATATCGAACTAACCCCGGAGCTCGCTTTGAGGGTAGGGTACGCGGCGGTCAAGGTACTGGCTACCGGCAATACCCGGCCTTTTTTAGTGGTCGGGAGAGATACCCGCATCTCGGGCAACATGCTGGAATCGGCGCTGGTGGCGGGGATCTGCTCCGGTGGGGGCAGGGTAGAGCTTCTGGGAGTCATCCCCACACCGGCAGTGGCCTTTCTTACCGCCCGGACGGGCGCGGACGCCGGGGTGGTCATTTCGGCGTCGCACAACCCCGCACGTGACAACGGCATCAAGTTCTTCCATCGCTCGGGATATAAGCTGCCGGACGAGATCGAGCTGGAGATGGAGTCCCTGATAGGCAAAGGGGGGCTCGATAACCGGCCCAACGGCGATGCCGTCGGCGCCGTTAGCGTGGCGCAGGATGCGGAAAAGCTGTATCTCGACCACCTCCTTTCGATTGCCAGCCCGGATCTCTCGGGCATGAAGGTGGTTATCGATTGCGCGCACGGCGCCGCATACAGGCTCGCCCCCATGTTGCTGGAACGCCTGGGTGCGCAGGTCGAGGTGCTGGGCGCCGCGCCTGACGGGCTGAACATAAACCGCGAGTGCGGGTCCACCCATACCGAGTCGCTGCAGCGGGCGGTGCTGGATAGCGGAGCCGACCTGGGGCTGGCTTTCGACGGCGACGCGGACCGCCTGCTGGCGGTGGACGAGCGGGGCCGGCTCGTGGACGGCGATTTCATCATGGCTATCTGCGCCCTGCACATGAAGGCTGCGGGGACGCTCAGGGGTGGCGCCATGGTAACCACGGTGATGACCAACCTCGGCTTTCACCGCGCCATGCAGCGTGATGGGATAGAGGTCCGCGTCACGCAGGTAGGGGACCGTCACGTCCTGGAGAGGATGCTGGAGGAGGGCCTTAACCTGGGCGGTGAGCAATCCGGGCATATAATATTCGGCGACCACGCGACCACCGGAGACGGCCTCCTCACGGCCCTCAAGTTAATGGAGGCCCTCGTGGAGTCCGGCAAACCACTGTCCGCATTGAGCGGCGTCATGGAGAGGATTCCCCAACTGCTCATAAACGTCAAAGTCGCGGACAAGGAAGCCGCGGAGAGGTCCGCGGTGGTCTCGCAGGCGCTGCTCGAATGGGAGAGCAGGCTCGCGGGGGAAGGCCGCGTGCTCGTGCGGGCCTCCGGCACCGAGGCGGTGGTGCGCGTGATGGTGGAAGCCCTGGATCCCGCTCTTGCGGAGGAGGCGGCGAATTCGCTGGCGGCCCTGATCGAGAAGGAGACGAGCTGATATGTGCGGCATCATCGGATATGTCGGGGAGCGTTCCGTGCCTCAGACCCTTTTTAAGGGCCTGCGCCGCCTGGAATACCGCGGATACGATTCCGCAGGAATCGCCGTCTTCGATGGCGAGAGGATAGCCGTGCTCAAGCGCAAGGGCAACCTGGACAGCCTCGAACCCCACCTGGAGTGGTTACAGGGCGAGAGTGAGATGGGCATAGCGCATACGCGCTGGGCCACCCACGGGAAGCCCTCCATGGAGAACGCCCATCCCCACCTGGACTGCAACGAGGAGATCGCCGTGGTCCACAACGGCATCATAGAGAACTTCCGTGAACTGCGCGAAGACCTGGAGTCCAAGGGGCACCGTTTCCGCTCCCAGACCGACTCCGAGATCGTGGCCCACCTGGTGGAGGAGTATTACCAGGGCGACCTGCTCGAGGCGGCGAGGCGGGCGTCGCAGGACATGGAGGGGGCATACGCGATGGTGCTCATGAGCGCCCGCGAGCCCGGGGTGCTGGTGGGTGCGCGCAAGGACAGTCCGCTGGTGATGGGTATCGGAAAGAACGAGAACTTCCTGGTCTCCGCCACGCCCGCTCTTCTGGACTGCACCAGGGATGCGGTGGCGCTGGAGAACGGAGAGCTGGCCAGGATAACCCGCGACAGCTGGAGGATAATAGACGCCCAGGGCCGCGAGGTGGAGAGGGCGTCCTACGAGGTTCCCTTCGACGTGGCGGCGGTGGAAAAGGGCGGTTATGAGGACTTCATGCTCAAGGAGATCTTCGAGCAGCCACAGGCCTGGACCGACACCCTGCGGGGCAGGCTGTCCAAGTCGGGAGCGCTGCGCATAGAGGAACTGGAGGAGGCGGAGCTGGACTTCCGCTCCATCCGCCGCATCATCTTCGTATCCTGCGGCACTTCATACCACGCCTCCCTCCTCGGCCGTTACATCATAGAAGCCTGGATGGACATACCGGTAGAGGTGGATATAGCGTCCGAGTTCTGCTACCGCGAGCCCCGGCTCGATCCCTCCTGCCTGGTGGTTGCGGTGAGCCAGTCCGGGGAGACGGCGGATACCATGAGCGCCGTACGCTGGGCGGCCCGCAGCGGCGCGCATACGCTGTCCATAGCAAACGTGGTCGGGAGCATGATGGCCCGTGAATCCGACGGAGTGCTCTATACGCACGCGGGGCCGGAGATCGGAGTGGCGGCTACCAAGACCTTCATCACCCAGATCGCGGCGGTTTACCTGCTGGGGCTTTACCTGGGCCAGGAGAGGGGACTGCTGGAGGAAGGGTTCGTGAAGGAGACTTTCGGCGAACTGGAATCCCTTTCCGGAAAGGTGGAGCAGGTCCTCCGGAACACGGAGACGGTGGAGCGCTGCGCCGACAAGTACTGCCGCTGCGAGGATTTCCTCTTTCTGGGGCGCAACATAAATTATCCCATGGCCATGGAGGCGGCCTTGAAACTCAAGGAGATATCCTACATACACGCCGAGGGTTATCCCGCGGGCGAGATGAAGCACGGGCCCATCGCCCTGCTCCACCCCGGATTCCCGGTGGTGGCGCTGGCCCCCAAGGACCCCGTTTACGACAAGGTACGCAGCAACATAGAGGAGGTGCGTGCACGCCAGGCTCCGGTGATAGCCCTGGCCACCGAGGGGGACACGGAGATCGCGAAATGCTGCGAGGAGGCCATATTCGTGCCCGAGGTGAAGCCGCATTTCAACCCGGTGGTGCTGGCCCCCGCCCTGCAGCTCCTGTCCTACAGGATCGCCAAGCTGCGCGGATGCAACGTGGACCAGCCCCGCAACCTGGCCAAGACGGTCACCGTGGAGTAGGGGATAAGTGCTTATGGATATATTGGGCATCGGCATCGACCTGGTGGAGGTCGCGAGGATAGAAAGAGCGCTGACGCGGCACGGAGGGTTCGCGACGCGCGTTTTCTCGGCGCGAGAGCGGGAGAGGTGCGAGGACTGCGCCCACCCGGGCCGCAGGTACGCCGCCTGTTTTGCCGCCAAGGAGGCCGTGGCCAAAGCCCTGGGGACCGGGATCAGGGGGTTCTCTTGGCCGGAGGTGGAGTTGCTCTCGGGCGATGCGGGCGATCCATATATCGAGCTATCGGGCGGCGCAGGCGACATGGCGACGCGCCGGGGCGTGGAAGAGGTGATGGTGAGCGTGACCCATAGCTGCGGTATGGCCGTGGCCGTGGCTCAAGCCTTAGGCAGGAGGTCGGAATCGTGAGAGTGGTGTTGCCCCGCGAGATGGCCGCGCTGGACAGGGCGGCGATAGAGAGCGGTATTCCCTCCCTCGACCTCATGGAGCGGGCGGGAAAACACGTGGCTGAGAATGCCCGCGACATCCTGGGCCTGTGCGCGGGCAAAGCCGTCTCCGTGGTGGTCGCCAAGGGGAATAACGGGGGTGACGGCTTCGTCGCCGCCCGCCACCTGGCGTCGTGGGGGGCCGGGGTGAAGGTATTGATGCTCGCCAGGGAGGACGAGCTTTCAAAAGACGCGGCAACCAATCATCACCGCCTTGCCACGCAGGGCGGGGAGATACGCAATATCAGAGGATCGCAGATCGCCGGCGAGCTTTCCGCTTCGGACCTCATCGTGGATGCCATCTTCGGTACCGGTTTCCGGGGCGAGGCGGAAGGGGACTTCGCCGAGGCCATAGAGGCGATAAACGCGAGCGGTATCCCGGTGCTGTCGGTCGATATCCCGTCGGGTGTTGACGCAGGGTGGGGGTCGGTCACCGGTCCCGCGGTGAAAGCCCGGCGCACGGTTACTTTCGCTTACCCGAAGCCCGGGCTCTATCTTTTCCCGGGGGCGGAGCGGGCCGGCGAGGTGGTGGTAGTGGACATAGGCATACCGCCCAGCTTTGTTCCGGAACTGGTGGAGAGCGAGATGTACACCATCGAGGAGGGGGAGATAGCCGCAATGCTGCCACGTCGCAGCCCAGATGCGCATAAGGGGAGTTGCGGGCGCCTGCTGGTCGCTGCGGGGTCGCCGGGGCTCACCGGGGCCGCCGCGCTCTGTTCGCGCGCGGCCATGCGCTCGGGAGCGGGGGTGGTAACGCTCGCCGTTCCCGCCTCGCTTAACCCCGTAATGGAGATAAAGCTGACCGAGGTGATGACGCTCCCCCTCGCCGACGATGGGAGCGGCCATCTGACCTCATCGGCGCTGGACGAAGTGCTGGAGAAGCTGGATGGTTACGACGCATTGGCCCTGGGACCGGGACTGGGCACGGACCCGGAAACGTGCGAGGTCGTGGCGGGATTGCTCGAAAGGGCGAACAAGCCGGTCATCCTGGACGCCGACGGCATTAATTGCGCCGCCATGCAGGGCGATAAGCTGTCCGGCAGAGAGTATCCCACGGTGATAACGCCTCACCCCGGGGAACTGGGCCGCATGCTGGGACGGAAAAGCGGCGAGATACAGGCATCGCGCCTGGATTCCGCCATGGAGGCGGCCCGGAGGTTCTCTTGCATCACCGTGCTCAAGGGGGCCAATACGGTTGTAGCGAGCCCCGACGGAAGGAGCTTCATAAACACCCTTGCGCTGGCGAGTATGGCCACGGCGGGGAGCGGCGACGTCTTGACGGGCTGCCTGGCGTCTATCTGTGCCCAGGGCATGGAGCCTCTTGAGGCCGCGCTCTGCGGCGTTTTCGTTCACGGAAGGGCGGCGGAGCTGGCCACCCACATGGTCGGTGATGCAGGCATGATAGCCGGTGACATCGTATCCAATCTGCCCCTGGCATTGTCGGGGCTCCTGCGCGAGAGATAAGGAGGTACAGGCAGTGAAATCGGCGCGAGAGATAATGAGCCCGGAGCCGCTGACGGTGGATTCCGAGGCCCCGGTGAAGGAAATCGCCCAGATGATGCTGGACAACCGTATCCGCTGCCTCCCGGTGGTGGACGGCGAGGGCAAGGTACTGGGCGTGGTGGACGAGGAAGACCTGGTGCACCAGGACGCCAAGATACACTTCCCCACCTTCATCCATTTCCTTGAGAGCTACATAATGCTGCCGTCTTCCCTCAACCGTTTCGAGAAGGACCTGCGGCAGGCCGTAGGTTCCGTGGCGCGCGACGTGATGGAGGAGGAGTACCAGGCGGTAAGCCCCCTGGACACCGTGGAGTCGGTGGCCACCGTGATGGTAGATAAAGACCTGGAATACGTACTGGTCGTGGAGGATGAGAGGCTCCAGGGCGTTATCACCAGAGCCGATATCCTCAAGACCCTCACCGAGGGATGATCCGGCGATGGGCGGAACCTCTGCCTGGCGCCCTACCCGCGTCGAGGTGGACCTGGAGCGCATAAGACACAACGTGCGCCTCTTCGCAGACATGGCCGGGCCTTCGTGCCGGATAATGTCAGTGGTGAAAGCCGACGGCTACGGCCACGGGGCGGTGGAGACCGCGAGGGCAGCGCTGCAGGCAGGGGCCAGCCGCCTCGGGGTGGCGCTGCTGGAGGAAGGCGATGAACTGAGGGGCGCCGACCTGCAGGTTCCCATCCATCTTCTTTTCGAGCCTTCGGCTGACGCGGCCGGCAGAGTCGTGGAAATCGGCCTGATACCCACCGTTTATACGTCTCGGTATGCGCGCGCGCTCTCGCAGGCCGCGACCTCCAGGGGGGTGGATCTGAAAACCCACGTCAAGGTGGATACGGGCATGCACCGGGTGGGAGCAAGCCCACGTGAGGCTGTTGCACTGGCGGGCGAGGTGGTATCCCTGCCCGGCCTCGAGTTGGAGGGCATTTATACCCATCTCGCTAACGCTTCGGTGCCGGAAGACCCTTTCACCATGCAGCAATGGGAGGTCTTCAGGCAGGTGCTGGAAGAACTGGAGAAGGCGGGCATGAAAATCCCGATACGGCATGCCGCGGCATCGGGAGCGGCCATTTCTTTTCCGGAGTCGAGGCTGGATATGATACGGCTGGGCATCGCCATGTACGGCCTGCTTCCTGGAGGCGGGTATCGCGGCACCATGGACCTGCAACCCGCTCTCTCGCTCAAGACGGCGATCGGCCGTGTTTTCCGGGCACGCGAGGGGGAGGGCGTGAGCTACGGGCTTACCTACCGGTGCAAGCGGGACGCCTGGATCGCGGTCCTGCCCATCGGCTACGCGGATGGCCTGCCCCGGGCCCTTTCAAACCGCTGGGAGGTGCTCATCGCCGGAAAGCGCTACCCGCAGGTGGGGACCATATGCATGGACCTGTGCATGGTGGAACTCGGAGAAGATCTTTACGAGCCGGGTGAGCCGGTCACGTTGATCGGGGGGTTCGGGGAGGAAGAGGTGGGGACAGAGCGCATGGCGGAGATGCTGGGGACCATAAACTACGAGGTTGTATGCGGTATAGGGAAGCGAGTCCCCCGTACATATGTCAACCGTTTATAAAAATCGTGACAGGGTAGATTTATATTATGTGAGCTGTTTTCGCTGCGAGGAGGCGGATGCCCCACAATATCCTTATAACAGGAAGACCTGGCAGCGGGAAGACGACCCTGGTTAAGAAACTGGCCGAGGGGCTTACCGCCGGCGGGTTCAAGACGGCAGGTTTCATTACCGAGGAGATAAGAGAAGGCGTCCGCCGCGTAGGTTTCGAGGTGCGAGACCTCGGCGGAGGATCGGCCGTTCTGGCGCACGTAGATTGCAGGAGCAAACAGCGGGTAGGGAAATACGGCGTTGACGTTGCGGCGTTTGAAAGAATCGCTTTGCATGCCATAAATGTGGACAGGAAAGAAAAAGATTTACTTGTAATAGACGAGATAGGACGAATGGAGTTGTTCTCTTCCGCCTTCCGTTCGGCCATTACCGGATTGCTGGATGCCCCCCTGCCCTTTTTAGCTACCGTGCATTCCGGAAAGGATGCATACCTGGAAAGAGTCTTGTCGAGAAAGGATATCTACACCTATAATCTGACCCCCGCGAATAGAGAGGGGCTGTTGGAGGTGGTATATGGGCAAATGAACAGGGTCTTAACGGACAGTTGATTAACCGTGGAGCCTGAAGGAGGAATTGCATTATGAAGATATGTCCTTCCTGCTACGCCGTTTGTATAGACGATAAATGGGAATTCGACGAGACGGCCAGGGCCAAGGCGATGAAAGGCAACGGGTGGGAAAAACACCTGTGTCCTGGCTGCGAGAGGGTAGCAAAAGGCCAGGTAGACGGCGTTGTCTATCTCAGGGGGGACTTCCTCAATACGCACAGGGAAGAAGCCAAGAATCTGATACGCAGCGTCGCGGAGAAGAAATTGCGCAAGAACATCGCGGCGCGCATCTACCATATAGAGGAGAAGAAAGACGAGATCGTGATCGAGACCACCGATCGCGTACTGGCCGAACGGCTGGGAAAGGAGTTCGAAAAAGCTTATTCCGGCCACCTGGATATTCAGTGGCAGCATCATTCCGATTTCGCGCGCGTATACTGGACGCGGGACTAGCCCCGGGGAGTTGGGCGTTCGGGCTCGGTCTTTTTCGGCCCGGGGCCTCCGGGTAACGGTCCCGCTCGCAAGGCCTCGCGGATACCGACCCGGTAGTTCCCCGGGCTAGAGGGCAGCGCAGATAAAGGTAACGCCCGAACGCCTTGTCCACAGGGCTAGCGCGTCTTTTTATAGGCGATACCCGGGAGTGGTTGAAATCCCGTTAGCGGTTACTATACACATGTCTCGCTTCGTACCGACCCCCGGGCGCGGTCAGCTCTCCGTCAGATACATCCATGAACGTGCGCCTGTGCCGCGACCGACCCTATAACCCTCGGGGAAGAAGTAATACCGCATGTCCATGAGCTATAATGTTGGCGCGGGGGCCCACTACCACTATGCAAGAAGGAGGGAAGTTGAAAGTCCTCCCCAACGTTCTCACCCTGGATGACCTGAGCCGCGAGGACCTTTTCCTGGGCAAGCTCATCACCTTCCTGGCTTCCATCGATTCGGGGGAGATTTACCTGGTAGGAGGCTATCTCAGGGATTATTTTCTGGACGAGTTGCCGGAAGACATAGATTTCATCACCTCCGCGGACCCAGGCGAGTTGGCGAAGGAAGTGGCCTCGCGATGGAGCGGAAAAGTTTTTCTTCTTAACGAGGAGGAGAGGACCTATCGCGTGGTCATAAACAGCGGAGGGCACAGGCACACCATCGATTTTTCGCCTATCAAGGGTGGGAGCGTAGAGGAAGACCTTTCCTGCCGTGATTTCACCATCAATGCCATGGCGGTCGACATCGATATGCTGGTGAAAGGAGAACTGCGGCTGCCGAGAGACCTGATCGATAAGAATTATGGCTGGCAGGATCTCTCCAGTGGCATTCTGCGCGAGTGCTCGAACGAGTCATTTCTCATGGACCCGGTGCGCCTGGTCAGGGCCATGCGTTTCCGCCACATGCTGGGGATGGAATACGAGGAGCGCACCCTGAACCATATGAAGAAATACGCCTCGCTGATAACCAAGGTTCCGGGGGAGCGCGTAACCGTCGAGCTCATGGGGACCCTGCTCTTCCCGGACACCTCTAATATTTTTGAAGAGCTGGAATCGACAGGGCTGCTGCAATACGTTTTCCCGGACCTGACGGATACGGTGGGCTTGGAGCAGAACGCCTACCATCACCTGGACGTGTGGTCGCATACCCTGCTGACCCTGGAGAAGCTGGACTTCCTGCTGGCCGACCCTGGCGAGGTGTTCCCGAGCTATTCCGAGAGAATAAAAGAGCACATGCGGCAGATACTGCAGGACCTTCACCCCCGAAGCTCTTTTCTACGCCTGGCGGCGCTGTATCACGATGCCGGTAAGGTGGAGACCTTCTCTCGCGATGCCAGCGGGCGCGTCCATTTCTATTCTCACCAGAGGTACAGCCAGGACGCGGTATCCAATCTCGCAGACAGGCTGCGCCTCTCACGAAAGGCCACCGATTATCTTCTCGATACGGTCGGTAAGCACATGGATATCGGGCTTGCCGTTTCCGGGCAGGTATCGGAGCGGCAGCTCAGGAAGACCGTAACCCGGATGGGAAATGAGCTGGTGGACGTGGTGCTGCTGTCCGTTGCCGACCGCTACGCGACCCAGGGGCCCCTCTCCACGCCGCAGGAGCTGCGGGGCTACGTCGAGATCTGCGGCCGGTTGCTGGACGCGTATTTCAAGGAAAAGGAAGTAGCTCCCCTGATAAGAGGGCGCGACCTCATACAGGAACTGGGCTTGCCGGAGGGGCCCGCTATCGGAGAGATACTCAAAGAAGTGCGTATAGCGCAGCTCGAGGGCGCCCTGAGGAACAGGGACGATGCGTTGAGGTTCGCCGGGGACCTTATCCGCTTCGGAGATTGAGATTATCGGGGATAAAAGGTAAGCCAGATTGAACGAGCGACTCACCGCGATGACGTGACGGTGAAGTTCGAGGCGGCTTCACGCAAGCCCGGGGAAGGGCATGTTTGTCGGGCAGTGAACGCAGGGATACCGGCGGCCGTTTCGGGTCATGGAGGATAGAGACGGGGGAGGGGAGATATTGTTTTCGATCGATGGGGTAAAGGTGGGACATGCGCAGGACGAAAAGGGCCTGACGGGATGCACGGTCGTCCTGCTGCCGCCCGGGAGCAAGGGCGGAGTTGACGTGCGGGGCGGTGCTCCCGGCACGCGCGAGACCGACTTGCTGAACCCGGTGAACCTGGTGGAGGAGGTGCATGCCTTCGTGCTTAGCGGGGGCAGCGCCTTTGGCCTGGCCTCGACCGTAGGCGTAGTGAGGTATCTGGAGGAACAGGGGATCGGCTTCGAGACGGGGATGGCGCGCGTGCCCATCGTTCCCGCCGGCGTCATCTTCGACCTCGGGGTGGGGGACCCCGGCGCGAGGCCCGATGCCGAGATGGGGTACCGCGCCTGCCTGGATGCATCGGAGGATATCGAAAGACAGGGAAACGTGGGCGCGGGCATGGGGGCCACGGTGGGCATGATGTTCGGGCCGGCCAGCTGCACCAAGAGCGGCGTGGGAACGGCCTTCATCGAGGCCGGGGCCTTGAAGATCTTCGCGCTGGTAGTGGTGAACGCCTTTGGGGACGTAGTGGACGGGAAGGGCGAGATAATCGCCGGCGCACGCTCTCCCGAGGGCGGTTTCGCCTGCACCGAGGCGTGCATCGAGAACATCCTATGCGCGACCTGCGAGCCACCGCCCCTCACCAATACCACCCTGGGGGTGATCGTGACCAACGCCAGTCTTTCCAAGACCGACGTCAACTGGGTGGCCCAGAGAGGGCATAACGGCTTCGCCAGGGCCATCTCGCCGTGCCACACCAAGCTCGACGGCGACCTGGTTTTCGCGGCCGCTACGGGCCAGGTGGAGGCGTCGGCGGATATGGTGGGAGTGGTGGGGTCGGTGGCCATGTCGCGGGCCGTGCGCAATGCCGTGCTGTACGCGTCTTCCGTGGCGGGCATTCCCGCCAATGCGGACCTGGTCTGAAAAAGGCGGCGAGCGGTCTCTTCAGGCAGTAGAGGAAGAGGGGCATCCATGCCACGGTGGCCACGGCGTTGGGGTGTACCATGTGGGCGAGAAAGGATCTCCCCAGTACGAAGGGCAGGGAGACGAACAGCGACGCAGGCCATGATGGAGTTCGTTGCCCGGCCACGCCGCTTGCGTTTACAATTAGCCTTAGAATGGGAAAGGAAGTGAACGGAGATGCCTTTTTACGAATACAAGTGCGAGGAGTGCGGCGAGAAGTTCGAGCATTTCGCGCGCAACATGAACGATGAAGCCGAGTGCTGCTCCGCTTGCGGAGGCAGGAAGATCAGGAAACTCCTGTCCGACTTCGGGTTCAAGAGCGGGGCGGTTTCCTCCGGGGATTTCAGCTCCTCGGCGGGATCGTCGTCCTGCAGTACCTGCACCTCGTCGAGTTGCAGTACCTGCTTCCATTAGGTGAGCCCATGGCGGAGGAATGGGAACAGGCTGCCACGCTTGCCGAGCTGTATGAGGCGATAAAGGATTGCCACCGCTGCAGCCTCGGGGATACGCGCACCCATCTCGTCATGGGCGGGGGGGACGAACATGCGGAGATCATGTTCGTCGGAGAGGCGCCCGGCTTTCACGAGGATAAACAGGGTGTGCCTTTCGTGGGACCGGCAGGGCAGCTCCTCGACCAACTGCTTAAATCAATAGGGCTGCAGCGTTCACAGGTGTATATCGCCAACACCCTGAAATGCCGTCCACACGAAAACCGCGATCCCCTGCCGGAGGAACTTGCCGCATGCACGCCCTACCTGTTCAAACAGATCGAATTGATAGAGCCGCGCATCATATGCACACTGGGAAATCATGCCACCAAGACCCTGCTTGCCACGAGCACGGGGATAACCCAGCTCCATGGAAAGCTGATGCGCAAGGGACACCTGACTTTCGTGCCCATCTTTCACCCCGCGGCGGCACTGCATAAACCACCGCTTAAGAGCACCCTTATAGAGGATTTCCAGAGGCTGCGCGAACACCTCGATAGCGAGAGGGTGCGCTGGCGGGAGCAGGCGGAGGCCGGAACGGTTTCCAGCCCGGAAGCCGCCGTCGCGCCCGAAGCGGAACCTGAGCAGATGGGCCTTTTCTGACATCCGGCAACTAACGTTCAGCGGATTATGGCTTATCATGACATATCCCCGCATGAGACAGCATGCCGTCATGGGGGTTTCCAGCGTATAAGCATGGGTGGCATGGGCTTCGCCGGCAGGCCGGGAAGGCGAACGGACCGGAGACGTTTTTCTGAGACCTGCCTTCAGCAGGGTAATTTTAAGTAGCGTGGCTGGTTGGGCTAATATTGGTTGTGAAGGCGGACTGATGGTGACGGTGGGCGGAGATTTGAACCAGGAGACGGCGGGATCCATGGTTTTCCTTACGCGGGGGGCCGGCGAGACGCACGAGCTGGGCAGGGCGCTGGCGGAGCTGCTGCGCCCTGGCGACGTGGTGCTTCTCATGGGTGATCTGGGCACGGGAAAGACATGCTTCGCACAGGGCCTGGCTCGCGGGTTGGGGGTCGAAGACCAGGTGACCAGCCCCACCTTTACCCTGATGCGGGAATACCGCGGCAGGATATCCCTCTACCATCTCGACGCTTACCGCCTGCATGGCTCGGGTGACCTCTATGCCATCGGCGTGGACGAATACTTGGATATGGAAGGCGTGCTGGTGGTGGAATGGGGGGACCGCGCTGGCGGCTTCTTCGACATGGAGCGCCTCGAGGTGCGCTTCTCTTTTATGGACGGCGAAGAGCAGAGACGGCTGGTGTTTACTCCCCGGGGAAGCTCATGGTCGCAACGCCTGCAAGAGATGCCGCGGGGGAGGGGTTTTCTTGGCCGGGAATAAGCCATGGCTCATGGCCCTGGACCTCTCCACCCCCCGGGGGGTGGTGGTAGTGGACGGGCCGGGAGGGACGGCGTCAAGTGAAGTAGCGGGTTCCTCCCGCGTTTCCCGGCTCTTCGTGGCGGCGGGCGAGCTGATGTCCGCCACGGGCATAAACGCCCGCGAGCTGGGTTTGCTGGGAGTAGGGAAAGGGCCGGGTTCCTTCACCGGTGTAAGGGTGGCGGTAACCGCCGCCAAGGTGCTTGCCTCGGTGCTTGATATTCCGCTGGTCGCGCCCGACAGCCTCATGGTAACCGCCGTGGGGGCGGGCAGGGATGAAGAGGTGGTGTTCGCGTGTATAGACGCCAGGAGGGGCGAAGTTTACCATGCACTTTACCGCATCGATGACGGTTATCCCGAGGTGTTGATGGAGCCGCGGGTCTCCCCGCCCGAGGAGGCGGCGGATTCCATCCGTGCCTGGATGGAGGGGGATACCGGCGTGCCGATAGGCGCGGGGAGCGGGTACGATGCCTATCTGGACTGCTGGCCCTATGGCCTGGCCGGGACGGGCATGGAGACGCCGCAGGCTGAAAGCCTGGCGGGGCTATGCCGGCTGGCGCTTGAGCGGGGGGAGATCGTGGACCCCGTCACTCTCCTGCCCATTTACCTGAGGCAATCCGATGCCCGCGAGAGATACTGGGGCGGCCGGGGTGAGGGTGCATGCTGACCATAAGGCGCATGCTGGCAAGTGACCTGGACGCGGTGCTGGAGCTGGAGAGAGAGGTGTTTGTCAGCCCCTGGACCAGGGCCATGTACCTTCACGAGATGGAGAAAAGGGAGGGTTGCTACCTGGTAGCCCATTGCGATGGTGTCCTTGCCGCATATGGAGGCACGCTGCTGCTCCTGGACGAGGCCCACGTCATGACCTTGGCGGTGAGAGAAGAAAATCGCCGGCGCGGATTGGGGGCTCGCCTGCTGCTGGAGCTGATCGCTGCATCGGAGGGCATGGGAGCGCGTTTTTTCACCTTGGAGGTGAGGAGATCGAACAGGGAGGCCATCGAGTTGTATACGGGATTCGGATTCCAGATCATGGGAGAGCGCAAGCACTACTACCTGGATAACATGGAGAATGCCTTTATCATGTGGACGGAGGACGTAACGACTCCCGAATACCGCGGTCTCCTGGACGGTTTGTGGGCGAGGTACGGCGATGTATCGACGTGAGGACGGCCTGATCCTGGGCATTGAGACCTCGTGCGACGAGACCTCGGTGGCGGTGGTGCGCGGCGGGGACGAGGTGCTGTCCCTTATCATATCCTCCCAGGCCGATCTGCACGCGCGTTATGGAGGGGTAGTCCCTGAGTTGGCCAGCCGGGCCCACCTGGAGGCCATCCTTCCCGCCATGCGCGAGGCCATGTCACAGGCCGGGATCGGCCTCGAGGACCTGGACGGCGTGGCGGTCACCAGGGGCCCGGGCCTGATCGGGGCCCTGATGGTAGGGCTGACCGCCGCCAAGTCTATCTCCTTCGCCCTCGGTATCCCGCTCCTGGCCGTCAACCACCTGGAGGCGCATATCTACGCGAACTTCCTTCATTTCCCCGAACTGGAGCCACCCCTGATAGCCTTCGTGGTCTCGGGCGGGCATACGCTGCTGTTGCATATGACCGGCCACCGCGCTTACGAGGTGCTTGGCGAAACCCTGGACGATGCCGCAGGGGAAGCCTATGACAAGGTGGCCAGGTTCCTGGGCCTGGGATATCCTGGCGGGCCGGTTATCGATCACCTTTCGAGAAAGGGAGATCCCGAGGCCGTGTCCTTCCCCCGCGCCCTCCTGCGCGACGGCACCTACAACTTCTCCCTTTCGGGGTTGAAGACCGCGGTCATAAACCACGTGAGGAAGATGCGGGAGAGGGGGGAGCAAGTGCCGGTGGAGGATATAGCAGCGTCCTTTCAGGCCGCGGTGGTGGACGTACAGGTGTACAAGATTACCCGGGCGGCCAGGGAGATGGGGGTCGAGCGGGTGGTGCTCGCGGGAGGGGTTGCGGCCAACAACTGCCTGCGGGAGAAGCTGGAGGAGGCACTGGAGGGTCTGGATATCGCACTCTACTATCCACCCCTGGACCTTTGTGCCGACAACGCCGCCATGATCGCGTCCCTGGGATGGCGCATGCTCGAGGATGGAGAGGTGTCGCCTCTGGACGTCGATGCCGCCGCCGTCCTTCCCCTCCCGTCGCCTTAGGGCGGTGGGGATATCGGAAGGGCTGAAAATATGATTCCGCCAGCAGAAACACAAGCATACAGCGAGTTGTTATGCGTAAGCAGCACGGCCGGATTTGAGAGCGGTTTACGTGCTCGTTGACAGCAGGTCTGACAAGGCAGGTTTTTACGGCATAAGAAGCGGATAAAATGCTGGCCCAAAATGGAATTGGCCTATTGATTTTTCATGCATCCTATATTATCCTCGTGATTAGCACTCTTGCAACTAGAGTGCTAACAGTCAAGACCGGTGAGTGACAACACTCAAAAGCTCTGAGTGCCAGTTTGTTGCCGTAGCCGGGCTGTTGTCAGACAGGAAAATACGAGGATAGGAGGGATGTGTAGATGAAACTGAGGCCTTTGGGCGATCGGGTAGTCGTTAAGCCCGGAGAGGGCGAGGAAAAGACCGCGTCCGGACTGGTGATACCCGACACAGCCAAGGAAAAGCCGCAGGAGGGAACGGTGATAGCCGTCGGTCCCGGGAGGTACGAGGACGGAAAATACGTGCCACTGGAGGTAAAGGAAGGAGACAATATCATCTATTCCAAGTACGGCGGTACGGAAGTCAAGATCGGGGGAGAGGAGCACCTCATCCTCAGCGAGCGCGACATACTCGCCGTGGTCGAGAAGGAAAAGAAAAAGAAGTAGACAAGAAACCGCATGCTTAAGAGCCCCTTAAAAGGAGGAGAATGAAAAAATGGCCAAGGAGATAATGTACGACGAGGAAGCGAGGCGCTTGCTCGAAGAAGGTGTGAACAAGCTTGCGAACACGGTAAAGGTTACGCTCGGCCCCAAGGGGCGCAACGTGGTACTGGAGAAGAAATTCGGCGCCCCGGTCATTACCAATGACGGCGTGACCATCGCACGTGAGATCGATGTGGAGGACGTCTGGGAGAACTGCGGCGTCCAGCTCGCCAAGGAAGTAGCCACCAAGACCAATGACGTGGCCGGCGACGGTACCACCACCGCCACCGTTCTTGCCCAGGCGATCGTCCGTGAAGGCCTGCGCAACGTGGCCGCTGGAGCTAACCCCATGGCCCTGAAGCGCGGCATCGAGAAGGCCGTGGAAATGGTGGTCAAGGATATCAAGAAGAACTCCAAGGAAGTGGAGACCAAGGAGGAGATCTCGCGCGTGGCCGCCATCTCCGCCGACTCCGACGAGGTTGGGGACATCATCGCCGACGCTATGGACAAGGTCGGCAAGGACGGCGTCATCACCGTCGAGGAGAGCCAGACCTTCGGGATGAATTTCGAGGTCGTTGAGGGTATGCAATTCGACAAAGGCTACCTCTCCCCCTACATGGTCACCGACCCGGAGCGTATGGAAGCG
Organism: uncultured Actinomycetota bacterium; assembly: GCA_964462595.1. Lineage (GTDB taxonomy): Bacteria > Actinomycetota > Geothermincolia > Geothermincolales > RBG-13-55-18 > SURF-21. Next base: position 48,692 of record CAYWXM010000011.1, read on the forward strand.
GTACTCGACGACCCTTACATCCTCATCGCCAACCAGAAGATCAGCGCTATCGCCGACCTTCTGCCCATTCTCGAGAAGGTCATGCAGGCCGGTAAGCCATTCCTGATCATCGCCGAGGACGTGGAGGGCGAAGCGCTGGCCACCCTGGTGGTCAACAAGATCCGTGGCACATTCCAGTCCGCCGCGGTTAAAGCCCCCGGCTTCGGAGACAGGCGCAAGGCCATGCTGCAGGATATCGCCATCGTCACCGGTGGCCAGTCCATCAGCGAGGAACTGGGCATCAAGATGGAAAACGTGACCATGGATATGCTGGGAAGAGCCCGCCAGGTGAAGGTGAGCAAGGAAGAGACCATCGTCGTGGAAGGCGCGGGTTCCGTGTCGGATATCAAGGGTCGGGTCAGCCAGATAAAGTCCGAGATCGATCGCTCCGATTCCGAGTTCGACCGTGAGAAGCTGCAGGAGCGCCTGGCCAAGCTCTCGGGCGGCGTTGCCGTGATCAAGGTCGGAGCCGCCACCGAGGTGGAACTCAAGGAGAGGAAGCACCGTATCGAGGATGCCCTCTCGGCGACCAAGGCCGCCGTGGAGGAGGGTATCGTGGCCGGCGGTGGCGTGGTGCTGGTGAATGCCGTAACGGCGATCAAGACCGATGACATCGAGGGCGACGAGAAGACCGGCGCCGAGATCGTGAGGCGCGCTCTTGAGGAGCCGCTGCGTCAGATCGCCAACAACGCCGGCGCCGAGGGTTCCGTGGTGGTGGAGAAGATCAAGAGCCTGAAGAAAGGCCAGGGCTTCAACGCCATAAACGGAGATTTCGTGGACATGATGAAGGAGGGCATAATCGACCCCGCCAAGGTCACCCGCTCCGCCCTCCAGAACGCAGCATCCATAGCCGGTTTGCTGCTCACCACCGAGGCAGTGGTGGCGGAGCAGCCGGAAGAGGGAGGCGGCGCCATGGGAATGCCGGGCGGCGGTATGCCCCCGGGCATGATGTAAGTTAAGGTAACCCTAAAGGGGAGGGGCTCCGCCCCTCCCCTTTGCATCCCCTCCCTTTATTTTCAGGCCCGAGCCTCCGGATAACGGCCTTTGTTCCCGAGCCCGGGGGTAACGATCCTCGCCCAGGTTTCTTTTCCGGACCGAGCCCGGGGGTAACGATCCTCGCTCAGCACTCGCAGGGTGCATAATCCCGGGTGATCCCTCCTCTCGAACACACTGCTCGCGAAGGTCGCTTCGAATCGACCCCCGGTTCTCGGGCTGGTGGCAGCGCAGATAAGGCTCTTATTAACGGACGCCGGGTCTCAGAAGATGGTTTCTGTGCAGGCGAAACCAGGATGTTATATTGATATCCTTACTGTCTGCGCACCCCCGCCCGTTCCATAACCTTACCGTATGCACAAATACAGCCGAGCCTTGCATCGCGTAAGCGACAGCGGCAACCAAGGAGAGATGCGAAGGTGTCCAGGGCCGGTCCTGTCACTTGTACGTTTCGAGATTGTGCCTTTCTTGATGCGGCGGGAAAGGAGTATAGTGTTTGATATCTAATAATAGAGAAAGCTTTGTTATTGGATGACCCGGGACAGAGGAAAAACCGCACCCGCATCAAGAGCGATGTGGGCATACCTATATACAGTTTGGGACGGCAAGAAGATCAAAAACAAGCGCGTTTATTAAGCGTACCTGGAGGTTGAGATGGAGATAGAGATAGGGTTGGGAAAGTCGGGTAGAAGGGGTTACGGGCTGGACGATATCTCCGTTGTCCCCTCGCGGCGCACGAGGGACGCCGACGACGTGGATATAAGCTGGGAGCTGGGTGAGCTGAAGTTCGCACTTCCTTTTCTGGCCTCGGCCATGGACGCCGTGGTAGATGTGGAGATGGCCATAACCGTCGGCAAGCTGGGTGGCCTGGCGGTACTCAACCTGGAGGGGCTTCAGACCAGGTACGAGGACCCCAAGCCGGTCTTCGAGGAGATAGCGAGCTTCAACAAGGAGGAGGCGACGCGGGGCATGCAGAGGCTCTACCAGGAGCCCGTCAAGGAGGAATTGATCGCAAAGCGCATACGCGAGATAAAGGAAGGCGGGGTAATAGCCGCCGCTTCCCTCACTCCCCAAAAGGTGGAGAAATACCACAAGCTGGTCCTCGAGGCAGGCCTCGACGTCATGGTCATCCAGGGCACGGTGATCAGCGCCGAGCACGTATCCTCCCGCAGCGAACCTCTGAACCTCAAGAAGTTTATCGCCGAACTGCCCATCCCCACGGTCGTGGGGGGGTGCGCATCTTATTCCACCGCCCTGCACCTCATGCGCACCGGGGCGGTTGGGGTGCTGGTGGGGGTCGGGCCTGGCGCCGCATGCACCACCAGGGGAGTGCTGGGCATAGGGGTCCCGCAGGCGACGGCACTGGCCGACGCCGCGGCGGCCCGCATAAGGCATCTTACCGAGACCGGCGATTATGTGAACGTGATAGCGGACGGCGGCATGCGCACCGGGGGAGATATAGCCAAGGCGATAGCCTGTGGCGCCGACGCGGTGATGCTGGGTTCCCCGGTGGCGGCGGCCAGGGAAGCGCCCGGGCTGGGCTACCATTGGGGGATGGCGACCTTTCACCCCGATCTCCCCCGCGGAACCAGGGTGAAAACGGAGGGACGCTGGACCATAGAGGAGATCCTGGTCGGGCCGGCCCACGAGAACGACGGCACGGTCAACCTCTTCGGGGCTTTGCGTACCTCCCTGGCCACTTGCGGTTACGAAAACATCAAGGCTTTCCAGAGGGCGGAGGTGATGATAGCCCCGGCGGTGCGCACCGAGGGCAAGGCGATGCAATACGAGCAGGGCGTGGGGATGATCAAATAAGCACTCGGATATTGAGCGTATAGGGCATCCGCAAATGGATCGTCTAGAGAAGGAGTGCAATTGAGCGCAGATCCTAGGGAAAAAGTGTTCGTGGTCGATTTCGGGGCGCAGTACGCGCAGCTCATAGCGCGCAGGGTAAGGGAATGCAAGGTCTATTCGGAGATCGTGCCCTACGACATCTCCCCCGGAGAGATAAAGAGCCGCGGTGCGTCGGCGCTGATCTTTTCCGGAGGACCTTCCAGTGTTTACCAGGATGGAGCCCCTGTCCCCGACCCTGGAATCTTCAGCCTGGGACTCCCCGTCCTCGGCATCTGTTACGGGCACCAGTTGCTGGCACGGGAGTTGGGGGGCAGGGTGGAGCCCACCGGGATACGCGAGTACGGGAAGACATCCTTGAAGATAATGGCGGACAGCGTCCTCTTCGGGGGCCTGCCCCTGGAACAGACGGTGTGGATGAGCCATGGCGACAGCGTCGTCGAGGCGCCTCCGGGGTTTCGCGTCACGGCCAGCACAAGCGCATCGCCGGTAGCGGCCATGGAAAACCCGGAGCGCAACCTCTTAGGGGTGCAGTTTCATCCCGAGGTGGTGCACACCCCGATGGGCATGGATTTACTGAAGAATTTCCTTTTCGCGGCTGCGGACCTGCTGCCTTCCTGGACCATGGTCTCCATCATCGAGAAGGAGGTTGAGCAGATCCGTGCCCGCGTGGGGAAGGAAAAGATAATCTGCGGCCTCTCCGGCGGGGTGGATTCGGCAACCGCCGCAGTGCTGGTGCATAAAGCGGTAGGCGACCAGCTCACCTGCGTGTTCGTTGATCACGGGCTTCTCCGCAAAGGGGAAGCGGAGCAGGTCGAGGACAAGTTCAGGCGCCATTTCCACATGAACCTGATACACGTCAAAGCGCAGGACCGTTTCCTCTCTCGCCTGAAGGGGGTGACCGACCCCGAGGCCAAGAGGAAGATAATAGGGGAGGAATTCATACGCGTCTTCGAGGAAGTAGCATCCGAGCTAAAAGACACGCATTTCCTGGTGCAGGGTACCCTCTACCCCGATATCATCGAGAGCGGCACACGGGATGCCGCCGTCATCAAATCCCACCATAACGTCGGCGGCCTGCCGGAGGACATGGACTTCACCCTGGTGGAACCGCTGCGCGACCTCTTCAAGGACGAAGTGCGGATGATGGGAGAGGAGTTGGGGCTCCCCGAGGAGATCGTGTGGAGGCAGCCTTTCCCCGGCCCCGGCCTGGCCATACGCATCATAGGGGAGGTAACCGCCGAGAAGCTGGATATCCTGCGCGAGGCCGACGACATCGTGGTGGGGGAGATAAAACGCGCCGGCCTCTACCGCGAGATATGGCAGTCCTTCGCCATCCTCCCCGATATCAGGTCGGTGGGTGTTATGGGGGACGAGCGCACCTACGCATATCCCATAGTGCTGCGGGCGGTCACCAGCGAGGACGCCATGACCGCCGACTGGGCCCGCCTGCCCTACGAGGTTATGGAGCGCATCTCCAGCCGCATCATCAACGAGGTGCGGGGCGTTAACCGGGTGGCCCTGGACATCAGCTCCAAGCCGCCGGCGACCATCGAATGGGAGTGATTTCTTGCCCGAGACCGGGGTTGGTGGTTTGAGCTGCCGGGTGCTTTTCCAGCCCGAGCCCGGGGATTATATGATCGTTCTCTGGTCTCATTCCTCGAGATAATCGGAGACTATCAGGCTTTCATGCGTCGTGGCGAAGGGTATGCGGACGGTTATCGTGGTGCCCTCGCCCTTCACTCCGTTTATCTCGACCTCGCCACCGAAAGCGGAAGCACGTTCTTTCATCCCCAGGAGGCCGAGGGACGAAGTGCCGGTTAGCTCTTTTTCCATGATCCCCCTGCCGTTATCCTTTACGGTCATGATCAGACCTTCGCCCTGGCTGAAAAGCCGGACCTCCACTCGGCTTGCGCCGGAATGGCGGGCCACGTTGGTAAGGGCTTCCTGTGATATACGGAACAGCGCGGTTGCGAGGTCGGAGTCAATGGCATCGGAATCGACTTGCGTCGAGAATCCGCTCTCGATGCCCGACTTCTCGGAGAAGACCTGCATCTGCCATTCCAGGGCCGCGTCCAGTCCCAGGTCGTCCAGGACGGCCGGGCGCAGTTCCGAAGCGATCTTGCGTACGCTGTGGATTATGCCGTCAATAGCTTTCGAGAGATCCTGCACTCGTTCCTTGAACCGCTCGTCCTCCCGCCCCCTCTTCTCCAGCGCCTTGAGGTTCATCTTAAACACCGTCAATTCCTGGCCGAGGTCATCGTGGACCTCCAGGGCTATACGCCTCCTCTCCTCCTCGCGCACCGTCTGCAGGTGGGAGGAGAGCATGCGCAGTTTCTCTGCCGTCACCCGCAGCTCCCTCGCCTTTTTCTTGCGTTCCGCGACCTCCAGGTTCAATTTCTCGTTGGCCTCGATAAGCTCGTGCGTTCTTTCCTGCACCTGCTCCTCGAGCTGTTCGCGATAGCGCGAGAGCACGTTGTCCGCGAATTTGCGCATGCTTACGTCCTCGTAAACCACCACCACTTCCCCCGAAGGCAGCTTATAGACGAAAAAGTCCTTCCATTGTTCGTGGCCGTCGCGGTTGCAGTGTATCTCGGGAAAGTAACCGCTCTGGTTGTGTTCCCAAACCTCTCTGATCATGTCGAGCAAGCCGCAGTCGTTCATGCAGGGGAAGACGGCGTTGGCCCGCTTTCCTATGACGTCGTCTCTTTTCAAGCGCTCTATTCTCTCCGCGGCGCTGTTCAGTTCCAGGAACACGAAGTCCTTGCCGTCGTCCACCGCTCCGTACACGGCCACGCCGGTTTTCATGTTATCGAAAAGCTCTCTGTACCTGGACTCGCTGTCCTCCAGCATCTCCTCGCGCTGCTTCAGCTTCCGGTACAGCATCTCGTAGGGTTTTTCCAGCCCGGTCTCGATGATCGCCACGTACACAAGATAGAAGGCGAATATCTTGAGGAAATGCCCGAACAGGTTGAAGAAACCATAGGGATCCACGTACAGGGTGAAAGACAACTCGGATACTATGGTTATCGCCATGGAGGCTACGAGCAGCCCGAACACCTTGGTGTTCAACTCATCACGTTTCCTGACGAACATGCCTATGGCCAACAGGAGTATCAGGGATATGATGTACTCGCTGACCTGTTTGAACGCGGTCAATCCCTCGCCCTCCACGAAGCAGGCGGGAAATATCCTGAAGGTGAACACGCTGAGCAAAAGCAGTGCGGTTACAACGCTGTAGATGATGAAAGCGGCCTGGACCTTCAGCTTGCGGGTGAGAAAGAGGGGTGCTAACAGCAGGGACAGGGCCTGCATGTATCTGGCCGCGATCCAAAGCTGAGTCGGAAGGTCCGTGTCGTAACCATCAAAAACCCCCATACCCTTGTACGCGAGCATGTGCAGGAGGTCGATGGCGCCGATGAAGAGAAAGGCGATACCTAAGAAAAGCAGAAAGTCGTTGTCGAGATGGCGGCGGGTATGCCATGCGATAATGAAGATAGTCATGGCGATAACGGAGCTGAAGATCTCGGCAATGGAGTGAAAGAGCAGATAATCGTAGCGGCTCATGACGAAGAGCAGGGCGAAGACCAGGGCTCCAACCAGTATCTCCAGCAGCAGCCTGGGCTTTCCGGCAGGATATCTTACCAGCTTACGCAATTTCAGATCTGCCCTCCACGCCGGTTATGCTCGAGCGTGCCCTCCACGCCCGGGCCGGTAAACGCCTGATAGCTCCAGTGAGAGCTATGGCGATAACTGATATAACCTACCTGAGATTAGCCCAAACACCGCGATAAGTCACTCTCGTATGCAACTTGTTTACCTCAAGAGCGCCGGTTCCTTACCCTTGCCGGCATGATCGTTGTGCCCGCGTTTATCCCCGCTTGCCTGTATTATAATCTCAGGCGTAAGCTTGTCCGCATTGCATGGAAGCTTTGAAGAATCCAGGTCAGGAAGGTACCATACATGACCGTTAAGAGCGAGAAGGCGATACTCGCGGAACTGAATCCGGAGCAGCGGGAAGCCGTGCAGCACTTCGACGGGCCTCTTCTGATCCTGGCTGGGGCAGGGAGCGGAAAGACCCGCGTGCTCACGTACCGCGTGGCGCTACTGGTGGCGAGAGGGGGGGTGGAACCAGGCCGTATCCTGGCCATCACCTTCACCAACAAGGCCGCGGAAGAGATGCGGGGGAGGATACATCGCCTGGTGGGGCCGCGCGCTGGCGCCATCTGGATCTCCACTTTCCATTCGGCTTGTTCGCGCATCCTGCGCCGTGAGGCCGAGCGGCTGGGGTATCGAAAGGGCTTCGTCATCTACGACGACGATGACCAGCTACGCCTGATCGGACGTATCATCCGCAACATGGACCTCGACGTCAAGCGCTATCCGCCCCGGCTGGTGCGCTCCCTGATCGATGACGCCAAGAACGAGATGGTCGACGCCGATTCCTATCGCGAGAGGATAAGAGACGACCTCACCGAGGTCGTGTCCGGGGTTTATAAAGCGTACCAGAGGCAGCTATTCCGCAACAACGCCATGGATTTCGACGACCTGCTGTTGAACACGGTCGCCGTCCTGGAGCTCTTCCCGGCGGTGCTGGAGCATTACCAGGAGCGCTTTTCCTACATCAACGTGGACGAGTACCAGGACACCAATCCCGCGCAGTACCGCCTGGTCAAGCTGCTCTCCGCCAGACACCGAAACCTGTGCGTGGTAGGTGACGACGACCAGGGCATCTATTCCTGGCGAGGGGCTGACCTGCGCAATATACTCGAGTTCGAGAAGGATTACCCCGAATCCATGGTGGTGCGGCTGGAGCGTAATTACCGCTCCACGCGGGTCATACTGGAAGCTGCGAACAACGTGGTCTCCCATATCCCCGGACGCAAGGAGAAGAGGCTGTGGACCGAGCGCGAGGAGGGGGAACCGATAAGGTACTTCTTCGCCAATTCGGGGAGCGACGAGACCGCTTACGTGGCGTTGGAGATAAACCGCCTTATCGAGGGAGGCGAATACGATCACCGGGACTTCGCGGTATTTTACCGCACCAACGCGCAGTCGCGGCCGTTCGAGGAGATGCTGCTGCGCTTCGGCATACCTTACAAGATTGTGGGGGGTTTCAAGTTTTACGAGCGCAAGGAGGTGAAAGATGCCCTGGCCTACCTGAAGTTCCTCCTTAACCCGGACGATACGGTCAGCCTGCGGCGTATCGTGAACGAACCCAAGCGCGGTATAGGAGAAACGACCCTTGCGCACCTGGAAGCTTTTGCCCGTGCACAGGACACGGGCTTGTGGGATGCCTTGCGGCAGGCGGAGGAAGTCCCCGGTCTGGGCTCGGGAGCGCGCAGGAAGCTCGCGGGCTTCGTAGAGATCATGGAAGAGCTGGGCGTTGAGCTGGAGCGAGCCTCGTTGCCGGAATTGCTGCAGTCGGTACTGGAGCGCAGCGGCTACCTCGAGGCGCTCGAGAAGGAAGGTACTTTCGAGGCTGAGGGTAGGGCCGAGAACCTGCAGGAGCTGAAAAACGCCATGATCGAGTTCGGCTCCACGAACCCCGAGGGGGGGCTTGAAGCTTTCCTGGAGCGGGTATCGTTGGTGGCCGAGATAGACCTCTACGACGAGAGCGAGGGAGCGGTAACCCTCATGACCCTTCATAACGCCAAGGGTCTGGAGTTCCCGGTGGTATTCATCGTGGGCATGGAAGACGGCGTATTCCCTCATGTGCGCTGCATGGGGAGCGCGGAGAGCATGGAGGAGGAAAGGCGGCTCTTCTACGTGGGGGTTACCCGTGCCAGGGACCGTCTCTATCTCACCGGTGCCGTTTACCGATCGCAGTACGGTAACCTGAAGATGAGCCCCGAATCTCGTTTTATACGGGACATACCCCGCCAGTGCATGGAGGCGATACAGGCCGAGGGTCACAGGGCGGTGGAAAGTTTCGGGGAGCGGGCAAGGGCGGATGAGATGGACGTCCTGGCGGCGTCTTTCCGCGTAGGGGACAGCGTCGTGCACGATAAATTCGGAGAGGGAACGGTGACCGCACTATCCCGTAGCAGGAGTGGACCCGAGATCACCATCAACTTCCCTGCGGTGGGCGAGAAACTGCTTCTCCTCGAATATGCCCCCATCCGGAGGGCATGATCTACTTGGCCATCTTCATCGACTTGAGCAGGTTCCCCACGGCTTTCGTGCTGGCTTGACGCATGACTTCCAGCTGGTCCTGGATGGGGATGGAGAAGTTCTCGTCCAGCAGCGCGCCAGCGGCGTCGTAAGTCTCCAGGTCGGCGCCCGTGCCTCGGCTGACGATGCGGTTCTCCCGGTTTTCTAAAAGGAAGGCGCTTATCTGCACGTATCCGAAACCGCTGTCCTCCCCGCTGCCCGTGGTGTGAAGGCGGGGATAGCGGAAGAAGAAATAGCCGATCTCCGGCAGGAAAAGGTACTCGGGGTCATACTGGTCTTGTATGAGCACGAAAAGCTCGGTGGGCATGTGCGCGGCTTTCTCGGTCACCAGGTCCACCTCGCCCGGATCGGGGACATCGTAGAAGCCGAGGGGGTCGAGAAAGTTCTTCACCAGGCTGGGAAGCATGCGTTCCGCTTCGGAGAAGTAGGCGTCTTTCTGGCTGATGATCAGGCGGGGTTTGTCCAGGTCGCTGGACATGTACATCTGGCAGCCGATGTACTGGGCAGGCTGCAGCTCGCCGTCTCTCTCCACCAAGCCCTTGTAACCTTCCGTTGATGCGGGTTCTTGCCCGCTTTCAACGAAGGGCATGATAACTACCCGCATAAGAGGTATCAGCTTCGCGCCGCAGACCATACAGAATTCGGCCTGGGGGTCACCAAAAGTGAGACAGTTGGGACAATAAAGCCGTGCCGGCACACGCGCCTCCTCTCTCGCAAAAGCTCTTCGAGCCACAAGGACAAACTAACGGGAAGGCCCTTTCCTTCCGCCATTATAGTTCCGTTGATTTCTATCGTCCTCGTTTTGCCTTCACTTGAGAAGGGCGCCGCAGGCGGCCTTGCCGCGGGAAGGAAAACGCCATCTGCCCGCCACGGGTTTATGCTCGAGGACGCCATGTCGATCCATTCGCGACCCCTCCCGCACGGAGAGATTTCCGGCACGGTGTGGCTGCCGCAAGCCAGCGCCCCGTAGTTGTTACTACCCCGTTGAACGGTGTTATAATATGTTGTCGTTTTCCGGCATAGTGTCGTTTTCAGGTATACCTTCGTGCGCGATAAACCGCGATATCGCGGGAGCGCGTAATGCTGCGGGCAAAAGGAGGTTGTTTGCGAGGTGTTGATCCCATACCGAGATAAATCCCCAAGCGTTTCACCAGCTGCTTTCATCGCTGAAGGTTCCCAGTTAATAGGGGATGTACGGGTAGGCGCCAATGCCAGCATCTGGTTTAATGCCGTGCTTCGGGCTGACCGCGCGGAGATCGTAGTCGGAGACTACTCGAGCATACAGGACTGCTGCGTTCTGCATGGGCCCGTGCGTGTGGCCGACCACGTTACCTGCGGGCACGGCGCGATCCTGCACGGGGCGGTCATCGAGGAGAACTGCGTTATAGGCATGAACGCGGTCGTGCTCGATGGGGCGGTGGTCGGCCATGGCAGCATCGTCGCAGCGGGGGCGGTGGTGCCGCAGGGAATGAAGATCCCACCGCGATCCATGGTCGTTGGCGTTCCGGCGAAGGTAAGCAAGGAATTCCCCGAGGAAAACGAGGGCGTACTGCGGGATGTCGCCACGGCATACTTCGAGTTCGCCCGGCCGCATATGGCGACATAGATGTAGTAGATTCGCGGAAAGAGCAGAGGAGGAAGACATATGGAAGTATTGGACAAG
>CAYWXM010000012.1:0-24143 GCA_964462595.1 uncultured Actinomycetota bacterium
TAAAAGGCGCAAGGGAGATCGTTAGATGATAGAACCGACTGAACTTGCTGATTATCTTTTTCCTCCTGCTATTGAAGTACGTCTTGAGGATGCCGCCGAAGAATGGCTATTTCTGCATGACCCCTCAAGCACCGGCAGGATCTACCGCAAGGACTTCGACATATTCTTTTCCTTCCTCGCGGAGCAGGGGCTCGAGCACATATTCGTGCATGAGCTCAACACCACCCATATCGCCATGTTCCAGCGGCAGGAGCTGGAGAGGGGCCTCAGCCCCAATACCGTGAGGAGAAGGATATATGCCCTGAGATCCTTCTATGCCTGGGCTATTGCTCAAAAACGCTGTGCCGTTTCTAACCCCGCCATGGGGGTAAAGCTCCCTAAAAAACGCGCCCCCCTGCCCGAAGTCCTCTCCTATGATGAGGTGATGAGGCTGATCGGCCAGCCGGACCTGACCACCCGCAAGGGCAAGCGGGATCGGGCCATGCTCTCCGTAACTTATTATGCGGGCCTCAGGGTGAGTGAGCTATGCCGCCTTAAGGAAACCTCCATAGGCAAGGCTAAGTTCCCCCACAAGCACCGGGAGAGGGATTCGATAGAGATCGAGGGCAAGGGCGGAAAGCTGAGGGATGTGCCGCTGAGCAAAAACGCCCTTGAGGATTTGTATAGATGGCTTAAGGCAAGGCCAGATTATGATACTGACTATCTTTTTATGGATCTTCGCAACGGAGAACCACTTTCGACCTACGGTTTCAGGACCTTATTTTTTAAATACGCGCGTGAGGCGGGGATAGATATAGATAAGCGTAAGGTGACTCCTCATACCCTGCGTCACTCCTTCGCCACCCACCTGGCGCGGGACGGCGAGAGCATCTACAACATCCAGTGGCTCCTCGGCCACGGCTCCATAAAGAACACCGAGATATATCTCCACCTGGCGCGGGAGGATTTGGTGAACGCCGTGGACAGGCTCTCATCGCGTAAGAACGCCGGCGGGCCAAACATCTGGGACTAATGTCCTCCCTATTATTTCTACCAGACATAATCACTTGAACAGCCCGGCTGGCCGCGGTTCGGTTCACCCACATACATTATTTTCTTGTCTTGCCATAGCCCCTTAATTGTCCCCTAAATAAGCAGAGGCCGCCTTTCGGCGACCCCGCACCCTGCCCCCGAGGGGAACGGGGGGAGTTCACTTCTCATTATATTCCTAATATTTGCTTGTCAATCGCTTTTCTGGAAATTACCCTTCGAACATGAACGATGGCCGGCCTTGAGGCAGCTTGCCGATAAGATGGGGACAGCCACCGGCATCGTACTCGTCGACCAACTTCTTGCAGAAAGGGCACTCAGAGACATAGGATCTCCCCCACAGAAAAGCCGGTGCAGCCTTCTTCGCCATCTCTCCGCTCCTTTCTCTATAGCCTCAAATATGAGGAGCTCGCCTTTATCGATCCTGATCGAGAGCCGCGGTCAGAAGATCCCCGCGAGCTCGTCAGCCCTTCTCAAGACTGCAGGACCACTCCCCTTTTATAAACCTGCACTCCGTCCATATGCGCATGATCGCCTGCAGGTACTCCTCCGCGCTCTCGCATCTCTTATACTCTTTATCCAGGCGTCTTGCCGCTTTCCTGTACCTGGATCCTGTCATTTAATAGCCGCCTCCCTTCGCCGCGCTGGTAGCTGCGCTGCATTTCCCTGGCGCGATCTGCGCTAATAGACGCTGATGGTAATGGAAGCAGATGCGCTCTTTCCCTCGGCGTCGGTCACGGTGACCGTGACAGTCACGCTGCCGGGAACGATATTGGATACCATCTCCCTGCTTGTCGATTCCCCGGAGCCCCCGCACGACCAGCTGTAGTCAAGCGGCCCTCCCTCGGGGTCGTATGACCCGGCGGCCGAGAGGGTGACGATCGAGCCCGAGGAGACGCTGGTCGAGGACGCCGCTATCCGCGCTACCGGTGTGGATCCGGAAGGGAGTGCGGGAGCTGGCTCCGGGCTTTGCGTATAGGTAGGAGGTGGAGCGGGAGAGTGACTAGATGCGGGTGGGGCGTCAGTCAAGAGGGCTCCCCCGCTCCCACCTTCCTCTGGAATGCTCTGCTGGTCGTCGCCGGCCTCTGGGGCAGGGCTCTCTGATTCTTCTTGCCGCTCAGACACAATGAGGCAGACGACACCCAGCCCCTCCAGCGGAGTCCCCGCGCAAGGGTATTGGCTAATCACGATGCCCTCTGGCTCGCCTGATGATGCATATTCCACCTCGTACTCGATACCGTGCGATGAGGCCAGGTCCTCGGCCTCCCCCTGGGTCATGCCGTAGAAGTTGGGAAGCTCTTCTGCCGGGGGCGCCTCATTTCGCCTCGAGATGGAGCCAAATGCGATGATGGATGCGAGGATGACGGTTATCCCCAAGACCGCTGAGAATGCTAGCTTGTGGGGGCTCCAGGCCTTCTGCTCCTTGAGCGCGACCGGTGCGCCTTGGAATGACCTTGCCACCGCATCATCTGCCTCCCCCGGCCTCGTCGTCATGGTCTCTTTCTCGATCGCCAAAGGAGCAGCGGGCGGGCCCTGGATATCTGCTCTTGTTTGCTGCGCAACCTCGGAGCCCTCGGGGATGCCCACCAGGTCAAGGACCTTCTTGGACGTGAGCGGGGCCTCTATAAAGCCGCTTATGCCGAAATACTCGGGGTCCAAGGCGCCTATTATGTCCTCCCTCACCACCAGGTATATGTCCGTTTTGTGGCTTCCCTCATGCAGGCTTACCTTCAGGGCTTTCGCGAAGAACTGGGCACCCTTAAGGGCGTTGTCCACGATAACCGCGTCCGGGACCCCGAGGTTCTTTTTCAGCGCCTTGTCCAGGACCTTTTGGCCTTTCTCGATGGACCGCGGGGTTATGACTTTGTGTCCGACGCCTCTTAGGAGCTTTGCGTCTTCGTCCGAAAAGCACTCGCTGATGATGACTAGGTACATAACTTCTGCGCGAGAAGCCCTTTTATCTGGGGCAGGGCCAGAACGCTTTCACCCCCCTATCCTAGGATCCGAAACACGGGGTTGGGGTTAAATATCACCTGCCAGGGCTCGATGAGCCCGTTTTCGAGCAGTATCTGGATGAACCGGAAGGGGAAAAGGCCCCGCGGTGTGCCGGAGAGCTTCTCGATATCTTTGTAAACCTTTGCTGAGATCATATCCATCACCTGATACGATTCTACCTTTTATCATTCAAATATGTCAAGCTTTAAATGGGTTATTAAGTATTTACAATGCCGCTGGGAATGCCGCTTTCTGGTGAGGTTTTATTAGACTAGGAGATGCGTGAAGTCATTTATTATATCGTGAGATCCTGGCTAGTCCTCTAAGAAGTCCGAGAGATCCTGCGGTAATTTAGTAGTGATCAAGGCGACTTCCCTGCTTCTGAAACTGATCACCACTTCTTCTCCTGTCTTTATGAAGTAGAAGAGATCGTCTTCATTCTTTTTCAGATCTTTGAAGCTTATCATCTTTTTTGGCATATCCAGGTCGTCCTCCTGAACCCGGAGTATGAAAGCGAGGAATTCGCCGCCATGCAGCATTATAATGTTATCCCCGGCACCCAACCATGCAAGTATCTTATCAGGGTCTTTAAGCAGAACGTCAAAACTTACGATATTTGCTCTTCCTGCGATTATGCCTTTCCTATATAAGGGGGCCGCCGGAGCGGCCCCCTGGAGGCTGAGACACAAGGTAGCGTGCCTCAAACCCTGTTCATCGCACCAGCCCGCTAGGCAGGCAGCCTACCTCTCGAAGGTATATGCGTTGAGCGAATCTGCAGCCGGCCACTCGCCCCGATAGAGCGAGTACATGGGCCGCTCTACGACGACCGGCACGTTGCTCTGCACCTCGGTGCTCACATCGTGATCCGGGCCCACGAAGTCGTTTACCCGCACCGTAAGCCGTGTGTGCGGAGCAACGCTCACCGTCTGCTCGGGGCAGCTCGCGTTCTCGAGCATATATGTGAGCCTGACCGTTGCCACCTCATCGTTCGGGTTCTGGAGGCAGATCCATTCCTCGAAGCCGCCGCGCGTGCACCCCTCGGCAAGGTACCAGGTGGAGCAGGCCTTGTTCGCTCCTATAGCGCAGCTACCTTCGTTGAAGCCGCCCATATTCCCGTACCAGAAGTACATGGGCCGCTCTACGACGACCGGCTGGTCTGAGACCAGCTTGGTGGAAACGTCATGCTCCCTGGCTACGTCAACATTTGCGTTTATGGTATGGCGGCTGTGCGGGGGCACGCTGGCCTGCTTAACGATCTGCGTGCCGTCATCTGTCATATAGGTTATGTCCACTTCTGCCGCCTCGCTGCCGGGGTTCTGGATACAGATCCACTGGTTGAAACCGGCGCGGGTGCAGCCCTCGGCAAAATACCAATCTGTATGGGCTGAGTTTACCGCCATGGTGTTATGGCCCCCATCCCAGACGCCTTGATACAGGAAGTACATCGGGCGCTCGACCACTATGTCCTGGTTCGCTGTGACCTTAACCGACACGTCTTGGTCCGGGCCTATCTCATGGTTAACGGATATGGTGTATCTCTGCCAGGGGGACACGGCATAGCTCTTATCTACCACCTGCCCTGTGCCGAGCATGTAGCTTACCGTGACGTTTGCCGCCTCGCTGCCGGGGTTCTGGATGCACAGCCATTCCTCGAAGCCGCCACGCGTGCATCCCTCGGCTAAGTACCATTCGCGCCCGGGCACAGATACCCCTTGCGCGGTATGGCCTCCCTTCCAGGAGTGTGATCCTAGCCCAGAGTAGTTGAAATACATGGGGCGCTCGGAGACCACAGGCTTAGACGAAGTGGCCTGTATTGATACGTCTTTATCCGGTCCCACGTCCTCGTTCACATTAACGGTCATGCGCGAGTTAGGAGCCACCGCGTAGGTGCGCGCTGAAGCCGTGCCCTGGCCCGGACCGAGCATGTAGTTTATGGTGACGTTGGCCACCTCATCGCCGGGGTTCTGCAGGCAGAGCCAAGTGTCGAACCCCTGCCTTGTGCAGCCCTCGGCGAAGTAATTTGTCTCCGAGATATTGTTGCCGATGAACTGCTCTACCTGGGCCTTTCCTCCCTCATCTGATGCGTTCCCTGCCTTGTCCCAGGCGCGTACCGAGATCGTATGCCAGTCATTTCCCCAACGGGTAGTATCCAGGCTTCCCATCCAGGGTGCGGAAGTGCGCGAGTCGAACAGCTCTCCGTCGAGGTAGAAATCCACCTTCCCTATCTCACCGGGCGCCGCGTCGGACACATTGGCTTTGACCGAAACCATGCCTCTGATCCACTCATCACCAGCCGGCTCGGTGATCTCTACTGTAGGGGCTTTGGTGTCCTTCTTTATCGCCACCTTGGAGGTGAGGCCAGAGCGACCCGCCTGGTCCCAGATCCTCGCCTGGGCCTCTCTTTCGCCATCAGCATAGGAGCTTATCTCGCAGCTCTTCGCATAGGGTGCTGTATCGTCACTGGCAAAAAGATCCCCCGAGAAGAGAAAGTCCACACGGTCAACCCCGCTCAGACCGTCATTGGCATCCACAGCCATAGAGAAGTTGGTCGTGAAGAACTCACCTCCCTGCGGGGTGGTGATGACACCTGTGGGGTCGGTGAAGTCGGCTTTGTAGCTGAAGGTATTGGGCGAGGAGGCGTTGCCGGCGTTGTCCTCAGCGTAGTAGCTTATCTCATGCTCACCCTCCAGGAGCGCGAAGGGCTGGGAATACACGGTCCAGTCCGCCGCGCCGTCGTATTTATAGTAAGTGCACTTGATACCCGAAGTGGCATCCTGCGCCACCACGCTCGGGCCTACGCTGGGCTGGGATATATACCAGCCGTTGTCACCGTCCGGCGCGGATACCTGCAGGTTCACATTGGTGGGCGGAGAGCGGTCGATGACCACCCCGGTGAGGATGTTCTCGGACACACGGTCTGCGGTATCGGTGACCACCACCCGGAAGTCATACGAACCTTCCGCTATTGTCGCTCCCGGGAAGGTCTTGCTCCAGGGGGCATCCGCGTCCCTGGTACCTCCCTGGGCCGCCGGCCAGCCTATCCATGTGCCGGAGGTGGACTGCTTGTAATAATAATCGGCGTGGAGTATGCCACCGTCGTAATGCTCGGAGCTGGGTGAGCACAGCCAATCGGCGCTGCAGTCAAAATCGTCAGAGGCGATGGCCGTCACGTCGAAGTTGGCACCGTGATAGGTGCCCGGATCATTTACAGATACGGTGGGATCGACTGTGTCCTCCCTCTTGGTGAGCACCTTGTTCCAGGGGGAGGAACCGGTTCCGGCGGCGGAGGCGTAGAACCTGGTGCCGTCCGAGCAGCAGTCCACGCAGCCGGGAAGGTCCCTGGCTATTAGGTTGTAGAAAAGGCCGCTTATAGGATGCCAGCCGATGTTTTCACCTGTTTGGTTGTTAAGATAGCCGCCTACGCCCGTATTAAGATTTCCTCCTGAACCGCGGAATACCACAAAGATGTTTGTCCCCTGCGTGCTTACCTGGGGGTAGGGGGGATGCCCGGAACCTAATGGCGCAAGCCTGTACGTTTCATCCCAATTGCCATTCCAGTACCTACGTGAATAAATCTCATAATCGCCAGAGTTGTTAGCCCCCGCCACGATCATCTTGCGCCGGTCTCCAGCGTCCCACCACACCCCCACCTCGGGGCAGGAAAGGTCCACCCCGGGGCTGCCCACGCTTATTTTCTCGCTCGGGTGCCAGTTGGCGCCGGAGTCCGTGGTGTATGACTCCCATATGGGATGCTTTGATCCGCTGCCGTACTGGTAATACACGTTTACGAAGGAGGCCGAGGTGGCCTCGATGCAGGGGTAGTTGGCGGCGACACCGTCCAGCTGCCCCGAGGGGCAGGAGAGGTGCTCCATGCCCAGGCCCATGTTGAAGCGCCGGTAATAGACCTCGTTCCTGCGCCCCTGACCGGCGTCGTAGTCTGATACGTAAGCGACGTGGATCTTGTCTCCCTCTATATATACATGCCCCTCGAAGTTGTGGCAGGAGGCGTTGGAGTCTATCCACTTGGCCCAGGTGCTTCCGCTATCTGACGATACCGCCACCACAAGGGCCCACGTGGACCCCACGTATTCTTTCCAGGACACCACCACGTATGATCCGCTGGTGGTGATGTAGGGATCCGCTGCAGAATTGGCCGAATTATAGTCAAGAGCGCTGCTCATCAAAGTCCAGTTGATTGTGCTCTCGTTATCGGCGCGGTAGTAATATATGGCATCCCCGTTGTCCGCTACCATGTGCAGGTAGCCGTTCCCGTGCGCCATCTGCGCGTGCCTGGGGGTGGTGGGGCCGACCGCCACCTCCGCTGTCCAGCCCTCAAAGCCCGTGCCTGGGCCTGGATAGGATCCCGCTGTCTGCGCACCCGCCAGCAATAATCCCAGGCAGAGCGCAACCGAGAGAAGAATATATATCTGTTTCCTTGCCTTTGCTTGCACTTTCATCGCCGCCTACTCCGCTGCGCCTTCCTGGTAGCCGAAGCTCTGGCTGCCCCCGGTTATCTGCCCTTTGTAGTTGTAGTACATGGCCCGTTCACAAATGAAGGGTGTGCTTGTTTGACCACCCTGCACCACGATGGATACGTCCCCGGAGTATCCAAAAAAGGCTGCAGCGTCGTTGATGAGAACGGAGCTGCGCTCGCCCGGCTGTATTGCGGGGTGATTATAACTTCCTATGTAGCCTTCGGGCCCATACATCCTTATCTCCGGCATTACCGCGATTCCGCTGCCGCCCTCATCTGCCCTTGGGTTATAGATCAAAATCCACTCCTCGAAGCCGGGGCCGGTGTAGCCCTCGGGGAAGACCCACGTCCTTGCGCCTAAGCCTTTCTCGCCGTAGGCCGCCGCAGGCTCTCCCTGGAATGAGCCCCACAGGGCCAGGGCCCCCAGGACGCTCCCTACGATAAGCAGGCATGAGAGCACGCCTGCTGCGAAAACCTTTGATGGACTCAGCACTACTACCTTCATCTCTTCAGCCTCCTTTGGGTTCTTGGAAGCGGCCACTTGACAGATGCCCTATCCACACCAGAAGATCTCCTATGTTTTGCTTGATCCCCTAAATTACCCTTGGTAAATGATTATAAAACAAATGTGAGCGTTCTATACGCTCTGGTAAAAGACAATACTCCCCTATGATAATCCCCATCGCCCTCCTCTTCGTGCTCGCCCTGCGCTCTCGGAGGCGCTTAGGGCCCCGGTTTGAGGTCCCGGGGCCAGCGCCGATCATTCACTCTTTGCCGTTTGTCTTGACCTCTACCTCTCTGTACCTCAGGTCAGGTCCTGCGTGGGAGGCTACGAGGTAGGTGCGGTTGCGCTTGATGTCGTCGACCTCGTATTGGTCGTACCGCAGCTTGCCGACTACACAGACGGGATCGCCTTTCCTAAGTGATCGTGCGATGTTGCCGGCCAGGGTTCCCCAGGCCTCTACTTCGTAGAATTCGCTCACGCGTTCGTCACTGTCGGTCTTCTTCCTGCTCCTGCCTACGCCGAAGGAAACAACCCGGTTTTCGCCACCGTTGATCTCCTTAAGCACAGGATCCCTAGTAAGGTTGCCAGTAATTGCCACGTTATTCAGCGCATTCACCCCCTTTCGTTATTCTCCCACCCGCTTGAATGGATACATGCTCCTCTTGACTTTTAAAATAGCCTTTATGTCGTCGTCTATTTCGGGGACTAGCATTCCGATGGCCTGGCCGTGACTCATCACAACCATCCTCTGCCCTTCAAGCAGGGCTCTCTCTATCTCGGAACTTTTGGTGCGGAGGTCGGTCTTGGTGACGGCAAACATCATTTCCTCTTCTTCGCCGCTTCTTTCGCGACCCTGCTGTCCTCGGCGTCTTTTTCCTCTCTCCACCTCTCGAACATCTTATCTGCCCTCTCGGGCATACGGTTCGAGATAAGGCCCATGACTTGTTTGCGTATGCAGAAAAGATAGACCTTACCATCTCGGATGTTGTCTAAGTATTCGTTTCTCTGGCTATCCCTGAGTGAGTGGATACCGATGAACTCATCCACCCCTTTGGGGGGTTCCCTGTCCCTATCCCAAGCCTCTTTCTCCTCGCTCGTAAGGTGCTGAAGGTAGAATAGGGCCCTCTTGTGCCACGTCACAAGGAAGTCCTCACCATGCCTGAGCTTGTCACGGATCTCAATAGGTTGGTTGTGGAAGTCGGAGATAGTGATGATGTTTATTTCCTGTTTTTTGCCCGGAGAGTAATCCTCCGGTCTTACCTCTTCAAATTCCTTGCTCATGTTGACGCCCTCCTCGTCAAACCAAGAGTCACATTCATATCCATATTTCGAATATACGTCTAAACCTTCATGTATGTCAAGATTTAATGAAGCATAGATGTTCTCTTGAGCGGGAGGGAACATCAGTAGAGGTTTAGGGGCTTTGTGACCGATGAGGACTGTCCCTCGTCGTCGGTAACGGTGAGCGTGATGGATATGGTCGTGGGCGCAACGGCAGAAGTGAACTCATGGCCCGCGGTAACTCCTGATGCGCCAAATGACCACGAATAACTGACTATGCTGCCGCCGTCCGGGTCATAGGATCCCGAGGCGTTAAAACTTACGAACACGCCAGAGCTAGGCCCACTTGCAGGGCTCAAAGAGAACGAAGCAACCGGGCGTTTCCCTGCGGGCTGCGTTGCAGGAGCCGGCTCCGCCGTAGTAGTAGGCGTGGCAGCTACAAGCTGCGCATCACTCGCGGTCTGATTCGAGTTGTTTGCCTCTTCGGGTGCAGCCTCCTCTGCTGCGGGCTCATGTCCTTTGCTGACAACCAGCTTCACGGCCAGAAATCCAGATTCATAGTCTCCTGCTGCGGGATCCTGGGAGATCACCAGGCGCGCCTCAACCTCGTCTGAGAAGGACTCCTCTTTCTCGCACGTGCATCCCATCCCGGCAAGCTCTTGCTCCGCATCCTCTATGGCCATCCCCGCGAAGGAGGGCAGGGATATCGCTTTGGTCTCCCCTCTAGCCTGGTTATCCCCCTCGTTGCTGAATAGGATCGGAAGGGCATAAAAGGAGATCACCACCAGGGCCGCAGCAAGGGCTACGGCGGCAAATATGCCTGCGGTCCTCCAATTTACCCAATCGTATCCTCTCTGTATCTTCGAATATGCAACAGACAGAGCACCCAACAAGGCACTGCCCACCCTGGGGGTGATCGGCTCTCTGGGGCGTTTAGCTATCTTCACCTTCGTTTTTTTCACAGGAATCGCTTGAGACAACGGGGTTATTTGGGCCGCATCTTCGGATGCCGGCATCTCTTTTTTGACAGCCTCTCTGCCCTCAACCTTCTTTACCGGCACAAACCTTCCTCCATCGAAAGCCACAATGGCCTCTGGCCAGCTTTGTATCCTTTGTGATGGATCCTCTGCGATGAAGTAGGGGAGGATTTTTTTCAGGGTATCCGGTAGGTCAGCTTCTTCGAGCTTGAATTTTATCTCCCAATCTCCCGTAACGAGGAAGGCAGCTATGACGCCTAAGGAATAGATGTCGGAGAGATGCCCGTGCGGTTTCTCGGCCAGGACCTCGGGGGCTTGAAAAAAGCATGGGTCTGTAAGGCCGGCAAAGAGGGAGAGGTTCTTCTCCTCCACCAGCCAGTCCTTTATCTTAATCGTGCCGTCATTTAGCAAAAATATGTTCTTCGGGTTGAGGGCGAGGTGGAGGATCTCGTTTTCCTCTGCTTTATCCAAAATGATGGCTATCTTCCTGCAGATGTCGAAGGCGCCATCTTCTCCCATGGGTTTATTAAATGTCACCTCTTTGAATAGAGATTGCGCAGCCACATACTCGAAGGCCATCCAGTACATCTTCGACTGCAATATGGAAATAGTGCCTTTAATGCCCTCTTCTCTCAGATAATTGATCTCCACGAGTAGATCCTTGATCTCGGTGGAGAATTCACTCTCTGGAGGGAAGTATTTTATTATCGCCTTGTCCCGAGTGGGATCCTTCGCTTTGAGGTCGCGGCAGAAAAATGTCGTCACCGGAGGGTTAAAACCGTTTACCCCTAATACCTGCCAGCGGTTGTCGACAAATTCTGGAACCTTTATCTCTGGCATATCAACCCCGCTCTATTGACGGCATCATTTTGATACCCTATTTTAGAAGCGTCTAAATGACACTCTTAAATCCCCAAGCATAAGTTTGTTGATTATTTTAACAATATAGCTCTTTGTAAGGAAGCACAGAAATGGCGAGTCTGTAAAAGCGTAACAACAATTGCAGATTCACATGGCGCTTTGGAAGAGACACAGCCGAGATAATGGGAACCCGCTTCCGGGAGCTGCGTGAGAAGAGAGGCCTCACCGCCAGGGAGATAAGCGAAGCCTTAGATATATCAGAGGCGTCGATCCTGGCCTACGAGCGTGGCGACAAAAAGGATGACCGCTGATGCTATTAAGCCGATAGCAGATTTCTATGGCATATAGGCATCGGAGGTGCGCACGAGGGATATAAGGCTACTTGCCTCTTGTCTGCGGTATCTCGATCTTATATTCGTCCCGCATGACTTTTCTCAAGAGAGAGTTAAAATAGCGCTTCTCGTTCTTCACGGCGCCCGTGGTCCTCTCATATTTAAAGAGGCTCTTGGCCCTCCATATCACCTCGCTATATTCGCAGCCGTTGTCATAGCAGAGTTCGGCTAAAAAGACGTAGTTGTTCAGGCTGGCGTGGTCGTCTAGGCGGTTGCAGATCTCTTCGGTCACGAACCCCTTAATCTCCCCCACTACCTCCTTTGGAATCTCATGTTTGAAATAGCTCTTTCCGGCCTTTCTCTTCTGGGGATTTTTAACACCGTTATTGGCGATATCGGAGTAGTCGGCTTCTTTTCCTATAACGTTATTTAAAATAGGTTCTTCTATATAACGGTTATTCAAGGGGGGGTCTATTTGGGACACAGGGGTAGCACTATATGGGACACCTCTGGCATTTTTGTCCCCGGGGGCACTATATGGGACACTCCTCTTTCTGCCACTAGATATTGGGGGGGCACTATATGGGACACCGTCGCTATAATCTCTGGTAGGGGGGGCACTATATGGGACACCCACCGCAACGGTGCTGCTAGATGTGCTTATGAGGCCCTCTATTATCTTGTCGACGCTATGGTCCCCGAAAATCTGATGAAGGACGTGTCCCGGCACGTCCTCGATGATCTTGCTCAGCGCCTGGATATACTTTACGTCCCGCTTGCAATATTCGAGGATAAGCTCGAGGCTCGGGTAGCGGTGGAGGATGGTCCTCTGAGTCCCCCGCTTCTTCTCAACCAACTCTATCAGGCCGGTGGCCGCTATCTCGTCCAGGTCCCGGTATATCTTGGACTTGCTGACCCCGCGGATGTTGGCGAGGTCGTAGCCAGAGAAATAATAGATGCGCATCTTGTGTAAGACGATGAGCAAACACAGGGTGATGAAGGCGCTGGGGCTGAGGGCGCCGGCGTAGTGTATGAGGATGAGGTTGTCGATCCCTATGGAGTCATATGTGGATTGTTGGTCCTCGTGAACGGAATGGAACTCCTTGGCCTTCCCTCCCCTACCGGCGATCTCTGTGATCTTGCGGTTGAAGTCCTCCACCCACCCTTTGTCCAGACGCCTGAGCTTGGTTATGTTGGAGGTTTGGGACCCGTCTTCGTTGAACCTATCGTTCCTCGCGATGAGGGCGAAGTCGTTGTCGAGATCCCGCAAGATCTTTTTTGTGTAATCCTCCTTCTGGGCGAGGATTTTGGAGAGGGTCTTTTTCGAGGGGAAGCAGTAGTCCTTGCCGTAGGCGTACAGCCTCAGGATGATCAGCGCCGAGCGGTGTATGTCGCGCAGCCTCCTCTGCTCGCTTCCCACGCCTTGCTTCTTCGCGTGATAAGGGCCGCAGAGGATGGGTGCAGGTACGGGCGTGAAACCGAAGAGGTATAGAAGCTCCCTCTTGATATCCTTGAGGCATTGTTTCGCCTCGTCTTCGTCAACGAATGCGAGCTGGCCGCCCCCCGTGGGCGCGCTGAGTTTGCGGGCAGTCTCAGACCCCTTCTTTCTCTGCCCGCGCCCCCGCGCTAATTCCAAGTTCCGGCTCTTTCTCTCTTGCAAACATTCCTCCAGTCTGCTAGCTTAATAGCAAGGAGTAACCTCCTAATCCGGTAAGCGGGCCCCTCAACCTGAAACCGGATTTTTGCTTTTACCTATTAAATTCTGCCGCTCACGCCCTCCTCTACTCTGGTATCCGCGTATCATCCGCTCAGGGATGATAGCCTGCAAACACGCCGGACCCCATGGTGGGACTCAACGCGCGACGAGCTCTATCTCCCTGGCTTTTTCCGCGAGATACTTTGTGAGGGCTTCTTCCGGTATACGCCAGAACTTGCCGATCTTGATGCCCGGCATTATCCCGGCCCTCATCCAATGCCTTACCGTAGATTCCTTGACCGAGAGTATCTCGGCGACTTCTTCGGGCGTATAGAGCTTCATCATCCGCACCACCTCCATACTGCCCTTTTATTCGCCAGACCATATCCTTATACCTTTAACATTCCGTAAACTGCCTCATGTTAGCTAAATAGCTAGCTGTTTACATCGCCTAGGTATCTGCGCCTCCCCGTATCATCCTGGCCTCCTTCAGCACGCTTATGGCAGTGCTGATCTTGGTCTCCTCCATGTTGACGATCACCGAGAGGCGCCTGCTCCATATATCGAGGCGGTCTTCGTCGTCTGCGCCCAACCCCCCGCACTCCACCTTGCACAGAAGCTCGGCGATCACCGTGATCAGGTGGTCCATCTCCACAGGGTCGGGCTGGATATAGGAGTTGATGCCGTACTTCTGGTAGTAGGCATATATCTCGCAGGTTCGCTGGCACTCCTTCCGCATATCCAGATAGGAGGCGAAGTCATCCGTGCGGCTTTCGTATTCCTTGTCCCGCGCGCAGACCAGGCAGGGACAAGCGGTTGCGGTCGGCTTGATCTCTATCCCCATATCTCCTCCTTTGCGCTGGGAGCCCGGGAGTGCTGCTTCCGATACTCCCCGCTCGGCGTTATTATCCTTCTAACCTTCTTACATGTCAACCTTCAATAATAAGAAGGTCTGCATAGCTGTCACTCTCTAAATATATGATTGTGATATGACAACCATTCGGGATATGCCTGCGGGAAATGCAGGAAGTGAGGCTGTCACAAGGGAGTCGCGATCATGGCTAGCAATCGAAGGGGCGCAAGCAAGCTGTTCGATGTAGTCTTGTCTTTCTTTGTCTCCATATGGGTCGCCCTGTGTCTTGCTGCATTGACCTTATTTTGGGGATTGGCGGTGTATTTTATATTCGACGCCGATGTTCGCGAGATGGTCACAACAGCCCAGGGCTGGATAGGTATAGGCGTTGTCCTTCTGTGGACGTGGGCAGCATATTCGGTTCTCAGCATTATTTTATGGGCATATCTTTGGTTTACAGATGGATTCTAAGGATAAGAACCCACCGACCTTGGTTGCTGCCTTTTTCAGCATGCTACAGAAGCAGCCGGAGTCATTTACTAAAATTCAGAAAAGTTGATTAACCTTATACATACCACCCAACCAACCAGAGAACCGGTGCTCTTTCCCTGTGGAATATGGAAGCGTGCATATTACGCGGAGGAAAGACATAAAGTTAGATTAGGGAGCCGCTTGTGCGGCCCCCCGGAGGCTTAGTACAAGGTAGAGTACCTCAAACAAACACAGCGCGAAAGGCGTAGAAGCTGCCAAGCCGACTGGGTTCAACTGGCTGGCGCAAGTATGTCGTGCCGGTGAGCAATACTACGGAGCAGCAAGCGGGCGGATGCAGGATTTGTTGCCAGGGGAACGTTGTGGACGTCACAGACCCGCATCAGAGCAGAAATGTCCGGGTCGTGTGGTTGTGCAAACAGAGGATCCCTTAGAAATATCACCAGGTCGACCTCGCCACTTGCTATTAGACCACCGATCTGAAGATCTCCTCCGTTAGGTCCGGGAAGCATACACTTTACGTCCAGTCCCGTGTTTTTCATGATATTCTCTCCAGTTGAGCCTGTGGCGATCAACTGGCAATCCTTTAGCAAGCCGAAGTGTTCACTCGCGAACATCACTATATCCACTTTCTTCGCATCATGAGCAATAAGCGCGATCGTCGTCTCGCTCTTTCGCTTCTTTCCCTTGGGGGTTGTAACCGTCTTGTGTTCCAAACCAATCTCCTCTCGCATTTTCTGTCTGCAGTATTTCTCACATGATATATAACTATAGTCCTTATTTCTTCCATTTTGGGTTAAATCAAGGAGCTTTTTGCTTATATTTATCAAGACGCTTCTTCAGCAGCTTTCGTTCCGTTCTACTGAGATTTCCCATATGCACCTCCTGATTCAAATATTCCAGCATCCTGCGGGCAGATTGGACCGTCCAAACCCCGGGTTCCTTTTCCCTCGAAGACCCTGCCAGCCATGGGGTGAAAGACACCCTTCGGAGCGATATTCGGAGAAGCCTTAACGCTCGAGGTGCGTTTTATATGCAGGTTCCTTTCGTTATTTCTTCCCTCAGGTAGGAACCGCCGCCAGCTGGCGGATACGGGCAAGGAACTCAGAGAAGAGCCCCCCGGATACCGTCACCTCCGCCATCTGGAACACCACCCTCCGGGCATGGGCTACGATCCTTGCTCCAATCTTTATCAGCTTCAATTGCACGCTGCGAAGAGAACAGCGGGATACTTCGCCTGGAAGGGCGAAGCGTTTCAGGAATAATATATCTAGCGATCTGTTTATTGGAGGTCTTATTAAGAAAACACGGAGATGCCACAAGGGCTCACAAAGCCCAATCATAAGCAGAGAGTACCTGAACCTTAGGGAGATCGAGGAAGGGCTTTGGCGAGCTTGTGGAGAAGGATGAAAGCGACACCGATAAAAGGGGATGGCCTCAAAGACCACGATAAGATGCGAAAACCGTGCTGATTAGGAGGGGTAGGTAATTAGCTAACTAGCATATTAGGATTATAGTAAACATACTAACTACCTAACATACTACTGATATAACTTAACCGATAACTAGCATACTAAATAACAGACTAAATAAAATACTTGCTAACAGAATAGTTAACATGCTATATAAATAACAAGATAAGAAGCTAACAAGATAAATGGCTAGCTCCTTAAAAGGAGGTGAAGATGAGTACTGCGATATCTATCGTCAACGAGAAGGGGGGAGTGGGTAAGACCACCACGGCGATCAACCTGGGCGCTGCGCTTGCGATGCAGGGAAAGAAGGTACTCTTGATAGATTGCGATCCCCAGGCGTCTCTTACCGCCACCTTGCGCATGGATAAAGAGAAGAACACCCTAACGGAGGTGCTGAGCGGAAAATGCAACCTGAGGAAGGCAATCTACAAATGGATCCCCGACGATGAATGGTGGATAGAGAGAACCAAGGAACTGGAGCTCTATGTGTTGCCTTCCTCGAGTAAGCTGATAGATCTCGCTGAGGCTCTATACAGCGAGGATAAGCCGGCAAGGTACCGGCACCTGAAGGGGATTTTGGGGGAGATAGGAAGAATGAAGTACTTCGATGCCGTGCTCATGGACCTTCCGCCCGGAGAGGTGGTGTTCGCAGAGAACGGGATAGCGGCCGCAGACCATATTCTGATACCTGTGGAGCCGGAGTATATAAGCATGAACGCCACCAGAAGGCTGCTGGAGTGGATATTCCGCATCGAGAAATCGGCGAGGCTGACCCCGAACATCCTCGGCTTCGTGGTGGTCAGGTACGACCAGAGGCTGAGCGACCACGCAAAGGCGGTCGAATTCTTGAGAAAACAGAAGTCATATAAGATCTACGAGCCGTTCATCAAGAACCTCTCGGTGTTTAAAAACTCAAACACAAAGGGGATGCCGGCGGTTATCTGGAGGCCTTCCCATGAGGGGAGCCTCGAATATATGAAACTGGCGAAGGGGGTGATCAAGGATGCCAAGGTCTGAAGATTCCAAACCGGGCGATTACGTCGTAGCGTTTCCCGTGAAGGGCGCGGCCGAGGAGAAAGAGGCCAAGGAGAACAAACCCAGCCCGCAGCGGCCCAAGCTGGAGAGGGAAGAGGAAAAGCAGATACCGGAGATCAACTGGGACCGCTACAACGTCGTTCAGATAGGGGCGCGGGTGACCCAGGAAACCGAGAAGCAACTGAAAGAGGCAAACCGCAGGATAGAGGAGAAGCTGGGAAGAAGATTCGGCTATAACAAGGTGATAGACGAGCTGGTGGCCTACGCCCTTGATGATTATCTCAAGCTGAAGCTGAAAAGCATCTGACAGCGGCAGGAGGCCGCGGCTGAGCCAGGAGCTCTTCCGCAAGAGGTCCAGTTAGAGCATAGAGGGAAGCTACAAACCCCCGCCCCGGGAAAGGGTGGGGGTTTTGCGTGCGCACCAGAAAAGACCCATAAATTTATAACCCGCATGTCTGAAGCCTATCATATTGACATTATTGAAGGTTTATATGTAGAATAGGCGCAACGCGAGAGAAAGACGGAGGTAGCCGAGATGACGGAGCTGGATTCTTTGAAAAACAGGAAGCGGGATCTTGCCTGGTCGATGCTGCTGCTCACCCCGCAGTCATTTTCCACCCCTGGCGCTTGTAGAGAAAGAAGGGAACTCGGCCGCGTCACCTCCCGCATCAACGCCATCACGGGGGAGGCCTGAAAATGAGCCAGGCGCGCGCTTTTCCCTCCGGCCGCTCTCCCTTCGGCTGCAAGGCGCATGGAGTCAGCGGCTTGGCTGGGCAGGCCAAGCGAGCGCCGCAGCGTGAGTGCCAGGCGTGCAGGATAAAAGTGCTCGGCCTGGGGCGCCTCTGCCGCTCCATGATCAGAAGCGGCGCGTGCTGCCGCGAGAGCATCGTCGCGGCTGCCCGGGCGATCGCTTAAGGAGGCGAGGGATGCAGACCATATTTATAAGCGGCAAATACAGGAACCCAAAGACCCTCCTGCGGACCCTCCTCGGCCTGGGGGCAAAGGAGGCCGAGGCGAAGGTGAAGGAGCCAGGGGAGGATGCGGCATGAAGGCTGAGGCAGGCGGCTACCTTAGAAAGAAAGCCCGGGGGGAGAGGAGACACCTCCCCATGAGCGGTCCCTTAAGCCCCTATCCGCTCAAGGCCATGTTAGCGCGGTGAATGAGACTGCAGGAGGTGCGGTGATGCTGCTGGACAACCTAAAGAGGCAGAGAATGATTCTCTACCTGATCTTCATGGCCGCAACGGCCATCATTTTCGTCATGCAGATGCCCAACAACGGCGTCGTCCTGGCCCAGGGTGAAGCTCCGGTGAACATCGAACAGACAGCGAGAAACTTCTATGACCAGATAAAGGCGCCGCTGTACTGGATCTCCGGAAGCGCCCTGATTTTGGGAGCTATTGTATTCATGTTTGCCCGCGGGAACCCACAGCACACCGCCCAGGCCCGGCTCGGTCTCGGGGTGGCAATAGCCGGCTTCCTCATCGGAACCTTCGCCCTGGGGATTATGGAGTTTGCCAAGGGCCTCATCTCATAACCGCATAAAGGAGATCCGCGGCATGGTCAAGCCACTAAGAGATAAGGGCATATTCAAAGCTGGCATATTTACCGTGCTAAGCTGCCTCTTCATATCCATATTTATAATTCAGCCAGCCAGCGCCCATGCCTCTTTTGTTGTGAATCTCGATGCGTACATGGATCAGGAAAGCTGGGATCCCGGTTACGAGGGGGATAACGAGTCCGCTTATTATACCGGAGACACCGACTACATCCCCAACCCGGACTCCGCCCTGGAAAGGATAGATGGTGAGATAAACGAGATGGAGGGGGACAGCGGAGGCAGCTGGTGGGAATGGCTCATCCCAGGTTACAACATCTATAAGGCTGGATCCACCGTCCTCGGATCCGTAGGCAAGGGCCTGAAGAAGATAGTGGGCTCTGTATATAATTCGATCTACTTTTTCGTTCTCACCAACGTTCTCGTAGGTCTGCATTGGATACTCGAGCTCATAGTGCCGGAGATAAACAGCCGCATAGAGTTGCTAGGGAGGCAGGAGGTACTCGGAAGCGGCGCTCATGTCGACGGTGGGGACCCCCAGACAATCCTCGACTGGCCAGGCAGCTATTCAGAGGATCCGAACCAAACTGATTATTCGGACATACCAACGGACCTGGACGCCACCGTGCCCTCGGGCGGGGGAGAATACGAGGTGAAGAACGCGGGGTATATAACCGGCAATTTTAAGACCGTCCGGGCTATAGCGCTATGGCTGGTACTCATCCTCCTGGTAATAGCCTCGCTCAAGGCCATCGCGGGTTCCGTATCGGGCTATGGTCTTTACACCGCCAAGTCTATCATCCCGCGCTGCGTGTTCGCGGTGGTGGGGGGATACTTCTCCCTGTGGTTGTGCCAGCTGGTGCTGGACATAAACTGGGCCATGTCATACGACGTGGTGGGCAACAGCAGCATACTCACAGATCCCATGCAGGGATTCTATGAAAAGCTGATAGAGCAGGCGTCTATGGGCTCGAGCTTCGTACTCCTTATCGCTACCTTGGTGCTAATCATCATGCTAGCCATACTCTTTATAATCTATCACCTGCGCTACGCCATCATCTTGGTCCTGGCGGTGCTCTCTCCCCTGGCCATGACCTGCTACATATTAGACGACACCCAGTACATAACCTTTACCTGGCTGAAGTCCTACATAGGCATAGTGTTTCTTCAGTTCTTGCACGTGGTGGTGCTCTCGGTATTCGAGTCCACCATGTTCTCTGGCGCCGACGTTCTGAGCAATTGCCTCATTAGCCTGTGCATGATCTACATAATGCTCAAGCTGCCGGGATGGCTGCTGCGAGGGGCCACGGTCGGAGGCGCTTCGGGAGGGGCGATGGCCGGCGCCTACATGGCAACGAGAGCGGGCCGCAAGGCAGTATCCGCCGCCGCTTCGGCGGCAGCATAGGGGGCAAAGATGGAAGATCTCTACACCGTGCCACCGGACTTTAAGTATTCTCCCCCGATATGGAGAGACTTCTCCCTGCGCACTATGACCTACTTCTGCGTTATGTGCTACCCGGCTTTTATGATCCTCAAGACCGATATGAGCTTGCCGATAAAGCTCTTCCTGGTAGTTCCTATAGTGGCCGCAGCCTGGATGATCGCCCGTTATGAGAAGTATGGACAGGGGCTCGACCGCATGATATTTAACTGGTTCTACTTCAAGATATCTCCTAGCAGTTACAGGCTGTTTTCCAAGGAGAAGAAGGTATCTTCCACCAAGGATCTAGTGCCCTTAAAGGAGGTAAAGGCCTCCATCCTGGAGCTCAGCCACGGGACCTCGGTAAAGATACTCCGGGTGTCCAGCCTCAATTTCGGCTTGCTTTCGGAGCAGGAGAAGCGATCCATACAGAAGCAGTTCCGCGCCATGTGCCACACTCTTTCTCGAGGCTTCCCTCTGCAGATCTTCATGCGCAGCAGGAAGGTTACGGAGGAGGAAATAGTAAAGGGTTTGCAGAGCTTGAGCCGTGGGGGTGGTTTCAAAAAAGCAAAGGAGAGCTACTCTCGCTTTCTGCGATCCCTGGCCGAGGGGGGGGAGGTGCATCAGAAGGAGTTTTACATCGTTATCAGCTACAACATCTACAGCCTTCCAGCGGAGAAAAACTCGATATTCGACTACCTGAAAACCGCCAAGAGCATAGCGATAAAAAAGCAGAAGGAGATCAAATACAAAGACGCCGACGAGCAGCTCCGCATGCGCGAGGACATGGTACGGAGCGGCCTTAAAAAATGCGGGCTCGAGGTTGAATGCCTGGACCGCGAGAGCATGGTGCAGCTTCTTTACGAGTGCTTCAATCCCGATATAGGCGGGGATCTCTCCCGCAGGCAGGACATTAAGAAATACGTGGCCTCTGGCCTGGCCGGAGACAACCTGACGGAGATAATCGCGCCCACTTCCGTTGATATCTATCCAGACCATATCAGGATAGGCAGCTTGTACCTGCGCTTTCTCGTGACTATGGACTGGCCCCCGTCGCTGTGGGGAGGCTGGATGCAGGGCATTAACGACCTAGCTGACGACATGGATATCAGCATCCACATCTGTCCGCGAGATATGGCCGCGGATCTCAGGCAGATCTCGGCCCAGATAAGAAAAATGCACGGGGCAACGGTGGCCGACCGCATATCCAACCGGGCCGATGATCATCTTACCTTGGTCAAGAAGGAAAAGACGGAGAAGCTCATGCGCAAGTTCGCTTCCGGAGACGAGAAGCTATTCGATTTCATATGCCTCCTGGCGATCAAGGCCTACAGCTTAGAGGAATTGGATGAAAAGTCCGCCGGCGTAATCAGCAAGATCGCGGCGAGGGAGATAACCATAGACGTTCCCAAACATCAGTTAAAAGACGCCTTTCTCTCCTATGTTCCCCTGGGCATGATGAGCATGCCCTTCACGCGGGGGTTCACTTCCTCGCTCATCGGGGCATCATTCCCCCTTACCAGCGAGGACATGAGCGCAGGGGGAGGCATACTCTATGGCCTCTCCGAGGACGGTAGCTCGCTCATCATGCTCGACCGCTTCTCTTCCGCACAGCCGAATCACAGCATGGCGGTGGTGGGGATGAGTGGGATGGGCAAATCGTTCTTCTGCAAGGCTGAGATAGCTAGGCAACTTGCCTGCGGAGTGCAGTGCGTTTGTATAGACGTTGAGAGAGAGTATAAGGATATGTGCCGAGCCCTGGGAGGGCAATACATAGCCTTCTCTCCGCGCTCGGAGCACGCCATAAACCCCCTTGCTCGCATCTTCCGCTTGGAGGACTCCTCTATAAGCGGAGTGGATAACCTGGTGCGCGAGAACATGCTCTTTTTAAAGCTGGTCATGGCTGACGCGAAGATGGAGTATCAGCCGCTAGAGGCGGAGGATCTCCTCTACGAGATATATAGGCGTTACGATAAACCCTTGCTCGCGGACCTCAGGAACACCGCTAAAGAGATGGGTCTGGATAACATATATCACGCGCTGAGGCCGTGGACGGAAGGCACGCTGCGCGGCCTTTTCGACCGCGAGACCAACGTGGATCTCGAATCCCCGTTTCTGGTGTTCGACCTCTCCAACTTAAAGCGCGAGCACAGAGGGCTGGCGATTCAGGTCATAGACGGCTGGTTCTGGAAGGTGATCAAAAACGACCGCCGGCGACGTATCTACCAGGTGGACGAGGCCAGCTGGCTTCTGCGGGACTTTGAGTGCGCGGAGGCCTTCGAGCAGCTGGCCCGCAGGGGGCGTAAATACGGAGTGGGCTTTACCATCATCGACCAGCAGCTTGACCAGTTGTTATCAAACGAGAAATCCCGAGCCATAGTATCCAACTGTGCGGTGAAGGCCATCTTCGGCATGGACAAGGGCATAGTGGACAATTTCGTATCCACGGCCATCAACCTCACCGAGCGCGAACAGGAGATGATATCCACCTTAACCAAAGGGGAGTGCATACTGCATGCGGGCATGCAGAGGGCGATGTGCAGGGTTGTCGCTTCCGAGGAGGAAACGAAAATCTTCTCCACCAGCCTGAGCGAGGCGGTGTAGATGATAGTCAAGGTAATTGCTTCTGTGTCTATTTTTGCGGTGCTCGGCATGTTGTCCCTGGGAGGAATAGTGGCCGCAGATAGCCAGGGATTGACCGGATCTGGTTCTGCGCCGGGCACGCATGAATGGGACGGATCTTTCAGCTATGTTTATATTCCCGCAGATATGCTCGAGAGATTTCTGGATGAGAAATACCCTAGCTCGAAGATGGCGGGCAGCATGGTAGAGCTCGCAGCAGCCTGCGAGGAAGCGGATATTAACCCGGCCCTGCTCATGGGCATAGCCTTCGCGGAATCCTCACTGGCTACCGCCAGATGCCCCGCGGTCGACACTTACAATAACGCCTTCGGCTTCGGCTACAATCCTGATTACGGCATGTATCACGGCTGGTCTAGCTTTGCCGAAAGCTACAGCGAAGTCTCATCGTACCTCCGGGACAGCTGCATATCTCTGGGATATGATGATCTCTTCGAGCTCTGCGGAAAGTACGTGCATGGAGTTACCTCGAGCCCGGAGGAAGCTCGCCAATGGACGCTTGACTATATGTCACATGCCAGCGACACCACCTGGCCGGAGAGGGTGAAGATATGCGCTGACGCCGTCTACTCTTTCTGCGCGGAGCTAGTGGGTGTTGACGCAGTTGTTGTTGATGGCATGTGCTTTCCCTGCGGATCCTCATGCTATTTCCATAATGATTGGCATGATCCCAGGGGCGGGGGTACCAGGCTTCACATGGGCTGCGACATATTCGCGGCCATGGGATCTCCGGCCCTGGCGGTATGCGATGGCGAGATAACCATAATCTCCAGGGGAGGTAACGCAGGCCTCTTTATCAGGCTTACCAGGACCGACGGTTCGGGAGACTTCTTCTATTACATGCACATGCAATCCGCTTCGGTGCAGGTGGGCGAAAAGGTGGTGGCGGGCCAGGTAATAGGGGCCGTGGGGGATAGCGGAAACGCCGAGGGAGGACCGCCTCATATCCACTTCGAGTACCATCCCGGCGGGGGAGAGGCGGCACCACCTTTCCCGCTTCTGAAGGGGCTTGTAGAGACGGGCATGTATCCATACGTGAGCTATTGGGAGTAAAGGACGCGGAGGTGAAGATATGAAAGAAGTAAGGCTGTACGGAGCTCTTATAGGCATAACGGTTATCGTGGCGGCCATAGCGTTTTTTCAGGCTTTCGTGTCCTGTGGTGAGCCAGCCGCCATAACCGAGGGGGCTGCGCTGGATCAAGCGCCTGGTGAATTGCCTGATTCATCCCCGGCTCAGGGGAGCAATACCGGGACAGGCGGGGAGGAGCTGGCCGCGATAGATGCGGCTAAAGCTTGGGTTGAGTCTCTTTACGCAACCGATATGCCGGCGCAGGATTACCTGGCGAGGTTGTGCTCTCTTTCGCAGTCCGCCTTCGCCAAAGAGATACAGGACTGTTTCGGCTACCACACGGCGGTGGGAGAGGAGAACGAACTTCTGGCCGAGGCCAGGGCGTGCATAAGCTACGGATATTCCAATCCCATAGAGATTTCCGGTGAGCTCATAAACATCGACGGTAGCCAGGC
>CAYWXM010000013.1:0-27151 GCA_964462595.1 uncultured Actinomycetota bacterium
GGGCACCCCCGCCGTTAGCAAGCTCCGTCAGCTATATCGAGTCACTCGCTTAAAGACCCGTAATCTAATATTTTCCACTCGTCACCGTCTTTTCTGAGCTCGAAGATTATACGGAATTCCTCTCCGCTCGTGTCCTCCATGTTCACCCTCACCTCGGCCCGGGAATCCTTTATCTCCACCTCGTTGGCGTTCCAGGTCCTGAGCCGGACGCTCGTCCCGATTATCTCCGACTCGAACGAACTCAGGTCGTAGTCTTCCTTTAAGGGCGAGTCCGGATGCAGGAGATCCCACGCCTCCTCGGCGTCCCCGTCGTTGATGGCCTCGATATAGCGGTTGGTCACGTCAACCGGCGCTGTGACCGTCTTGAAGACGAATACCGCGATGAGTGTGACAACAACCGCGATGAGCAGGATCACAACGAGGCCGACGACGATGGCTATTTTCCAGCCGGACCCTTTTTTCCTGACCGGCGGCGGTGGTTGCACGCCGGGAACGGATGAGGGGGGAACCCCAAACGGAGGTTGGGTGTAGGGAGGTTGCGCACCCACCGGCGGTCCCGGTGGCTGTACGGGCGGGGTGACCGGCGGCGTTTGCGGTGCGGCTCCCCCGGCGGCAGCGGGCTTGATAGTGGCGCCGCAGGATGGACAGAAGGACGCATCGTCCGATACCTGCCTGCCACAATTGGGGCAGAAAGACATTCTTACCTCACCCCTCTCTTCTGTTGCCCGCCAGCCTCATGAATGCTCGGCGGAACGGACCTAATGTTTTCCTTGCCCCGTATATCGGCAGCGTCTTGGGCAGGCTATAGTCCCAGCAAACCCGCGGCGTTATCGTGCAGGAGCCGCTGCTTCGTCTCGTCCTGCAGCCCCAACTCGTCGAGTTCCTTCACTATACGCTGGCGTGATACCAGGGGGTAGTCGCTCCCGAAGAGCGCCTTGTGCGACAGTACGCGGTCCATGTAACGGACGACGAACTCGGGGATGTGGCGAGGCGCCCAGCCGGCGATATTGAACCATACGTTGACGTTGCGCTGGCATATGGTCATGGTCTCCTCGTACCACGGCCACCCGAAATGGGCGATGATGATCTTGAGGTCCGGGAAATCCACGGCCACCTCGTCCATGTCTATGGGCTGGCAGTACTTGAGCTTGGTCCCGGAATGGAACTGCGTCCCGGCGTGGAAGAGCACGGGGATGCCGAGGTCCCGCGCCTCCTCGTAGACCGGGTACATCTCGGGGTCGTTGGGCCTCAACTCCAGCAGGTGGGGAAGGAGTTTCAGCCCCCGCAGCCCAAGTTCCTCAACCGCCCGGCGCAGCTCCTTGCGGGCAAGAAATCCCTTGTGCGGGTCAACGCTGGCGAAGCCTATGAGGCGATCGGGATGTTCGGCCACCGCCTGCGCCACCAGGTCGTTGCTCACCCGGTATCCCCAGCGCGTCTCCGCGTCTATCGCCACTATGACCGATTTCGATACCCCGGCGGCATCCATGTCTTCGAGGGTATCGCCTATCTTGGGCAGGTTTCCCCCGAAGATGCGCAGGTATCCGTCGCGCATGGATTCGGGCATGGACATGATTGCCTCTTCCGTCCAGAGCTGTGCGTGGATGTCGATGATCTCCATTGCTTACCTCCTGGCATGTCGCGAGCGCTTCCCCTCCCATTATAGAAGATGCGTTGCTTTTCCGGCCCGAGCCTCCGGGTAACGGTCTCGCTCGGCTGCGACCGACCAGGTACTTATACGTGCCGGGCCTGAGGCAAGTCCTGCGAAGCCTGCCTGGAAATCGAGCGAGGTTCCGGACTTGTCCAGGCACCGGGCGCCGCCGCGCCGCCCTCCAGGCGTAAATGTCGCTTACGCGATGCGATCCACGAAGGTCGGCGTACGGAAGGCTCGCTTATAAGACCGTGTCGTTGTCCGAGTCGGAGGGGGGGAGCGCAGAGGGCATATGGCCGGGACGGGCAAACCAGTCCGCGAGCTGGCAAAGGGCGCAAAGGCGCTGGGACGTGGGCTCGCCGCAGCGCTCGCATTTCAGGGGGGCTTCCGTTTCGTTGAGCTGATACCCGGGGGAGATAGCCTCCTGAAGCGAGAGCAGCAGCCTCAGTTTGCTCGAAGGCATGACCTTCTCCATGTGCTCGAAGACCTCCTTGAAGGAATGGCCCCGAGGGGTCCACTCCGGGCATTTCTCCTCGAACACCGGCATCTCCCTCAGGCGGGAGTAGGCGAGGTCCAGCCTTTCCGGCATGTACATGAGGGGTTTGACCTTGCGCGGCAGTCCTCCCGCGGCGGGGAGCACGGGCAGGGGCACGTAGAATTTGCGCGAGAAGAGGTTCTTGAAGGTGAAGAGGAGGATGTCCTCCATGGTATGGGCGGTGACCATGACCGTAGCCCCCATCCTCCTCGCTTCCCGGTTCATCAGGGAGCGCTTGATGACGCCGCATACCGCACAGGAGTGCCAACCCTTGACGCGCCCGATGCGCAGCCCCAGGTCTCCGATACGCGTTACCTCCAGCGCTACCCCCGCTCTCATCGCCTGCTCTTCCACCGCCTCCAGGTTGCGGTCGGAATAGTCCCCCATGTTGAGATGGAAATGCAGGGCGGAAAGCTCGAAGCCCATCACCACTCCCAAGCGCCGCAGGGCGAAGAGAAGGGCGGCGGAGTCCTTGCCTCCCGAAATCGCGAGAACCACGCGGTCCCCTTCGCGTATCATGTCATATTTTTCCACGGTACGGCGCACGCGCCGCTCGAAAAACCTTACGAAGCAAGGCTCGCAGAGCTTGAGGTTGAACTCGGTCAGCCGCAGGATCTGCGTGTGATCACCGCAGATGCGGCAGCGCCCCTGGGCGACATCGATATCGTGCTCGTTCATGGGACTAAGATAGCAGAAAGGGTTCGGAGTACAAGGGGTAACGGCGGCGAGGGCGTGCCCGGCTGGATGGGTCGGCATCGTATTAAAGGGCTTCTGAGCCCGCTGCTCTAGACCCGATGTGCTGGAAACGCCGCTGCCGGCATTCGCTCTTGCAGGTATCCAGGCTGTTTCAGGCCGGCCGCTCCTTGAAACCGTCGTAGGACGAGGGAGAGGAGAGGATGAAATCGCGCATTGCCAGTTCGGGCAGGCGCAGGACGATGGTGAACCAATCACCCGAGGTCTGTATCAGATTTACGCTCCCTCGATGCGCCATGACTATCCTGTGCGCCATGGCCAGTTCCAGGTCCTCTTTATCCGGCGCTCCCAGGGGCGGGAAGATGCGGCTGCCGTCCTTGCGAGAAGCCGTCGCCTCGTGGTTGCGGATGTTGAAGGTTATCACGACCTCGGGACCCTCCGTCTTCGCCGAGGCCCTGACCTCGGTACCCCGGCCTGAACTCCTTACGATGTAACCGAACACGGAATCGAAGACGTGCTTCATGCGCTGCGGGTCAACTATGACACCGGGCAGGTCCCCGGGTATGTTCATCACGATCCTGGAAGGGTCGCAGGCTTTTTCGAGGGTCGGCAGGCTCAAGTCGATGAGATGCGCGAGGCTGGTGACCTCGCGGTTCAACTGCAGCTTGCCCGATTCCAGGCGGGAGATGTCGAGAAGGTCCTCGACCAGCCCGGAGAGGTTGTCCGCCTCCCGGCTGATTATATCCACGTATTCCCGCTCTTTTTCCGGCTCCAGCTGCATGGAGGCGAGCAGCTCACTGAAGCCCAGGATCGAGGTGAGGGGCGTGCGCATCTCGAAGCTCACCGCGGATACGAAACTGGAGGCGGCACGGTCCATCTGCGAGAGGGAATGCAATTCCTCCATGGCCATGGCCCTCTCCTGTGCCTGCTCGCGGCCCTCCACGCCGAGGCGGTTGATGAAGAAGGAGGTGAGCAGGAGGAAAAACACCTGCATGCAGACGAGCTGGACATCGTCGCTCGAGGGCATGTTGAACACGAGCAGCGAGGCAAGGTAAATGGAGGTAGATGCGCCGGAGATGAGAGCGAAAGCCCTGAAGGAGTTGAAGAAGCTGTTGCTGAAAGCGGTGATGAGGAGGAGAAGAACGAAGAGAGGGCTCCTGGCCCCACCGCTGTAACGGATTGCGGCGCAGATAAGGACGATCAGAGACAGGCTGTACAGGCTCGTGAGCGGGATAAATCGTTTGCCGAGCAGTTTCTCCTTCAGGGGCAGCAGGGTCAGGGAATTAACCGCCAGTATGCAGAGGAGAAAGAGCAGGGTCATGAGGTGATCGATGGGCACTTCACGGGGCAGGAAGAGCATGAGGGCGATGACGGGTATCGCGATCCAGATCAACCCGCCCAGCATGCGCATGAGGTTCTGCCTGTACAAGTCCTCTCACACCCCTCTTATCGGTATATATACGGTGAAGGTGCTGCCCACCTCCGGTTCGCTGCGCACCGTTATCTTCCCGCCGTGCAGATCCACCAAGTGCTTCACGATAGCCAGCCCCAGGCCGGTGCCCGTGATCCCCGAGAGCTCCTTGTTTTCAACACGGTGAAAGCTCTCGAAGACATGAGGCAGCTCGTCGGCAGGGATCCCGATGCCTTGATCGCTCACGGATATGGTCACGAATTTGCCCTCCACGCCGGTTTCCACTTCCACCGTCCCCCCCCGGGGCGAGTACTTGATAGCGTTGGAAAGCAGGTTATTGATCACCTGGTGAATGCGGTCCCGGTCGCCGTAGACCTGGGGCAGCTGGCCGCCCCCCAGGTATTTCAATTCGTGATCGCCGGTATGGGAGCGGAAGAACTCCATTTCCTCCTCGACCAGGTCCGCCAGGTTTACCATTTCCCTGTTGAGCTCGATCCCGGCTTCGATCTTGGAGAGGTTGAGGAGGTTGGTGATGAGGCGGGACAGGCGCTCGGATTCGTTGAGGATAATGCGGTAGAACTCGTGCTTTTTCTCCGGCCCCATCTCCATGGTGGTCAGGATCTCGCTGAAACCCTGTATGGAGGTCAGGGGGGTGCGCAGTTCGTGGGAGACCATGGAGACAAACTCCGACTTGGCTTTCTCGAGCTTGCGTATAAAACCGCCCAGGTTCGCCACCTCGTCTTTCGCCTGTTCCTGGCGTCGGAGCTCCAGAGCGAGACGGTTGGCGAAAAGGCATGCGAGGTACAGGTACAGGACGTTGAAGATGAGCGGCTGCAGCTGTTCCAGGCGGAAATCGTTATAGGTCAGGACGACCGCGATGTACAGCAAAGCCAGGATGGAAGTGCTGGTCATGGC
Source organism: uncultured Actinomycetota bacterium (assembly GCA_964462595.1). GTDB lineage: Bacteria > Actinomycetota > Geothermincolia > Geothermincolales > RBG-13-55-18 > SURF-21. Next base: position 5,203 of record CAYWXM010000013.1, read on the forward strand.
CAGGGGCAGCTCGCACGATATCCCCGCTATTATCGGGGCTATGAGCGCCGCGTAGTACAGGGGGCTTTCCAGGCCACCGCTGAAATATATGGTTACGCATATGACGATGTGATAGACGATGATGCCGAGGTAGAAGGGAGGGATCCGCGGGAACAGCCTGCCGTGCTTGCTGGGATAGAAAAGCACCATGTTCTGCACCGTTACGAGCACGGCCAGGGCCGCCAGGGCCAGGTAGAGAACGGAGAAATCCATCTCCTGCCCGTGCGGTAGATGGATGATCAACGCCGTTGCGGGGATAGCCACCACCGTGAGCATGGTGAGGATAATTGCCAGACGGCGCTCCAGTTGCATACCCTGCGCTCACCCCTCGCTGCGATCCACGGAATCGCGGTCTCCGATGCTTCTAATATTACGTTAATTCGGCGCCTTGGGGACGTTCTTTGACCGCTGCGACAATAAAGGGAGCCGGTGGTGGGGGGACGAAAAAGAAAGGTATGACGCGGAGTAAGATCGCTGCCCTGTTTATCGCCTTGCTCGCAATCGTGGTCACGCAGGGCCTCCCGGCGCCGGCAGGTCGCGCCTCCTCCTATCCTTGGCCGGGCGGCCACGATACTGCCGGGGTCGAGGTGCCCTCCGACACCTGGTATTTCGCCGAGGGATGCACGAGGGACGGGTTCGACTGCTGGCTTTGCGTGATGAACCCCCAGGAGACGCCCGCCGACCTTGAGGTCTCCTTCCTCACCCCCGCGGGGATGGAGTTCCAGAAGAAAAACTTGATCCCGCCCTTGTCCCGCTACACCATGAACGTGGCCGACGTGGTGGGCGAGGGGCAGGACGTGTCCATGGTGGTGAAAAGCAGCATCCCGGTAGTGGCGGAGCGCCCCATGTATTTCGCTTACCACGGCCCTTCCCGCCCCGGGGTTTACGTCCTGGCGCAGCGATATAGGTACCTGCTACACGAACGAGGAAGGCGACCACGTCCACATACAGGTCAACCTCACGCCTTAAACCTACGCTCGAACGATTGCATCGCGTAAGCGACAGCGCCGTCTTCGGCGCGGCGGTGTCTGTGCCGTGACGCGTCCGCGCGGCAAGGCCTGGCACGGGTACACTCGGAAGTCCCTCGTGGCGGGTATCCATAAAAGACGTCGGAAAGAAAACGGGGCGGGCCGCACGGCCCGCCCCGGTTGTTCAGGCTTCCGTTACTGCTGCGGCAGGATCTCCGAGAGGTTGATGTTGGCGATATGCGTGTAGGTGAAACAGGAACTGCCGAGCCTTCCCCAGTGATGTTCGGTCAGGGCTTCATCCGTGTAGAGGATGCTTTCCTTGCCCCAGTTCCATACCTCGAGGATGCCCCGTACCTCAATGTAGGCGCTGCTCGTATCGATGGACGCGCCGTTGGTGTCGAAGGTGAAGATGACGCGGGCATCGTCCCCGACATGGTCGGGATAGCGGGCCCCCACGTCGTTTCCGTAGTGGCTGCCGCGCCTCCAGAGGTAGGATTGGCTGCTGTTGGCCTTGCCGAAGAGGATGAACGAACGCCCGCCGCTGTGCAGCACCAGCTGCAGGGGCATGTAGTCGAGGGAGCGGTCGTTGTTCAGCCAGTCGATGGTTATCTTCAGGTGCACGTAGTTGGCGGAGCTCCAGTTGGCGTTGTAGATATCGGGCGTGAACCAGTTCATTATCACGCTCTGGGGATCGAGGTCCGAGGAAGGAGCTACGGCCGTGAAGCTGTACCTGTAATCACCCCACATCACGTTAGGCTTCGCAGGTTCCGTGACCGCCGTCTCCTCCTCGGCGGCGGCCTGTTAGCCCTCAGCCGGCTGCCCTTCCTCGTCTCCCTGTGCCCAGGCCCATCCCACGAGCAAACCTGTCATTAGAAAACAGAGGAGGGCTATGATCGCGATCCTTTTCATTATCTGGCCCCCTTCTCTCCTTTTTCCGACTTACCTTAAAAAGGAAACACCTAATCAATTCTAACATATCGGCATTCTACCGTGGTCCCTTGAACCGCTTGCAGTTCCCTTGCGGCGGGAGGCTCAGGTCTTGCGCGCGTCACGGGGCGGGAGGGTTTCCCGCCCCCAGCTGGGCGAGGGGAATGCGGGCCAGCGGAAGCGTCTGCGCCTGTTCCAGGTCCGTCCAGTCGATGCCGTTGAGGACGAGTTCCGCCTCCTCCATGGAGAAAGATGAATTGAGGGCGCGGGAGTATGGCGCCAGTTCCATGGTTACTATATAGACGTGGCTCTCGTCCACCTCGTCGGGGAAATCGGTATAATCGCGCCATATATAGGAATACTTGCTGTAGTCCTTGCCGAATATGCGGTATTCTCTGCCCTTGCAGTTCAGGAGGACCTGAAGGGGTGCCTTGAGGTCGGGGTGTTCGTCGCTTATCCTGCTCACCCTTACGCGCAAGTGCACGTAATCCCCGCCGTAATCAACCACATCGCTCGTGGGGTTGAGGTCCCTGTCCCTCCAGGTCTCCATGAAGGCATAGCGGTAGTCGTACCAGTCTACGGAGGGATAGGACTCCTGCTCCTCCTGCGTTTCCTCCGCCGCCTTCTCCATATCCTCGCTCACGGGATCGACGTCAGGAGGCTCTTCCGCCACGCCTCCCGCACACGAGGCGAGAAGAAACGCCGCCGCAAGCACCAGGACGCATGCCGGCAAGGCCCCGGGACCCACAATACCCTTGATCCTCAACCGTCCCTCCGGTAATACATGCTTATATAGCGGCGAGGCCTGCGTGTGAGGCGATATCCGTATCCACAGCATATATATTCTTCCTCCCGCGGGCATTACCTTTCCCTGGTTCTCGAGGTGCTGGCATTTCTCGAGCATATCCCGGTAAATGGAATGGTTCACGGGGGTTTCGTCTGTCTCTGCGAACGGTGATAGCGGCCGAATGGACCCGGGTACGCGGCGTTTTCAGGCCTCGCCCAGCAGTTCCTCCTCCAGCGCGTCCACCACGCTGGTATAGGCCACGATACTGCGGTGGATCAAGTCCATGGCCTCGGATACCTTGCGCGAGAGGTAAGGGTCTTCGGCCGCTTCCTTGATCTGGCGCAGGATGTCCAGGACCTGTTTCATGGAGCGCACGAAATCACCGGCGGAGTACTGGGGATAACTCGATGCCATGTACTCCAGGTCTTCGCCGCTGGCCCAGTCGTGGACCACGCGCACGAAGCCGGCGTCGGGCTGGCGCATGAGGTCCAGCCTCTCCCTGGACTCGAGTATCTTGATGCGCCCCGCGATGGAACGTGCTCGCGCTATCGCTTCCTCCAGCGCCGGGGTGGGGACGGGGGGCGCGGTGACGTGTTCACGGCCCCTGTTCCTGCCCCGGCCACCTCCGCGCCGCGAAGATGGCCCTTCCCGCGATTCGAACACGAATATGGAGGCGAAGGCGGCGGTCTCCGCTGCGTCCAGCGGATGGAACACCGCCCCTTCCAGGCATTCCACCAGCAGCAGGTCGCACTCGTTGTAGATGCGGCTCAGGATGAGCCCCTTGCGGGCCGGCTTCTCCTCCTCCATGTAATCCAGGCGGGCGAGCACTTTCATGATATCCGCGAGCCGGCGCGAGGACACGTCGCTGCGCGCCTCCATCTGCTTGTCGATGCGGTCCATCTCCGCCCTGATGTCCTGCATCTGCCGGCAGGCCTCCATGCACTGTTCGCATTTCTCGCAGGTTTTGCACGGCTTGCCTTCCAGTTCCTCCCTCCCGGCCACGAGCTCTTCCCGGTGGGGAAGCGTGTGTTCGCCCTCCCACTCCTCGGGGGGCGGGATGAGAAAGCCGGCCAGGGCCTGGCGCAGCTTTTTCTCCTTGGCCTTGCTGTCGGCGGGCAGGAAGGAGGAGCCCAGGTGTCCTATGGCCTGTGGCGGCAGGGGGAATTGCCCGTAGGAAACCTTGAGGAAATGGCCGCGGTCGTCCATGGTGGAGAGGCGAGGATTGCCGTACTTGTCCTCGGAGATGCCCAGCACCACCGCCTGCCGCCTGGAGCCCTTGCGGTGCAGAACGATGACGTCCCCTTCCAGGAGTTCTCCCAGTTCGCGGTTTACCAGTTCCTTCCTCCTGCGTTTGCGCTCCTCCGCCATCTCTTTCTCCATGCGGGATACCTCGGAACGCAGCTTGAAATATTCCCACGCGTTCCCGCGCTCGCACACCACTTTCTTCTCGTGCGTGCGCAGGCGCTTGGACATCCTGCCCTTGGAACGCTCCATCTTGACCACGTCGCGGTCGGCGTGGAACTGGGCGAAACTGGAATTGAGAAGATGCACCGCGTTCTCCATGTCGTGATAGCGCAGGAGGTTGACGGCCATGTTGTAGGAGAGGGTAAAACTGGAGCGGATGGGAAGGCTCTCCATCTCCGCCAGCTTCTGTACCTGCGAGAACTGCACCATGGGGTTGTACAGGGTGACCGCGTTTCCCACCTTGTCGATGCCCCTGCGGCCGGCCCGGCCGGTGAACTGGGTGTACTCGGTGGAGGTGAGGAACTCGTGGCTCTCTCCACTGAACTTGTAGAGGGACTCGATGACCACCGTCTTCGCCGGCATGTTGATGCCCAGGGAAAGGGTTTCCGTCGCGAAGACCGCTTTCACCAGCCCCTGGGCGAAAAGGTCCTCCACCACTTCCTTGAAGATGGGGAGGCGGCCGGCGTGGTGGGATGAAAGGCCCATCTTCAGGGCTTCCAGCCACTGCTCGAAGCCGAAGACACGGAGGTCTTCCTCGGGCAGCCAGGCCATGCGCGCCATGACCTGCTCCTCGATGAGCTTTTTCTCCTCGGGGGTGGTCAGCTCGGCCCCGGCCTCGAGACAATGGGTCACCCCGGCGTCGCAGCCCGCGCGGCTGAAGATGAAATAGATGGCGGGGAGCATGCCCGACTTGTGCAGACGCAGTACGACATCGGCACGGCGGGGGATGAGCTGCTTGGTGCGCGGTTTCCTCCCGCCCTTGCCACGCTTGGTCATCGATTTCTCGTACTCCTCCACTACCTGGGGGGAGCGTCCCGAGAGAAGATTGACCATGATGCCGCCTATGAAATAGTAATGGCGCAGGGGAACAGGCCTCTCATCGTGGTAGACCGTCTTGACGTCACCCCGCAGGTCGTTCAGCCACTCGCCGAACTCGTGGTAATTGGAGACGGTGGCCGAGAGGCCGATTATCTTCACCTCCACCGGAAGGTGGATGATGATCTCTTCCCACACCGGGCCCCGGAAGGGGTCCATGAGGTAATGGCATTCATCGAGGACCACGTAGCGCAGGCCGTAAAGCGCGTCCGAGCGCTCGTAGATCATATTACGCAGGACCTCGGTGGTCATGATCACCACCGGCGCCTCGGCATTGATACTGTTATCGCCGGTCAGAAGACCCACGTTTTCCGTCCCGTAAACGGAACAGAAATCGCGGTATTTCTGGTTGCTCAAAGCTTTGAGCGGGGTGGTGTAGAAGGTTTTGTCCCCCGTCTTCTCGGCCGCCCATACAGCGAATTCCGCCACCACCGTCTTCCCCGAGCCGGTGGGGGCGACCACCAGGACGGAACACTCGTTGGTCAGGTGCTCGATAGCTTCTTGCTGGAAGCGGTCGAGGGGGAAGGCGTATCGCGACTCGAATTCTTCTATATCGCTCGTCTCTCTCTCACTTTTCACGTAACCATTTTAACAGAAGGTGACTTACCTTAGCATGCCCGGAGTACATCCAGCAGTGGTCGGCACCCGCGAAAAGCACCTGCGCGAGGCCATCCTCGCTGTATGCCCGCCGTCCCGCGAGGCGATGCTTCCGGTGGCGGTATGCATCTGACCTCTGCGCCTGGCTGGGTTAATATTGTGTTGAATGCCGCCGGCGATGCCTGACGCGTAGCGGGGGGAGCGGTTTTGCGGCGCTTTACGGGATCGGAACGGGTTTAGAAATCAGGCGCAGCGCCGGCGGGATAGAGGCGTAAACGTCGGAAGAGAAAGGTCTGGCTTGCACATCGCGGAACTCGATTTCGGCCAGGGGAGGGAGGCGCTGGCTTTTCTTCAGCGTGACCCGGTCCGCAACCTGCGCATGGTCTGGGCCCTGCGACGCTGGGGACTCTTCAACCTGGGCCTTCCGGAGCAGTGCAGATACCTCGCCGCCCTCGGAGCTGACGGCATGCAGGGGCTCCTGCTGCTCAACAACCAGGGGATGATGAGGATATCCGCCCGCGGAGACGTGGCACGGGAGCTGGCGGAGAGGGCGCTTGACTCGTGGGGCATGCCGCAGGTGCTTGCCGGTCCGGAAGAGGAGACCGAGGAGCTGCTTGCCGCGGTTACGGAGCTCGCCCTGGCGTTGGAACACCGCGAAGAGGAGACGAGCCTGGGGCTTTCGGCCGAGGGTTTTATCCCTTGCCGGGGAGGGGCGGAAGCGGCATGCGAGGACGACCTGGACTGCCTGGCGAGGCTGGAGGGGATGCTGCACGAGGAGCTGCTGGGGGGCTGCCCCGAGGCCTGGATCATCCGTTCCCAGATAAGCAGGTATCTCGAGGAGGGAACGGCCGCCCTGGTGCGCCTGGACGGAAGGGCGGTGGCCAAGGCGGAGATAGAGGCGTCCACCCCGTGGGTGGACGAACTCGGCGGGGTCTACACCGAGCCGGATCACAGGAGTTGCGGTTTTGCTGCCGCTGCATGCTCCCTGGTATGCGAGTCCTCCCTCGCGCGAGGCAAGACGGTGCGGTTGGAGACGCAGCGCGATAACGCCGCCGCTCTCGCTCTTTACCGCTGCCTGGGTTTCAAGGAGCTGTTTCCTCACTTGGCGTTGAGGTTCAGCCAGGAGTAACGGAGTCCGCCTCCGCCTCGCTTCCGGGACAGGTAACCTGAAACGCGGCCTGCGCGCGGCGAGCCCGTTATTGCCGGGAAGCGGAAAGCCCGCGCCTGCATGGTCCGGTTGCGGCGTTTCGTGGAGCGGGCCGGGGATGATGATAGAATTATGCTTGCCGGCAGGCCATGCGGTTCTCCGGGAAGCGGCAGGGGCGGAGACAGTAAAAACGGAGGAAGGAAATGACCGCTGACGGCAAGCACTGGGATCCGGAGAAGGAGACCCTTAAAAGACACGACCTGGAGGCCCTGCAGCTCCGGAGGCTCCAGGAGACGCTGCAGCGTTGCGAGCGCAGCCCTTTTTACCGGGAATGGTTCCGCGAAGCGCGGTTCGACCCCCAGGGCGTGACCTCGCTCGAGGATATCCGGCGGCTTCCGTGCATGGATAAGAACACCCTGAGGGGGGACGACCCCACCCGTTTTCTGACCGTTTCCACGGACGAGATCGTGCGCATGCATTCCTCTTCCGGTACCACGGGGCAGGCCACGGTCATCTTCCATACCGCGCGCGATATCGAGGCATGGGCCGACCTGGTGGCGCGTTGCATGTACATGGCGGGGGTGCGGCGCTCGGACGTCTTCCAGAACATGATGGGGTACGGGCTTTTTACCGGCGGCCTCGGTTTCCATTACGCGGCCGAGAGGATAGGCGCCATGGTCATACCCGCCGGATCCGGCAACAGCAGGCGCCAGATCCAGCTCATGCGCGAGTTTCACACTACGGTCATACACATCATCCCCTCCTATGCCCTTTACTTGCTGGAGGTATTTGCGGAACTCGGGCTGGACCCGAGCGTGGATACCGACCTGCGCATAGCCTTCCTCGGCGCCGAGCCGCACACGGAGGGGCTGAGGAGGCGGATCGAGGAGTCCTACGGCGTGGAGGCCTTCAATTCATACGGGCTTTCTGAGATGTGCGGGCCCGGGGTGGCCTTCGAATGCCCCGCCAGGCAGGGCATGCATGTATGGGAGGACAGCTTCCTGGTTGAGGTTCTGGACCCGGTTTCGCTGGAGCCCGTGGAGGAGGGGGGGGAAGGCGAACTGGTGTTCACCTCTCTCAACCGCGAGGGGATGCCCCTGCTGCGCTACCGCACGCGTGACCTCGCCTCGATCCAGGCCGGGTCCTGCCCCTGCGGCAGGATGCACCGCCGCGTATCGCGCATCAAGGGGCGCAGCGACGACATGTTCATCATCAAGGGGGTGAACGTCTTTCCCATGCAGGTGGAGAAGGTGCTCCTGGGAGTGCTGGGGGTGGGCTCCAATTACCGCATCGAGCTGGATACCGTGGGGGCCATGGACGAGATGCGCGTCAAGGTAGAAGTGGCAGGGGAGCTGTGGCACGGAGAGGTGCGCGAGCTGAACAGACTCAAGCGGAGGATCATGGAGGAGCTGCGACAGGAAGTGCTGGTGACCCCGATGGTCGAGTTGGTGGAGCCGGGTTCCCTCCCGGCGGGGGAGGGCAAGGCGGTGCGCGTGCTGGATAAAAGGGATCATGCGAGGGGGTGATGAGTGTGGCCAACCAGATAAACGTCTTTGCCCAGAACCAGCCGGGGAGGCTGGAGCGTCTGACCGAGGTGCTCCTCGAGGAGGGGATAAACATACGTGCCATCACTATCTCCGGGGCCGAGGAATACGGGGTGATAAAACTCCTGGTGGACGATCCGCATAAGGCCTTCGAGGGGCTGCAGCGCGAGGGTTTCTCCGCCTTCCTCAAGGAAGTCATAGCGGTGGTCATGGACGACCGCCCCGGGGGGCTGCACCGCGTCTGCCGCGTCCTGGGGGATAGCGGGGTCAACGTGGAGGACGCCTACGGGTTCGTCTTCCAGGACCGCAAGACCGCCATCCTGGTGGTGGAGGTGGAGAAGGTCACCGAGGCGGAGGAGATCCTCCGCGCCAGGGGCCTCGAGCTCCTCTCCGACGCCGAGCTGTATTCCCTGTGATGGATCCCGGCCGGGTCATCTACACCCTGGGGACCAGTACCCGCTCCATCGAGGAATTCCTGGAGATACTTCACGCCAGGGAGATCGCGAGGGTGTGCGACGTGCGCTCCTTTCCCGGCAGCAGGAGATACCCTCATTTCTCCCGGGAGCCTTTTTCGCTTTCCCTGCGCCGGGCGGGGGTTGATTACGTCTGGATGGGGGAGTTGCTGGGTGGCTACCGCAAGGGAGGCTACGAAGCCTATACGGGCACGGAGGGGTTCGCCGCGGGCCTGTCGCGGCTCGAACGGCTTGCCTCAGAGGCTGCAACGGCGGTCGTCTGCGCGGAAGCGCTGCCCTGGAGGTGCCACCGCCGTTTCATCGCCGGGGCGCTAGAGGAGAGGGGCTGGGAGGTAGTGCACGTGTTAGACGCCTCGAGGGACTGGGCCCCCGCCGAGCGCGCCATGAAGCTTCCTTTCCGCGGAGAAGGCGACGCCTGAAGCGCGCGTGCGCAACGACACCAGCACGGCCAGGCCGGCACTATCCTCCCGCTGCGGTCCGCCGCGGAACTGCCGCAGAGCGCGTTTCGTCTCATCTGGGTGACGGCCCGAAGGCGCGTCCAGGACGGCGAAAAAGCTTCGCAACCGAGAGGCATGCGCCGTTTGGGTAGCAAATGCGGGCTTTTCCGCCCTGTGCGTCGGCTTTTTCCGCCGCTGGGGTTGTGCTATTTTTATTGCGAGCCGGAAAGCGCGCTATGAAAGCGAGGGGACATGCATAGAGGAACGATTGTAGCCATCGCACTCATGGTCTGCCTGGCCATGGGCATTACCGTTTTCGTGGCCGCGTGCGGGGCCGGCGGCTCCGAGGGCTTGCTGAAGCGGGAGCTGCCCGAGAACGCAACCCCGGAGAAGATCATGCTCGACGGGTTGAACGCCACCGACGATGCGAGGTCTCTCCACTACATCTTCGACTACTCGTTTATCGTTCCCCCCACCGGCCAGCAGGCTTATACGAGCGAGGTCGCCCTGAACGGGGAAGGGGATTACGACTCGGAGAGCGAGAACGCCAGGGCTCACATGATGTGGCCGTCCTTCGAGCTGGAGTTCGACTACGTGCTCTATGACGGCGTGCAGTATTACTGCAGCGAGGAAAACGGTCCCTGGTACGAGCTTCCAGCCGGTTCCTCGTTGAGCATACCCAGCGTATCCGAGATAACCCGTAATACCGCGGAGTACATGGACAACTTCCAGAAGATAACCCGCCTGGAGGACGAAGTGGTCAACGACCGGGACTGCTACCACATAGCCATGGTGCCCAACTTCGACGCCATCATGGAGAACCAGGAGTTCCTGGATATGATAAAGGGCGACCAGGAACAGCTGGAAGAGGAAACCCTCCTGGAACTGGAGGAGATCAAGGAATCCCTGAAGGAGGCCAGCGTCAACTATGAGTACTGGTTCGACAAGGAATACCTGGTACTCAGGCGCACGTTATATAACATAGAGATGGTGCAGGCGGGTGACGAGCAGAATCCCTCTTACACGGTCAAGATGATCATGGAGATCGATTTTCCCACGTATAACCAGCAGTTTGATATAGAGAAGCCACAGGAAGCCCTCATGTACAAGGAATAGCCGCCGGGGGTGTTGGAATTGAAGATCATATCGCGCTCCGTCCTTTTCCCGCTGATCGCCATACTGGTGGCCGCGCTTTTTCTCGCCGGCTGTGGGGGGAAGGCAAGGGACCCGCTGGAGGCATTCACGATGGCGGCGCAGGCAGCCCGTGAGGCGGGGAGCATGCATGCCCGGTTGAACGTGGCCCTTTCTCCCCTGGAGGGAGAGCAGGGCATGGGGCTCAACGTGCAGGGCGACGCGTGGATGGACATGGATATGGACAGGCTGGAGGCGCGTTTTACGGTCATGGGCATGGAGGTATCCATGCGCTACGTGGATGGCACCGCCTATGTCCAGTTCGGAGGCACCTGGTACGTGCTCGAGGGTGTGGTGGTGGAGGGGATAGGAGAGGGCACCATCGACGCGCTGGTGGGTATGCTGTCGGATATACCGGAGATAATCTCCTCCACGCGGGAAGTGAACGAGCTGGGGGAGAAGACGGTGGGGGATTGCGAGTGCAGACTGTTCGAAGTGGTGCCGGACCTGCAGGCTATCTCCGCCATGGATTCTGTGGTCGAGCTGGCCGGAGAACTCGAGATGAGTTCCGGCGAGGTATTGGAATACCTCGAGGAAGCGGACACGGTCATCGAGGTCTGTGTCCAGAAAGACGAGCCGATTATCCGCCAGGTATTCCTGGCCGCGAGCCTCGAGCTGCCTTCCGTCAGCGAGCTGCTGGGCATACCCCTGCTGCCGGAAAATGCGCGGGTGGAGATAACCATGGATTTTCCCGAGTACGGGGTCGATGTGAATATAAAGGCCCCGGAGGGCGCGGTCCCCTTCGAAGGCTTATAAGCTTTTTTGTTCCCGACCCCGGGGGTAACGATCCTCGCTATGCGGGCTTTACCGGCCCGAGCCCGGGGGTAACGATCCTCGCTCGCCTTCGTTGGAGGCATCAACATCGATGCATACCTCGCAGCAGTCACGCTCCGCCGCACGGGCGAATGCCACGTCGAGAAGGCGCTTGCCTATCCCGTTGCCCCTGCAGTCGGCGGCGACGATGAGCTCGTCGACGGCGATATAGGGCCGGTCTTCATAGAGAGAAACGAGTATCGAAAGCGTCATCAGCCCGACGACCCTTCCCGCTGACTCGCTGACGTAGACGTAATGGTTTTCACTGCATGCGTACAGGTCGAAGGTCGAGCGGATCGCGTCTTTGCGCAAGGGCTTCCGGCTCCCCAGGTGATCTCTCAGTTCCAGCACCAAATCGAAGACCTCGTCGAAATCCTCCGGACTCGCCCCCCTTATCGTCGCAAACATCTGCATACCTCCACATGTTCTTGAGCAAAGTCCGGAACATGATACCAGAATAGACCCATGGATCATCTGCTATCAGCCGGCTGCCGCTATTTGATATCATAGCCGTAATCGCGAAGCAGGAGGTATGCATGTTTTTTCAGGATATGATCATGGCCCTGCAGTCCTACTGGACCGGGCGCGGATGCGTGCTGGAGCAGCCCCACGACGTGGAGGTGGGGGCGGGTACCTTTAACCCCGCCACCTTCCTGCGCGCCCTGGGGCCGGAGCCGTGGCGGGTGGCCTACGTCGAGCCGTCGCGGCGCCCCACCGACGGGCGCTATGCCGAAAACCCCAACCGCCTGCACCAGCACACCCAGTTCCAGGTGATACTCAAGCCCTCGCCCGACGACATCCAGGACGTCTACCTTGAATCGCTGCGGGCCATCGAGATAGACCCCCACGGCCACGACGTGCGTTTCGTCGAGGACGATTGGGAGTCGCCGACCCTGGGTGCATGGGGCTTGGGCTGGGAGGTCTGGCTGGACGGCATGGAGATAACCCAGTTCACTTACTTCCAGCAGGTGGGGTCCCTGGACTGCCGTCCCGTATCCGTGGAACTGACCTACGGCATGGAGAGGCTGGCCATGTACGTACAAGAGGTGGACAACGTCTTCGACCTGCGCTGGAACGGGGCGCTCACCTACGGAGACGTGCAGCGCCAGGCGGAGATCGAGTGGAGCGCCTACTGCTTCGAGGAGGCGGATACCGATATGACTTTCGAGCTCTTCGACCGCAACGAGGCCGAGGCTAAGCGCCTGCTGGTAAAAGGCCTGGTGCTTCCGGCTTACGACTGCGTTCTCAAGTGCTCCCACCTCTTCAATATCCTGGACGCGCGCGGGGTGATCAGCGTCACCGAGCGCACAGGGTACATCGCCCGGGTGAGGGACATCGCCCGGGGCGCGGCCTCTGCTTACCTGGCGCAGCGCGAGGAGATGGGATTCCCCATGCTGGAGGAGGGATCATGATGCCCGCCGACCTGCTCTTGGAAATAGGCACCGAGGAGCTGCCCTGGGGAGCGGTGCAGGACGGGCGCGTGCAACTGGCCGAAAACGCGGCGTCCCTGCTGCAGAAAGAGAGGCTGCGCCATGGCGATATCGCCGTTTACTCGACGCCGCGCCGGCTCGCCCTGCTGGTCGAAGGGCTGGACGGGAGGCAGGAGGATATAGAGGAGGAGGTGCGCGGCCCCTCGCGAGAGGCCGCATACGGCACGGACGGCAAGCCCACCAGGGCTGCCGAGGGCTTCGCCCGTTCCCGGGGCCTGAAGCTGGAGGACCTCGAGGTACGAGGTACCGAGAAGGGAGAATTCGTCTTCGCGACGGTAAGGGAGGAGGGAAAGCCCACGCCCGAGGTGCTTCCCGGTATACTTGACGCGCTCATCCGCTCCATCTCTTTCCGCAAATCCATGCGCTGGGGGGATGGGGAGTTCCGCTTCGCGCGCCCGGTGCGCTGGATCACCGCGCTTTACGGCGGCGAAGTGATTCCTTTCACCTTCGAGGGGTTGAAGACGGGACGCGTGAGCCGTGGCCACCGTTTTCTCTCCCCGGGCGATGTGGAGATATCCTTACCCGGCTCCTACCTGGAAGAGCTGCGCATTTCGTTCGTGCTCGCGGACGAGGGAGAACGGCGCCAGGCTATCCTGGTGGGCATGGAGAGGGCGGTAGCGGACAGGGGCATGCATGCGGTGCCGGGCTCCGATACCCTGGACGAGGTAGTGGACCTGGTGGAATACCCCCACGTTATCGTGGGAAATTTTGATGAGCGCTTCCTGGAGCTGCCGCGCGAGGTGCTGGAGACCGCCATGCAGGAGCACCAGCGCTACCTTCCGCTGCAGGACTCAGAAGGGAAGCTGGCTGCGGCCTTCCTGGTTGTGCATAACGGCGACCCCGCGCGGGAAGAGGTCATAAGCAGGGGAAACGAACGCGTGCTGCGCGCCAGGCTGGAGGACGCCTCCTTTTTCTACCGCGAGGATCTCTCCACCTCCCTCGAGGACCGCCTTAAGGATCTTAAGGCCGTGGTTTGGCAGGCCCGGCTCGGCTCCATGTACGACAAGAGCCAGCGCCTGCGCGAGCTGTGCGCATTTATCTGCGCCAAGGCGGAACTGGATCACGAGGTAGCCGAGGCTGCGAAACGCGGCGCCCTGCTGTGCAAAACAGACCTGGTTACCTCCATGGTAATCGAGTTCCCCTCCCTGCAGGGTGTCATGGGGCGCATCTACGCCCTGGCACTGGGGGAGAGCGAGGAGGCGGCGTGGGCCATCGAGGAGCATTACCGGCCGCGTTTCTCCGGCGATTCTCCGCCTTCCACCGCCACGGGCACCGTCCTGTCCTTAGCCGAAAAGGCAGATAACCTCGCGGGCTGCTTCGGCGCGGGGCTCGCGCCCACCGGCTCGGAGGACCCTTACGCGCTGCGCCGGCAGGCCCAGGCGGTGATGCCGATCCTGGCGGGGGCCCGCTTGCACCTGGATTTCGCTGCCGTAGTGGAAGAAGCGGCCTCCAGGCTGGGCTTCTCCGATGCCGCGGGGATAGCGGAAGAGGTGGCGGAATTCTGTCGCCAGCGCTGGAGGCAGGCACTGATAGGCGAGGGATTCGACTACGACCTGGTGGCTGCCGTTCTGGGACGCGCTCCACGCGATCCCTACGATTCCCGCATCCGGCTCGAGGCCATGAGCGAGGCGCGTGCACGCGGCCTGCTCCAGAAGGCATACACGGGGTTCGAACGCTGCTATAACCTGTCCAGCAAAGCGGGGGAGGTAAGCCTGGACGAGTCGCTGCTGGCCGAGGAAGCTGAAAGGGAACTGTATTCCCGCCTGGTATGGGCCCAGGAACCCCTGCGCGGTCACATGGACTCGGGTGACCAGGGGGCCGCGCTGGACATATTGCTCGGCTTGGCGCCCCACGTGGACCGTTTCTTCGATACCATATTCGTCATGGGCGACGACGAGAAGTTGCGCGACAACCGGCTGGCCCTGCTGTCCCTGGTGGCCGGCCTCTTCCTGGAATTCGCCGACTTCACTCAGATCGTAACCGAGTAACCCGGGGCCAGCCCTCCATTTTCCACATCCGGGGCCAGGCTTCCACAAACGTGACGTCGGGTTCTGCACCCGGCCTAAACCATGCGGGGACCAGGCCCGACGGGGGGAGTGCAGACGGAGGGTTTACGGAACGGGAGATGTGGGCATACAGGCGTATTGTGTACCGGGGCGCTTGATATGCGTGTATTCGGGGTAAAAAAATATTATAATTTCACTGTTTTGTTTGTTTCTACCCGAGGGACGACGCGTCTTCGGAGATATGAACGCACATAGGTAAACCTGTTAGGAGGAAGGCATCATGGCATCAGCGAAATACGTCTACGGTTTCGGCGAGGGCGACTCCGGGATGAAGAAACTGCTCGGGGGCAAAGGAGCCAACCTGGCGGAGATGACCAGGCTGGATCTGCCCGTACCGCCAGGATTCACCATAACCACCGAGGCCTGCAATTTCTATTACCAGGAAGGGCGCTACCCGGAGGGCTTGCAGGAGGAGATCGAAGAGCACCTGAGGTCCCTGGAGCAGAAGATGGGCAAAAAGCTGGGGGATTCCGCGGACCCTCTCCTGGTCTCGGTGCGCTCCGGTGCGGCCATATCCATGCCCGGGATGATGGACACCGTGCTCAACCTGGGCCTGAACGACGAGTCCGTGCTCGGCCTGGCGTCTCTCACCGGAGACGAGCGCTTCGCCTACGATGCTTACCGCCGTTTTATCACCATGTTCTCGGACATCGTCATGGGAGTAGGCCGCAAGTCCTACGAGGACGAGCTGAACAGGAAGAAAGAGGAGCTGGGAGTCAAGCTCGACGTCGAGCTGGACGCCGCGGCCTGGAAGGAGCTGGTGGAGAAGTTCAAGGGGATAACCCGCGACAAGGCGGGCAAGGACTTCCCCGCCGACCCGCGCGAGCAGCTCGACCTGGCCATACAGGCGGTGTTCAAGAGCTGGGAGAGCGACCGCGCCAAGACCTACCGCAAGCAGTACGACATACCCGACGACCTGGGGACGGCGGTTAACGTCCAGAGCATGGTCTTCGGGAACAAGGGCGATGACTCCGCCACCGGCGTCTGCTTCACCCGCAATCCCTCCACCGGGGAGGCTCGCCGCTTCGGCGAATACCTCACCAATGCCCAGGGCGAGGACGTGGTGGCGGGGATCCGTACCCCCCACAGCCTGGAGCACCTGGGCGAAGAGATGCCCGAACCTTACCAGGAACTCATAGAGGTCATGGACAAGCTCGAGAAGCACTACCGAGATACGCAGGACATCGAGTTCACCATAGAGCAGGGCAAGCTTTTCATGCTGCAGACGAGGACGGGCAAGCGCACCGCCTCCGCGGCCTTGAAGATAGCATCGGACATGGTTGATGAGGGTCTGATCGGCGAGGAGGAGGCGGTGGGAAGGGTACAGCCCGAACAGCTCGACCAGTTGCTCCACCCGCGCCTCGACCCCGATGCCGAATACGACGTCATCGCCAGGGGGCTGCCCGCTTCCCCCGGTGCCGCTTCCGGCGAGGTGGTCTTCGACGCCGACACCGCCGAGATCAGGGGCTCGAGGGGCGAAAAGGTCATCCTGGTGCGCTGGGAGACAACCCCGGACGACATCCACGGCATCATCCATGCCCAGGGTATACTCACCAGCCACGGGGGCATGACCAGCCATGCGGCGGTGGTGGCCAGGGGCATGGGCAAGCCCTGCATCAGCGGTGCCGAGGCAATAAATATAAACCAGGCGGAGAGGATACTCGACATAAACGGCCTGGTGGTGAGGGAGGGGGATACCATCACCATCGACGGCGCGTCCGGACAGGTCATACTCGGCGAGGTGGTGCTGATCGAGCCCAAGGTGGACGAGAACCTGGAGAAGGTGCTCGCCTGGGCGGATAAACTGCGCCGTCTCGGGGTGCGCGCCAATGCCGACACACCCGAGGATGCCTGCCGGGCACGCGATTTCGGCGCGGAGGGTATCGGGCTCTGCCGCATCGAGCACATGCTCATCGGGGAAGAACGCCTGCCCGTGGTCAGGCGCATGATCCTGGCCGAGAACGATGAGGAACGCGAGCAGGCCTACATGGAGCTGGAGCCGCTGCTGCGCCAGGATTTCGAGGAAATCCTGGATATTATGGACGGACTGCCAGTGACCATCCGCCTGCTCGACCCGCCGCTGCACGAGTTCCTGCCCAACCTGGCCGACCTGAGGGTTGAGTTGGAGGGACTCAAGCACGTCCCCGGTGAAAGGGACGAGTTCGAGGCCAAGGAGAAGCTGCTGGCCCGGGTGCGGGCGGAGTCGGAGGCCAACCCCATGCTGGGCCTGCGAGGTTGCCGCGTCGGCTGCACCATGGGCGGGGTCACCGAGATGCAGGTAAGGGCGATCATCAAGGCCGCCTGCGACCTCAAGAAGAAAAAGAAGGACCCCAGGGTGGAGATAATGATACCCCTGGTCGCGTTCCGCAAGGAGCTGGAGATAGAGAAAGAGAAAGTCAAAGACGTGGCCGACGGGGTTATCGAGGCCATGGGCGTGGAGCTTGAATACATGGTCGGGACCATGATCGAGCTGCCGCGCGCCGCCCTCACCGCGGATCAGATCGGCGAGATCGCGGAGTTCTTCTCCTTCGGCACCAACGATCTCACCCAGACCACCCTTGGCTTCAGCCGTGACGATGCGGAGGCGAAGTTCCTGCCCCTGTACATCGAGAGGGGCATACTCACCGAAAACCCATTCCAGACCCTGGACGTCGACGGGGTGGGCAAGCTGGTGCGCATGGCATGTGAGCTGGGGCGCGGGGTCAATCCCTCGATCAAGCTCGGAATATGCGGCGAGCACGGCGGCGATCCACGCAGCATAGATTTCTGTCACGAAGTGGGGCTTAACTACGTGAGCTGCTCCCCGTTCAGGGTGCCGTTGGCGAGGCTGGCCGCGGCTCATGCCGCCATGGGCGGCGCTTCCGATGCCACGAAATAGCCTTCTCGCGCGGCGATAAGCCGTAATGCGGGGATTCCACGGCGCGGCGATCACGTTTGGATCATCCGCGGCGGAAAGCCCGCGTTCGGGACGCTGTATGCCTCGGGGACGAGGATGATATGACACCCCGGGGAGGTAAAATCTCGTTATGAGAAGAGAAAGGAAATCCATGTATATCCTGGCGATAAACGGCAGCCCCAACAGCGACGGAAATACGGCGCTGCTGCTGCGGGCGGTTCTGGATGCAGCCGCGGAAGAGGGCGTCGAGGGCAGGTTGATCCAGGTGATGGACGCCGTGAAGGGGCAAGAGGTGCCCTTCTGCGTCGCCTGTTCCAGCCCCTGTGAGGAGAAGTGCCATAGCAAGGATGCAGGGTTGAGAGGTGCTTGCGATGCTCTCGAGGGGGCGGCGGCGGTGGTGCTGGGAAGCCCGGTATATTTCGGTACCGTGTCCGCTCAGCTCAAGGCCCTGTGGGATAAAACGCGCGCCATCCGCACCAGGAATTCGCTGGTGGGAAAACCGGCGGCGGCGGTGAGCGTGGGTGCCTCGCGCTTTGGCGGGCAGGAGACTACACTGAAGGCGCTGCACGATATGCTCCTGGTCCAGGGTATGAGCATCGTGGGAGAGGGTATGAACGACGCTGACGCGGGGCACCAGGGGGTTTGCGCCCAGAAACCGGCCGGGGAGGACCTCTATGCCCTGGGGAGGGCGAAGATCCTCGGAAAGCGCCTCGCGCTGGAGGTAAAAAAGGCCGCCTCATGAGTTCGAGAGAAGACATAGAGCGCCTTGAGGACGATTGGCTGTCTCCCCTTGCCACGCGCAGCCGAAACAGCAGGGGGCGGGAGCGGGAAGAGTCCCCTGACCTGCTGCGCACTTGTTTCATGCGCGACCGCGACCGCATCATCCACTGCAAATCGTTCCGCCGCCTCAAACACAAGACGCAGGTTTTCCTGGCGCCCGAGGGCGATCACTACCGTACCCGGCTCACCCACACCCTCGAGGTGAGCCAGATCTCCCGCACCATCGCCCGCGCCCTGCGCCTTAACGAGGATCTGACCGAGGCGATAGCCCTTGGCCACGACCTCGGGCACACCCCGTTCGGCCACATGGGGGAGGAGGCCTTCCAGGGGTTGACCCCCTCCCCGTTCCACCATAACGAGCAGAGCTTGAGGGTGGTGGAGAAACTGGAATACGGAGGCAAGGGCCTCAACTTAACCTGGGAAGTGCGCGACGGCATCCTCAACCACACCGGAAGAACCCCGCTGCCCGCGACCCTGGAGGGAAGGATAGTGCGTATCGCGGACCGCATAGCGTACGTGAACCACGACATAGACGATGCCATCCGCGCGGGCATACTCGCCGAAGCCGGTCTTCCGGCCTCCACCCTTGACGTACTGGGGCGCCATCACAGCCAGCGTATTAACACGCTGGTCATCGACTTGGTTGAGGAGAGCCTGGGACGCGAAGATATCTTTCTCAGCCCGGAGGTAGCGGCGGCCCTGGACGAATTGCGCGCCTTTCTTTTCGACCGCGTGTATATAGGTTCCGTGGCCAAACAGGAAGAGGACAAGGCGATAATGGTGCTGCGCAGCCTTTTCGGCTTTTACCTCGATCACCCGGAGGAGATGCCGGAGGAGTTCCGGAGCGGTGAGGTCGATCTCAGGTTAAGGGTCTGCGACTACGTCGCGGGGATGACCGACCGCTATGCCATGCGCAAGTATCACGAGCATTTTCTCCCCCACGTGTGGGTGGGCGAACTCTAGAGGGAGAGCGATGGGCAGGGGAAGGATAAGGGACGAGGATATCGACAGGCTGCGGGAGCAGGTGAGCATAGTCGAAGTGATATCCGACTACGTCCAGCTCAAGAAGGCCGGGCGTTATTATAAGGGGCTTTGCCCTTTTCACGACGAGAAGACCCCGTCTTTCATGGTCGACCCCTCCAAGCAGCTATATCACTGTTTCGGCTGTGGCGAAGGCGGAAACGTGTTCACCTTTCTCAAGAAAAAGGAGGGGCTGGATTTCCGCGAAGCGGCGGAGAGGCTGGCCTCCCGCGCCGGTTTTACCCTCCATTACGAGGGGGTGACCAAGGAAGCCGGGGAGGCGGAAAGCCGCCGCGGAAGGCTCTACCGCCTCAACCAGTGGGCGGCCGATATCTATCACGAGGTTCTTCTATCCAAAGAGGCGGGAAAGCCGGCACGGGATTACCTCGCTTCCCGGGGTATCGGCAAGGAGGCGATACAAGCCTTCCAGCTGGGTTACGCCCCCGGCTCCTGGGATTACCTTTACCGCCAGGCCATGCGCAAGGGGTTCACCGCGCAGGATTTCATGGCCGTGGGGCTGGGGCTGAAGGGTGAGAAGGGCATTTACGACCGCTTTCGCGGCCGCCTTATCTTTCCCATCCAGGATCTGCAGGACCGCGTGATCGCCTTCGGGGGGAGGGTGATCGGGGAGGGGCAGCCGAAGTACCTCAATTCGCCGGAGACCCCGATTTATGTCAAGAGCCGGCACCTCTATGCGCTTAACCTTGCCCGGCGGGAGATCGTGCGCGAGGGTTTCGCGGTGCTGGTGGAGGGATATACCGACGTCATAGGCCTGTGGCAGGCGGGAATACGCAACGCGGCCGCCACGTTGGGCACCGCCCTGGGGGAGGATCACATCAAGCTGCTTTCCCGCCTGACGGAAAAGGTCATCCTGGCCTTTGACGCTGACGCGGCCGGGATAAGCGCCAGCGAGAGGGGATTGGGTTTCTACGGTGATTTCGATCTGGACCTGAGAGTGATCACGTTCGCGGAAGGGATGGATCCCGCGGATTTCGTTTCCTCGCGAGGGCCGGAGGAGTTCAGGCTCCAGGTGGAGGGGAGCGTGCCCCTGGTGGATTTCTGCCTGGATAAGGTGCTGGCCGGGCACGATCCGGCGGACACCAACTCGCGCCTGCGCGGTGTGCGCAAGGCCGTGCACCTGGTAGGAGGCCTGGGAAGCGACATAGATGGCGAACGCTATGTCAAGGAGATAGCCGATTGGGCCGGCTCGGGATACCAGGCGGTTTACGACCTGTACAAGCGCACGCAGGGGGTCGCAACACCCGGAAGGTCGGATAAACAGGAGGCATCCATAACCCTCCCGCCCCAGGTAAGGGTGGAAAGGGAACTTTTGCGGCTCATCGTCCATCATCCTTTCTTACTGGAGAAGGCGAGGGAAAACCTGGATTCGGGGTTGTTTGATGACCCCGGGTACCGTATAATCCTTCAGGCTATCATGCAAAAGGCCGCAATGCCCGGGACCAGCGATGAGGGTGGGGATCAGCTCATATCCGATCTTATCGAGGAACTCGAATCCGAGCAGGTCAGGAACACAGCTACGGCGTTAGTTTTCGATAAAAGTGGGAATGTTGATAATATTGACCGAGATGACGCCTGGAGGATGTACGGAGACCTTCTTGTATCCCTGAAGGGATTCTATTTTGAGCGTCAAATAAGGAGATTGAAGAAAGAGTTGGAAAGCCACGCATCTGCTCTCCAGAGGGATCACAAGCGCGAGCAAGAGCTAACCGAGGAGATTTACGCTCTCGAACGCCTTAAACGGGAGTTGAGGTAGGGGCGCTAAAGGGAATCTGCGGTTCGCTCGATTAACCATTAGGAAATCCTCTCTCAGGTGGAAAAAGTGGAAGATTGGAAAGATCTCGACTACGAAGAGATAAAGGAACTGCTCTCAAAAGGACAAGGTAGAGGCATACTCACTCAGGACGAGATCAGTGAATCGCTGCAGGCCTTGCACCTGAGTCAGGAGCAGATGGGCCATTTATACTCGCTCCTGGAGGAGCTCAACGTGGAAGTGGTGGATGGCCCGTCGGCGGAAAACCTGCGCGAGATGGAGGAAGAAGAGGCCGAGGAAGAAAAGGAAGAAAGCCTGGACAAGGACATGGAGCTAGCTGGTAAAACCCCCACCAATGATCCCGTTCGCATGTATTTGAAGGAGATCGGGAAAGTGCCGCTTCTAACCGCGAGCGAGGAAGTCGACCTGGCGAAAAAGATAGAGGCCGGAGAGGAGGCTTCCGCAAAACTGCGCGAGAAGGGCGAGAAGCTATCGCGCGAGGAGCTCAGGGCGCTGCGGCGCCAGGAGCGCACCGGGCAGGAGGCCAAGCGCAAGCTGGTGGAGGCCAACCTGAGGCTGGTGGTATCCATCGCCAAGCGATACGTGGGCAGGGGCATGCTCTTCCTCGACCTCATCCAGGAGGGCAACCTGGGCCTTATCAGG
>CAYWXM010000014.1:0-89008 GCA_964462595.1 uncultured Actinomycetota bacterium
CGGCCGGTATCCGGCCGCCCGGGCGTCTATCCCAAGAAACCCGCGTGTTCTCACGCACCGGTTTCGCTCATTTTATTGCCCGCGGAGGCGTTGCTGACTATATTTTCCAGGATCTCCTTCACCGCCAGCAGGGCCTTGTCCCGGGTGAGAACGTCTTCCAGCCCCGTCAGGGCCGCGAAGACCAGGGTGATCCCGAGCGAGAGGATCTGCCATGCCGCCACCGTGGTGTCCAGGTCTTTCCGCACCGTGCCCTGCTCTTTGCCGGCCTCGAACATGCTGGAGAAGACGGCGGTGGATTTGAGCATCCTCTCGCTCAGGGCCGCCCTTATCTCCGGGTCACGCGCCCCGGTGACCGTCTCGAAGAGGAGCATGGACTCCTCGGGGTGGTCCATGACGAACTCGTAGAAAGAGGCGCTCATGTTATAGATGCGGTCGGGCACGCTGCCGCCCACGCCCGCCGCCGCGGAAAGGGTGGCGAAAAAGCGTCTGCCCACCTCGTCCAGGGCCTCCAGGAGCAGCTCTTTCTTGCCGGGGAAGTACTTGTAAAGCGCGGGCTCGGATATGCCCACCTCCTCCGCGATACGGCGCGTCGTGGTTCCCGAGAGGCCGTGTTCCGCCATGATGGAGATAGCCGCCTGTATGATCTGCAACTTGCGCTCCGCCCCGCTCATGCGCCCGTTTCTGGCCGTCATGGATGCCTCGCGAACTAGGTTAGTGAATATTAACTAACTTATACCATGGAGGGGGTCACAGGGCAAGCTTTTCATACCCTTGGGATCGAACTGTTCAGGAAGATCGGGACCTTGCATGATTTGGCTTGCCTCCTTTCGCAAGCGGTTATGCGCATGAGCATAACGGGCGGGAAAGCAGCGGGCGCGGCAGTCCCACTCCAGGTCATGGCGGCGGCTGTGGAGGGGTTTTCCCCCGGGCTCGCCGCGCAGCGGGGGGAGGGGAGAAAAGGGTCGAGGCATGTCCCTCCCCTTACACTTGTGTTCGCGCTCTGTTTTCTGTTAATTTCGGTCTAGTCCATCGTTTTTTTACCTGGGAGGGTGATAGAGATGTCCGTAGTCGCCGTTACCGGCTGTTCCGGCTATATAGGTTCGCGCCTGCTGCGTTTCATGGACCAGAGCGACAAGGTGTCCAGGATCATCGGGGTGGACCTCAACCCTCCCCGCTATGACACCGCGAAGATGGATTTCCGCCGCATGGACGTGCGCGACCCTTCCATCGTTAATCTCTTCACCCTGAACAACGTGGAGACGGTGGTGCACCTGGCTTTCATCGTCAACCCGCTGCGCGACGACGACCTCATGCACGATATCGATGTGGGCGGCACCCGCAACGTGTTCAAGGCCACCGCGGCCTGCGTGGCCAGGCACCTGGTGGTGGCCTCTTCCACCACGGCCTTCGGCGCCCTTGCCGACAACCCCGAATGGCTGACGGAGAAAGACCAGCCTCGCCTGCAGCGCAACTACACCTACGCGGCCGACAAGTACGAGAACGAGGTGAACGTACGCATCTTCAAGGAGGAGAACCCGCACATCAAGGTGGCGGTGGTGAGGCCCTGCATAGTCTACGGACCCAACGTGGATAATTACCTGTCGCGCTTCATCCTCAGGCTGCCCTTCTTTCCCGCCGTGGGCGATACCGGGATGCAGATGCAGTTCGTGCACGAGGACGACGCGGCCGAGGTCTTCATGCGCATCCTCGAGACGGGGGCGGAGGGATATTTCCATGCCTGCGGCGAGGGCACCGTCAGCGTGGAGGAGATAGCGCGCATGGCCGGCAAGCCTGTGGTGCCACTGCCCGCGAAGGTTGTTTATCCCCTCGTGGACCTGTTATGGAAACTGCACGCCCCGTTGATCGAAGGGCCCTCCGGTATGCTCGATTTCCTCCGTTACCGCTGGACGGCGTCGGACGAGATCACGCGGGAGACGCTGGGGCTGGGACCGCGCATGCATTCACGGGACGTGGTACGCCTGATGCTGGAGAGCCACGGCAGCAAGTCTTAGATATCCACCTTTACGCTCTTCTTCTCCGGCTTGGGCTTGCGCAGCAGGGGCACGAGGACGAAGACCCCGAACACCGTGGTGAGCAGAAAGTACCTTTTTGGGTTCAAGCCGCGGTTCTTCGCGGCGCGATAAGCGACAAGGGCCTCCAAGGGGTGCAATATCGCGAGCTGCTTTACGATCTTTTTCGATTTTTCGCCCAGCTCCATGTTTACCTCCCGGATGTGTCCGTGACGGCGGTCCTGCTCCTTCGAACGGGAATGCCGGCATCCCTCGAAACCTGGCGGAGAGTACCTCCCGAACCCCACTTTGACGAACGTTATCCTTAGCCCCGCCATGATAGGGTAGAATCGTATTATATCAGAGGACTCGCGCGGGTGGATTCCCCCGCAGCCGGGGAGGGAGAACGCTGAGGAACAGGAGAGATTCGGGATATGAAAGATCTGAACCGTAAACTGCGCAAGATCTACGAGGCCATAGAGGACAGCGGGCTGTACATCAACCTCAACCACGACATACGCTTCCACGAGCAGAGGGAGGTGCCTCTGAACCTCAACGAGACCGAGAGCATCGTGCTCGCGGAGGAGAGCTACAATTCCCCCTTGCTACTGGCCCTGCTGACCTCGGTGCTGCGCAACGGCACCATGATCCTTTACGGCTCGCCGGGTTCGGGCAAGACCACCTCGGCGGAGTTCGTGGGGGCTTTCGTGCACGGCGCCCTGCTGAAGGAGACCTTCGGCGACGGCGAGTCCGAGTTCAAGGTCATGGAGGCCATACACGAGGCGACAATACACGGACATCACGAGCTGACGGAAGAGAAGATGATCGGCCGCCCGCACCTGGGCAAACTTATGCGCGACGGGGTGGAGGAAATCATACCGCGCAAGTTCATGCTCTCCCCCTTCCGCATGGTGGACGAGGTAAACCGCCTCACCCCCGGGCGCACCAACAACCTGTTGGAGATGATGGACCGCGGATTCTCCGTTTACGGCGACTCCAAGATCTACGCCGCCGAGGGCGCCACATTCCTCACCGCCAACTTCCGCGATGTGGCGTCGTCGGACCTCACCCCGCCTTTCCTCGACCGCATCGACGTGGGCGTCTTCGCGCCCACGCTCAATCCGTATTTTCTGGAGATGGCCCAGGGCGGCGAGGACCGCAAGCTGACCGGGGACGAGGAGGCCTACGTGGCCCACCTGCGCTCCGAGATAGGCGTGGAGATAACCGCCGACGACTTCGAGGCCATACGCGGGCAGATAGCCGGCATACAGATAGAGCCCGACGCGCTCTACATCCTCTACAATTTCATCTCGGAGCTGAACGGCTGCACCCTGGCCTCCCCGGACATCGAGCGCAAGAACAAGGGCTTCGCCTGGTTCGTAAAACCGCCCATCCTCTGCTCCCAGGTGGACGACGGGGGCGCGGCAGGTGGCGGCCACCTCGGAGGCTGCCATTACCACAACACCGAGAACATCTGCTACAAGACCGAGAACGAGGTAAGCGTGAGGGCGGGCAAGACCATAGAGCGCTATGCCAAGGCGCTGGCGTGGTTCCGCGGCCGCAAGCGGGCGGGGCTGGAGGAAGTGGAGGCGATAGTCCCTTACGTGTTGTGGTTCAAGCTCATCCCCACCGACCGCGCCTGGTCGGAGCGCCCGGAATTCATGAACGACCGCATCGCGCTGGTGAAAGACCTCTTCGCCACCTCGCGTAACCATTACCTCAAGAGCCGGCGCATGATCAAGACCCTGGACGGGGTGCTCGAGCTGTACGAGCAGGCTTTGAACAACAAGAAAGTGGATCCCGGCCTGGTTCTGGAGGCGCTGGAATCGCTCAAGAGCTACGATTCCCCCGCCAAGTACCCCATTGCCACCATGTTGCGGCAGGTCTATCGGGAGTTGGCGCGGGAAACCAAGAGGTGATGCGGTTTTGCTCATACAAGGCGTGGATCTGGACGGGGTGATGGAGCGGGCGAGGGCCTTCTGCGGCTACCCGCGCATCATGGACCCCGAGTTCGTGCTCAACCCGGCCGGGCATCCCCACGCCGAGAAGCTGAACGGCGAGTTCGGCATCTGGGAGCCCACCGAGAACCGCGTGTACATAAACGTCCCCGAGGTCATCGAGAATCTGGGTGCCATCAACCTGGAGGCAGTGGTGGTCTATCAACTGCTGCATTACGCCCTGGCGCCTTTCGACATGCGCACCTCGCTGCGGCTGACCGCCTCCGCCAAGCTGGCCCTGGAGGAGGTAAAGGACCGGGGGCGCACGGTGACCTTCCAGGAAGCGATATCCATACAGCGCCTCTTCTGCGACATGGTAAACGTTACCTACGCGGCCCGCAGCGGCATGCGCGAGCAGATGATCGGCCTCTATCATTCCCTGGACAAAGCCAAGGGCTGGAAGCAGAGCAAGATGTGGAGGTTCCTGCTCTGCTGTTTCGAGGAGATGTGGGAGGCGCCCGACACCCTGGTGGGCAGGGTGGCCGGGGAGATGCGCGAGGATGCGCGGCGCCTCGCCGCGCGCGTGCTGGACCGCCCCTTCGCCGCGTCCGGATGGGACGAGAAAGTGCGCTTCCTGGTGGGTTACCTGCACAGGTATTACGAAGACCCGGCCGAGATGGACGACAGCCGCCTGATGGAACACGGCATCGATGACCTGCGCGCGCGCTCTGCCGAGGAAGCGCTGCGCTCCATGGCCATGGAGATGGGCATGCAGGACTTCAAGGAACTGGTGGGGGGGATAGGAGCGGGCTCGGAGACCCAGGCCCTGGTGTGGTACTACCGCGACCTCTCCCGCCGCTACGAGGTGCGTTTCCAGCCGGTGCGCAGCGAGGCGGGCGAGGAGGTGCCGCACGCGCCCCTCCCCTGGGGGATGGCCGACCCCTTCGAGCGCCTGGACCTTCCTTACACCCTGTACACGTGCGGCAAGGCGGTGCCGACCCTGACCACCAAGCAATGGGAGAAGATGCCCATGGAGGTGGTGACGCGGCGCAAGACGCCGCCGGACGTTATCATCATCCTGGACGCGTCCGGCTCCATGACCAACCCTACCTCCGAGGTGGCCAACGCGGTACTGGCCGGTTTCGTGATGGCGCGCAGCGCCGGCAACCTGGGGGCCAAGGTGGGGCTGGTGGTCTACTCCGACCAGCAGCGCTCCATGATGGTGAAGCCGGTGTGGGACCTGCGACGGGTGGAGGAGGGGCTGGTGACCTATTACGGCGGGGGCACGGTGTTCCCGGTGCAGGAGTTCCGCCACCTGGCCTCGCTGGAGACGCACCGCGCCAAGCATTTCTGCCTTATCTCGGACGCCGAGATCACCAACATAGCCGAGGCCTCGTATCACCTGGGGGAGGCGTTGCGGATGCACCCCGAGAACTCGGGCTCGGTCTTTCTCATCAACCAGTCATACAACGAGAAAGCCGAGTCGATCCGCGAGGCGGGCTACGACATTTTCCCGGTGTCGCGGGGGCAGGACCTGGTGCGCATCGTGGCCGGCAAAGCCCAGGAGTTGTATGCCTAGGAGTAGAGATGCGAGTCGTTACCGACGGCGTCGTTGCGGGGGGTAAGGCTACGGACAGACCCCCATCGGCCCGCTCCGCGGCCCGGGGCCGTTCTCGGACTGAGATCGTGCCAGTTTATCCTCGGGGGTAGAGAGGTGAGACTGCCGAAACCGGTATTCAAGGGCAGCGGCGATTCCCTGGAGGATATCCTGGAGGAGAACCGCCGCGAGGAGGAAGCGCGCAAGGCGCGCTTCCGCGAGTTCTCCCTGTCCGACTTTTTTCTCAACCTGCGCTCGCGCGATAAGCTGACCAAGGTACGCGTGCGTCAGGCGCTGCCGGCCCGGGACGACGCGGAGATAGTGGACCTGGCGCTGCGGCTGATGGGCGAGGCTTCCTCGGACTACCTTCAGCTGCGCATGCAGTGGCAGCGGGAGGCGGTGGGCTACCTCACCAGCTTGGGAGTGGAGGCCTATTCCCGCATGGGCGGCGGAGAATGGGAGATACCGGACGGCCTGGATTACGTGGGCATGCAGGCGGAGGGCGCGCCGGAGAGGAGGCTTTACATCAAGGCAAAGCGCATCGGGAACTTCGCGGGCCTGAAATCGAGGTACCTGGACATCAAGGCGGAGGCGGTGGGCGACTACTGTTTCCGGCGCGCCCGTTTCTGCAGCGTGGAGGCAGACCTGGCGGGCAAGTGCCTGGGCGAGGAAGGCGAGGAGCTGAGGCTGCAGGCGCGCGAGGCGGGCGACTGGCTGATGCTCAAGTCGAAGCGCAGCTTCGTGGATGCCCGCAAGGTGGGCAGGCTGGCGGGCCTCGATTCCCATAACCTGGAAATGCACGTGCATAACGCCGGAGCCGAGCTGGGCGCCCGCGCACACGACGCTGTCATATACGTTTACCGCGAGGCCAAGAGCCTGGGGCTGCGGGGCAGCGGCGTGGTCTACATGCGCCACGGCTCTCCACCCTGGCGCACCACCTTCCGGGTGGAGAAGATCCCCTGAGATCGCCCCTGCTTCTCCCTATCCTACGGGGGAGAAGAGCACGCGTTCGCCCTCGTGGCGGCTCGCTGCGCCCGCCTCCTTGAGGACCACCGCCACCAGCACGTCGAGGCGGCCGGGTATGCGCTGGAACTTCATGAATCTCCTCATGTTGTTCGCGGGCTCGTCTACCCCGCGCAGCTCCTCGGTTATCTCCGGGATGGTCGCTTCACCGGTACGCGCGTGAGCGGAAAGCACGTCATCGCGCAGGCGGGAGTAGAAATCCTCGAAGGCGCCGAAGAACCGGACGCATTCCTCCCTGCCGCGCGCCACATCCATAAGCTCGATGTCGTCGAACGGCGTCATCTTCAGGCTGTTCATGACGTCGGGGAAGAAGGTGGTGCTGCGGTGGGAGTCCGATGCCAGCTCTATATAACCTTCCTCCGCCATGCGGCGGAACTGGCTGCACGTCGAGATACACTTATCGAGCGAGGAATAGAAAAAGGCGGGGTTGATCTCCACCGTCACGTCCCCCGATAGCAGCAGCTTGTTCTCGGGATCGTAAAGGGAGACATGCCCTGCGGTATGGGAGCCGTCGTGGATGGCGAAGAAGCGCCCTACCTCCCATCCCTCCAGTTCGACCTCGCCGAAACGGCGCTTGACCTTGGCATTGTCGGGAAGGATGGTGGCCTCTCTGGCGAGAGGGCGGATGCCGGCGAACATCAGTTTGAGGTCAGCCTGCAGCACCGCGCGCGCCAGCCCGACCGAGACGCGGGAGGCCAGGTTCACGGGGGCGGTTATGCCCCGCGAGTCGAAGAGCGAATATATGTTGTACATCTGCTCCAGGTCGCGGAAATCGCTCATCCAGTCGGTGAAGAAGTCCAGCACCTTCACTTCCGGCTCCTGCAGCAGGAAGCGCCAGTCCAGGCCGCTTTCCAGTAACACGTCGTTGTTGGACGCGTGGTCGAAGTGTCCCTGGGTGAGCATGAGGTCCACCCGCTTTACCCCGTCCCTTTTATAGCGGCGCACCAGATCGAGGACGCGCTCCCGGTAGAAAGGGTAGGTGCCGGTGTCGAGGATGAGCAGAGAATCGCCGTCCCGCAGCAGGAAGATGTTACACGAGGCGGGTTTGAGCAGGAAATAATCGCTGACGTAGCCTTCCAGCATCCACACGTCGGGGGCGATTTCGCGCACGAACGACCGCTTCAGCTCTTTTTCCTGTCCGGGAATGGTGAGTTTGTACGACATGGTCAGCCCCTCCTTTTTCGCCCGGTGGAAGCCGGCGCTCGTTTGCCGGTTCTCTCTTCACGCGCCTTCAGACCGTCCAGCAATATTCCCAGCAGCGGCTCTCCCTCCCGCTCGAGGTCGAAGCCGCCGTCGTTCAGGCACCACTCGATGACGATGCCCCTTATGGCCCGGACCAGGGCCAGTGCGATCTCCTCGCTCGAGAGGTCACAGCGCAGCGCGCCGCCTTCCTGCGCCTCACGGACCAGGCGAAGCGCAACCTCGTACGAGCCCCGCTCTCTCGATGCCAGGGAAGACGGACCCCGGCCGGGTGCCATCTGGCTGGAATAGGCGGCTTTGATGTAATCCTTGCCCAGAGCGGAGATATGCCGCAGCGAATACCTCCCGAAGGCCAGCAGCCGAGCGATGCCCGTGTCGGCCTTGTCGATCTCCGGGAGGGAATCTAGGTAGAAGCGGTCCAGGTCGAGTAATTCCTCCACCAGCACCTGGTCCTTCGATGCGAAATACACGTAGAAGGTGCCCTTGGAGACGCCCGCCTCGCGGCAGATGTCGTCCACGGCCACCCGTTCGTAGCCCCTTTCGGCGAAGAGGCGCAGCGCCGTCTCCGCCAGCTTGCGGCGGGTGTCCTCGGCCTGCTGTTTGCGGGAGATCCTCTCCTGCGGCGTGCCCTGGCTCCCCTTTTTACCGCTGCCAAGTCCGGTTTGTGCAGTTCCCTTGCCTGGTTGTCGAGTCGTCGGCTGGCCCGATCCTGCTACCATAAAGCCCCCCCTGTCGAAGCGCTCCGCTATATAATGACTACGGTCAGTGACTATAGTCATTATACCGCGAAAGCGGAAAAGGACAAGCGTGAGTGGGCCACATGAAGGGGCCAGTTCTCGAATATCGAGTTCTCCACCAGGAAGCACCCAAGATGGCAAGGTCATCACGGCCTCGAGGATATATGGGTAAACCCAAGAGGAGATATGGTAGCATCCGGGCATAGATCATCCCACGATGAGCCCGATGATCAGAAAAAGGTAGAGGGATGAATGGAAGATATAGGCAAATAACTCGATATTCGAGAACCGGCCCCTCCCAGATGGTTGATACAGAATCGGTTTATGTCCCATGCAACTGGGGTAGGTATTAAGTTGAAGCTATTCAATCCTGTTAATCCATGTCAGAGCTGTGGCAGCGGAAGGGGGAGGAAAACGCGCAGGGTGGTCACGGGTCTGACGCAGGAGGGCAAGGCCGTTTTTGTGAGCGACGGGGAACCTCCGCGCTATCGTATGTGAAGTAGTCCGGAGATCTCATCTCATATTGTCCGGCCGGGGGCCTACTCGATGCCCTATCATCTGGACCGGGCGTAAACCGAGCGGAAAAGGAGGGAGCAAGATGATAAACACCGGCGAAATTATGGCTCGCAACGCCAGGAAATTCCCGGAAAGGGAGGCGCTCGTATACGAGGACAAGCGCTACACCTACAGGGAGCTGAACGAGATCGCGAACAAGCTCGCGAACAAGCTCATTGCCCTGGGCCTCAAAAAGGGCGACAAGGTAGGCATGATGAGTTTCAACTCCGATTCCTTCGTCATAACCTACTTCGCCGTCATGAAGGCGGGAGGGATAGTGGTGCCCCTCAATTTCCGCCTCGCCGGCCCGGAAACGGAGTACATACTCGATAACAGCGATTCCAGCTTCTTTGTCTTCGGGAACGAGTTCCTGCCGCTGGCCAGGGAAATCAGGGAAAAACTTCCCCGCATCGGGCACTGGATCCTTGCCGACGGGGAGGCGGATGCCGACTATATGTATCTGCCTGACATGTTGGAGAAGGGGAATCCCTCCGAGCCCGGGGTGGAGATAGGACTCTTCGACGAGTCGGCGATCATCTATACTTCGGGGACGACGGGAAAGCCCAAGGGGGCGGTCTTCAACCATTACTGCCACCTGAGCATAGGCACGGCCATGCTGGCCGAGGTGAATATCAGTGAACATGATCGCATCCTTCACGCGGCACCGCTGTTTCACTCCGCGGAACTCCACCTCTACCTCTGGCCGGGCACTTTTATGGGCGCAACCCACGTGGTGATGAAGTTCTTCATTCCCAAGCTGACCCTGGAGACGATCGAGAAAGAACGCATCACCCAGTTCTTCGGCCCGCCCGCCATGTTCCTCCTGATGATGCAGGAGCCCGATTTCGAGAAGTATGACCTGAGCTCGGTGAAGTACTGGGCCTACGGGGCCGCTCCCATGTCCCGAGAGCAGGTGCTCAAGGCCATAGACATGTTCAAGACTGACAGGTTCTTCTGCCTCTGCGGCCTCACCGAGGGAGGACCCGGGGGAGTCCGATTGCGTCCCGAGGACCAGGTCACCAAGGCGGGTGCGGGAGGGCTTCCCGTGGTCAACTGCGAATGCAAGGTGGTCAACGAGGGGGGCGAGAAGGTAAAGGTGGGCGAGGTAGGAGAGTGGTTGGTTCGCTGCGAGAGCAACATGCTCTACTACTACAAGAACCCGGAGGAGACGGCCAAGACCCTGACCCCGGACGGTTACGTGAGGACGGGGGACATGGCGGTGGTCGACGATGACGGCTACGTGACCCTGGTCGATCGCAAGAAGGACATGCTCATCTCGGGCGGTGAGAACATATACCCCAGGGAGATAGAGAACGTCCTGCTCTCCCACGACAAGGTAGCCGACGTTGCGGTCATCGGTGTGGCCCACGAGATCTACGGCGAGACGGTCAAGGCATTCGTGGTCCTCAAGGAAGGCGTTGAGGCTACGGGCGATGAACTCAGGGAGTTCTGCAAAGGTAAACTGGGCGATTTCAAGATCCCTAGACAATGGGAGTTCATCGATGCCCTGCCGCGCAACCCCTCCGGTAAGGTCTTGAAGTACATATTGAAGGAGAAGGAGTGACCCAGTAGACGGGAGTCGCTACAGGTCAGGCCAACAACGGGCACATGAGGGGGCCAGGTTTCGAATACCGAGTTCCCCACCAGGGAGCACCCCGTATGGCAAGGTCATCATGGCCTCGAGGATATAAAGGTAAACCCAAGAGGAGATACGGCAGCATCCGGGCATGGATCATCCCACGATGAGCCCGAGCATCATATAAAGGTAGAGGGAAGCATGGAATATATAGGCAAATAACTAGATATTCGAGACCTGACCCCCTTTACGAGATCTTCAATATCTTCTTCCAGGCGCGGTGCGCGGGGCATACGTTCTTCCATGCCTGGGTGGAATGGGTGGCGCACCAGCGGCAGGAGTGGAAGAAATGACCGAAGAGCACCAGTTGCATGATGAGGAAGTAGCGCGTGAGCAGCTCGCGGTTGTCGCGCAGCGCCAGCGCGGGTGTCCAGAACATGGACAGAAGGCAGAAGCCCTCCATTCCGAACCCCAGCGGCCCCACGTCCTTCTCCACCCTGGGAAAGAGCATGGATGTGTACTTGCCGAGATAGAAGGAATAACACATATTGCCGTAGCCGTCACAGCGGGAGCAGGTGAGGTAACGGGGCCAGGTGAGGAACAGGCCCAGGGTACCCAGCCAGAATGCCAGGTGTTTGAACTTCCGCTCCTTGATCATCCCTGCCAGTGCGAACAAGGCGCCAAGGCCGAAGGTGGCGAAGCGCAAGGCCATAATGAAGGGGTTCGGCCGGGGCTCGCAGTCATTCCCGTTGCAATCCGCGCAGGGGCTGTCCGATAAACCGTTGTCGCTTTCCGTTCCCCGAACCATGGCTACCTCCTTTTCCGACTCTATGTCGCCTTTAAGCATATTAATATAGGCTTTTTGTCTGCGCAAGGGCAGAACACGTATCGGAGGCGTGGTATCCGTGGTGTTTGAGCGATTGAAGGCGAGAGCTGAACCCGCTTTAGGGAAAAGGGGATCAACCTGGCGTTCGCCGCATAAAACCCGGCTTGGGGGAAGAAAGAGGAAACGGCAGGTCCAGTACTGTTATCATTGAGATAATCGCTGGGCTCGGGAGACGGGAGGAGAGACAGATGATCGACAAGGTGCTGCTTCCCACGGACGGTTCGGAGGAGGCCGAGAAGGCCATCGCCTTCGCGGCCAGGCTTTTCGCGAACACCTCGTGCAAGGTGGTCCTGCTCTCGGTGGTGGAGGAACCCGTGTATTCCGCCTTCTGGTCCGACGGGCTTATCGCGCCAGAGGTCCTGATGCCACCGCCGGAGGAGCTGCGCGAGGAGTTGGACAAACGGGCAGAGGAGATGCTCGCGGAAAGCGCCAAGCCGCTTCGTGACGTCGGCCTGGAAGTTATACCCAAGATACGTTTTGGTAACTCCGCGGGGGAGATACTGCAGGAGTGCGAGGAGGAGGATTACGAGATGATCCTCATGGGCAGCCACGGGCGCGGCGCCCTGGGGGGTTTCCTGCTGGGTTCGGTGAGCAACCGGGTGGCCCATCACGCCAAGTGCCCCGTGCTCATCGTGCGCTAGACGGGTTGACGGCCGGCGGGCAAGTCACATCGCGGGGTCCCGTTGACCCGGGTGTATTCGCGCACAGGGGGGAAACCGCCATCGACGGGGCGCGAGATACCTCGAACGAAAGGCATCCTAAACATCAGCGGAAATGGGCCATGCGGTAATCGCAGATCTTTTCGAATCCGATTCCAAGGTAGATGCTCCTGGCAGGCAGGTTGTCCTTCGCCACGCTCAGGCAAGCCTTGCCCGCTTTCGCGAGTACTGAACGGCAGAGCAATGACATGCAGGCCGAGGAGAGGCCCTTGCCCCTGAAGGCGGGGACGGTGTAGACACCTCCGATGAGGGCGGCCCGCGAGGTGCGTACCATGACCTCCGCCTTGGAGACGATCTCCCCGTCCGCCAGGGAGACGGCGATCCCCGAATCGCGCATCCTCTCCCCGGCCAGCTTGCCCAGTTCCTCCTCTGCCTCATCGAGGCTGCCGAAATATTCGAGCTGGAAAGCGCGGTTCAATTCGATCAGGCGCTCCAGGTCCCCGGGTTCCGCGAGACGCGCTTCGGGCCCGATGCGCGGACGGAAGGACTCCGTATCCAGTGACATGTAATCCTGCTCCTCCCAGCCCAGCGGCCCGAGTCCATGGACCGTAAGCCTTTCCAGCAGTGGGCCAGTCCAGTCCGTACGCCCTATGAGGAACCTGGGCTTGCGGTCGAGCGTGGCGACGTGGTCGGCGAGTTCCAGCGCCAGTCCCGGGACGGGTGCGTAGACGAACATGGAGCCCAGGTTGTAAAGGGCCGTTATGCCGCCCATCTCCCCCCCGCGGAAAGCGCCGAAGTAGCGGCCCTGGAAGGGAAGGCCGCGATCCTCGAGGCCGTAGTGGGTGATATCGTAGATCATTACCAGGTTGAGTTCGTGGTCCCGGTCGAGGAAACCGAGCGTCTCTTCACGGTTCTTTTCCTCCAGGAGCCTTATCATCCCGTTTTCCTTTCCCGCTTCGTGGGTCAATGGCTATTATTCGCGCCGCGGGAGCCGCCAGTCAAATCGCTACCATGGTGTGGATATTGTGGGAGGCGAGCCATCGCGCACGAAACCCGGGCGGAAGGCGCGAGCCGGACCACCGGCCGGGACGACACCGATGGTACGGCGGCATGGGGGAGGGGCGGCGGTGTTGGGGGGGCAAGCCGTAGAGCCGGGGCTCTATCTTATGGAGAGACAGGCGAATGAGGGGAAGTAGCAGCTCCCACGTTGATTTGACATGCTTATGCCGCGGAAGTATCATTTTTTTATTCCCGTGTGACCTGGGGATTATTGACAACAACATAATCACCGCGAAAGGCTATGAAGGGGAGGAGTAAGCCCGCGGACGGCGTTACAGAGAGCCGGGCCGAGGTTGAGAACCGGTGCGCCAGGCGGGCCGAAGATGGCCCCGGAGCTTCCCGCTGAAAGCGCAAGCGAGTAGGCGAGGACGGATGCCTCCGTGATCAAAGGCGAGGGTATCGCGCAGCGGCGCCGTACCCGGTGCGGAAAGACGGTTTCAAAGCCGCCGTGCACCTTCGCCGGCGGTATTTTTATCCCGCTTTTCCCGCCGCTCGCAGGGAAGGGGCGCCGCGGGAATACGATGGACGATGGTCTCGGGACCGGTAGTGGATGGGATTGATGAAGATGAGAAAAAATGAGCGCGCGAGAAACCCAAAGGCGGTGGTGGCCTGCGTATGGGTCATGCCCTGCTTCCCCGCGGCAGAGAAAATCGGGTGACCGGAAAGGGAGTTGTGAGATGGGCAAGACCATAGAGGAGATAAACGAGAGGATAAAGAGGGGCGAGGCGGTGGTGGTAACCGCCGAGGAGATAATAGACCTGGTGCGTAAGGACGGCATCGAGGAGACCGCGCGCAAGGTGGATGTCATAACCACGGGGACCTTCAGCCCCATGTGCTCGTCGGGGGCGTTCGTCAACCTGGGGCATGCCCAGCCGCGCATGAGAATATCGCGCGCCTGGCTCAACGAAGTCCCCGTTTTCTGCGGCCTCGCGGCCGTGGATGCTTATATCGGGGCCACGGAGATGGCGGAACGCGATCCCCTGAACGAGGTATTCCCGGGCGAGTTCCGCTATGGGGGAGGCCACGTTATCGAGGACCTGGTGGCTCGCAGGACGGTGCACCTGCGGGCGGAGTCGTACGGTACCGATTGCTATCCCAACCGCCACTGGGAGAAGGACTTCAGCCTGGACGACATAAATGACGCGTGGCTTTTGAACCCCCGCAACGGCTACCAGAACTACAACGTGGGCGTCAACCTCTCCGAACACATCATCTATACCTACATGGGGGTGCTCCGCCCCGACCTGGGCAACGCCAATTACTCCAGCGCGGGCCAGCTCTCGCCGCTCTTAAACGATCCGCTGCTGCGGACCACCGGCATCGGCACCCGCATCTTTCTGGGGGGAGGCATCGGTTACGTGATCTGGCATGGGACCCAGCACAACACGGACGTGCCCCGCACGGCCTCCGGGGCGCCCACGAGGTCCGCGGCGACCTTGTCCGTTATCGGTGACCTCAAGGGGATGAACCCCCGTTATCTCGCCGGCTATTCCATCCTGGGTTATGGCGCGAGCCTGGCGGTGGGCATAGGCGTTCCCATCCCCGCTCTCGATGAGGACGTGGTCAGGTCGGCCGCGGTGCGGGACGAGGACCTGGTGGCGCCGGTGGTCGATTACTCCGCCGACTATCCCCAGGGCACGGGGAGAGTGCTGGGAGAGGTTACTTATGCCGAACTTAAGAGCGGCAGCATAAGGCTCGATGGCAGGGACATACCCACCGCCTCCCTCTCGAGTTACAATCGCGCGCGCGAGATAGCGACGACCCTCAAGGATTGGATATCGCAGGGCCGCTTCCTCCTGACCCAGGCGGTGGAGCTGCTGCCGTGCGCGGCCAGAGACGAGGGGGTGGTGTAGATGGTAAGGCACAAGATAGTATTGCATTTCCCCCACGAACAGGTGGATAAGCCTATCGTGAGTAAGCTGGTGCGCGACTACGGCCTCGATTTCAATATCCTCAAGGCCTCCATAACGCCGCGCGAGGAAGGCCTGCTGGTGCTGGAGATAACGGGAAAGGAAAAGGATTACGAGCGCGGCATGGCCTATATCGAGTCGTGCGGCGTGACCGTCCAGCCCCTGTCGCAGGATATCCGGCGCAACGAGGAAAGGTGCACGCATTGCGGCGTGTGCGTAGCCATATGCCCCACGGAGGCCCTTTTCGTCAACCGCGATACCCTGGAGGTCGGGTTCGACAACGAGAAATGCGTGGCATGCGAGCTGTGCATCAAGGTCTGCCCTACCCACGCCATGGAGGTACATTATTGATGTCCGGCGAAATGAAAAGCCCGGACGTGGCAGCGCTTTCAGCCCGGGACCTCCGGTGACGGTCCCGCTTCGCGATACGCTCAGCCCCAGGCGAACCTGTAGTTTACCGAGCTGGGGTGGCCTTACCCCATACGTCGAGGCAGGTCTACCGCCCTTCGGTTCCCGCCGCTCCAGCCCTTGCGGTTAAGCGCTCGCTGGTTCGCGACCCGAAGCTCACCATTCGCTGGAGCGCAGTGGCCGTGGGGTCCGGCATAGCGCTTATCGTCTCCGCCGTGCTCCCCTGGATAGGTACCGGGCTCAATCCCTCCCGCGCACTTGCGGGGATCACCTTCCCGGAGGGTATCACGGTGGCCGTGTTGACGGCCCTGGTGTGGGCGGCGGGAGCGCTGATGTTCCTCGACACAGGAAGGACCCGTACCTGGCTGAGGGCGACGCAATCGCTCTCCTTTTTGTCTTTCCTCGTGGTGCTGCTGTTCTTCGGCCTGAGGGTATTGGGGGGTGTGGGCTACGATAAGCTCGCGGGCGCGGATGCAGCCGCCACGTTTGGTGGCGTGGGTTGGGGTTTCTGGCTGGCCCTGGTGTCGTCGCTCATCTCTTATGTGGCGTGCCGGGAAGTCGGAAGATACGTAGGCTGAGACGCGGCCGATCAGCCCGCCTGGAGGCGCCTCCTCGCTTTTTCGACCCTGCTTCGCCATTCCCCGAGCCGCGCCGGATCGTATCGCTCGGGATAGTCCTCGTACAGTTTCTTCAGGGTGATGGCCGCACTGGCCAGCCAGGCGAAGCGCGCGGTGAATACGGGATGCCGCAGGCTGCGCAGGCGGCGCAGGGCGTCCTTTAGATCAATGCCCAGCGGCTCTGCCCTGAGCCCGGCCTCGACGTCTCCAGGGGTCATGACGAAGCCCACCAGCTTTTCCATGTCCTCCTGGCCGAAGTTGTCCGTAAGCCCTCGGGTGACGTCGAAGTAGGCCATGAGGGCGCCCCGGCCGCGCTGGTAAGCGGCGGCGTATTCCCACAGGTTCTCGCGGCTGGTGTCGTTTTCCCGCAGGCAGCGGCAGATGGTGCGGGCGGCCAGGTCGCCGGCGATGAGCGACGACGCCACCCCGGAGCCGTGGGCGGGTATGACCATGCAGGCGGAATCCCCGGCGAGCGCGAATCCGTGGTCGACCAGGATGTCTAAGGAACGGCGCACGGGTATGAGTCCGCCACCCCCGTAAACCGTCTCGCCGCCTATCCTCTTGTCGGCCAGGAAGTCTGCGACGAAAGTCCCCGCCGATTCGTCGGCCTCCGCCTTGTTGAACCCGACCAGGATGTCCAGTTCGCTCTCCCGGGGGTCCCAATGGAGCATGAGCACGGAATAGCCGCCGCGCCACCCCACGCGGGAGACGCTGACTCCGGGCGGTATGCCCAGTACGGAAAGCACGTCGGGCGCTTCGCCGGGGCTGAAACGGCGCTGTTCCCGCCAGGCTGTGACCATGCACGAGTCCTCGATGTCGCGCGGCACCGGCGAATCCCCCGGGAGTCCGTGGCGCAGGACGGCCTGCCACCCCGAGGCGTCGATCACCACCCGTGCCGGTATCTCCTCTCCCGAGGTGGTGAACACCCCGGCTACGCGGCCCTTTTCCAGGAGCGGCCCGGCCGCCGCTACACCGTCCCTGAACTCCGCTCCG
Source organism: uncultured Actinomycetota bacterium (assembly GCA_964462595.1). Taxonomy (GTDB): domain Bacteria; phylum Actinomycetota; class Geothermincolia; order Geothermincolales; family RBG-13-55-18; genus SURF-21. The sequence goes on from CAYWXM010000014.1 coordinate 17,167, forward strand.
GCCGCGGTAGCCTGCGAGAGGAGGCGGCGCGTGAATACGCTCATGCGCACCTCCATGGTGGGCGTCGAGGTGGTCTCTATATGGTATTTGCCGGAGGGCGAGACGAGGCGCGAGCTGAGTGGCGAGACCATGGTCTCCTCGCCTGTGGGCACGGGGATGCCCAGGCGGTCGAAGACCGTCCTCTCCACCCCGTTTACCCAGGTATGGCCGAGGCTGTCCACGGGCTGGCGGTCGAGCAAGAGCACTTTGAAACCCTGCCGCGCCGTGCGCTCCGCGGCCACGCAGCCCGCGCACCCCGCTCCCACCACGACGAGGTCATACATCTATCCACCTCCCGATCAAGACAACGGCTCGCGATGCCGTAGATATCATAGTCCCCCTTGAGATAACAGCCATTCGACGTATTCGCGCAAGGGCTCCAGGTAATGCCGGGCGGGGGGGAAGCCCTGCAGGCGCAGGTTCATGTTGTCCAGGGGCGAGTAGGGTGGGCGTGGGCAGGGCAGGTCGAGGTCCGCATAGACGATGGGCTCCACGGGAACGTCCTGCATGCCCGCGATATCGATGATCTGGCGCGCGAACTCGTGGCGGGAGCAGACCCCGCTGTTGGTGGCATGGTACAATCCGTATTTGCCCGAGAGGCAGACCCGGTAGATGATCCCGGCCAGGTCGCCGGCATAGGTGGGTGTGCCTACCTCGTCCGTTACCACGCGCAGGCTCCCCTTCTCCCTGGCGTTACGGAGGATGCTTTTCACGAAATTGCGCGTGCCCCCCCTGCCGAAAAGCCACTGGGTGCGGAACACGTACCAGTGGGGGAGCAGGGAGGCGAGATAGCGCTCGGAGGCCAGTTTGGCGCGGCCATAGACGCCCTGGGGATTGGGCTCGTCGAACTCGTTGTACGCGCCCCCTTTCCTGCCGTCGAAGACGTAATCGGAGCTGATGAAAGCCATGGCGCATCCCGCTTCCTGGCAGGCCAGGGCCAGGTTCTGGACGCCGGTGAAATTCACCCGCAGCGAGGGCTCGGGGTCCAGTTCCGCCCCGTCCGTGTTGAGGTCGGCGGCGGTATTTATGAGCAGGTCGGGTGCGAGGGCCGGGACCCGCTCCATGACCAGGGAATGGTCGGTTATATCCAGGTCGAGGTCGAAACCGAAGACCTCGTCTCCTTGCGACCGGAAGATATCGACCAGTTCCACGCCCAGCTGTCCGGCGCCGCCGCAGATGATCACCCGCATCCTTTTCCTCCTGCCTCAATACGATCCACCCTATAGACATTAGAAACTTAACACGAAAGCGAATACATGCGCCAATACGAAGCGGATCGCCCGTTTTGCCGCCTGGGCCGGGGCCGGCGGAGCGGGGACAGGGCCCGCATCCCGTATCCGCGGCTGCGGGCAAAGCGATGCCCCTTCATGACCGGAGATGAAAGGTATGGAAACCTTGCCATGGGGGGCTCGCTCCATTAACCTTTACTAAGGTGATGATCAATGGACGAACAATATGCCGAAGCCCTGGACGGAGTGCAGGTTAAAGCGCTGGCCCGTTTCTGTGACGAGCGGGGGTGCCTGCTGGAGGTGCTGCGCGACGACGACGGCCTCCTGGAGCGTTTCGGGCAGACCACCTATACCATCGCCTACCCGGGGGTGATAAAGGCCTTTCACTGGCACCGCAAGCAGTATGACCTGTGGTTCATGGCCATGGGCGAGGCGCGGGTCGTGCTCCACGACCTCAGGGAGGATTCCCCCACCTACCGGCGTACCCAGGTTATCTACGCGGGCGAGCACATGCCGTTGCTCATCGTCATACCACCCGGGGTGGCCCATGGTTACCAGGTGCTGGGAAACACCCCGGCGGGTCTTTTCTACCACACGACCAGGAGTTACGACGTAAGCGATCCCGACGAGGAGCGCATCCCCCACGACGACCCCGGCATAGGCTTTCCCTGGTAGGATATCGGCGGGGGGTCATTCCAGCCCTCCATTTTCCACACCGAGTGTCAGGCCTCCACGCTATTTACCTCGATTCCCTCCTATCGGATGGCAGGCTAATCCTCCATACGGGAAGGGGAAGGAGAGGTGAACTTCCTCACCCGTACCCGCGGAAGCAAGGTCATCCGTTGAGGGGTGACCTTATGTGGATAATGGAGACCCCAATTGGAAGGGGCCCCCTGTGGGCCCCTTCCAAAGCGGTGTGACGTTATCGTTCAGTGCTTATTCCTGGTAGCGCCGGCGCAGGCCGAAGGCCAGGAAGACCAGGCCCGCGAGTAGCATTATCGCCGCCGCGATGAGCAGCGGCAGCTGGTCCATACCGGTAGCGGGAAGCGTTGTGGACGAGGGTGGTGTAATTATCTCGCCTCCCACCTCGACCTCCACGTTGAGGAAGTCCACGATCTCTTCTCCGCCCGGGGGAAGCGTGACGTCCACGCTGTCCGGTGAGATGGCCTTCATCTTCGTGGAATCGTAGACCTCGGTCACTTCGTAATCGCCCGCCTCGAGCAGGAGAAAAGCGTAGCTCCCATCCTCCGCGGTAATGGCCTCCATGCTCACCAGTGCCCCGCCAATGGTCTTACCGGTAAGCTTGATGGTCATGCCCGCCTTGGGCTTGTCCTTCTCGGGGCCGAGCAGGGTATCGCCGTCGTCGAGCCACTTGTTGCCGACGATGCTGCCGTAGAGCGAGTTGGCGAAGATCACGGACGCGCTCTCACCCGGGTTCAAGACCACCGGTACCTCGATCGGCCGCGTGGCGTAATAACCGGACGGCACCGTCTCCGAGACGGTGTACTCACCGGGCAGGAGGTTCCTGAAGATAAAGGTGCCATCCTCGCCAGTTGTGGTGATGGCCAGGGCGTTTTTCCCCTCCAGGGTGATCTCCACGCCCTCCAGGGTGGGCTCGCCCGCATCGAGGGAGCCGTCACCGTCGAGGTCGAGGAATTTCAATCCCTCGATGCGCCCGTAGGGGCAGTTGCCGAAATCCACTATGGCGCCTTCCCCGGCAGAGAGGGCCACGTCGACGCTGTCCGGGGTGCAGGAGAAGTATCCTTCCTTGCCCTCCTCGGTCACGGTATATGTGCCGGGCTCGAGCTTGGTGAACTCGTAGTATCCGTCGCTGCCGGTTACCGTGGAAGCTATGAGTTCCCCGGCGGGACTGCCCTCGTAGAGGTTGATGGTGATGCCCTCTATGACCACCGTCTCTTCCTCTCCCCATATACCGTCGTAGTTGGCGTCCAGCCATTTCTTCCCGGAGACGGATCCGTAAGGAGCCTCGGAGAAGTACACGGTTACCGTCCGGGCGCAGGTGACGTCCACCTCTATGGAGACGGGGCTGACGGGATAGTAATCGGGGGCCGTGGATTCGTCCACGCTCAGCGTGTATTTACCGGGCAGGAGCTGGTCGAAGGAGAAGTAACCCCCGTCGTCCGTCACCGTGACCCGGGGCGCGCCCAGACCGGGATCGGGGTCGAGGATGATGGTCACTCCAGCCAGCCCCTCGTCCTCGCCGTCCATGACGCCGTTCCCGTCCTTGTCCCAGTACTTCCAGCCCTCGATGGCCCCGTAGCGGGCGTTGAGGAAGTCCAGGTCCTCGATGCTCTCGCACTCCAGGACCACCGGCTCGTATATGCCGCCCTCGGGGCTGACCACGTACCATTCCTCCAGCAGCTCCGGCGTGAGCACCTCCAGCACCTTGTAGGTGCCGGGAAGCAGCTCGTCGAACTCGTAGTAGCCGGATCCGTCGGTAAGCGTGGATTCCACGTACACGTACTCGCTGCCGTCCTCGTCCCATACGAAGAGCTGTATCTCGACACCCGGCACGCCGGGGTCTTCCGCGCCGATCTCTCCATCGCAGTCAGCGTCCTCGTACTTGTGGCCGGATTCAGATGCATATTTCAGCAATACAAGCGATGAATCCTTGCTATTTGAAATGAGAAATCCGGGTATATAAAAAGGGTTCTCAGGCCCGGATTTATCAGCCCGGCTTCGCAAGATGAGGCGTATAGACGTGATGTTTGATCTTGGTAATAGATAGTTGGCCTGGATAAATCCTGGTCCCGATCGCCTGCGCGCCGCTTCTATTCAGATCCGGGTTTCGGGCAATGGGGATTCTAATTGAGCTGGATCATTGTTTACCTCGGAGGGTAAGTAATATATTATGATGTACTGTTGTTTATAGGAGGTAAAGATGCCGATATTCGAGTATCGATGCGAGGAGTGCGGCCACCGCTTCGACGCATTTTTCAGACGTGCGGGCGATGCCGATGAGGAGAAGCTGTTGTGCGAGAATTGCGGCTCGGACAGGGTGCGCAAGTTGTTTTCCGTCATCGGTATTGGTGGCGGTTCCTCGGACAGGGGAAGCAGTATAAGTAGTTGCACCACATCGACGTGAAGCCCCTGGTAAAGGTCCGGTCCGGACCGGGAGCATAATAAAGTGGAATGGTTGATCCCCGTAATCATCTTCGCGGTATGGCTCATATTGAGCGGGTTGATCCTGCCGCGGCTGGGAGTGCCCACCTGAATCTCCGGCGCATGCCGCGTGCGGCACGAGGAGGAAGAGGGGGGCGACACCAGCGAAACCGGGTCATAGCCAGCCTGTAGCCGGGATTTACCCGCGCCCCGTATCGCCGCCCGCCTGATCGGTCATCGATTCAGTTATTGCTCTCCAGCATAGTCGATTCATCCCCCGATGGAGGCTTCGCTGTTTAATCCGCTGCCGTGCAGGGCGCCGTCCACGGAGGGCATGTTCGTTTGATCTATGCTCTCCGGCATCATCTTTCAGCCCCTGAGGGCGGCCTCGGCGGCGTCGATGCCCGAGCGCAGGGCGCCGTCCACGGAGGGCATGTTCATGTACTCTCCGGCCAGGAACAAGCCCTTCACGTCGCGGTAATGGTCGCGCTTTATTTTGTATATCTCCCTGAGCATCCCCGGGGGGGAGAGGCACACCGCTTCGTCCCAGCGGTAGATCTCCGAGAAAAGGGGCTCTTCGGGCATGGACGGGATGAAGCGTTTTATCTCGCCCTTGAGGCGGGAGAAGACGTCCGCGTCCGGCATGGCGTTGAGCTCGAAGGCGTGCTTGCCGAAGGTGAAGCAATGCACGATTCCGCCTCCCGGTGGAGTGTAGAAGGGTGATTTTATGGTGTTGTCCGTGAAGCCGGCCATGGACGTCCCCGCTTTACGCGGCAGGCCCACCGCGTACCATCCCTCCGGCAGCAGGTGCTCCTCCAGGCCGAACATGGCGTGGCAGCAGGCGCTGTAGGTAACTTTTTCCATGGGCTTGCGCATCCCTTCGGGCAGTCCGGGTATGAGTTCGAGGGCCCTGGTGGCAGTGGTGGTGCAGATCACCGCGTCGGCTTCCATGAGGCCGTCCGCGGTCTCCACCCCCTTCACCGCGTTATCTTCGATGACGACCCGCTTTACCGGCATCGAGAGGCGCACGTGGCCCGCGCACTCCTCGTACAGGCGTTCGGCCAGGGAGCCTATGCCGCGTTTCAGGGTGAAGAGGCCGTTGAGCGCGTACCACAGCAGGGTGAGGCCATAGCCGGCCCCCACGTCCTCCGGTTCCCCCAGGGTGAGGCAGGAGGCAACGGGCTGAAAGAGGTACTCGAGCAGGTCCTCGCCTCCCCGGCGCAGGGCGAGTGCGGCGAAGCTGTCGTCGTCGAGGTCGAGCATGTTCCCGTAGTCTATGAAGTGGAGGTCGCGGCGGCGCTTGAGGATCAAGGGCATGATGCGCGCGAACTGCAGCATCCCCTTGAGCGACAGTCCGCGGAAGCGCAGGAGGTCGCGGCGGCTTTTCCACAGTGCGCGCGGATCGAAGCTCGCGATGGCGGGATACAGCTCTCCGTTCCTGGCGATGGCCACCTTGAAAGGGAAGGCGACGATATCATCGCCCAGGCCCAGCTCGCGGCAGAGCCCGAATGTGGTGTCGTAGAACTTGAAGAAGAACTGCGCGCCCAGGTCCATGGTATAGCCGTCCCTGCGCGCCCCGATGATGCGTCCCCCTGCCAGTTCACCGGCTTCCAGGGCCACGACATCCGCTTCCCTCTTGCGCAGGGTATGGACGGCCGCAAGGCCGGATGTTCCTGCTCCAACCACGATGATCTTCATAACGTCCCTCCGTATATTTTTTCTCCCTATGTTCGGGCCAGAATATTATAGCAGGGCGCCGTGGAGCGGGATGAACGCATGTGTCGGGGAGGTATGAGCGGCGGTGTCGGAAGCATGGAGTGTGTCCTGGCGGAGCGTAAGGGCATCGCTTAATATACGGGGGCGCGGGGAAGAATAATGCGTGAGAACCGGGCCTGGAAAAAGGAGGATGAGAGTGGCCCTGGGATTCATCTTCATGTTCAGGCCGGGCCTGGGGATCTGGACCGTCATCCTCTTCATCGGCATCTACTCCATCTTCGTGGGCATCATACGCATCATCCTGTCCCTCATGATCAGGAGCTGGTGGAAGCAGCAGCCTCCAGCGGAAGCCGCGGCCTGACAGTATATGCTCTGAAGGAACGCCCGGGCGTTCAGGGCTTCCGTGCGCCCACGCTCAGTCCTCGACTACCACCACTTCTTTGGAGCCGCCGGCCTTGAAGTAGCTGCGCAGCATGAAGCTGACCACCACGTCGATGAGGCCCATGAAGATGATATACAGACCGAAAAAGAAGACCATCAGCTTGAGGGTGGGCGCGGTGAAGAGCAGCAGGCACAACGCTACTATGATGGAGATGATCCCCTCGATGACCACCAGCCAGCGGTACTTGAACTCGGGGTCCATCGCGGTGCCCAGGGCCATCTGGATGGCACCGGAGGCCAGCAGCCAGGCCACCAGCAGCATGAAGAAGACCGCCGCGGTCACCTCCGTGCGGGCGATGCTCAGGATGCCCAGAAAGATGCTGACCAGGGCGATCCCCAGGGAGAATCCCCATTTCTCCTTGCGCGACACCTCCACGAAGAAGGCGATGGCGAAGATGATCCCGATCAGCAGTGCGAAGATGCCGAAGATGACCAGCAGCGCATCGATGGTGTCGCGAGGCCAGACCAGCAAGATGATGCCAAAAACCACACCCAGAACCCCTTTGATCAGTAATGATACCCAGTTGCGCACTATGAAAGAGCCTTCCATCACACATACCTCCCTTTACGCACTCCGCCCCTTCAGGTTGAGCTGTGATCGCTCTGAAAAGCCAGTTTGAGCCGCTCAAATCCTCTTGTGTGAGTTATCTTCTATTTATCTGGCCGTAATCCTTCCTGCAGGGTCGAAGAACACGGAACACCGCCGTCCCGCATGGCGGTGCCCGGCTTCAAGCCGCGGCCTGTCTTTTCTTGCTGGCTCCGCCGCTGCTGTAGGAGGCGATGTCGAGCAGCACTCCCAGGATTACCCACAGCCAGCGCCAGCCGAAGACACCGACGCCGGGCAGGTAGGCGAGGGCATACATCAGGGTGGTATAAGGGAGCAGTATCAGGCCCAGCAGCGGCCACCAGAAAGAGGAGAAGGCCCGGCTGACGTAGGGGGTGAATATCCACAAGATAAGCAGGGCAAGTCGCGGGGCGAATACCGCCACGAAGGCGGCGACGCAACAGCACATGGCGATAACTCCTTCCAGCCGCGGCCGGATATCTCAAGACACAGGCATCGCGGCTCCCCTTCCGCAGCACCTTCGCCATTATTCCCCACCGGCAGTGAGTTGAAACGGAAATCCCCGCGCAGGCGAGTTCCCGTATCCGGCTGCGCCGGCCGCCCTAGGGATTGTCCCTGGCCGCGGCAGGGGCCGCGTTTGCCTGTCGGTCTCCGCGATCGGTGCCGTCACCGGGAAGGTGACGGCCCTAGCCCTCCCGGGGCATCGCGGACGGGCCGGGCTTTTTCCGCAGGTTGTTGATGAGGATATCGATGCTTACCAGAAATATCCATAGCGGAAGCAGCAGGTTGATAAAAGGCACGATGCTCGCGGCCACAAGCAGCGTGAGCCCGATGGCCAGGCCGAGCAGAGCCAGCCAGCGGTATATGACCCCGGTGCGCATGGCGATGGTGGAGGCGGAGATGACGAACACCGCCGCCATCCTCATCGCGAAGACGTTTAGCAGCGAAAAGGAAGCCTGGCTGCCGAAATCCCACAGCATTTTCTCCGCTGCCGTGCTGGGAGCTGAATCGAAGCTTGCCAGCAAAGCGTCGGAAGCCGCTGTCGCAGCGAAGATCATGGCGATGAAAAGAAGGCCGCTGCCCAGGAACACGGTGGCGAAGAACCTGTCCTCCAGCTCACCTATGCGGTCGCGGATCACGCCGATGAACCAGAGTAAGGCTATACCCGCGAAGGGTATCAGGTTGACGGCGACGACCACCGAAGTCCTGCGGCCGCCGTCGCTGAGCCATTGCCCGGCCTCGGCCGGGTCGGAAGACAGGGAGAGCCTGACGAGCACGATGCTGATGGCTAGAAGAACCGAGAAAAGGATGCCCGCGATGGCGGCGCCGCGGGGCGCCCTGAGCCCCTTTTCACTCATCCCCTTTTGCATCGGCCCCCCTTTATATCGCTCTTCACTATGCTGTGCGGTCGTCCAGCCCGTAGCTCTCTTCCATCCCTTCCTTCGTGTCCCGAACAGCCCCCACCGTGACAATGCTTGAGCGCTCCACCGCCTTCCCTCTGGCGCTGCCGGCGATTGGTGCTTGAGGAACTCATACATTTTAGCAATAATCTTCGTGACGGGGGAAACGGGAGCCTTTTCTTTATCCTGGAAGTGCCTGGGGCAGTTGGCCCGGGCACCATGTGCGCAGAGGTGATCGTGATGTCGAGGATCGGTGGTTTTCTGCACGGCGGCGAGGTTACCGCTGAAGATGTCGAGGTGCTGCAGGATAAACTGCTCTTCGATCGCCACCCCCGGAGCGATCGCCTGTTGCGTTTTTTCATCCTGCTCCTACTCTCGGCCATTATCGCCACCTACGGCGTGGTGAGCGACTCGGTGGCCACGGTTATCGGCGCCATGATCGTGGCGCCTTTGATGACGCCGATTATGGCCGTTTCACTCAGTATCGTCAGCGGAGACCACCGCAACATCGTGCGCTCTTTGCTCATCGTCGCGGCGGGGACAGTAGCGGTGGTGGGCTTCGCTTTCGTCCTGGCGGAGGTGCTCAGGGGATCGGTGCAGATCGCGGACAATTCCCAGATAACCGCGCGCACTTCTCCGCGCCTCATCGATCTCATCATCGCCCTGGCTTCCGGTGCCGCGGGGGCTTTCGCCACCGGGCGCGAGGACGTTTCTGACGCGCTGCCTGGAGTAGCCATAGCGGTGTCCCTGGTGCCCCCGCTGGCGGTGGTGGGTATCTGCCTTTCCGCTGGAGTGTACAGGGATGCGCTCGGGGCGTTTATCCTCTTCCTCACCAACTTCCTGGCCATAGTCGTCGCGGGCCTGATCTTCTTCGCCATCATGGGCTACGGCGGGGCGGCTCTCGATCTCCAGGGCAGGAAGGCGAAGCGCTGGGCCACGCTGGTCGTCATCGGCGCCACGCTGATGGTCATGGCGCCGCTGGGCGTTACGACCCAAAGGGCCACCGCCGAGCACATCCTGCAGCAGCGGACACTGGAGGAGACCGAGGATTGGCTCGAGGGAGCGCAATACAACGTGTACCTGGTCGAGGTGGACGGCCGCGGCGTCGATATCATCGTTGCCGGTGAAGGCGACCTCCCCCCGTTCGATGGCCTGCTCTCCGCGCTCCGCGAACGCGTGGGGGACATATCCGTTAATCTCAAGGTGGTCCCGGAGCGCACGTTAGAGGCGCGGACGGTAGAGTAACCTGCCTTGCACCGCTACTGGCGGTAGTTCGCCACTCGCGCCTCGCCCTCGGGGTCTATGTAACCCGGGCCTTCCAGCTCTATCTCCACCCTGCTGATGGTGCCCGTGAACTCGAAGGGGGGCCGGTACTCCGGCCACACCGCGGAGGTGGAGTCGGAGCCGATCTCCAGCCCCTCGACCATGGCGTAGACCGTCAGGTTGGTGTGAGGTATGTCGCCCCCTCCTACCTTGCGGCCGTCGATGAAAAGGGTAGCGGTGCCGGCGAAATCCTCCGTCCTGCGGAACTCCACGCGCAGGGTCACGCTGCCGCTGGGGACCGGCTCACGCGAGGTGACCACGTAATGCTCGCGGGAAAGCCAGTTGGAGACGTAATGCAGCCTGCCGTCTTTTACGCACAGAGAATATCCCCCGTCGAGGCCCCCGTTGGAGATTATAACCCCCTCCGCTCCGCCCCGCGGTATCTCGACCTCGGCGGTGATGGCGTGGGAGCGGTTCCTGAGGTCGGGAGAACCCTGGCGCACCAGCCTCACCGGAGAGTGGTAGGTATAGGCTTCGCGTTCCTCGAAGGTATGCGGCCTCGGCGCCAGCATGCGCACCACTATGGAATCGTCCAGGGGAAGCACCTTGTACTTGCCGGCCTCCGCCCACCAGCGGTCGAGGAGTTCACGCACCTTCTCGGGGCGCTCCGCCGCAAGGTCGCGGACTTCGGAGAAGTCCTCGTCGATGTGATAGAGTTCCCACTCGTCTGCATCGAAGAAACCGTCGTGAGCCTCGTGGTCCATGAGGCTGAACGACCACCTGAAAGTCGGGGATATGTGGGCGGTCACCAGTTTCCAGCCTTCCGACCACAGGGCGCGGTGGCCCAGCATCTCGAAGTACTGCACCTTCTTGGGGGTGGGGGCATCGGCGTCGGTGAGGCTGTAGGCCATGCTTTCGCCCTCCAGGGGCATCTGCGCGTAGCCGCGCACCTGCGCCGGCATCTCGATGCCGATGGCTTCGAGCAGGGTGGGCATGACGTCGACCACGTGATGGAACTGGGAACGGATAGCGCCCCTGTCTTTTATGCGGGCCGGCCAGTGGATGATGAGCGGGTCGCGGGTGCCGCCTTCGTGCACCATCTGCTTGTACCAGCGGTTGGGCGTGTTGCCGGCGCAGGCCCACCCCGTGGCGTAATGCGGATGGGTGGAGGGGCTTCCCCACTCGTCGATCCTCTCCAGCTTCTCGTCCAGGGTCTCGGGTGAGAGGTTGAAGAAGCTCATCTCCGATACCAGGCCTTCCGCTCCTCCCTCACCGCTGGCGCCGTTGTCGGAGAGAAAGATGACCACGGTGTTTTCCATCAAACCCGCGTGCTCCAGGAAATCCAGCACCCTTCCGATGTGGTGGTCGGTGTGGGAGAGGAAACCGGCATACACCTCCATCTGGCGCGCGTAGAGACGCTGCTCGTCCTGCGGGATCTCGCCCCATGCCCGCACGCCCGGGTTGCGCGGCGGCAGCTCGGTGCTCTCCGGGACTATGCCTATCTCCTTCTGCCTGCGCAGCGTCTTTTCGCGTATGATGTCCCAGCCGTCGTCGAAGCGGCCCCTGTATTTATCTATCCATTCCCTGGGAGCGTGATGGGGCGAGTGGGTCGCCCCGGGGGCGAAGAGCATGAAGAAGGGCTTGGACGGCGTCACCGCCTGCTGCTCGCTTACCCACTCGATGGCCCTGTCCGCCAGGTCCTCGGTGAGATGGTAACCCTCCTCCGGGCTGCGAGGCGGGTCCACCCTGTGGTTGTCGTGCCAGAGGTCGGGCTCCCACTGGTTGGTCTCTCCCATGAGGAAGCCGTAGTAGCGCTCGAAGCCCTGCCCCAGGGGCCAGCGGTCGTAGGGGCCGGAGGCGGTGATGTGCTCGGTGGGCGTGAGGTGCCACTTACCCAGGCACATGGTGTTGTAACCCCGCTCCACCAGGATGGCCGGCAGCATGGCCGCCTGCTTGGAGACGTGGCCGTTATAGCCGGGATACCCGTTGGGGAACTCCATGACCACGGCGGCTCCCACGCTGTGATGGTTGCGGCCGGTTAGCAGGCAGGCGCGGGTCGGCGTGCACAGGGCGGTGGTATGGAAGTTGTTATAGCGCAATCCCCCGGCAGCCAGGCGGTCGATGTTAGGGGTCTCGATCAGCCCGCCCAGGCCGCCGAAGCATCCCACCTGGGCGAAGCCGGTATCGTCGAGCACGATCATGAGGACGTTGGGAGCGCCATCCGGAGCCCGTGGGGGAACCGGCCAGGCCGGAACGGAATCCGCCTGGGTGCGCCCTATAACCCCCGGGAAAGGCTCGCCATCAGTATAAGACAGGTATTCGGACACGGTCTGCACCTCCCGTCACACGGTCTCTACGGAGTGACTATATTGAACAAGGGATCGAATTCGTCCATGAGGCCGAACAGCTCTGCCAGCTTGCCGGCGTCGCCCCCGATGCTTATCTCGCCGGACGAGAGCTTTTCCTGCACGGTGGACCGCTGCATGAGGATGTCGTCCAGTGCCGCCCGGCTGAGCGTGAGCACGGCATCGCAAGTTTTCAACGGCTTGCCGTCGCTGTAGTTCAGGACCCCGTTCTCCACCGTAAGCAGGTACTGCTGCCCGGTGTCGGTGAGATCGAACCCGATGCCGATCGAAAGGCCCTCGGCTTTGGGCCCGTTGAGACGCACGGCCATGTAATCGAAGATCAGCTCCATGCTCATGGCCGCTATCACGTCTCCGCGGCTCATGGAGGGCGCATCCGTATGGACGACGCCGTCGCGCAGTTCCTTAGCGCCGGTGAGGTAAAAATTGCGCCATGGGCCTGACTCCGCCTGGTAGCCGAGCTGTTCGAGGGCGTCCGCCTGCAGCTCGCGGGCCTCCCGGTTGCCCGGCTTGGCGAAGACGAGGTGGTTGACCACCTCGGCGACCCAGCGGTACTCCCCCTTTTCGTACGCTTCCCTCGCCCTGGACAGGACGGATTCCGCGCCCCCCATATATTCCACGTACCGCTTGCCGGCCTCCTCCGGGGGCAGGGGGTGCAGGTGGGCGGGATTGCCGTCGAACCATCCCAGGTATCTCTGGTAGATCGCCTTGGCGTCGTGGCTGACCGAACCGTAATAACCGCGGTTATACCACTCGTGGGCCAGCTCGGCGGGCAGCTCGATGACCTCGGCTATCTCGAGCATGGTAAGGCCGTGGTTCGCGAGTCGCAGCACCTCGTCGTGAAGGTATTTGTACATATCCCGCTGTTTCTCGAGGAACTTCAGGCAGCTGTCGTGCCCCCAGGTGGGCCAGTGGTGTCCGGCGAACACCACCTCGGTCTCGTCTCCGAAGAGGTCGATAGCCTCGTTGACGTAATGAGCCCATGCCTTGGCGTCCCTTACCTTGGCGCCGCGCAGGGTATACAGGTTGTGCAGGTTATGGGTGCAGTTCTCCGCGATGCACAGGGCCTTGAACTGGGGAACATGGAAATGCATCTCGGAGGGGGCCTCGGTGTCCGGCGCGAGCTGGAAGACGATACTGACCCCGTCTACGGTAAGCTCCGTCGGGGTCTTGGCGATGATGACCGTGGGCTCGATGAGGGTGGTGGTGCCCGACGATGTCGTCTTGCCCAGTCCGCCGTCCACCTGTCCCCTGGGGCCCTTGGGCAGCAGGTTGCCGTACATGTAGGCCGCCCGGCGGCTCATGGCATGGCCGGCCATGACGTTCTCGCTCACCGCCGCTTCCGTGAAACCCTCCGGCGCGATGACCATGACCTTTCCCGCTTTTGCGTCCTCCTCGGATATGACGCCTTTAACTCCCCCCCAGTGGTCGACATGGCTGTGGGTGTATATCACCGCCACCACGGGTTTTTCGCCCAGATGGTCATATACCAGGCGCATGGAAGCCTCGGCGCATTCGGCGGAGATGAGCGGGTCGACGACGATATAGCCGGTGTCGGTCTCTATGACGCTCATCACCGAGAGGTCGTAACCGCGTACCTGGTAGATGCGGTCGACCACCTTGAACAGCCCGTGGAACATGTTCAGGCGCGACTGCCGCCACAGGCTGGGGTTCACGGTGGGGGGCGGGACCTCCTCCGAGAGGAAGGAATACTGGTTCAGGTCCCATACGGTTCTGCCCTCGGAGTCCTGGACGATGGGGGGGTCCAGGCTGGCGATGAAACCTCTCTGGGCCGCTTCCCAGTCGCTGTCGTCCTTCCAGTCAAGGTGCGCGTTTTCCGATACATGCCGGTTGGCCTCCTCCGTGAAGCCGGTGGCGTCCCTGGGTTCGTACATCACGATCCTCCTTCCTATCGGCATGGTCTCCGTGCCTGTGCCGGGTTCTGCCACATATGGTTACGGTCCTCTTTCACCGTTTGTCCAAGAAAGCCTTGACGGCGTCATCGATGGTGGGGAAGACGCGCTCCTTGCCCACCGCATCCACCACGCCCATGGCGCGCATTGCCTCCAGCGTCGGGGCATGCACCCTGGCCAGCGAGAGCGCTACACTTTTTTTGGCGAGCCCCGATTGGAGCTCGATCAGCTTGTCCGCCGCGGTGGTGTCGATATCGAACACGTCCTCCCCGTCCACGATCACCGCCCTCGGGCTCGGCTCGGCCTCCTCCACAAGGCGCATGATCCGATCGCAGAACTCGTCCGCGTTGGAGAAGATGAGCGGCGCGTCGAACCGGAAGACGATAAGCTCGGGATGGATGGGATGGTAATCGGGATGTTCCTTCAGGTCACCGTAGCGGGTGCCGCTGTCGTCCACGCCGAGCACCGCCCAGTGCGGGCTGCTGGCGCGCTCGATGAAGAGCACCAGGGAGAGCAGCACGCCGATGAGTATGCCCTCCAGGAGGCCGAAGAGAAGCACCCCCAGGAATGCGGAGAATGCCAGCAGGAAGTCCACCTTCCTTACGCGATATAGGCGCCGCAGCTCCTTGAAACGTATGAGCCTGGCCACCGCATGGATGACCACGGCGGCCAGCGTGGCCTCGGGCAGGTACTTGAACAATCCGGCCAGGAAGAGGATGGTCAGCAAGGCCATGGCGGAACAGAAGACCATGGCCAGCTCCGTCTTCCCCCCCGCCGCGTCGCCCGCCGCGGTCTTGGAGACGCTGCCGGTGACCGCGAAACCCTGGAAGAGCCCGGACCCCAGGTTGGCCATACCGTAGGACACCATCTCCAGGTTGGGGTCCAGGCGGTAACCGTACTTAGTGGAATATACCTTGGCCGTGGCCAGCGACTCGGCGAAGACCAGTATCACCAGTCCCAGGGCGCCCGGAAGAAGCCCCGAGATATCTTTCAGGCCCACCCCCCCGAGGGACCACCCCGGCATCCCGGAGGGAACGTCGCCCACGATGGAGATGCCGTACTCCGCGAAGCCGAGGATGCCGGAGAGGATTATCGCCAGCACGAGGATAGTCAGAGCGGCAGGCAGCTTGGGAACGAAACGGTGGAGCAGGAAGAGGAGGATCAGGCAGGAGGCACCCACCGCCAGGGTGTTCCAGGACCAGCTTCCGGCCTGGCGGAGCATGTCGGCGAATTCCGCGAACGTGTTGCCTCCCTCGGCGGATATGCCCAGGACCTTGTCCAGTTGCCCTACGGCGATGAAGATGGCCGCCCCGACGATGAAACCCGAGAGTACCGGTTCGGCGAAGAACTTGGCCAGGAAGCCCATACGGGCCAGGCCGAGCACGACCATGATCACGCCGACCATGAGGGCCAGGGTTATGGTGAGGGCCAGGTAGCGGTCCGGGTCCCCGCCGGCCGCCAGGGGCGCGACCACCGCTGCGGATACCGCCGCACCCTCCGCGCTGGGGCCGAACACCATCTGGCGCGACGAGCCGAACAGCGCGTAGGCGAGCAGCGCGAAGGGCGCCGCGTACAGGCCGTACTGCACCGGCACTCCCGCGATACCCGCGTAGGCCAGCGCCTCGGGTATCAGCAGGGCCCACACGGTGAGAGCGGCTACGATATCGCCGCTGAGCCACTTGCGCTCGTAGGACGGAAGCCAGGCGGCGATGGGGATATGCTTTTTCCATGCGCCAGAGCGGGAAACGCCTCCCCCTGCCATTGCGACCTCCTAAAACCGCCCCGCTGAAACCAAATCATGTCAGCAAGGTAGAGCAGTAACAACCCCTTCCCGCCTGGATCCCGAGCGGGGTCGCAGACTTATCAGATCACGCCGTGCAAGACAGGACGCTCCACGACGGGTGATCGTACATCCCGTCCGGGAGCACCCTTGAACGGTTTTGCCGTCTTCACTCCGCTAGACCGACGCGCCTCCCTTCACCTGGATGCGCGGCGGGTACTTCTTGAACGTCGCCATGTGCTGGGCGTTGATCCCCGATATCACCGGCAGGAGCACCAGCTTGCGGATGGTGAAAGAATGCTCTTCCTTGGGATCGAGGAAGAGATTGAAAGTCTTCCCATATGTGTACTGCACTGTATGGCCGGAGAAGCCGCCCGGGGTCACGGTGTCGTGGATGTCGATCTCGGTCGCGCAAGTCATCAGCTTGTAGCCCCCCATGCGGATGCCGGAGTGCTGGTCGAGCAGCCAGGCGTGCACCGCGATGCGGTTGGAAGACCAGGCCGGGTCCATGGCCCAATAGGTATCCTCCGGTACGGGCGGAGCCAGCAGGAAGCCGCGCTGGTCCACCCCGTCGATGTAGCGGTCCTCGGGCAGGTCCTCGACCCCGGCCAGGGCGCAGAAGGTAGGCAGGAGGTCGCAGAAGTCGAAGAGGCCGTCGCTGGTGCGCCCCTCCTCTATCATGCCCTTCCAGTAGAAGATGCCGGGCACGCGTATTCCGCCCTCCCAGGTGGTGCCCTTGGAGCCGCGGAAGGGGGTGTAGGAGCTGTCCGGCCAGCTCTCCATCTCCGGGCCGTTGTCGGAGGTCACGAAGATGAGGGTGTTCTCGAGCTGCCCGGTCTCCTCCAGGGCGCGGAAGAGGCGCCCGAAGATGTCGTCGCACTCCACCAGCACATCGTGGAAGGGGTACTTGGCTCGCGACTTGCCCTTGAAGCTGTCCGGCGGGTAGTTGTCGAAGTGGCAGCCGCGGGTGCCGTGGTAGAGGAACCAGGGCTGGCCTGCTCCCGCCATCTCGCGGATGAACTTCTCGGAGTAGCCGGCCCACTTCTCGTCCAGGTCCTTGACCGTTTCCAGGTCGATCTCCTCCTGCTCGATCTCCGGGACGTCGAACTGCCCCGCCTTGGCCAGGATGTTGTGCTTGTTGAACTTCATCTTCATGACCATCTGAAAAACGAAGGGATCATTCACTATCTCCGGGTAGAAGTAGTTGTCGCGCCACTCGGTATACATATCTGAGACACCGTAGAAGCCGTAGAATTCGTCGAAGCCCTTGTTCTGCGGCACCGACTCGGCGTTCTCGCCGCAGTGCCACTTGCCCACGGCGCGGGTGGCGTAGCCCGCCTGCTTGAGCAGCTCCGGCAGGGTCACCTCTTCCTGCAGTCCGCCAGGCTGACCGTACATGGGCGGGGTGAGGATGCCGTGGCGGATGGGCAGGCGCCCGGTCATGATGGTGGCGCGGGAGGGCGAGCAGCTGGGCTGGGAATAACATGAGGTGAGCTTGAGCCCCTCCGCCGCCAGTTTGTCGAAGTTGGGTGTGGGAGCGCCCCGCAGGTGGCCTCCGCCGAAGCATCCGAAGTCCCCCCAGCCCACGTCGTCCAGTAAATAGATGAGGAAGTTGGGTTTTTTACCCGTCTTCTTCTCCAGGTCGGCGAGCTTACCCTCCGCCGCCTTCAGCCATTCCGGGTGCAGCATGCGCGGCTCGCGGTTTTCGGCGTAATTGTCGATGGTGCCGCCCACGATGCGTTCGCCGCCGTCCGGTGGGATAGCCCCGCAGTCGATCCAGTGCTCAGCCATAACTACCTCCTCTTACGATATACACCCTCGAGACACGCTGACAGGGCAGGATTTCAGGTTGGCAATAAACCTGCCCGACCGTATACATGTTGCCGACTGTTCAGCCACGAACCCCTTGTTTACCGTCTATTCAATCATAGTATCTGTTTCTTAACAGTACCTTTTCGGCGCGATTGTTCGGAGATGTTTATACCTTCGCGCGCACGAGAATACTGCATTTATATCGACACCTGGATAGGCGTTTTTAACCCGGATTTTCAGGTTGCGTCAAACTCCATCGCCGTGGCTTCCATCCAACGCGTCATGATGGTGCGAGGGAGTGGGAGAGAAGGACCCCGAAGCGTTACGGCCGCCCCTGGATGTCCACTTTTGGGAGCAGCCTGAAGGTCGGAAACAGCCATGGATACTCGAAAGCGACGATCTCCGACACCAGCTCCCCCGCGAAGTGCAGCACCTGTATAGAATCGGCGGCGTATATACGGCGCACCTCGTCCAGCCGGTAGACGCCGAAGGCAAGCTGCCCGTTGGCGCGCCGGGGCAGCAGCCGCCAGCGGCCTCTCGCGTCGCCCGCCAGCGGGCGGGATGCGAGGTGCTTCGCCACCGCGTCACGGCCCTCGTACCAGGATGGAGACGGCGGCGATTGCAGGATCACATCTTCGTGGAGCCTGCCTGCCAGGCCCGCCACGTCGCCCGTTTCCCAGGGGTAGAGATAGCGCATGAGGAGTTCTGCCGCCCTGCCTTCCCCTGGAGGCTCCCTGTTTCCTCGCGCGGAGTCGTACACCTGGGACATGGAACCGCGGGCGGCCTCCAGTGACCTCCCTGCCTCCCCGGCGCCGGTCCCCAGCACCTCCGCCAGGACTTCGGTTTCCCATCCCATGGTATCGGCCATGACGAGGCAGAGGCGCTCGCGTGGCCGCAGCATCTGCAGGGCGGCGATAAAGGGCAGGGATACGCTCTCTCTCGCACCGTAGACCCGCCCGCTCTCCGGCCCCGGGTCAGGGAGGAGGTCGTCGGGAAAAGGTTCGAGCCAGGAATCGCCCTCCCGCGGCTGCAGGGGGGGAAGGCCGGGGTCGGAAGGCGCGCCGTAAAGGCGGGGCAGCCCGCGTGGGGGACGGTCCGCGAGGGAGACCGCGCACTTGCGCGCGGCGTCCTTCAGCAGCTCGGTGCACGTTGGAGCCCCTTCGGCCCGGTAGGAGCCGCCGACGAGTAGCAGCGTATCCTCGGCGAGGCCTTCGGCTTCCAACAGCGAGCCGCCCATGCGGTAGCACAGCAGAAGCAACTCTTCACGGCATCCCTCAAACGGGGAAAGGTTATTCCCGGCCATGGCAGTTCTTGAACTTCTTTCCGCTGCCGCATGGGCAGGGGTCGTTGCGCCCGGCACGCGAGAAGGCTTCCCTCAAGGCGTTGTCGCGCTCCTCGATGATACCCATGATCTCGTCGGCGTAGCGGCCCTTTTTGAGCAGGTCGGCCACGATGCGCATAACCGGGTCGATGTGGTTATAAAAGGCCCTGTATCCCTCGCAGAGGTAGTTCAACCCCTCCTCGCCGTCCGGGGTTCGCGCGAAGCGGTTCTTGGGGCATTCGCCCCGGCAGGCGAAGAGCATCTCGCACTCGCGGCAGTAGCGGGGCAGAGCGTCGCGCTTGTCCTCGCCGAAACGGCGCAGCTTCTCCGAGGACACCAGCTCGAGCATGGGTGTCTCCATGATGTTGCCGAGCAGGTAATCCGGCTCCACGAAGTGGTCGCATACGTAGAGGTCTCCGTTGTGCTCCAGGGCCAGGGCCCTGCCGCAGGTCTCGTCCGTGATGCACATGGCCGCAGCCGCCCCCGCCCAGGATGCCGCAGCGGCCTCGAAATAATTGATGAACACCGTGCCCACATCCCGGCGTACCCATTCGTCGAAGACGGCGATGAGGAAATCCCCCCACTGCGCGGGGCCCACGGAACGGTCGGTCACCGTGTCTCCTTCCTGCAGCAGGGTCGAACCGTCGGTATTTATCCTCTCCACGATGGGCAGGAACTGTATCCAGTCCACCCCCAGTTCGTCGCGGAAGAAACGGTACACGTCGAGGGGATGGCCCGCGTTGGCGGCGTTGACGGCGCAGAGGATGTTGAAATCAACGCCGTGGCGCTGCATGAGCCTTACGGCGCGCTGCACCCTGTCGAAAGTGCCTTTGCCGCCCTTGTCGCGACGATAGACATCGTGCAGCTCGCGGGGCCCGTCCACGGAAAGACCGACGAGGAAGCCGTTCTCGCGCAGGAACTCGCACCAGGCGTCGTCCAGCAGGGTGCCGTTGGTCTGTATGGTGTTGGAGATACGCATGCCGGGAGGGGCGTGTTTGGCCAGCAGTTCGATCGAGCGGCGGAAGAAGTCGAGGCCCATGAGAGTGGGTTCGCCCCCCTGCCAGGCGACGACGGCCTCGGGGACCCGCTGGGCCTGCGTGTACTGGCGTACGTATTCCTCCAGGACCTCGTCTTTCATGCGGAAGTCGCTGCCGGGATAGAGCCTCTCTTTCTCCAGGAAGAAGCAGTAGGCGCAGTTGAGGTTGCAGTCGGCGCCGGTGGGTTTGACCAGGATATGGAAGGCTGCTGGAGCTTTACGGCCTGGCAATCGCTACCTCCTGCACTTGCGTATTAATCAGCTTTGCGTAACCCGTAGCCTGTTTACCCATTATTGCATGCCGAAAAGATGGAGTCAGCCGCCGTACAAGGTTATGATATTTACCGTAGAGGGAGACTCCTCTGGATGCGCCCGGAGGGTCCTCGAGGGCAGCGGGCACGACGACGGAGGCACAGGTTTATAATGGCGGATTCTTCCAGGGGATTGAGCGGCCAGCTGCAGCGTTATCTTCCCATCCTCTCGTGGTTACCGGCCTACCGGCGGGAATGGCTCTCTGGCGATATAGCTGCCGGGTTAACGGCATGGGCGGTAACCGTGCCCGTGGCCATGGCCTTTGCGGGCATAGCCGGCATGCCGGTGCAGTACGGCCTGTACGCGGCATGTCTCGCCCCAGCCTGTTACGCGCTGTTCGGGACATCCCATCACCTGAATGTCGGGCCCGTAGCCACCGCTGCGGCTATTTCGGCGGCTACGGTCATGCCCCTGGCCGTCAGGGGGACCCCTGTATATATTACCCTCGTCGCAGTCCTTGCCCTGATCGTAGGGGCACTGCTCACCCTGGGGGGGCTGGCCAGGGCGGGTTTTCTGTCCAAGCTTCTGGCGCGGCCGGTACTCGACGGCTATATCGTAGGCACCGCCATCTTCATCGCCGTGGGCCAGCTCGAGAAACTGTTCGGTGTAGAGGCCGGAGGGGGAAATACCTTTATCGTTTTCGCGGACATACTGCGCCAGGCTGGCTCGTGGTCCTGGATCACCCTGTCTGTCGGCATCGGCTGTCTGCTGCTGCTCATCTTGTTACGCATGAACGTGCCCAGGGTCCCTGCGGCCCTGACCGTGATGGTCCTTTCCATCCCCCTTGCCTATCTCTTTTCGGCAGGAGAGCACGGCGTGGCGCTGGTGGGCGAGCTGCCTCGGGGTGTGAGCATCCTGTCGCTGGAGGGAGTGGGTATCAGCGACGTCGTCCGGCTCCTGCCGGGAGCGCTCGCGCTGGCTCTTTTCGCCTTCACCGAGTCCCTGCCTTTCGCCAGGGCCTACGCGGTAAAACACTCGTACAAGGTCGATCCCAACCAGGAGATGATCGCCCTCGGGGTCGCAAATATAGGGTCGGGCTTCCTGCGCGGTTTTACGGTGGACGCCAGCTTTACCCGCACCGCGGCCAGCGAACAGGCTGGGGGCAAGACCCAGTTAGCATCACTTATCTGTTCGGGCCTTACCCTGGTAACCGTCTTTCTCTTCACCGGGCTTTTCAAGTATCTGCCCCTCGCCACCCTGGCCGCCATCGTCGTCTTTACGGTTGCCAGGCTGGTCGACCTCAAGCCCCTGCTGCGTCTCCGCCGCAGCAGCAGGGACGATTTCGCACTGGCCCTGGTAGCCCTCTTCGGAGTGCTCCTCTTCGGCGTCGTCGTCGGTATACTCATCGGCGTGGTCCTCTCGCTGGCGGGATTCGTCGTCAGGGTCAGCCGCCCGCACACGGCCGTACTGGGGGTGGACGAGAGCGGCGCTCACCATGGCGCCCTGAAGTATCGCCCGGGTTATAAGTCTTACGCGCCCCACTTGATCATCTACCGGTTCGACAGCCCACTCATCTTCGTAAACGTCGACAGGTTCGTGGATGACATACGGCGCCTGGTCGACGAGGCCGATCCGAAGCCCCGGGCCGTGATCGTGGATTGCGAGGTGATATACGAGATGGACACCACGGCCAGCGACGAGTTTGCTGGCCTTCATGCCGCATTGAGCGGCGAAGGAATCGAGGTGCTGCTGGCCTGCGTTCATTCACCCCTGCGCTCGTTCATGCAGCGGGACGGCGTTATCGATATCGTCGGCGAGGAGAACGTCTTCAATACGTTGCACGGCGCGGTGCAGTCCTTCAAGCAGCGATATCCGGATCTTTGCCAGTAGTGCCCGGGCTTGCGGGATCAGTGGTTCATGGTGTGGTAAATGACCACGCTAAGGTTATGGATCAGGTCATCGCGGTCGGATGTCAGGCCTTTGTTCAACCATTGCAGGTTGGCGTATTCCAGCATGGTCACGATGATCTGGGCCGTGACCGCCGGGTCGAGGTCATGGCAGAGACCCTGCTCCAGGTGTTCTCGCAGCTTCTTTTCCACGATGCGCAGGAAGGGCTGGTTGAACTCCTCGAGTACCTGGCGGAACTCCTCGCTTTCCAGGGAGGCGCGCACGATGAGGGGATGGATGTTTGAATAACGGGCGAATACTTCCATCACGCCGCGTATGATGATCTCCACCTCCGCCAGTGAAGTCACCGGGAGGGCCTCCGTATCGCCTTCCCGATACCAGTCGAAGACCTCGAACTCCTCGATCATGTCCTGGAGCATGAAACGGAGGAGGTCATCCTTGTTGTGGAAATAGAGCCAGAAGGTCCCGTGCCCTATCCCGGCACGGTTGATGATCTCCGCCACGGTCGCCTTGTCATAGCCGTTTGCAGCGAAAGCCTCCTCCGCCGCCTCGACGATACGGCGGAGCGTCTCGCGCGAACGGTCCTGGGCGAAACGCACCCCTCGCACGGAATTATTTGGCTTGCTTTTCTTGCTCATGTGCACCCTTACAAATGTGACTTACAGTCACAATTTAACATTTCAGCTGCAAGAGGTCAATTCAACCTTTCGTATTATACCTCTATTCCGCGCGAGGGCCGTTCTTTCCCATGCTACATATGGGCTGCCCTTTGTTCTCCGGGCGGGTTCGACGATTGCCGTGCGCGCCGGAGAGCGATGCATCCGGGATCGCCTCCGCCGCACCCCAACCCGTTCGGACCGGTAACCCGCGTGCGCTTTGCTTGACCCGCTGAAGCGGCGGCTTTACAATTATTGTGTTATGAAAAATATGAAAGATGCAAAATTATCATCCCATGGGGGCAA
Source organism: uncultured Actinomycetota bacterium (assembly GCA_964462595.1). Classification (GTDB taxonomy): domain Bacteria; phylum Actinomycetota; class Geothermincolia; order Geothermincolales; family RBG-13-55-18; genus SURF-21. The sequence continues at coordinate 40,290 of CAYWXM010000014.1, forward strand.
GGAAAACGAGCTCTTTGCCGAGATGGTGGAGACGGTGTTTCTCTTTATGCACCAGCACTACGGTGAGTTCGGGGCCATCCTCAAGGAAAACGACATCAACTACACGCAGTACGTCACCCTGATCATCATCTATATGAACGGGGCGCTGAGCGAGGGGGAACTCGCGAAGGTGTTATTCATCAACCCGTCCACCGTCAGCCGCATGGTATATGCCCTGGAACAGAGGGGCTGGGTCGAGAGCACACGCGATAAGGCCGACCGCCGCAAGGTGATCGTCACCCTCTCCGCGGTTGGAAAACGAAAGATGAGGGCGATGAAGGACAAGCAGGCCGAGGTGGTGGCGCGGCAGGTATCGCACCTCGGAGGCGACGATAAAGAGTTCGTTTACCAGGTTGCCGAGTTCGTGAACAAGGCGCTGAAGATGATGATATCGGCCGACGCCGTGGTGAGTGGAGAGCCTGATAAGGAAAAAAACCCGGCCGGCCGTTAGGGCCTGGCCAGGGTGACGCGCAGTCGCCCGCAGGTGGGCTCAAGACCCCGGGGGCTGTTTCATCTCCACGGCGACAGGACCCTCGTCCACGTCCCGCTGGAAATATTCCCCGGTGCGAAAGCGAAAGAGCCGCGCAAGCAGAAGCTGTGGGAAGCTCTCGATGAAAGTGTTGTAGATACGCACCGAGCCGTTGTAATACTTACGGGATGCTGCGAGGTGGTCTTCCACCGTTACCAGTTCCCGGGCCAGGCGTTCGAAGTTCTCGTCGGCCTTCAGCTCCGGGTAGCGTTCTCTGAGCACGAATATCTCGCTCAAAGCACCAGCTAGAGACAGTTCCCTTGCCCCCTTATCCCTCACCCCGGTTGCCGCTTCGGCTTCGGTCCGCATGTGCGTAACCTTTTCCAGGACCTGCTCCTCGTGCAAGGCATAGCCCTTCGCCGTCGAAACCAGGATTGGTATCAGCTGGTGGCGCAGCTTCAACTGCACGTCGATGTCCTTCCAGGCCTTCCTGGTCTTGTTGCGCAGGCGGATCATGTGGTTGAAGACCAGCACCACGGCGAGGAACAGCGCGGCCCCCACGGCGATGACGATATACACCCAAGCTTCCATGAGTAGATTATAACAGCGGGTTTCCTCCGCACGAACGCCGGTCCGATCAGCCGTGACCCTGGTGGGCTACGGGTCGGCCTAAACCATACGAGCATAAGAGAGGATCAAGGTTCGGAACCCCGCCCGGGTGTCGCCTATACAAAAAACCCCTTCCCGAGCACCGGAAGTCGATCCGAAACGTCCCATATGAGCTTCCCCTGCCCGAGAACCGGGGGTCGATCTGAAGCGACCTTCGCGAGCAGTATGCTCGACAGGAGGCCTTGCTCTGGATATGCACCCTGCGAGTGCTGAGCGAGGATCGTTACCCCCGGGCTCGGGCAAACAAAGAAGAAGCGAGGATCGTTACCCCCGGGCTCGGGACGCAGAACACACGTACATATCGTCATCGTGCTGTCCTATAATGGTTAAGAATTGGCGCAGTAAGGAGAAACGATGGCTGGACTGAGACTTCTGCATACGGCCGACGTGCACCTGGGTGCGCCCTTCGCTTTCCTGGGGAGGCGAGGCAGGGAGCAGCGCGAACAACTCAAGGCCACGTTCTCCCGGGTGATAGAACTTGCCCTCACGTCACAGGTTGACGCCATGCTTATCGCGGGCGATCTCTTCGATTCCGCCTATCCGCAACCCGGCCTGGTGGGCGAGGTCGTGTATCAGCTGCGCCGTCTCGACAGCGAGGGCATCTGGACCTTCATCGTTCCCGGGACCCACGACAGGCTGCAGCCGGGTGGGGTTTATGAAAGCGGCGAGATCTCCGGGCTGCAGCACCTGCACGTGTTCCGGGGGAGCGAGATGATGCCTTTCACCGTGGAGGGGCTCGGGCTCGACGTATACGGTATGGCCACGAGCGGCGAGGGCAAGGACGTCCTGAGCGGTTTCCGTGCCGGGGATGCCGGGCGCTGGCGCGTGGGCATGCTGCACGCATCTTTCGTACTGCCGGGAAAGGTCGAGCGGGACGAGATGCTCGTCTCCGCGGGCAGCGTGAGCGGCAGCAACCTGCATTACCTCGCCCTGGGCCACTGGCATTCCCCGGGTGATTACAGTCAGGGAAGCACGGTGGCTTTCTTCAGCGGTCCACCCGAGCCTTTGGATCTGGGTAAGGGCGAGGAGGGGAAAGTCCTGCTGGTGGAACTGGAGGAGGGAAGCCCGGCGAAAGTAAACCCTATCCCCGTCGGTACCCGGCGCATGGTCCGCCTGGAGCTGGATGCCGGAGAGATAGGAGGCCCGGCGGAGTTCTATGCCCACGTGAGGCGCATGGCCGATCGCGACCTGGCCCTCGAAGTGCGCCTGAAGGGCCTGTGGGGCGAGGATTGGATGGCCTGCGACTGGGAAAGGATGGAGGAAGAACTCTCCCCGCTCTTTTTCCACCTTCGCCTGGAGATCGAGCCGGCCGGCCTCTTCGAACACGACCTCGAGGCTTACGCGGAGAGAACGGTCATCGGCCGCTTTATCCGCATAGCCCGCAGGGAGATGGCGGGCAAAGAGGGAGAGGACCTGCGCATAGCCGAGGAAGCCCTGCGCCTCGGGCTGGCCTATATAACGGGGAGGCCGTAGGAGATGAAGATCACCGCCCTGTATTTGCAGAGGTTCCGCCGCTTCAGGCAGGTGAACATCTCGCTGGACGAAGGCATCAACGTGATCAAGGGCCCCAACGAATCGGGTAAATCCACCCTGGTGCAGGCGCTTCTAGCTGCCTTTTTCTGGAAGGTGGATGCCACACGCAAGGAGGTGCGGGACAGCGTGACCTGGGGCGAGAAGGACGGCTTTACCATCGAGATGAAGGGGGAGGCCTCGGGCCGGCCTTTTCACCTGTTAAAGGATTTCTCCTCCAAGAGCGCCTCTCTGGCCTGGGGCGACACGGAGACGAAGGACCAGGCCCTGATAGAGGAGAGCGTGAAGGAATGGCTGGGCCTCGGCTCCGAAGCGGCATACCGTTCCACCGCGGGCATCCGCCAGGACGAGGTCTCGGTGATCTCGGCGGGCAAGAAGGAGCTGAGCGGGAGCCTGCAATATACCGTAACCGGATCTGAGGCCGGCAACGGCGCCGCGGAGGCCGCATCCGCACTGGGCCGCGACTTGAGCGAACTGCTGCGCGGCACGCTCGGGACCGCGAAGAACCCGGGGCCCCTGGTGCGGGCGGAGGAGGAAATGCGCAGGTGGCAGGAAAGGCGGGACGAGCTGGCGGCGCTGGTTGAAAACAGGACCAACGCGCGGCACCGCCTCGAGGTCATCAGGGCGGAGGCCGGCGAACTCACCACAAGGCTGGAGGCGTTGCAGGGCCTGGCCGCCGATTCGTCTGAACAGGCGGATATCGAGGAGGACATAGAGGATTTTCACCGCCGCTACAGGCAACTCGAATCAGCGGCTTCAATGATCGACGAAGACGCCAGGCTTGAGGAGGAAGAGCGCGGCAGGTACGGAGGTTTGAAAAGCATCCTGGAGAGCAAGCGCGACGAACTGGGAGACATCGAGCTGCGCCGGGCAGGTGTATCGGAGGGGCTGGGCATACTGCGCGAGAGGTTGGAACAGGCCAGGAAGTCGCACTACGAGGCATGGGCGCCTTACGCGCTTCTGGCGGGCATTACCCTTTTCCTGGTAGGGCTGGCGGGCCTCGCCTTTTCGCCTTACATGCTCCTGTTTTCCCTGGCGGGAGGCGTCTGCATAGGGCTGTCGCTTTTCCCCGGCCGCTACCTGAGCTTTCTGCGCCGGGGGAGGGAACACTCGACCCTGGAGGAACAGGTGCGCGAGCTGGAGGCCCGGAAGCGGGATATCACGGCGCAGGCGGAGGCGATCATATCCGGGGCCGGCTGCGATACGGTGGAGCGCTTCACGGAGTTGAAGCTGGGGTACCTGGAGCTGCTGGCGCGGCGCAAGGAGATAGCGGACAAGCTGGAGGTCCTGGTACCGGATGGGGACATCGGCCGCATCGAGGGAGAGGCGCGGCAATTGGCGACCGAGGTCAGCCTGCGGGAGAGAAGGCTTAAGGAACTGCGAGGCCGTACCGTGGACGCCGCGCGGCTGCAGGAGGTCCTGCGCGAAAAAGAGAACTTGCGCGCCAGGCTGGACGGGCTCAAGGAGGAGCGCATCCGCCTGGAGGTTGCGGTCAGCGATGAGGGCGTGGAGGAAGAATACCTGCGCGCTTGCGAGGAGGTAGAATACCTGCGCGACAGAAGGGACCGCCTGCAAACCCGCGCGCGGGCCCTGGAGCAGGCGCAGAAATGGTTGAGGGAGGCCTCGGTTGAGACCATCTCCTCGGCGGCACGCCGGCTGGAGGGCATGATCGGCGATTATATCGGCCGCATCACGGAAAAACGCTATCACAGGGTCCGCGTGGACGAGGAGAGCCTCGAGATAACGGTATGGTCGGGGGAGAAGGGGGGCGAGGTGGAGCCGGAGATCCTGAGCCGCGGCACCGTCGACCAGCTCTACCTGGCCGCCCGGCTGTCGCTGATGGACATCATATGCGGCGACCGGCACCCGCCGTTGCTTCTCGACGACCCCTTCGTCACCTTCGATCAACGCCGCCTAGCGCGCGCGATGGAGGTGCTCAAAGATTTCTCGCGCGGCAGGCAGGTGATCATCTTTACCTGTGGAGACCAGTACGACGCCTATGCCGATCGGCTGGTGCGGCTATAGGAAAATGAACGTACGGGAACGGTTCGAGGATTACCGCAAGCGTATACGCTTCGCCGACCTGGACCTGGCTTCGCGCTCCATGGCCCTGTTGTGGCTGGGCGTTTTCAGGGACCGGGTCGTACGCAGTTGCTTTCCACGCGTTGGCTCGCGGAGCCTGGTGCGGGACGTATCCGCTATCATCGATTCAACCTTTCTGGAGGGCTACATACTGGCCCGCGCGGCGGAAGGCGGAGGCGCCGATCCGGTTCTCTTCTCCGATCCCGAGCGCCCGGCGACGGTGGAGACGGGCCTGGAGAAACTGCGCCTGATGTACGAGGAGGAAGAGGCGGGAGCGGTCCCCTTCGCGGGAGAGCCGCTGGGGGTGGAGTCCATGGCGGAAGGCCTGGTGCGGGAGATCACCTACAGCCCCGGCATGATCAGGTTGGAGGAAAGGGAACTGCTCAAGGTACACTTGATGTATGCCCTGTGGGCTGGATACAGGCTGGCGAGTTTCGAAAGGAGATTGCGCGGTGAAAGAGCTTAAGGGTCCCTCCACCCTGTTTCTTCCCAAGCCGGTGGTTTTGTTGAGCGCGGCACACGACGGGCGCGACAACCTCATGACCGTGTCCTGGGTCAGCGTTGCGTGCATGGAGCCGCCTCAGCTGGCGGTGGCCGTGCGCGAGAGCCGGTTCACCTTCGATCTTATCCAGGCCAGCGGGGAGTTCGTGGTAAATATTCCCTCCGAGGACCTCTTCAACGCCGTAGACCTCTGCGGAGTGGTGTCGGGCCGCGACCAGGACAAGTTCGCTCTTGCCGGCCTCACCCGCGAGGGGGCCAGCGAGGTACGGGCGCCCCTGGTGGCCGAATGCCCGCTCAACATCGAGTGCCGCGTGAGCGCTTCCCTGCCGCTGGGCACGCATACCCTCTTCGTGGGGTTGGTGCTGGCAGTCCATCTCGAAAGACGGTACGTGGGGGAGAAGGACAGGATCCTGGTAGAGGAGTTCCAGCCCTACGTGCTCAACCAGCGCGAATACTGGTCTATGGGCAGGAGGTTAGGCAGGTACGGGGAGACGGCGGCCGAACTCGAGGTCATACCATGAGCACCCGGGAAAGATGGGACCACCTGCGCTTCGCACTTCTAAACCCGGGAATACGCTACCACCAGTGGCAGTTTAGGCGGGGCGGCGTCAAGTGTGGCCCCTACGTGTGGATCGGCGCCAAACCGGACGTGGCGCTGTGCACGGAGTCCTCGTGCTCGATAGGGGACGGCACCTTCATCCCCACCCAGGTGCAGATCAGGGGAAACGACCGGGGGCGCATCGTCATCGGGAAGAACTGCTCCCTGGACACCTATGCCCGCCTCTTCGCCGCCAACGACGCCACGCTGCTGCTGGAGGATAACGTGGCAATCGGTCCCTTCAGCATCATCAACGCCTTCGACGACTGCACCATACGCAAGAACACCATGCTCGGCCCCTACGTGAACGTCAACTGCGCCGACCACGGCATGGAATGCGGAAAGGAGCCCATGCGCTTCCAGGGCGGCTGCTACGGACCGGTGGTCATCGGAGAGGACTGCTGGATCTGTTCCCACGCCGTGATCCTCAAGGGAGTGACCATAGGAGACGGCGCCGTGGTGGCCGCGGGCGCCGTGGTTAGCGAGGACGTCCCCCCACTGGCCATAGTCGCCGGCGTGCCCGCCCGGGTGATTAGCCACCGCTGAAGGGGCCAGGCCTTGTTTTTTGCATACCCCGGTATGTTATCAAGAAACACACTAAAAGCAGGCCATTAAGCTGGTATTTTGTGACTTAACGCAACGGGCAGGCTGGCGGAAAAAGTCTCTAAAGGGAACGCATGAAGCCCAGGATCAGGTGGCCGGTGTTCTCGATATAGGCAGGGTTGATCTTATCGTAGCTGTCCTGGTAGGTGTGGTACCAGGGGTCGTCCTTGTACTCCAGCCACACCGCCGGGATACCCGCGTTCTCGAAGGGTTCGTGGTCCGAATAAGCGAAGTCCACCATGTAGGGCAGGGATATGCCGGCTCCCTGGGCGTAGGCCATGAGCTGGTCGCAGAGGTCCATGGGCCCCACCCCCATGGTACGTGCGTAGAGCTGGCTTCCCACTCCCACCATGTCGATGACGATGGCGCCGTACACGTTTTCCCTCTCCGCTTGCGACAGTTGGTTGACGTAATAGCGGGAGCCGAAGTGGTGCTGGTCCGTGCCGTTGACCAGATATTCCTCCCCGCCGAAGAACACGAACTCGACTTGATAACCGACGGGGTTCTCCGCGATGCAGCGGGCGAGTTCGAGGACCGCCACCGTGCCCGAGCCGTTGTCGTTTGCTCCCGGGCTGCCTGTCCCGATCTTGGTGTCGTAGTGCCCGCCCACGACCAGCGTCTTTCCCCCCAGGTCCCCCGTCTCCGTTTCGCCCCCGATCCTGTTCTTCGCTATCACGTTGCGCGTAAAAGTCCCGTTGGGCAGGGGCACTTCCTGGATGACGGGAGCGTATCCATAACCCTCCAGAACCGATGCCAGGTACCGGGCGGCCGTGGCTTCACCCTCGGTGCCCTCGACACGCAGTCCGATGCCCACGCTGAGTTTCCACAGGTGCTCCATGGCGTTGGCGACCTCGAAGCCGTCGCCGGGGAAATAGAGCGGCCTCTCTACGGCGACAGGCCGGTCGGAGTTCAGCTCGAAGGAGGTGTCCTGGTAACCTTCCACCTGGCTGGCGACGTCCAGGGTAAAGCGGGTCCGCGCGGCTACGGTGAAGACCCCAGGTTCACTCACGATCGCGTCTTGGATCATGCAATCGCCTTCCGCCGCACAGATGAAATCCACTGTCACCCGTGCGTCTTCTTCTCCCGGGTTCATTATGCACAGGTACTCGTGGAAACCCGGCCTCGTGGTACCCTCGGCCAGGTAAAAGTGGGTGCCGGCCGCTTCAGTACCCTTGGAGACGTGCCCCCCGCGGCAGAAGCCGCGGTAGTTGAAGTACATGGGGCGCTCGGCCAGGAAGGGCTCGCCCGAAGAAAGCTCCAAGGAGACGTCCTTTACCTCGCCGGCCAGCTGGTTGATGAACAGGGTGTGGCGCCTGTCCGGGTCAAGATGTATCTCGAACGGTTTCTCCTCCCCCTCTCCGAACAGGCAGTTCAGTGTGATATCGCTGCCGTCATCCCCGGCGCTCTCGCGGGGCGCATAGAGGGTAAGCCATTCCTCGAAGCCCGCGCCGGTATAACCCTCGGCAAAGAGATAGCTCTTGCGGGGCTGGCCCAGGCCGCTGGAGGCGTGGCCCCCCGGCCACGCCCCGTGGTAATCGAAGTACACCACCCGCTCGGCGCATACAGGCGTATCCGCCTCCACTCGTGCGCTGACGTCGCGATCCTCGCCCACCTCATCGTTGACGAATACGGTGCGGCGCGAACGGGGCGGGAGGTCCACCAGCACCGGTGTTACGGTGCCGTCCCCGAGGATGAGGCTTACCGTGGCTCGCACCGCCGCTTCCGCGGGGTTGGATAGCAGCAGCCATGTCTCGAACCCCTGCCGGGTGCAGCCCTCGGCGAAATACCACGTGTCGGAAAGCCCCGACGTTCCACTGGTCACCGTGCATCCCTTCCATACGCCGCGGTAGGTGAAGTACATGGGGCGCTCGGCGACGATGGGCTCCGCCGACTCCAGGTACAGCGATATCTCCATGTCAGCTCCCGCCAGTGCGTTCATATCCAGGGTCATGCGCGACCGGGGAGGCAAGGAGACTTCCTCCAGTTGGGACGGTCCCTGGTTGTAAAGGATATAAAGATCCAGTTCCGACCAGGATTCCCGGGGGTTAAAGAGGGTCAGCCATTCCTGGAAGCCCGGCCCCGTGTAGCCCTCCGCGAAGTACCACGTGGTCGAGCCTTCCGCGCTGGCCTCGCCGCAGGTGCCATCCCCGCCATATGCCGTATCCTGCCATACGGGCGCAAGGCCGGCAAAAAACAAGATCGCGGCCATAGCCAGTATCATCACTAATCCGCTGGCGCGTACACTCAACCGGCCTCACCTCCGGAGTTGTATCAGGGTGTGCCCTTTACCCATTGTACATTCACCACTGCGGTTTCGCTCCATGCGGGGGCGCCGCGAGGCCAGATGCCTACTGCATCCCGTGGCGATAGCCCCGGGACGCCCTCCCAATCCGCCTTCCGTATTCCGTCCGACGCTGGCAGCGCGTATAGGGCAGCCGGGGGAGACGGTTCAGCCTTCCTCTACCTCCCGCAGCGGCAGCTCCAGGGCACTCTCACCGTCCCCGTATATCACCTGCGCGCCCTCACCCAGTACCGGCAGCACGAAGGGTATGTTGGCGCCGCTCAAGGTAAGGCGGAAGCAATGCCCGGCCCCGAGCAGATGGTCCGCGGCTATGAGGTCCAGCGTTATCGCCGTCTCCTCTCCCGGCGTCAATCCCTCGAGGGTGGCGGTGCCGTAGGTGATGAGAAGCGGGAATCCCCCGGAGGGTGGGACGTCGTAGAGCAGGGCGTTGAGCTGCACCCTCTCCTGCAGGGGTTTCAATCTCAAACGCAAGGTCGGGATGCCCAGCAACTCGAAGCCCCTCTTGGCGGGAGAGGTGGTGAAGGAGAAGTAGCCTTTCCCCGCATCTTTTCTGGGTCCCGGCACGGGGATGCCGAAGGCCTGGGGGCGCACCACCGAGGGACCCGAGTTGGCCGCGCTGAACAGCTTCGGCTTGAGTTTAAATTCGCCCCTCTCGCCCTTGGGGCGGGAACTCATCTTGAAAGCCCCGTTCTCCCTGCCGAGATAGACGCGGTGGGCCTTCACGTCCGGGGGCGGCCAGTCATCCTCCGCCTCCACCAGGCCTTTCCACGGCTTGTACAATCGCACGGCAGGCTCTGAAAGGATGCCGTTTTCCTCACCTTTCAGCCAGTAGTCGAACCAGCGGCGGGTGAGCTCCCATATCTCCCTGCCGGCCCAGCGCGGCCCGAAACCGGGGTCCAGGCCGTGCAAGCCGTTGCGTATGTAAAGCATCTTGGGGGCGTCGAGCTTGCCGTAGAACTCCATAATCTGGTTGGGCTCGAAGAGGTCGTCGTTCCAGGAGCCTACGATGAGCATGGGCGTTTTGGTGCCTTCCGCGTCGTAGAGGCAGGATCGCAGGCTCATGTCCTTTTCGTAATCGGCGATCCTCTCGCGCCTGAAGAGGATGATGCCGAACCAGCGGTAGAGCACGTTGCGGGGGTCAAGCCTGGTGGCCCAGGAGGCGGTCAAAAGCAGGCCAAGGCCCCAGAATATCTTGGCGGAGTTATTGGGGGTTATGCTCTGCCTGAGCTCGGTCCAGCCGCACATGGGCACCACGGCCCGAACCCGCGGGTCGCGCGAGGCGATGAGGAAGGAATGCCCTCCTCCGTAAGATATGCCGGTGACGCCGAGAGCCCCATCCTTTAGCGCAAGCCCGCTCTTTTCCAGCAGCCAGCCTATGGCGTCCTCCAGGTCGCGGAGCTCGCTCTCCGGGTCGGCGCACTGTACCCGCCCCTTGGAAGAGCCCCAACCGCGGCAATCGTAGGCGAGCACCACGTATCCGGCGGAGGCGAAATAGGGGGCGTAGAGGTGGCACTGCCAGCGGGAGAACATCCAGGAATGGACCATCACCAGCGCTGGGAAAGGACCCTCTCCCTCGGGCACGTAGAGGGCGGCTGACAGGCGGGTGCCGCCCCTGGCGTTGAGCTTGAACTGCCTCACCCCGAATCCCTTGCGCCTGCCCTCCATCTCCGCAATTTTTGCCGCCAAGCGGGGCAGAAACGGGATCACCGCAAGGGTAAAAATCGTTTTGTAGCCCAGCCGATCGAGAAATGCTGACAGTTTGCGAAAGCGTCGGCTTTCTTCCGCACGGGTATTGTTTGCCGCCATTTTTATCCCCCTTCGAACTGTTTACCGGCTTCGGCAAGGTGTCGCGTTGTATCGAGCAACGGGTAAATGATATCAAAAAACCCGCAAACTGAGGGGTCAGACCCAGGTCAGCATGACGTCAGGCCAAGGGGCCCGCAAACCTGCCGAGTCATGCCAAGGATCGATCCCGTAATGCCGGAGGTCAGCTCCGCAACCGACGCAAGCGGATTTTCGCCGGGAGGCAACGGAGGTTATGAGTGTATGACGCTCGCCAAGGCCGCAAGCCGGTCCTGACCCCTCGGCCGGACCGTCCGCGGCCGGGAATGTATCGCGTAAGTCGGTAAGAGAAGGAGAGCACGGTGCGCTGAAGGTATATAGATAACGATGTAATCCGACACGAGCTTGTTATATATTGATATTCAGGTGGACGTATGTCGACAGTAAACAGGGGAACCACGCATGTTGGAGCAATTCTCACGATTCGTAAGGGAACTCTTCCTGCAGGAGGTCATCCCGGTGATGAGCGCCAGCCTCACCGTGGGCTCGGATGAGGTCGCGGAAAAGCTGCCTCTGCTGCTGCAGAACTACAAGGCGGCCATCGTCAGGGGACACGGCAGCTTTGCCGTCGGGCAGATGCTGGAAGAGGCGTATCAGTGGACGTCCAGCCTGGAGGCGTCGTGCAAGATGCTGTATCTGCACCGCCTGCTCTCTCCCCGGGACAAAAAGGAGGAGGTAGGGAAATGGTGATGCGGCGGCTATCATCCGCGTCACGCCTACCGGCAGCCTCGCTTCTTACCGCAAGGACGAGCAAGGCCGCGAAGCAGGCGAAGCTCCCCGCCGCCGCCAGGAACCAGAAGGGGCCGGAGCTCTCGGCCAGGGAGGCGAGCGCAAGCCCCGCTACGAACAGTATCGGTCTCCAACCTGTCATCTCTCTATCTACCTGCCTTTCCTTCGAGTTCGCTCACGTAGAAATGCTATCACCGCCCAGTGACAAAAGCGGCGGCCGCAAGTGCCTGCGTCCGGGAGGTCTCCCGTGGGAGGTTACGGCGTGAACAAAGCCGAGAGGCTCATCGATCTCATCGCCATGCTGCTGGAGGCGCAGCGCCCGGTTACCCTCGAGCGCATACGCAATTCCATCCCCGGATACGGGCAGGCGACCGCGCCCTCCTTCAAGCGCATGTTCGAGCGCGATAAGAGCGAGCTGCGGGAGATGGGGATCCCCATCCTGGTCGAGCAGGTGGATGTCTTCGGGGAGGAGCAGGGATACCGCATCCCCAAGGAGGAGTACTACCTGCCGGAGATCGACTTCACCCAGGAGGAGAAGCTGGCCCTGCTGCTGGTGAACCGGCTCTCATCCGGTGAGCTGACGCCGCTGTCCAGGGAGGCGGGCGCCGCCCTGCGCAAGTTGAGTCCCGATATCGGCGACGGCAGCCGGCTCGTGCAGACGCATTCCCTTCACTGGCGGTTCGAGCCCCAGAACGAACCCGTGGGAAGCCTCACCGCTTTATGGGAAGCGGCGGCGGGGCGGCGCACCGTGCGTTTCGTTTACCATTCCCTGGGGAAAGGCAAGGCACGCGGAAGAGACATCGACCCCTACGGCCTCTACTTCGAGCGGGGGGCCTGGTACGTGGTGGGATATTGCCACCTGCGCAAGCAGATCCGCTCCTTCAGGGTCTCCCGCATCGAGTCATCGGTGGAGCTGGCCCATCCCGGGCAGAGCGGACCCGATTTCGACCGCCCGCCCGATTTCAGGCTGGAGGACTACTCGCGCATACTTCCCTGGGAGTTCGAGGAGGGGGCGGAGTACGAGGCACGCGTCCTTTTCTCCCCCCGCATGGCATGGCAGGTGGAGAGGGACTTGGGGGATGTATATGCTTTCGAGCCCGTCGAGGACGGAGGCGGCATACTATACGTGAACGTGCGCAACGAGGACGCCTTCCTCGGCTGGGTCCTTTCCTTCGCCGAGGATGCGGAGGTGCTCTCGCCGCCCGAACTGCGCCGTAAGGTCAAGGAAAGGCTATCGCTTATGCTGGACAAGCTGGGTGGTGACGGCGATGCCGGACTCTGAAGGCAAGATCCAGAGGCTGTTATCGGTTATCCCCTATGTCCTGAAGAACCAGGGGGTGTCCCTGAGCGAGCTGAGCGAGGTCTTCGGGGTGTCGCAGGCCCAGATCATAAGCGACCTCGACCTCATCTTCATGTGTGGACAGCCGGACTATACCCCCGCCGACCTCATCGAGGTGACCATAGACGGTGAACGCGTCAGCATAGCCATGGCCGATTACTTCGCCCGCCCCCTGCGTTTTACCTCGGCCGAACTCTCCGGGCTCTACCTGGCCTGCGAAGCGGTGCAGAAGCTCTCCGGTCTGCCGGCTTCCTCCTCTCTCAACACGGCCATGGACAAGATAGCGTCCGCGCTCGAAGGGGGAGCCGTTCCCCGGGACCTTATCAGGAAGAGCGTGGAGTTTAACCGGCCTACTCCGGGGCCGGAGATAGTATCCGAGCTCTCGCTTGCCTGCGAACAGCGCCACGTTGTCGAGATGGAGTACTACAGCTACGGCAGGGACGATATCACGCGCAGGCGGGTCCACCCCCTGTCGCTGGAGTTCGGGATGGGAAACTGGTACCTGCGGGCCTGGGACGGACGCAGCAGCGAGGTCAGGGTGTTCCGCGTAGATCGTATCAAGGACATGGAGGTAACCGCCGAGGAGTTCGAGCCGCCGCCCGGGGAAGAGGCGGGAGAGCCGGAGTACGCTCCGGCCGGCGTCGCCGCGGGCGGTGAGATAGAGGTGTGCCTGCGTTTTTCGCCCGCCCTCGCCCGCTGGGCGAAGGAGCAGCCCATCTTCTCGCAGGCCGAGACGGTAAAGGGACGCCTCGTCTGCACCCTGCACACCGACAACCTCTCCTGGCTGGAAAGGGAGCTGCTGAAATACGGCAGCGAGGTAGAGATACTGTCGCCCCCGGAGCTCAAGGACAGGTTGCGAACGCGCGCCAGGAACCTGCTCGCCAAGTACGCGCGGGATTAGCTTCATTGCCATGCATGCCATCTCCTCTTTCGGGTAGCATCGTCGCCGAAACCCTGAAATCCGATCGAGATCCTCTCGAGTCAGACGATTACCGGGACGGGCGGAGACGGCAGGCAGAGCCGGGCTCAGGTCCAGGGATGACTCGAGAGGCAGGCCTGGGTGGAAACATTCGAGGTTCGTGCCGAGCGAGCGCCTGAAGGATGAGGCTATGCGGAAACACCGGGCTCAGACCCGGGGATTACGGGAAAGGTACGCCTGGCGGAAGCGGTCGAGGCTCATGCTGTCGAGGTCGCCTTTTATCTCCTTCTGGCGGCGGCGGGCCTGCTCCAGTTCCTTGTAGCGTTCGCCGTAGACCAGTCGTTGCACGCGGAAATCCCACACCTCCACCAGGAAACCATCCCCATAGGAAGCGTCTACGAAGCCCTTGGTAATGCGTACCTTATAGGCCGCGTTGGCCGATTCGCTGCCGTTACCGGACACCAATGTCTCTCGCCTGTGCAATTCCTCTCCCGCCGTATAGTATTTTTCAGCGCGTAGATATAATTCTAACACCGCGCCGCAAATATAAAATACAATTAGACATTTTATGTATGGTGCTATATTATGGTTACCCCCACGGAAAACACCTTGAAGGCAGCAGCGATGTGATCATATTGCGTTTCGGAAATCCTGCTGTCGCTGTCAGAGCCGTGGCTCAACGCGATCCTTCCCCGCCCGTAAGCCGTACCCGCCAGGCACTCCTCCGCCGACCAGAGCCGCGAGATACCGGATGCGAAAACCCGGACTACAGAATACCGGGGTTCAGATATTATAATGGTCTGGACCATGGTCTTTTCCGCGGGAAGGAAATATGACGAGAAAGATCTTGTCCGCTCTGCTGTCGATGATGCTCCTGCTCGTCCTGGTGGGGTGCGGGGAAAGTGGAGAGATGAGCCTCTCCGATTACCGTAAGGGCATCTCCGAGCTGCACGACGGGGTGGCCTGGGACCTCGGGGTGACCCTGGAGGATTTGAACGAGCTCAGCTTCGGCGATTACTACGACCTGCCGCAGCTACGGGAGGTATTCGCGAGCGCCGAGGGTATTTTCACCTCTGCATGGGATACAGCCGAACCCATGTACCCACCGCAGGAAGCGGTTCCCCTTCACCTGGATATAATGGATTTTTACGCCGAGGGCGCGGAGAGCATGAACTTGCTGGAAAACTCCATCGGGTTTTTCGAGGCCGTTCTGCCCATGATGCGCGATGTCGAGAACCTGGCCTTGCCCGACCTGCCCGAAAACGCCGGGGAGCCGGAGGTCAAGGCGGCGGCGGCGGAGGACCGCAAGACCATGGGTGGTTACCTGGATGAACTCGGCGGCATGGAGCCGCCAGATGAGCTGCAATCCTATCGCGAGAAACTGACGGAGTTCTTCCGCTCCATCGACGAGGCCGTGGCCGCCCTGGAACAGGCCGTCAAGCCGGAGGACCTTGCTCCCCTGGTACAGTTTCGGCAGTGGTTCTCCACGGCCCTCGGGACCTCGCAGGCGCTGTGGGAGGAGGCCATGTCCTATCTCGGCGGCCTGGGAGGCGGCATCGACCCATATATAGAAAAGGGAAAGGAAATAGCCGCACGGATCCAGATGCTTTGAACACTCATGCGGGCGCTCTCGTCGGGGTGCAGGGCGTGAAACCGGAGGTACAAACAGGAGGTCTGCTTTGAACGACAATGGCATTGACGCGGTAGAAGCGCTTTTCAACCCACGCCGCATGGCCGTGATAGGGGCTTCCACCAACCTGGCGAAGTGGGGAAACATCATCCCCAACAATATTCTGCGCGACGGTTACAAGGGAGAGCTGTATCTCGTCAATCCGAGAGGCGGGGAGATTAAGGGGCTGGCCTTCCACCCCAGTATCGCGGGCATAGGCAAGGAGATAGACCTGGCCATGATCACCATACCGGCGGAAAACGCGGAGGAGGTCATACCGGAATGCGCCCGCGCCGGGGTGAAGGTGGCCATAGTGATCTCGGGTGGTTTCGGCGAATCCTCCCTCGAGGGGCGCGAGATGGAGAAGAGCCTGGTGGCTACGGCCCACGCCCACGGCATAAGGGTCGTGGGGCCGAACACCATGGGCATAACCTCGGCGCCCTGGAGCCTGACCGCCCTCATGCCCCCGGTCAAGCCCCGCCCCGGGCACGTGGCCTTCGCCGCCCAGAGCGGCAACCTGGGGACGCAGATGCTGGGATGGGGTTCTCACCGTGGCATAGGTTTCTCCCGCTTTGTGTGCATCGGAAACGAGTGCGACCTCGACTTCGCCGATTACATGGAGTATTTCGCCCGGGACGACCAGACCAGGGCCATCCTGCTCTACGTGGAGGGGTTCAAACGGCCCCGACGCATCCTGGAGCTGGCGGAGGACATAAGCCTTGTCAAGCCCATCGTCATATACAAGTCCGGGGGTACCGGCGCCGGGAAGAGGGCGGCGGCATCGCACAGCGCGGCCATGGCCGGCTCGCGCGAGATCTACCAGGGCATGATCCGGCAGGCGGGCATGATACAGGCCGAGACCACCGAGGAGATGCTGGATTTCTCCGACGCCCTGGTGAAGATGCCCGTGCCCCGGAGCCGCAGGACGGCCATCCTCTCCTGGGGCGGCGGCTGGGCGGTGGTGGCGGCGGACCTGTGCGAGCGCGCCGGGCTGGACGTCTCCCCCCTGCCGGATGATGTCAGGGACGAGCTGGGGTCGATACTGCCCTCTTACTGGAGCAAGGGCAACCCCGTGGACATGGTGGGCATCCTGGACCTGGACAAGCACACAAATTGCCTCGAGGTGCTGGCCAATTCCCCAGCGTACGATTCCGTCGTCTCCCTGGGCACCATCAACGCCTCCGGCGCCTTCGGTTTGAAGGAGGCGCCGCCGCAGGGTGAGGGGACGGAAAAGCAGATGAACGAGGTACGACGCCATTACGTGCACGACAGGAGCGTGCGTTTCGCGCACAAGGTGGTCGAGCTGATGGAAGGGCTGGAGAAACCCATCGTCACCGTGGGCATGCCCCAGCGGGATACGGAGAACCTGGAGGATTCCGATTTCCCCTGGGAGAAGATAAGCATCTACTCCAACCCCGAGAGGGCGGCGCGGGTGGCGTCCATGCTTGCCGAGCGGGGCGAATACCTGAGATCGCGGGGGGTGTGATGGGGATTCTCCCCGCCCTGCTGCTGGGCGCGGTGCAGGGGTTGACCGAGTTCTGGCCCATATCCAGTTCCGCCCACCTGGCCCTGCTCATCCACATCTTCGGCTGGGGCGAGCCCGACCTCTCGTTCCTGGTCGCCCTGCACCTGGGGACGTGGCTGGCTGTGGTGTGGTACTACCGCCGCAGGCTGCTTTCCATAATCGCGGCGATGTGGCGGGAGGTCACGGGAAAGAAACCCGGCGACCCCGAGGCCAGGCTGGGCTGGTTGATCCTGCTCGCCACCATCCCTGCCATCGCCGTGGGGGCCGTAGGCGCGGAGTCCTCGGAGATGATGGAGGGGATGCCGCTGCTCATGGTGGTGATGCTCGCCTTGTTCGGGCTGGTGCTGTGGGCCGCCGACGCACGCGGCGCCCAGAGCAGGGACTGGAACGCGGCAGGCTGGCGCGAGGCGCTGGCGGTGGGGGTGGGACAGACCTTGGCGCTGATGCCCGGGGTCTCGCGCTCCGGCGCCTCTATCTCCGTGGCCCGTGCCGCGGGCATAGACCGCAAGGACGCCGCCGATTTCGCTTTCCTGCTCTCCGTTCCCGTCATCGGGGCGGCCGCGGCTTACCAGGGGTTCAAGCTGGTGCTGGACGGCCTGCCCGCGGACCGGCTCTGGCCCATGCTGGCCGGAGGCGCCACCGCCGCGGTAACCGGCTACTTCGCCATCGGCTTCCTGCTCTCGCGCCTCAAGGCCGGCACCTTCCGGCCGTACGCCATCTACCGCCTGATACTCGCGGCCGTACTCCTGGTGGTGCTGGTCATCCTCTAGGAATGAGGCATGCCCTCAGATAGCGTGGAGATCACCTTCGCCCGATCTTATGAAACGGGAAATCGTGTGGAGTTTGCCATGCTACGGGCGAGCCGGCTTTTATCCTGTCTTGTACTCCCGTACCCTTTCCTCCAGCCAGTCGGCCCAGTCGGACAGGCCTTCGTTCTTGCGGCAGCTCACCTCGAATATGACCAGGCGCTGGTTCATGCGCGACAGGATTTCGCGCAGCTCCGCCATGTCGAAGTCGCTCATGCCGAGGAGGTCGGTCTTGTTCACCACCAGCACGTCGGAGTCGCTGAACATGGTGGGGTACTTGAGGGGTTTGTCGTGCCCCTCGGCCACGGAGAGTATCATGGCCCTGAGAGATTCTCCCAGTTTGAAATCGGCCGGACAGACCAGGTTGCCCACGTTCTCGATGATCAGCAGGTCCAGAGCCTCCAGGTCCAGGTGGGGGAGGGCCTGCCGTATCATTAGCGCGTCCAGGTGGCAGATGCCGCCGGTGTTTATCTGCACCACCGGGATGCCATATCCCTTGAGCTTCTCCGCGTCCACGTTGGAGGCTATGTCACCCTCGATAACCCCCACTCTCACCCTGCCCTCGAGCAGCTCCAGGGTATGGGCGATGAGCGAGGTCTTGCCCGCCCCGGGCGAGGCCATGAGGTTCACGGCCAGCACTCCGCTGGCGCGGAACAGGGCATCGTTCTCGCGCGCCACCTTTTCGTTGGCGTCGTAGATACTCTCCAGGACCTCTATATCCATCCTCGCCTCCCATCCAGGCCCGACCGTACGGGCAGTACTCGTCTGGTGAGCCCCACGGAACCTATTATAATGGCCCGGCTCCCCGCGCGGGGCACCCCGCCTGCGGCGCCGCTGCCATCCACCAGCACCCCTGAGTTCATCCCCGCCTCCTATTCGATCTCGATGGATTCGACCATGAACTCGCGCCCCGAAATCAGCTCGGTGTCCTTCCTGCCGCACTTGGGGCAGGTGAGGTCGTATTCCTTCACCTCGAAATCCTCGTCGCAGTCGGGGCAGTGTGCCACCACCGGCACCTTGATGAAGTTCAGTTCCGCCTCGTGCGCGATGGTGTCCTTGGTCACCATGTCCCAGTAGAAGGCCACGTAATGGTCCACGATCCCCGTCAGCTCGCCCAGCTTCACGTTGACCTTGATGACGCGCTTTGCCTTGTTGGCCTGGGCGTGCCTCAGGCATATGGCGGCGATGCTCTCGGTAGCTCCGAGTTCGTGCATTGTCTCCTTCCTCTCCTCGCCGTGCCTATCCCGGCCTTTGAATAGGATAATACGGCGCGTACATTTAGGGAAATGAGCCTGCTCAAGCTGCTTACTCTCCTGGAAACTTCCCGCGATCTGTGCGAAAATGTCGGGGTATTGAACGCGCCATGCATTACGCAGCAGGATGCGCAGCAAGATACGCAGTTTGACCGAGGTAATCGATGGAACAGCATAAGCAGCAGCGCGGCGCATGCGCGTCCCGCTTTGACCCCGGGGCCTGTTATCCCAAGACCCAGGTATCCTGCTTGTGCCGTTCCACGTTGCGGATAAAGGATCGGGAGGTTTGAGGATGAGCCACGCCAACGAAAGGCTGTTCGACCACGCTCTGGCCCGGGAAGTGAAATCGAGAAAAAAGCGGGCGGAAAAAGATAAAAGGATGCCCCTCAAGGAAGCGGTGGCCGAGTTCGTGCAGGACGGGGATTCCATCATCGAGGCCGGGTTCTCGTACGTGAGGGGCCCCATGGCCGCCTTCTGGGAGATAGGCCGCCAGCGCAAGAAGAACCTGGTGGGCATCTTCACCCCGGGAGGCATGAACGCCGCCTGGCACGAGTTCGGCGGCCTCGAGGGGGCACACGTGGCCTACGTGGGCGTGGAGATGCGCGGCCTGGTGGCGCCCTTCCGGCGGGGGGTCGAGGCCGGCACCCTGAAGGTTTTTTCCGACTGGAGCCACGGCGGGATGGCGCTCTCGCTCATGGCTGCGGAGAAGGGGTTGGACTACGTGGCCTGCAAATCCATGCTGGGCACGGACATCATGAACACCAACCCTTACATCAGGGAAGCCGAGAACCCCTTCACGGGAGAGCCGGTATGCCTGGTTCCCGCCATGTATCCGGACGTGGCTATCATCCACGTCCACCACGCCGACAAGCACGGAAACGGGCGCATCTGGGGCCCCGCCATAAACGACCAGTCCATCTGCGTGGCTGCCCATAAGGTCATCGTGACCTGCGAGCGCATAGTAGATACGCTGGATATCCGCGCCAATCCCTACCAGGTGATAGTGCCCCACTACACCGTCGATGCGGTGTGCGAGGTGCCCTACGGCGCCTTCCCCGGGGACATGCCGGGAACGTATTACTTCGACCGCAGACTGCAGGAGAGGGTGGTGCGCGTGGAATGGAAGACGTCGGAGAGCACCCGGGAGTGGTACGAGAAGTACATCCTGGGCACGAAAGACCATTTCGAGATGATACAGATGGTCGCGGAGGACGAGGGCATGAACGCCGTCGAGTACATGAAGCGGCTGGAGCACCTGGCCTGCGACGCCGCCTATTACGGCATAGGCTCCTGGGGGATCGGCGGCGACCGCGACTGGAAATACGAGGAAGTGGCCAAGCGGCCCGTCTGAGGAGGAGCGGATATGAACGACGTGCAGGCAAAAGAGATCCAGTATACTCCCAGGGAACTCCTGGCTTGCGTGGCCGCCCGCCTGATCGAGGACGGGGAGAGCGTCTTCGTCGGCACCGGGCTGCCGCTGGTGGGAGCCCTGCTGGCACATAAAATATACGCTCCCGGCATGATGGCCATCTACGAATGCGGCGCCGTGGACCCGGAGCCGCGCGTGCTCCCCTGGTCGGTCTCCGATTCGTGGACCTGCCACAAGGCCCCGGTCATGCTCTCCATGACCTCCGTCTTCGGCCATACGCGGGCCGGCTTCGCCGACGTTGGGTTCCTGGGCGGGGCGCAGATCGACATGTTCGGCAATATCAACGCCACGGTCATCGGCGATTACGATGAGCCCAAGGTGCGCCTCACCGGCTCGGGAGGGGCCAACGATATCGCCTCTTTGTGCAGCAAGGTCATCTTCATGGGACTGCATCTGCCGGAGCGATTTCCCCGTCGCTGCGATTACGTGACCACGCCCGGCTTTCTCGACGGCCCGGGCGGGAGGGAAAGCGCCGGCCTGGTGGGTGGCGGCCCCTGGAGGGTGATCTCGCACCTGGGGCTCATGGGTTTCGACGAGGAGACATGCCGCATGAAACTGCTCTCCTACCACCCGGGGGTCACGCCGGAGGTCATACAGCAGTTCACGGGTTTCGAGCTGTTAGTCGCGGACGATGTAACCGAGACTCCCAGGCCTACGGAGGAAGAACTGCGGGTGCTGCGGGGGGAAGTCGATCCCTGCCAGCTGTTCGTCTTCTAGGCGCCGCTATTCCGCGGACCACAACACCTCGCCGGAGGCGCAGTCCACGGCCCACAGGCGCTGGGGCGGGGCGAGGAAATCGCTCAGGTTGACGCCGTCCGCGGCCAGCGCCTTCCAGTCACCCTGCAGGAGCAGGAGTATCTGTTCGTAATTCAAACCGTTCAAGGCGGATATGATATCCAGTCTGGTCCCCTGGGCCGCGAGGCGGCGCAGGAAGGACTGAAAATCCTCTTCCACCGGCTCCGGCTCCACTTCCGGGTGCTCCCCTTCCCAGGATCCACCGCTTTCGCCGCTCACCGTTTCCGTCTCGTCAGCCACCGTGCCTTCCAGGGTGACATCGGGCTGGCTTTCAGGCTTTCCCGCCGGGACCAGGGGGACATCGGCGTTGCCTGAAGGCGCGAGCAAGGCGGCCAGCTCTTTGAGCACCGATTCGCTCACTTCCAGGCTTCCCTCTCCGCCCAGCGAGGCCAGCATCATGGCCGGGGGGAGTTCCCGGTCGGGAAAGAGCAGGTAGTCCTCGGGGCCGCTCGCCGATATCAACCAGGCCTCCCTCCCGTCTATTTTTGCCAGCTCGGCGTAACAGGGCAGGAGTGGATCGCCGTCCGCCTGCTCCAGCACGGACGTTACCGCACGCTCGAGCTCTTCGGCATCATGCCCCGCCTCCGCCGCCTGTAGCGCCAGGTCGCCTGTGAGTTGGGCCTGCGCATCTTCTATTGAGGACCGGTCTATGCTGCCGCTGGAGGCCGGGTACCAGTACGTGGAGTAGAAGTCCAGGCGTGTCCCCAGGTCATTGCGGAAATCCGCGAGATCCGCAGTATCGTACTCGTTATCGGAGATCACCAGTTCGGGCCGGGCTAACGCCCCCGTTATCAAGGCGGTCCCTCCCGTTTCGCCCCTTACGAAACCCTCTCCTGCGTTGGTAACTCCGCCCGAGGCCTCTTTGTAATCCACGGCCTCCAGCGGTGTTTCCTGCGTCCCCGGGGTGGGGCTCCTGCCGTTCCACACTACCAGGCTGACCCCGGCTACGGTGGCCAGGACGAGCAGGGACAGGGCCGCGGCGGCCACGTGGACGCGCCGGAAAACCGGTGCGGGGACTATGGGCTGTGCCATCTCCTGGCGCAGCCTGCTTACGAGGCGGAAGCTCTCCTCCGGGGTGAGCACGATGGCGGGCAGCGATGACAGCTCGCTCACCAGCCCGCGCATGACGGCATAATGCCGCGAGCATTTATCGCAGGAGTCGATGTGTTCGCGCAGCGCCTTTGCCTCTTGCGCGTTCAGCTCGCCGTCTATATACGACCCTATCTGTTTGACCGCGTTCCTGCATCTCATCTTCATGCCCCGGGTTCTTCTCTCGAGATGGATCTCACGATACCGCATACTCTCCTTCGCCTTTGATTAGATGGAGCCGTCAACCCATCTGTTCCCAGTATTCCTGCAATTCCTTTGCCAACCTGGTACGCGCCCGGTTGAGGCGCGATTTAACCGTTCCCAGCGATATATCCAGTATTTCGGCAACCTCTTTATAGTTGTAGCCGTTGAGGTCGTGAAGGTATATCACCTCCTTGAACTTGTAGGGGAGGCGGGCGACGCCGTCCCTTACCGCCTTCTGGACCTCGGCCCTCTCCGCGCTCGTCTCCGGCGAGTCGAAGCCTTCATCCGCCAGGCGCTGCTCGATGTCCGGCAGGTCGTCCCCGGGGGATTCGGAGATGGAGAGGTGGCGGCGTGACCTGCGCGCATAGTCATGGCAGGCGTTGAGCGAAACCCGGTAGAGCCAGGTGGAGAACTTGGCCTCGCCGCGGAACGACTCCAGCTTGCGGATGAGAAGCACAAGCACCTCCTGGCACACGTCGGCGGCGTCGCTGCGGTTGCCGAGGAGGCGGTAGGCCATGTTCATGATCACCGGCTCGTAGCGGCTTACCAGCTCCTCGAAAGCGGCGCTGTCGCCGTCGAGGAAAAGGCGCACCAGTTCCTCGTCCCTGGGGCGTTCCTGCTCACCACCGTTGTCGTCATATGTGGGCATGGGTATTTTCCTTGGCCGACGATAAATTACCTGTAATTCTAGCACAGCGATACCCCCCGAACCTTAATCTAACTTACGACAGAATGCATCGCGTAAGCGACAGCGGCACCCGCAGGGTGACGCGGCGGTGCCTGTGCCAGTCCTGGCGAAGCCAGGCCTGGCCTGGCACGCGTACGTCTGCGCACTATCACACCGTGATATAATTCCAGCGTGAAAGAGGAGGTACAACCGTGAAGAGAGCCCTGCTCTCCGGCAACGAGGCGATCGCCCTGGGCGCGTGGTGCGCGGGTGTGCGCGTAGCCGCCGCTTATCCCGGCACCCCCTCCACGGAGATACTGGAGGAGCTGTCCACGTATAGCGAAGTCTATTGCGAGTGGTCGCCAAACGAAAAGGTCGCCATGGAGGTGGGTATCGGTTCCTGCCTGGGAGGAGCCAGGTCACTGGTGGCCATGAAGCACGTGGGACTCAACGTGGCCGCGGACCCCTGGATGACCCTGCCCTATATCGGGGTTAACGCCGGGCTGGTGCTGGTGGTGGCGGACGACCCCGGCATGCACTCGTCCCAGAACGAGCAGGACAGCCGCTACTATGCCCGCATGGCCAAGGTGCCCATGCTGGAGCCCTCGGACAGCCAGGAATGCCTGGACATGATGGCGGCCGCACTGCAGATATCCGAGCGTTTCGATACCCCGGTGATGCTGCGCACGGAGACCAGGATAAGCCACTCACGCACCGTGGTCGAATACAGGGAGGAACGCCGGCGGGTGGACCTCCCTTACGAGAAGGACGCCGTGAAGAGGGTGATGATCCCCGGGCACGCGCGCGTGCGCCACCCCCTGGTCATAGCGCGCCTCGAGGAACTGCAGAGGGAGGCGGAGGCCTTTCCCATGAGCGCCGTGGAGATGCGCTCCTCCCGCGTGGGCATCATCACCTCCGGGGTATGCTACCAGTACGCAAGGGAGGCCTTTCCGGAGGCCTCCATACTCAAGCTGGGCTTCGTCTACCCGCTACCGGAGAAGACGATACGCGATTTCGCCTCCCATTTTCACCGCGTCTACGTGGTGGAGGAACTGGAGCCTTTCCTGGAGGAAGGCGTCAAGGCCCTGGGCATAGACGTGGTGGGAAAAGCCCGCATACCCCGGGACGGGGAGCTGGATCCCACCCTGGTCGGGGAAAGCCTGGCCGAGCTGATCGAGATGGATACCGGGGTCAAGCACGGGGGGTGGACCCCGCCGCTGCCGCATGAATCCCTGCCCTCCGAGTCCGAGCTTCCCGGCCGCCCGCCGGTGATGTGCCCGGGATGCCCCCACCGCGGCCTCTTTTACGCGCTCAACCGCAACAAGGCCGTGGTCTCCAGCGACATCGGCTGCTATACCCTGAGCGTGCTGCCTCCCCTGGCGGGGATCGACTGCCAGGTTTGCATGGGGGCCAGCGTGGGCATGGCCCTGGGCATGGAGAGAGCTTTCGCCGGCAGCGAGGTCAACTCGCAGAAGGCGGGAAGGGTGGTCTGCGTCCTGGGGGATTCCACCTTCATCCACGGCGGGATAACCGGCCTCATAGACATGGTCTATAACAACACCGTGTCCACCATAATCATCCTCGACAACCGCACCACCGCCATGACCGGGTTCCAGGACCATCCCGGGACGGGAAGGACGATCATGGGCGAGGAGACACACGCCCTGGACCTGGTGGAGCTGTGCCGCGCCGTGGGCGTGGAGTCGGTCCGCGTCGTGGACCCCTGGGACCTGGAGGAGACGGAGGCTGCCATACGCGAGGAGATGGAGGCGCCGCATACCTCGGTGATCGTCTCGCGCCGCTCCTGCGTGTTGCGCGAGCCACGCAGCGGCATCATCTACCGCGTGCTCGAGGATGAATGCACCGGCTGCAGGGTCTGCCTGCGCCTGGGCTGCCCGGCGCTGGTCATGCGCGGCGACAAGGCGGTGGTGCAGGAAGACATGTGCGTGGGTTGTTCCATGTGCGCGCAGGTCTGCCGCAACGAGGCCCTGGTGGAGGTGAGGACCGGTGGCTGATGTGCTACTGGCCGGCGTCGGCGGGCAGGGAAACGTGCTCTCCGCCCGGGTGCTGGCTGAGGCCGCTCTTTCCATGGGCTACGATGTCAAGACCTCCGAAGTGCACGGCATGTCCCAGAGGGGAGGCAGCGTGGTCTGCATGGTGCGCTGGGGCGAGAAGGTGCATTCTCCCCTCATCGGGGTGGCCAAGGCCGATTATTTCCTGGCCTTTGAGCTGCTGGAGGGGCTGCGTTTTCTGCGTTACCTCGGCGGCGGGGGCACGGCCATCGTGAACGATTACCGCCTCGAGCCCCTGCCGGTGCTGCGCGGGGACTCCGTCTATCCGGAGGGGGCCATGGGGGTCATACGCTCGTATGCTGCCCGGACCATAGAGCTGGACGCGCGGGAGATAGCCGCGAGGGCCGGAAATCCCCGCACGGTCGGATCGTGCCTCCTGGGGACGCTATCAGCATTCCTGGATTTTCCGCCGGATGTGTGGGAGGAATCGATACGAGGTTCCGTGCCCCCCAGGGCGGTCGAGGTCAATTTGAAGGCTTTCGCGTTGGGAAGAGACAGCATCCCAGGCTCGTCTTGATGCTGGCCGATCGGTAAGGGGGTGGAGGAGCATGGCTGGAGGGGCTACCGGGAAAGACGGTGAATGCTACGAGGCGACAAGCCTGGAGAAATGCGACTGGTACAGCGCCAACACCTTCCATCACGAGCAGTTCAGCGACCTGGGGCGCCTGCTGGAGCATAAGAACCGGGCGGGAAAGAGCATCAGCGTATGCCTGCCCAGCATAAACGAGGCCGGCACCATCGGGACCATCCTGGAGATCACCCGGCGCGAGCTGATGGAGAAGGTGCCATTGTTGGACCAGATCTGCGTGGTGGACGGCGGCAGCGAGGACGCCACCAGGGAAATAGCACGGGATGCGGGGGCCGAGGTTGTAGGGCAGGAGGAGATACTGCCCGGTTTATACGAGCCCATGGGCAAAGGAGACGCCCTGTGGAGGAGCCTCCTCTACCTCAAGGGAGACATCGTTGTCTGGATAGACTCCGACATCCGCAATTTCCATCCCCGCTTCATTTACGGCATCATCGGCCCGCTTATCGCAAAGCCCGGTATCCGCTATGTCAAGGGATACTACCAGAGGCCTTTTAAGGCGGAAAACCGCATGCTCTCCACCGGGGGTGGCAGGGTAACCGAGCTGGTGGCGAGACCGCTCCTGAGCCTTTTCTTCCCGGAACTGGGAGCACTTATCCAGCCCCTGTCGGGGGAGTACGGCGGCGAGCGAGAATTGTTGGAGAAGATACCCTTTTTCTCCGGATACGGGGTGGAGATCGGCATGCTCATGGACATCTACAGCCGCTATGGTATGGACGCCATCGGGCAGGTGGACCTGGTGGACAGGGAGCATTTCAATCAGCCCGTGCCCGCATTGGGCAGGATGTCCTTCCAGATAATACAGGCGGTGCTCATCCGGCTGCAGGAGCGGGGCAAGATAAAGCTGCTCGAGGATTACAGTACCGAGATGACGCAGATCGATTACAGGAACGGCGAATACCTGCTGGAGAAGAAGATGCTACAGGTGGAGGAGAGGCCCCCCATGGTGGATATAAAGGAATACCGCGAACTTTTCGGGAGAGGCGGATGATGCCCTTACCCTTCGGCGGCCGCGACAACCTGGAGATAAAGCGGGCGGCCGAAAGGTTCGGCCCCGCCTCGCGCTGGCCGCGCATAAAAGAGAGCATGGGCGAGGTAAAGGTGGTCTATACCGACCTCGATGGCACCATGATGGGGCCCATGGGCAATTTCGTCCTCAACATCCGGCGCGAATACACGCTCCGTCCCGTCACCACACTAGTGGAAGCCCTCAAGCGCGGCGTCGACATAGTGCCCGTGTCGGGCCGCAGTGGGAGGCAGTTGCGCGAAACCGCGCGCGTGCTGGGCATGCGTAACTATATCGCCGAACTTGGGGTGGAAATAGTCTACAACCTGGGGGAAGAGGTGGTGGTGAACGCCGGCGAGCTTGGGGGAGGGTGCCCGGAGCTGCTGGAGACCATCCGCCGTTCCGGCGCGGAGGACTTCATCCTGGAGCGCTACAGCAGGCGCATTGAATACCATACGCCCTGGTCTGGTTTCCGCGACTGCACTCCCCTCTTCCGGGGGCTGGTGGACCTGGAGGAGGCAAACCGCCTCCTGGATGAAAGGTTTCCCGGCCTGGTTCTGGTGGATAACGGCGTCCTTCCCGTACTCAGCCCCACCCTCGAGGTGCGGGAGGTGCGCGCTTACCACCTCATGCCCAAGGGGGTGAGCAAGGAGAAGGCGACCGCCGAGGACATGCGACTGCGAGGGTTTAGCAGGTCGGAGGCCATCGCCATCGGCGACTCGGAGGCCGACCTGGCCTTCGCCGGGGAGGTCGGGGCCTTCTTCCTGGTAAGAAACGGTTTCTATTTCAATCCCCACCTCGAATCGGCCACAGAAGGGCTGGAGAACGTCATAGTGACGGAGGGCTTTCTCAACGAGGGATGGGCGGAGGCCGTCGAGCTCGCCGTCCTCGGATACGGCACCGGGCCATAGCCGGCTGCACGCCGCATATCCGCCGCGCCTGTTGATCCGCTAATCCCGGGCGCGGGCACCATCGCACCGGAGGCAGCACTGTCGCTTGCGCGATACAACCCGCCGTGACGAAAAACCGTTTACCCGAAAAAAGGCGCCGTTCGGGGCATGGCTTTAGTGAGAGCAGCAAAAAGACGATATCATAAGAGCTGGACGTGAATAAAAAATGCAGCTCGGCGATCGGGGGGTATCCTCGGCGGAGAATACCCTTTGGCTTATGCGATGATGCGGCGAGGCGGACCAGGGAAACGGAAGCGTTACGGCGAGGGGTGTGGCCTTGGACCTGAAAAAAAGGCTTATCTTTTTCACCAGACTCATCAGGATGATGGCTTACGTTTACCTGGTAGTCCAATACTACCTGGTCCGAGAGAATTACGACGCCTCCCTGCTGATCCCCGTGATCGCAGGCCTGGGGGCTTTCTATATCCTCATGGATTTCATCATCTTCCGCGTGCGCGAGCAGAGGTTCAGGACAGCTTCCCTGAGCTTGATGTTCTTTGAGATGTTCCTCGTCTCGCTGCTCATCTATTTAACCCGCTCCAGCCCCATAGTGGAATTCGATTTCCTCTACGTCCTGCCTATCGCCAACGTCGCTCTCTGGTTCGGCATAAAGGAAGGGCTGACTTACGGTGCCTTGGCCAGCGTTATCATCACCGTCACCATGATATTTTCGGGGCGCTTCGTCTGGCCCGATACGTTGGGATATCTTCTGGGGCGCTACATTTTTCTCATACTCGCCGGCTTCATCATGGGCTACATGGCCGAGTTCGCGGAGAGGGAGAGCAAGGAGAAAGCCCGGCGCATCGTCGAGCTTACCGCCCTCTCCGGCTTCGCCACCATCTTCGATTCCACCCTGCTGGAGGGCAAGGTCTATGCCAGTCTCGCCAATGCCATATCTCGCAGCATAAGCCCCGATGTGGTGCTGGCCTATCGCTTAGACCATGAAAGGGAGCATCTTGCGGTGGCCGCCTCGGACGGATTGAGCGACTGTGAGGCCAACCTGTCCGTTCCGCTGGATTACGGCATGGTTGGCAAGGTTTTCCAGGGCAAGGAACCCGTCCTGCTCAATGACTCGGACAGGGAGCCGGGGTTCAGGCAGTTCCTGGAATCCCAGCGTATCAGGTCCGCGATCTACACCCCGGTTAAATGGCGGGAGGAGATCTACGGGGTGGCTTTTGCCGGAAGTCAGCAGAAGGAAAGCTTCTCAGATAACGACCTCGACCTGCTCTCGGCCCTGTCCGTTCAGGCCGCCCTGGCCATACACAACTCGCACCTTTACTCCGACCTCGAGGACCGCATCGGAGAGCTGCACGCTATCTTCGAGATAGAGAAGGCTATCACCTCGGCCATCGACCTGGAGACGGTACTGCAGCAGATAGTGCAGATGAGCATAGGCCTGCTGGACGCTAAGATAAGCTCCATCATGCTCGTGGACGAGGAAACCGAGGAGCTGGTCATAGCCGCCGCCCACGGGCTGTCGGAGAGCTACATCCAGAAGGGCTCCATCAAGGTGGGCGAGAGTATCGCCGGCATGGTCATCCAGGGGGGAAAACCAATCGCCGTTGACGATATCCGGGACAACCCCCGCTTCGCCTATACCGACCATGCACGCATGGAAGGGCTGTGTTCGCTGCTCTCCGTGCCCCTGAGCCTCAAGGACAGGGTCATCGGCGTGCTGAACATATACACGGAAGAGCCGCATGTCTTCAACCCCCACGAGATAAACCTCTTCACCAGCCTGGCCAGCCAGGCGGCAATCGCCATCGAGAACGCCCGCCTCTTCGAGAGCCTCGAGGAGATATATATCGAGGTCATCACGGCCATGGCATCCGCCATCGACGCCCGCGACACCTATACGCACGGCCATTCCCAGCGCGTCACCGAGTATGCCGTGGCCATCGCCGAGGGGATGGGCCTTTCGTCCGCGGAGGTGGACATAATAAGGAACGCGAGCATCCTCCACGATGTCGGCAAGATAGGCATCAAGGAGGACATCCTGAAAAAGCCCGGCAGGCTTACCGAGGAGGAGAGAAGGGAGATGGAGTACCACCCCTTCATCGGCACCAAGATCCTGTCGTCGGTGAAGCTCCTCGAGCCGGTAATGCCCCTGGTCTATCACCACCACGAGAGGTTCGATGGCACCGGATACCCGGATGGCTTGCGGGGAGAGGAGATACCACTGGGAGCGAGGGTGATCGCCGTGGCCGATGCCTTCGAGTCCATGACCTCGGACCGCCCATACCGCAAGGCGCTGCTCTTGGAGGAAGTCATGGCCGAGCTGAGGTACGGGTCGGGAAGGCAGTTCGACCCGCGCATCGTCGAGGTCTTTATGAGGCTGGCGGACGAGGGCAAGATCGAGCTGGAATGGTCTCAGAACCGGGTTATCCCCCTCAGCGACCGACTCGGCCGCGCCAGCATGTGATGCAGGCCGCCGCTCCTTTTAGTTTCCCCGGTATGCCAATGCTTTTGGCTATGATCTCTGTCCGTCCATGGTGATAGAATGCGGACATGAGTATCTGGGGAAAGATCAAGCAGTTCTTCAGGGGAAAGCGTTTCCTCTGCGATACGTGCCTTTACGATTACCCCTCGGCGTGTTCGCGCCCGGAAAGGCCCAACGCCACCTCCTGCCCCGATTACAAAAAACGCTACTAATCAACGGGGTCAGGTCTTGTTTTTTGCATACCGCGGTATCTACGGGTCGCGAAAACGCAAGCACACCCCCTTGAACCGCACATCTGTTCTTCCCTTTACAGGTGGGTCAGGTGGCGTGGTCCCAGGTACTCGCCGGGGTCTCCCAAAGCCATCTCCACCGTGGCCAGCATCTTTTCCCGCTCCTCGGGAAGGTGGCCGTAGACCGGAACGTAGTTGGATATATGGTCGGAAAGGAACCATGCATCATCGATATCGAGCGCGCTCAGGATGATCTGCAGCTCGCGCATGATCGTCTCACCCGATGCCTCCCTGAAACGCCCCTCCAGCGCTTCCTCGTACAGCGGCACCCCTGGGATCAGGGCCAGGGTGCGTGGCCTGATGAAATCGGGTCGCATGGCGTTGAGTACCCGGGCGGTGTTCTCGGCGTGCTGCCGCCACAGGTCCTCGCCGCCCAGGCCGAGCAGTATATAGACCGAAAGCGCTATGCCCGCCCCCTTGACCCTGCGGGCGGCCTCGATCATGCCCGCGGAGTCCACCCCCTTGTTCACCCTGGCCAGGACCTCGTCGTCGCCCGATTCCAGGCCCATGTAGATGATGTCCAGGCCCGCATCGCGCAGGCGCCGCAGCGCTTCGGGCGGCTTGCCCTTGAGGAAGCGCCCCCCTCCGTAGCTGGAGACGCGTTCCGCTTCGGGGAATAGATCGCGCGCGTAGGAGATGATGTCGGCCAGTTTCTCGGAGTTCATGGCCGTGGTGTTGCCGTCGGCGAGGAAGATGGAGGGCACATCGCTGTACATAAGCCGCGCCTTGCGCAGGTCCGCCTTTACCTCCTCGGACTCACGCACGCGGTACTTCTTCATCTTGTACATGCCGCAGAAGGTACAGCGGTTATGCGGGCATCCCAGGGTCACCTGGATTATCAGGCTGCCGGACTCGCAGGGTGGCCTGTACAAAGGCATTTCGTAATACATATATCAATTATATCAGCGGATGTTATCCCCGTCGGTGTCGCAGGCCAGTTCCGCATCGGGCCCCGCCGTGTCGCTGGCTACCCGGCCGTCGCGCAAGGTTATGACGCGGCGCGTGTAGTCGGCCACCATGGGGTCGTGGGTGACGATGGCGAAAGTCTGGCCCGTTTCCCGGTTGAGGTCGCGCATGAGCTCGATGACCTTGCAGGTATTGTAGGTATCGAGTTCGCCCGTGGGCTCGTCAGCGAGTACCAGCACCGGATCCGTGACTAGGGCGCGGGCTATGGCCACCCTCTGCTGCTCGCCCCCGGAGAGCTGGCTGGGCCGGTTGTCGGCGCGCTCGCTCAAACCGACCATGTCCAGCGCCTGCATGGCCCGGCTGCGCCTTTCCTGGCTGGGGACTTTGAGGTAGCGCAGAGGAAGTTCAACGTTCTCCCGCGCGTTGAGCACCGGGAGCAGGTTGAACTCCTGGAAGACAAAACCTATCTTCTCCCGTCTCAACCTGGTCAGTTCCTTCGCGGAGAGGGTGCCCGTCTCCATGCCGTCCACGGATATGCTTCCAGAGGTTGGAGCGTCGAGAAGGCCGATGAGATGCAGCAAGGTAGTCTTGCCGGAGCCCGATGGCCCCACTATGGAGAGAAACTCTCCCGCTTCGATAGCTGCATCGATGCCGTTTACGGCCCGTATCTCCACCGGCCCTATGTTGTATACCTTGGTGACGCCCTGGATAGAGATCATCTTTCTCAATCCTCCTTCAGCGCGTCGATGGGCTTGAGGCGGGCGGCGCGGTAGGCGGGGAAGAGGCCCGCGGCCGTGCCCAGCACGGTGGCGAAGACCACCGGGCCCACCACCACCGTGGTGGTTATGGTGAACACCGCGATCTGGCTGGAAGCGGTAACGTTGTTGAGCACGAACACCGCCAGAAGGCCCAGGAGCATGCCTGTCAGCCCGCCGAAGAAACCGATCAAGGCCGACTCGAGAAGATACTCGCTGAGCACGGACCAGGTCTCCGCGCCGATGGCTTTCTTCAGCCCTATTTCCTGGGTGCGCTCGGACACCGACATGATCATGGTGTTGATGATGGATAGACCGCCCACCACCAGGGCGATGAAGCCGATGCCCAGGAGGATGGCGTTGAAGATCAGGCTGAACTGCGAGATCTGCTTCTCGGCCTCCGCGGGGGAGATTACCTTTATCCCGTCTACCACATCGTCTATGCGGGCGGCCAACTCGTTGGCGTCCACGCCTTCCTCGGGTATCACGTCTATGGTAGACGCGATGTCCTCCACCTCGAAATAGGGGTTGATCCTGCGGAAGATCTCCAGCACGTCGTCGTAGGACATGAAGGCGAAGCTGTCGGGAGCGGAGAGCGTGGGAGCGTATATCCCCACCAATTCGAAGTCCTTCCCCCTCAACTCCACGCTGTCGCCTATATCGACCTCGAATTTATCGGCCAGGACGGAGCCCAACACCAACTTTCCTTCGTCCCCTTCCCGAAGGATACGCCCCTTGTCTATCTCGATAAGGCTGAGCAGGTCCTCGGCCTTGCCGAGGTCGGCACCCACTATGAGTTCCGGCGCGCCGAAACCGCTGCTCTCGCTGGAGAGGAGCAGGCCGAACCCCCCCACGGCGTTCTTGACCCCGGGAACGGCCTCGATCTCGTCCGCCTTGGACAGCTCCAGGTAACCGTCGGATCCACCGAAAAGACCGCTCCCCGCGGGCACCACCGATATCTTGCTGGTGTACCACAACTCGGCCCCTCTTACCTGCTGGTTCAAACGGGCGGAAAGCGCCCCCAGCACGGTGAGGGCGAAGATGCCGACCACGATCCCGAACACGGTCAGCAGGGTGCGCGCCTTGCGCCTCCACATGTTACGCAATACGTACTTGAACAAGGACATCACTTCCCATAATCGAGGAAAGAATCTCTCGCGGATTATAATGCCCTCTTGCGGCACTTTTTATGCATGAGATGGGTCAGCGGCGCAGCTCCTCTATCTCCTCCACCGCGGCATCGTGGAGAGCGACGCGGTATTCGAAGAGCCCCATACGCGTGCTGAGGAGCACTTTCCTTACAGGACCCTGCAATTCCTCCAGGGAAACCCAGCTGGTTTCCCTGATCTCCTCCTGGTCCAGGTGGCCGAGCTCGCCGCCGGTGACGAAAGCGGTAAAGACCAGGCTGCGCCAGTATTCAGACTCCGGCCCGCAAGTGAAGCGGGTGTGGATGTGCAATATGAAGCGGTCGAGCTCAATATCCAGCCCCGTCTCCTCCTTAGCTTCCCGTATCGCACCGGCCTCCAGCTCTTCGCCGGGGTTGGCGGCTCCGCTGGGGGCGCGCCAGGCGCCGGGAGGAAACATGTGCTTGGCGATGGCCGCGAATTCCACGTACCTGTAGTCACGGAAGATGAACATCGTGACGTCGTGGTTACGGTCATGCTTCCTCGACCCCTGCAGCATGATCATCTCCGGGGGGGTTATCTCGAAGGATACGGAGAGGTGCCGGGGCTGCCCGTACCTCTTTTCCATCTCCATGATCATCTCGTCCGTCACGTATGCCATGGGCTAATTTTATAACCTGGAGGCCGAAGTCTGAAGGAGGTTTTCCGACGGGGCGTTTTTTCTCCCGGCAAAAGCCGGCGTTCCACGAGACCAGCGGCAGGAGAGCGATGGCCATGACGAGCGGGATAAGGAGTATAATCGTCTCGTCTCCGCTGCGACGCTTGTAACGGGAGCGGAAGATATTCCGCCGATGGAGATGATGGAGTTGCGCAGGATTTACTTGGACCACGCGGCCACCACCCCGCTTCACCCCGAGGTGAGGGAGGCCATGCTCCCTTGCCTGGGAGAGCGCTTCGGCAATCCCTCGAGCATCTACGGCGAGGGGAGGGAGGCGCGCAAGGCGGTGGAGCAGGCGCGCTCGCAGGTGGCGGAGGCGCTGGGCGCGGAACCGGACGAGATATATTTTACCAGCGGAGGCACCGAGGCCGATAACCTGGCGTTGCTGGGAGCGGCCAGGGCCCGCGGGGGCGGACATATCGTGACTACGGCGATAGAGCACCACGCCGTGCTCGAACCCTGCCATTATCTGGAAAGAATGGGTTACCAGGTGACCTTGCTGCCCGTGGACGGAAAGGGCCTCGTGGACCCGGGAGAGGTGCGCAAGGCCATCACCCCTTCCACCTTTCTGGTCTCGGTGATGCACGCCAACAACGAGATCGGCACCGTGCAACCCATAGAGGAGGTCTCCGCTGTCTGCAGGGAGGCCGGGGTTTACCTGCACACGGATGCCGTACAGACGCTGGGGGCTTTGGATGAAAGCGTGGACGGCATGGGTGTCGACCTGCTCTCGGTGTCAGCCCATAAACTCTATGGCCCCAAAGGGACGGGCTGCCTGTACGCACGCCGGGGCACGAAACTGGAGGGCATCCTGCTCGGTGGAGGGCAGGAGAGAAAGATGCGCTCGGGAACGGAGAACGTGGCGGGGATCGTGGGACTGGGGGTCGCCATGGCACTGGCGGCATCCGAGAGGATACGGATATCGGAGCGCATACTCTCGCTGCGTGAACGGCTGATAGATGGCATCCTGGAGCGCGTGCCTTACACCAGCCTCAACGGCGACCGCGAGCGCAGGTTGCCTAACAACGCCAATTTCCTTTTCGATTACGTGGAAGGCGAGGCCATCTGCCTTAAGTTGGACCTCGAGGGTATCGCGGCCTCCACTGGGTCGGCATGCTCCTCGGAGAGTGGAGAAGCCTCCCACGTTCTACTGGCTCTCGGCATACCGCGGGAAAAAGCCCACGGCAGCCTGCGCCTTACCCTGGGCAGGGAGAATACCCCGGAAGATGTGGATTACGTGCTGGAGAAGCTTCCCCCCACCATCGAGGATCTGCGCCGCATGTCCCCCCTCTACCCCGGCTAAGGGGTCGTATCTTCGATCTTCGGTCGTTTCGAAAGGTTTCTTTTTCGGGAACGTGTCCTTGACGACCGAAGATCGAAGATACGACCCCATCCTAGCGCCTCTTCCGGCGCAGCAGGGCCATGCGCTCCGCGGCCGCCTGGTTGGCCGGCGAAAGCTCGAGAGCCTTGCGGTAGTCCTTGCGGGCGGAAGTGATGTCGCCCTGGTCGAGGAAGATATCTCCCCTGCATATATAGGTGATGGCCACGCTGGGTTCGAGCTTGATCGCTCTGGTCATGTCCTCCTTCGCCTTGTCGCGCTCGCCCTTGCGCCAGAGCGCCCTGCCGCGGTTGTAATAGGCCAGGTATAAGTTGGGATCGAACTCGAGCACCCTGGTGTATTCCTCGATGGCCGCGTCGAGCTTTCCCTCCGCGGCATGTATTGAGGCCAGGCTCAAACTGGTGAAGGCCAGGTTGATGTTGAACATCTCTATATCGAAGAGATCGAATTCTTCTTCCATTTGTTTTCCTCCGCTAATTCAATTTTAGCGTATAGTATAATATCTCGTCCCCGGTTTGGGTAGCAGGCCCAGGACTGCCGCAGAGGTTTTGCACGCGGCGGTAATGGATGCGCTTTGTTTTCCTGCCCGTGCGGAGCGTACGCGTCGCAGGCCCCGAAACCATATAGACAGGCGTTGCCGCCGTTGTCCCGGCCTACCTTTACGCCGCAAGATCATCCATGTCTCGTGGGTGTCGTTCGTTACGCTGTGATTCAACAGCGTGGAGCGGCACGATATCTCAATGGGTAAACACCATGTCGAGGCGCCTGGTTGACGGAATATGTTATAATCTTGCCGCTTTGGGAGGGGCATCCGACATTGTGTCGTAAAAAGATCGCAGAAGGAGGAGTTCGACATGTCCGGCAACCAAGACCTGGAAAGAAACATCATGCGCAGGAAGAATATCGGGGATATTACCAAGCGCACGGCAGCCAAGTATCCCGACCGCATAGCCCTCGTCTACCAGGACAAGAAAATCACCTTCAAGGAGCTGAACGAGAACTGCTGCCGCATGGCCCATGTCTTCGAGGGCCTGGGGGTCAAGAAGGGCGACCGCATCACCTTTATGACCCACAACTGCCTGCAGTATATCTATTCCTGGCTGGGGGCATGCAAGATAGGGGCCATCATCAATCCCCTGAACTTCATGCTCAAGCCGCACGAGGTCGAGTACATAGTGAACAACGCCGAGTCAAGGCTCTTCTTCGCGGAAGACGTGCTGGTCCCCACGGTGCTCGAAACGGCCCCGTCTCTTTCCAGCGTGGAGAAATTCGGCATCATCCATATCAGCGCCCCCGATACGCAGGTCCCGGAAGGCTGGTTGGATATAGATGACCTCTTCGAGTCGGCCTCCGATACCTCGGAGCCACTGGTGGAGACGGACGACGACGATATGTGCTCCCTCATGTACACCAGCGGCACCGAGTCGTTGCCCAAGGGGGTCATGAACACTCACAAGAACTTCTTCAACACCCTCATGAGCGGTGTTGCGGACCTTAACCTGCGGGGAGACGACGTTGCCCTTCTCTCCATACCCCTCTACCACGTGGCGGGCAAGTACCTGCTGCTTGAGTTCATCAACCTGGGCTGCAAGCTGGTGCTGGAGTACGCCCCCAATCCCATCGAGATCCTGGAGCTGACCCAGGATGAGAAGGTCACGGCCTGGGTGTACCCGCCCACTCTCTACCAGATACTCCCATCCATGCCCGACTTCGATTCCTACGACCTCTCCTCGCTGAGGAAGTTCGTATCCTTCGGGGCCGTGATGCCGGTGGCCGTGCTGGAGCAGTGGAAGGGCCTTTTCCCCGAGGCCATATGGATGAACTACTACGGGCAGACGGAGTCCAGCCCCCTGGGATCGACCCTGGGGCCCGAGGATTTCGAGAGGAAACTCGATTCCATAGGTCGGCCGCATACCAGCGTGGAGATAAAGATCTTCGACGACGAGGACAACGAGGTCCCCACGGGTGAGGTGGGGGAGATCGTCATGCGCAGCCCCTCGGTCATGAAGGGCTACTACAAGATGGAGGAGAAAACGGCGGAGACGCTGAGAAGCGGATGGCTGCACACCGGCGACCTGGGCCGTTTTGACGAGGACGGTTTCCTTTATTTCGTTGACCGCAAGAAGGACATGATCAAGTCCGGCGGGGAGAACGTGGCGTCCAAGGAAGTGGAAGAGGCCGTGATAAGGCACGAGAAGGTCATGCAGGTCGCGGTGATAGGCCTTCCAGACGAGTACTGGATAGAGGCGGTATCCGCGGTAGTGGTGCCCTATCCCGGCGTTGAAGTAACGGAAGAGGAGATCATCGCCTTCTGTAAGGAGAACCTGGCCGGCTACAAGGTGCCCAAGAGGGTCATCGTCATGGCCATGGAGGACCTGCCAGTGCTCCCCAGCGGCAAGATCCTCAAACGAGAGCTGCGCCAGCAGTTGAGCAAGCAGGAATAGCCGCTGCGCGGAAACCAGCTCACAGGAAGGACGATAAAAGGGCCGAGGAAACTCGGCCCTTTTTTACGTTTTATAGTGGTTGCGGCCTCGTATCGCGGGGGATTGCGGAAATATATGCGGCAATAACCCGATCTTTTCGGCCGGGCGCCACGGAGGCTGATCCCCCCACCTCGTATGCTATAATCTATGTCTGAAGCGAGCGGGTCTAGCTCAGTTGGCAGAGCGCAAGCTTCCCAAGCTTGAGGTCGCGGGTTCGACCCCCGTGACCCGCTCCATAAGGTAAAGCCGGAGGTGTAGACCTCCGGCTTTTCATGCAAGCCTTTGCGACCCTCCCGTTATGATCAGGGCGCGTAGCCGACCGAGTCGGTAGCCCAGATGCGCCCGTCCCCGTACATGGCCCTCTCCACCACCACTCCCCCGCCGCTGGAGATCACTCTGGTGCTGACATTGTAGTCGCTGAGGTAATCGCCCAGGTTGAAGGAGAGGCGCGATCCAGCCGGGATGGCCACATCCTGGGGACCGGCCTGGGGTCCGGAGGTGGTCATGAAGTCGAGATCAACGGTGACGGCGCTGGCCCCCGGGTTCTGCACCAGCACCCAGGTCTCGAAGCCGGGCCCGGTGGAGCCCTCCGCCAGGTACCAGGTGGAAGCGGGCGCAATGGCCCCTATAGAGCAGGTACCCCAGGCCCTCCCGCTGCCGTACATGGCCCGTTCGGCCACCACCTCGCCCCCAGTCGCTGTGACCAGGCAGGAGGCGTCGTAGTCGGTGACGTAGTCGTTGAGCCTGAAGGTCCTGCGCGTCTTGGCCGAGATGGTAACATCCTGCAGGGGAACGGGACTCTGCTCACCCGCCGAGGTCATCAGGGTGAGGTCCACGGTGACCGCGGCGTTCCCCGGGTTCTGCACCAGCACCCAGGTCTCGAAACCGGGCCCGGTGGAGCCCTCCGCAAGGTACCAGGTGGAAGCAAGGGTATTGGCACCGATGGAGCAGGTACCCCAGGCCCTCCCGCTGCCGTACATGGCCCGTTCGGCCACCACCTCGCCCCCAGTCGCTGTGACCAGGGTGGAGACGTCGTAGTCGCTGACGTACTCGCCCAGGTTGAAGCTTCGGCGGGAGAAGGCCGGGATGCTCACGTCCTGCGCCGGGACGGGCGAGAACTCACCGCTTGCGGTCATCAGGGTGAGGTCCACGGTGACCGCGGCGTCCCCCGGGTTCTGCACCAGCACCCAGGTCTCGAAGCCGGGCCCGGTTGAGCCCTCCGCAAGGTACCAGGTGGAAGCCGGGGTCCGGGTACCGATGGACTCGGTGGCCCACTGCCGGCTCGGCCCGTACATGGCGCGCTCACACACGATCTCTCCCCCGCTGGCCGAGACGATAGTGGAGAGGTCGTAGGACTCGAAGAAATCCCCGGCGTTGAACGAGACCCGGGTATTGCCGGCGAGGGTGAACCGCTGCAGTGCGGCCGGGGCAAAGAGGCCCTCCGCGGTGGGGAAGGAGACGTTCAGGGTGACCGGGGCGGGGTTGGGGTTCTCCACCAGGATCCAGGTCTCCATTCCTCCGGCGGTGCAGCCCTCGGCCAGGTACCAGGTGTCGTCATCGGGGGCGAAGGTCACCACGACCTCGTGATCCTCCGTCGCGCCCGGGATCACGTAGGGGTTGGCGATGGGCACGCTTTCCCCGTTATCGGTGATGGAAGCGATGTGGTGTTTGGCCGCCGGCGTGATGTCCACCGTGGCGTCGGCGCCCCAGTCCACCATCTGGGTGTCTGGCTCCACGGTCCCTCCGTCCCCCGAGACCGATGCGTTGACCGTACAGGGATCGTGTTCGAAGAAGACAATGACGTTGTGGGCCTCGGTGACATCGCTTATCACGTAGGGATCGGTCACCGTCACCGGCACCCCGTTGTCGGTGATATAGGAGGGGTGGTAACCGGTGTCGGGATCGAGGTCGATGGAAGCGGTCCCGCCGTAGTCCACGACCTGGGTGGCCGGTGCAACGGAACCGTTACCGGTGTAGAAGACCCAGGCGTTCACCTCGCAGCTACCCCCCGCGAAGGTCACCACCACGTTGTGGTTCTCGGTGACGTTGTCTATCACATAGGGGTCGGCGACGGGCTGGGCCACGTCGTTATCTGTGATGGCCTCGATATGGAAACCCGCCTCCGGGGTGATGTCTATGGAGGCGCTCCCGCCGTATTCCACGCTCTGGCCGGGGGGGCTGACACTGCCGTGCCCACCGGTCACGTAGGCGTTGACATAGAAGGCGTCGATGGCGTAGACCACCTGCACGTCGTGGTAGGTGGTGACGCTGGGGATGACGTAGGGATCGGCGATGGGCATGACGTCACCGTTGTCGGTTATAAAGGCGGGGTGATAGCCGGGGTCGGGGACCAGGTCGATGGCGGCCGGCGACCCCCCGGACACCTGCTGGGTAGCTGGCTCCACCGTGCCGTGGCCGCCGTTCACCGCGGCCTCCACACCGATGGCGAAGGTAACCACCACCTCGTGGGGTTCGGTGACGTCGGAGATGACGTAGGGGTTGGCCACCTCCGCCGCCACCCCGTTGTCGGTGATGCTCTCTATCTGGCAGTGCTCGGCGGGAATGATGTCGATAGAAGCGCCGCCCCCCCTCGCCACCCATTGTCCGGCGGGGTCCACGCTCCCCCCTCCCCCGCTGACCGAGGCGTCGACCCTGTAGCCGACATTACCGCAATACCAGATATAACCGTATCCGTCCCAGACCACGCGGGGATTGCCGTACGCATCCACCGCGATGAGGGGCGGGTATTCGGACCCATCCCGGAAGTTGCCGTCGGCGAGGACCTCCTGTCCGCTCCATTCCCCGGCGGTGCAGGCGGCGTAGTAGACGTTATAGGCGCTCGCGCCTGAGTCGTATCCTTCCCAGACCACGCGGGGGTTGCTGAAGGGGTCCGCCGCTATCTGCGCAGGAGAGTTGTATCCGTTCTCGGTGGAGTCGGGGGAGAGAAGCTGCGGGGTGGTCCATCCCGTCCCCGGGTCGGTGGAATAGTAGACGTCGTGGTCGGAAGCGTTATTGTCCGCCCCGTAATCCACCCAGACCACGTGGGGGTGTCCGCCCGGGCGCACCGCGAGCTGGGGGTCCTCGCAGAAGCCGCTGCTGGAAACGGCCTGCGGGGCAGTCCATCCCGTCCCCGGGTCTGTGGAGTAGTAGACGTCGTGGGGGCTCGCGTCGGAGTCGTAGAACAACCAGCCTGCATGGGGACGCCCGCCCGCATCCAGCGCGAGCTGGGGGTCTTTGATGTTGCCGCCGAATATCAGCTGCGGCGAGGCCCATCCCGTCCCCGGGTCGGTGGAGTAATAGATGCCCGAGTGCGTCGGATAATTGTCCCTCCAGACCA
Organism: uncultured Actinomycetota bacterium; assembly: GCA_964462595.1. Taxonomy (GTDB): domain Bacteria; phylum Actinomycetota; class Geothermincolia; order Geothermincolales; family RBG-13-55-18; genus SURF-21. Next base: position 81,355 of record CAYWXM010000014.1, read on the forward strand.
GGTGAGGGTTGCCGCCTGGGTCCAGCGCAAGCCGCGGGCTCTCGTTGTAGCCGCTGGTGGAGACGGCCTGTGGGGGAGTCCATCCCCCGCCGAGGTCGGCGGAGTAGTATATGTCGAGGGCGAAAGCAGCGCTATCAAGCCCCGCCCAGGCGAGGTGGGGATGGCCGTCTGCATCAGCCGCTATCTGGGGGTCGAAACACATGTCGTTGGACGAGACGGCTTGGGGGGGAGTCCATCCCGTCCCCGGGTCGGTGGCATAGTATATCTGGTCGTCACCGCCCTGGTCTTTTCCATGCCACACCACGTGGGGGTGGCCGCCCGCGTCCACCGCCACCCGGGGAGGGGTCGCGCTGGCATTGTCCGTGGAGGTGGTGGAGAGGCGCAATGGGAAGGACCACTTCCCGCCCGCGTCGGTGGAATAATAGATGTTCATCGTACCGTCCAGGGCGTCCTCCCCGATCCATACCGCGTGGTTGACGCCGCCTGCGTCCACCGCTATCCACGGGCTGCTGTACTCGTCGTAGCCCGAGACGGGCCGCGGGGACGTCCACCCGGAGCCGTCGTTCTCGCCGTACCTGATATCCACAGTCTCGTTTATCCACACCGTACGGAGCTTACCGGCTGCATCGCATGCTATGTACGGTAAGAACTGACCGAAGTCGGTAAGCGTCGAGAGGTGCACCGGGGTGGACCATGCCCCGCTTGCGTTGGTGGCGTAGAAGATATAGTCCCAGAGGGGTTCGAAAACGACCTTGTGAAATCCCCACCAGACCGCGTGTGCGTTGCCGTCCGGGTCGACGGTCACATCGGGCGCACTATGGACGAAGGTGGGCTCGTTCGAGAGGCGCACCGGAGTGGCCCAGGCCCCGCCTGCGTTGTCGGTGTAGTAGATCTGCTGCCACTGTGAATAGGTAAGGTCAAACCCGGTCCATACCACGTGTACCTCATCGCCTGCATCCAGCGCCATTCTGATCTCCTCGGCGATGGCATTGCCGATGCTGTTGGTGGAGAGGCGCACGGGAGCGGACCAGGTCCCGCCGGACTTGCAGGAATACATAACGTCAGAACTATCGCCGCCCGCATAGCCGGCATAGAAGTGCTCCTGCCAGGCCAGGTGGAGGTTGTCGGCGGAGTCCACCTCTATCACCGGGCTCCACTGGTCCCACCCGTCCTGTATGGGGAGGGAGAATGGAGCTGACCAGGTCCCGCCGGCATTGGTGGTGTACCAGATATGCCAGATGTCGGGGTCGTAATCGTTGCCGCCCCAGACCACGTGGGCGCTGCCGCCCGAGTCCAGCACTATGTCGGGGAAGGTCTGGTCGTCGCTGGACTGGGTGGAGAGGAGCACCGGAGCGGACCAGGCGCCGCCGGCGTTGCTGGCGTAGTATATCTGGGCGTAGGTCCTGCCCTGCATTATATTGTCGTACCACTCCCGCCACACCACGTGGGCGTTGCCGCTTCCGTCCACCGTGATCTGGGGCTGTGTGCCTTGCTGAGTGTTGGTGGAGAGCCGCACGGGTTCTGTCCATTCAATCCCGGCCTTAGTGGAGTAATAAGCATTGTGGTAGGTCGTGCCGTTGTCCCTTGCCGCGAAGACGACATGGGGGTTGTCGCCCTGGTCCAGCGCTATCTGGATGAAATTGTAGTAGGTGTCGTAGGTCGTGGCGGAGATGAGCATCGGTTCCGACCAGGACCCCCCGGCATCGGTGGTGTAGAAGTAATTGTATTCCCCGCTGTCGCTGTTGTACCCACACCATACGACGTGGGTATATCCCTGGGAATCCACCGCCATCCGGGGATAGTGGACCTGGGTGGTCCCGGGGGTTAGGTTCTGGGGTTCTGACCAGCCCTGCGCCAGGGAGGCCGGCGTGGATATCAGGATAAGCGATGTGACCAGCAGTGCCGCCGCCGCAAACATCGATACCCGATCGCCGGCTTCATTCCACGTACTCTAAGGTAAACCGTTCCGGCGGCCATATGACGCCCCCCTCTTTGTCAGCTCAATTGACGGCCCGGCGATCGGGTTTCGGGATGCCTCGTCCAGTATTTCCACTATCTTATCGGCCGAAATTACTACGTGCATTAGAAGAACGGGGAACAGGGGATGAATAATGGTGTCTTTATCCGCAATATATTTCAACATGCGAAGGTCCCTTCAATGACATACGATGCGTGCCCTCCAAAAAGAACTACCTCTAATCAGACTCGGGTGACCCGCTCCAGCTTTCGAGCCCCCCTTGGGGGCTTTTCCTTTCTTGTGCTCCTCAAAACAGACGGTATAAGCAGAGGTTTTAGGGGTTGAACCACGATCCTGCATATAGGGCATCCGGCATGAGGACACATACGGTGGTCGAGGCATTCCTGGCAAGAGAGCAAAGAGTGTTCTTTCAGGGATGATGTTCTCGTCGAATGCTAGAATTGGGGCTTGGCGAAGAAAGCATGAGGAAGCCACGTCTTTCTGGGTGCAAGTATAATATTGGAGGACAAGGAGAGTTGATGCGAAACACTCGGATGTTGCTCTGGAGAGTAGCCTTCTTGGCGCTTACCGTCTTCTTGCTGATGGCGATTGGCAGCACGTCATTAGCAAGCACCCTTGCGGACACGGTGGATCCGATAGCTCGCCATAGCACGAGCGACGTGGTTCTGCTTATCACATATGTGCTTCTTGCGTTGTTTTTGTCATTCATATGCTCGGTTTCGGAAGCGGTCCTTTTGAGTATCACGCCACCTTATATTGAACAACTGCGAGAGAGCCAGCCGGATCGCGCAGAGCTGTTGAAGCGGCTGAGGCTAGACAACGTGGATCGATCGCTTGCGGCCATTCTTACCCTGAACACGATAGCGAATACGCTCGGGGCTGTTCTTGCAGGCGCCCAGGCAACTGTCGTATTCGGGAGCGCATGGATCGGGATGTTCTCCGCGCTCATGACTCTGATGATCTTATACTTGTCCGAGATCATCCCGAAGACCATTGGCGCCGTTTACTGGCCGAGGCTCGCGGGGGCAATTGCATCCCTTGTCAACGTCCTCATCAAGCTCCTCTATCCCCTTATCTGGGTTTCGGAGCGGCTGACAAGGCTCATCGCGCGCGACAAGGGTGTACACTTGTTCAGTAGAGAAGAGTTTATCGCTATGGCGGGCGTCGGCGAACAGGCGGGAGATATAGACGAGCACGAGTCCCGGATCATCCGGAACCTCTTCCGGTTCACCACCTTGAGGGCTTCGGACGCCATGACACCGCGCACGGTAATCTCGGCGCTCCCCAAGGATATATCGATCTCCGAGGCGGTGGACTTCGTGAACAAGACCCCCTTTTCGCGGCTGCCCATATATGAGAACGATATCGATGATATCATCGGGTTTGTCCTGAAGGACGACGTGATGGTGCTTCAATCGCAGGGGCGCGGGCGTGAAACACTGGAAGGATTGAAGCGGGACATCGCCAGCGTATTCGAGAGGATGGCATTACCTGGTGTGCTCGATCTCTTGCTTGATCTTCAACAACATATCGCCCTGGTCGTCGACGAGTTTGGAGGGACGAGGGGCCTGATCACGCTCGAAGACCTGCTGGAGGTACTGTTGGGCATAGAGATCGTAGATGAATTGGACGAGGCGGAGGATATGCGTGCCCTGGCCCTGCAGCAATGGTCGATTCGCGCGAAGGAAATCGGCTTCAAGGGCGATTCTCCCGAAGAGGGATCGTGATGAAGTCCTTGCTTTTTGTATTCCTTGGGTCAACTTCCTCAGGGCACCGCTGTCACGCATTGCACAGAGCTTGCGCGTGTGTACGCCCGAGGAGATAGCCTGCCCCGTGGACGTAATTCCCACATACTCGCTAAAGATAGATAGCCCACGCCGAAAGGCATCCTTGTCTGCCATTTATACCGTCTTTGGACTAATACATACCTATATATCGGTAACGGCATCTCTAACAGTACCATTTTCATCGTGCAGGTATCTCAGATGATAGACGATGCGCGCTCTCCAGAAAGACCTACCTCTAATCAGAGTCCCGTGACCCGCTGCAGTGAAGCTAGACGGAGGCAAAAACCCTCCAGCTCTTTAACTGGTCCTGTTGTATTGAATGGGGTGTGTTATTTTTATAGGTGAGAAGAATACAATATCAATATATTTCATCGCGAATAACTTTGGAGGGATGATGATACCTGTCGAAGGATATGTCGAATACCAGCGGAGAGAATTCTGCAAGGATGTGAAATGCCCGGTGCAGATGGAATTGGATACACTCGAGGAAGGATCGGCAGCCTATGAAGAAAAAAGGCTCGTATGTAAAGAGAATTGCAGGTTCACGGCCCATCAATTTCATCATTGGCTGATCGATAAGGGGTATATGATTATTCGCCCTGAAAGGTAGCGTGATATGTGTATCGTGATCATGCACCAGGATGGGTCAAACACGCGATATCTTTGCGATGATCGATTCACGATGAGGAGGTCTTGAAATGCCGGACGCAGGAGGGATTCTCGAGGCGCGGGATATATCCGAAATGAAAGCGGAACGGACCGTGACCGGTAAGGATAAATACATCAAGGGATCCGAGCACATGGACTGGGGGATGAGGAACCGCCTGTCACGGCTGATCCAGGAGGACGGCCATTGCTTTTTCATGCCCATCGACCACGGCTATTTCCAGGGGCCGACGCGCTGCCTGGAACGGCCGGGCGAAACGGTCTGCGACCTTCTTGCCTACTGCGACGCCCTGTTTGTGACCCGTGGGGTCCTCCGGAGCAGCATCGACCCGGACGGCAACACCCCGATCATCCTCCGCGTATCGGGAGGGACCAGTGTCGTGGGGAAGGACCTGGCAGATGAGATCATCACGACATCGATCGACGACATCATCAGGCTGAACGTGTGCGCGGTGGGAGTTTCCGTATTCATCGGCACCGATTTTGAAAAGCAGTCACTTGGCAATCTCAGCGCCCTGGTGAACGAATGCGAGAAGTACGGTATACCCGTTATGGCAGTGACCGCGGTGGGCAAGGAGCTTGAAAAAAGAGACGACCGCTACCTGAGTCTCTGTTGCCGCATCGTGGCCGAGCTTGGCGCGAAAGTGGTCAAGACCTACTGGTGCGAGAATTTCGAAAAGGTCACGGGCGGCTGCCCAGTCCCGGTGGTGATGGCAGGCGGACCGAAATGCGAAACCGAGCTCGAGGTCTTCGATTTCGTCTACGACGGGATGCAGAAAGGTGCCATCGGTGTGAACCTGGGAAGAAACGTGTGGCAGAACCCGGCACCCGTCGCCATGGCGAAGGCTCTTCGCGCGGTTATCCATGAAGAGGCAACGCCGCAGGAAGCGGCTGAGATCTATAGAAAAGCGAAAGAAAGCTGAAACGAGGTGGCCGGACCTTGCGCGTAGCGAAATACTATAACAACAGTGATATCAGGATCGAGGAGATGCCGGTTCCGGACATCGGGCCACAGGAGATGCTGGTAAAGGTCATGGCGAGCGGCATCTGTGGAAGCGACGTCATGGAATGGTATCGTATCAAGAAGGCCCCCCTGGTGTTGGGACACGAAATCACCGGGGAGATCGTGAAAACCGGGGATAAGGTCAGCCGCTATCGGGTGGGCCAGCGGGTTTTTGTTTCGCACCACATACCATGCAACACATGTAGATATTGCCTCAGCGGGAACCATACGGCATGCGAGACGCTGCACACCACTAACTTCTTCCCCGGAGGGTTTGCCGAATACCTTCGCGTACCGGAGCTGAACGTAGACCGCGGCGTCTTCCCCCTCCCCGATGACATGACCTATGACCAGGGCACTTTCATCGAACCGCTCGCTTGCGTAGTACGAGGTCAGAGGGTCGCTCAGCTCGGGGCGGGCCAGAGCGTGGTCGTCATGGGGAGCGGTATATCGGGACTGCTGCACATAGCCCTTGCAAAGGCCCTCGGGGCGGGGCGGATAATCGCGACCGACATAAGCCAGTACCGGATGGACGCGGCTAAACGCTTCGGGGCGGATGCGGTGATACCGGCACACGAGGACGTGCCGGCGCGTGTCAGTGAGCTGAACGACGGAAGGATGGCCGATCTGGCGATCGTATGCGCCGGAGAGCTCTCCGTTTACGAGCAGGCTCTCGAGTCCCTTGACCGGGGCGGCAGGCTGCTCTGTTTTGCGCCAACCCAACCCGGCGTCGACCTGTCGGTGCCGATAAACGACTTCTGGCGAAACGGGATCACCGTACTGCCATCGTACGGCGGGAGTCCGAGGGACATCATGATAGCGATGGACCTCATCGGGGCACGGCGGGTACCGGTAGAGAAGATGATCACCCACCGCCTCCCCCTGGAACAGGCCGGCGAGGGATTCAGGCTGGTCGCAGAGGCGTCGGAGTCGATAAAAGTGGTGCTCCTGCCGCACGTCCAATGAACGATCCGTCGCTATGAGTGCCGAGTCCGGTCTTTTTGTCCCGTAAATAACCAGCATCCTCCAGGAAGACCTGACTGTAACTCGACCCCCGTGACCTGCTCCAACAGTTAAAGCCGGAGGTGAAAGCTTCCGGCTTGCTTCCGTCCGACCGGCAGGAGCCTGCGGTTACGAATTATTGACACAATAATACTAATATACTAATCTACTTGTAAAACAGTATAAGGAGGTGGGATCATGAATACGGTGAACGTGCGTATCCCTGAGGACAAGAGAGACGAACTTAAGGTTATAGCCAGCCTGGAGAGGAGAAACATCAAGGATATCCTGACCGAACTCGTCGAGGACTATATCGAGAGGCACCGGGAGACGCTGGATCTGCTTTCACGTCCTGAGTGGGTGGAGATCATCCGCCAGGGCAAGGAGGAAGTTGCCAGGGGCGAGAAGGGAAAGGGCCTTGATGAGCTGGGCGGTTGAGGTCAAACCTACGGCGGAGAAGCAGTATAGGAAACTCGATAAAAAGGCCAGGGCCAGAGTTCTGGAAGCGCTCCGCGACCTGGAACAGGCGGAAAATCCCTTCCTGCATCCCGGGATGCGAGCCCTTACCGGAGAATTAAAAGGGGACTGGCGCCTGAGGGCAGGCGAGTTGAGAATACTCATAGAGCCACAGAAAGAAACGAAGACTTTGCAGGTGTACGCAATCCTGCCGCGCGGTGGCGCATATTAAGATGAGACATCTTTACCAGGCATAATATCTCTGGTAAATATCACAAACATATGCATAAGTGGATGCTGTCCTCAGATCCCTGCCGCTCGCTTTCGTATCGGATGGATTCCATGGCCAAAAAGAAACGGGCCGGGTTTCCCCGGCCCACGGTATCCAGTCCGTCCTACTTCAGCTGGTCTCGCCCGAAACCAAGTAAGCGCCTCGCGGTTATGAGCAGCTGTATCTGCCCCGTGCCCTCGAAGATGTCGTTTATCTTGGAGTCGCGCATCCACTTCTCCAGCAGCAGCTCCCTCGAATAGCCCAGGGGCCCCATCAATTCCACCGCCTTCTGGGTGATGCGGGTCACCGCCAGGCCGGCCTTGGCCTTGGCGATGGACGACTGCAGGTCGTTGCGCAGGCCGTTGTCGAGCATCCAAATCGCTCTCCAGGTAAGCAGGCGCGCGGCCTTGATATCCGCCTCCATCTGGATGACGTCCCTCTCCAGCGAGGTCATGCGGTTCGGGTTGATGCCGTAGCGCAGCTCCACGCCT
>CAYWXM010000015.1:0-28077 GCA_964462595.1 uncultured Actinomycetota bacterium
AAGTAAAAGGGGTCAGGTCTTGTTTTTTGCATACTCCGGTATGTTAAGGTATATATTGGTAAACACGGCCCTGTGAACAGGTGCTTTACAACGGTTACCTTACGTTCAAAATATAAAAAGCAAAACCTGACCCCAGCAATATCGAATATACCCGTTTAGGAATAAACAGCACCCTGTTGCGACTAATAAGATAATAATTTATAATATAGTAGACTTAATTAACTTATATATGAAGAACATATGATATCGAGGCATGCATCTCTATCAGAGATTCAGAGCAGTGGGATTGGTTGCTGTTAAACCGAGTCGGCAGATCTTCACGGCGATATGATGGCAAGACCTCTAAGAATCCAGTTCGAGAACGCCCTCTACCACGTCACTTCTCGGGGGAACGAGAAGGCTGCGTTATATGGCGATGACCAGGATCGTTTCGTCTTTATCAAGCTTCTTTCAAAGGTGGTGGAGCAATATACCTGGGTGGTATATGCATACTGTCTCATGGGCAACCATTATCATCTCCTGGTAAGGACCCCTAAGGCCAACCTGTCTAGAGGGATGCGTCAGTTAAACGGCATCTATGCGCAGTACTTCAATAAACGTCACGAAAGAGTGGGACACTTGTTTCAGGGACGATTTGCCGTAGTCCTGATTAAAGATGAGGAACGTCTGCTGACCGTAGCTCGCTACGTAGTCCTGAATCCTGTAAGGGCCGGAATTATCGCTACCCCGGAGGATTGGAGATGGTCTTCCTTTTGTTTTACGGTTGGTATTAATAAGCCCCCTTCCTTCTTTGATCCAGATCGGGTGCTCTGCTTCTTCTCGGGAGACAGGGAGTTGGCCTGCAGGCAATATGTTGCATTTGTCAGTGGAGGGATCGGAAAGGAGTCTCCGCTTTCCGACGCTCGCGGCGGTATATTAACGGGCGGAGATACGCCCATAGAGGTTTCGATGGCCAGGTTGATGGGTGAGATAAGCGACGAAGTTCCTAAAAGAGAGCGTTTGGCCGACAGGCCCACGCTCGAGAATATCTTCTCTGGCAACGATCGTGATATGGGCATCTACAAAGCATTTTGTAAATATGAGTACAAGCTGAAGGAGATTGGCAGCTTCCTGGGGCTTCATTACTCGGTTGTCAGCCGCATCGCCAAGAAGATAGGCGAAGGATAGAGGACGGGGTCAGGTCTTGTTTTTTGCATGCCATAATATGGTAAACTATATAAACATGCTGGATATAAACGAGCATAAGTAAGATAATCTTCCGCATACCGGAGTATGCAAAAAACAAGACCTGACCCCATTGACGGTTAGGCGCCGAACTTGTTGAGACGCTGGGCGTTGGCCAGCATGAGGGGCATGAGGTCCGTAGCGGGGAAGATGCCCAGGGCTCCGCGCAGGCAGGCGGTTTCACCGAACGCCTCCACCCCGTCACATCTCTCCCAGTGGGAGCGCAGCAGCAGAGGTGAGGGATGCCAGCTGTGACCCCCGAGGATGGCGGGCGTCGAGTGATCGCCCGTTACCGCGAGAACGTCCGGTTTCAATCCCAAGAGGCGGGGTATTATCCCATCCACCTCCTCGATGCAGGTAACCTTGGCGTCGTAATCCGCATCCTCGCCGCGGCTGTCCGTGTACTTGTAATGGACGAAGAAGAAGTCGTAACCTTCCCAGGCGCCATGGAGCGCGTCGATCTGGTCGGAAAAAGTCGCACCGGTCTCGATGATATCCATGCCCACCAGTTTGGCCACCGCGCGGTACATGGGATAGGTGGCGACCGCGCCGGCACGCATGGAGTAGAGATCGGTAATGTGGGGGATGTCCGGCAGCTTGGCGAAACCACGGGTGAGGATCATATTGGCCGGATGCTCTCCTGCCAGCGCCTCTGCCGCCTTGTCCAGGTAGGCGTTGACGAGCGCTGCGGTGCGCTCGGCCGCCTCCCCGCCCTCCGGTATGGCTTCGCAGCGCAAGGGCGCCAGCCCCGTGCGCTGGGGGTCGGTATCCGTGACGAGCTCGGAGAGACCCTCGCCGTGGAAAACCAGGGCGGCTCGGTGTTCCTTCTCCGGCCGTATCTCGACCACTACCCCCTGCTGCCGTATTCCAGACAGCTTCTCGCACAGCAGGGTGTTGGTCTCGGTGGATATCCTGCCGGCGCGGCGGTCGGTGATCACCCCGCCTTCCACGGTGCAGAAATTCACGCGCGCGGCGAGGTCATCCGGGCCGAGTTCCATCCCTACTCCCAGTGCTGACAGGACGCCCCTGCCAACCTCGAAACGCACGGGATCGTACCCGAATAGCGACATGTGCGCCGGGCCGCTCCCGGGAGTTACCCCTCGGGATATGGAGTGCATGAGGCCGCAGGCGGACTCCCGCGCCAGCGCGTCGAGATTGGGGGTGCGCGCCGCCTCCAGCTCGGTGAGGCCGCTGTCCGGGTGGGGGAGGCCCCCCAAGCCGTCCATGACCAGCAGTACCATCTTGGTCGTCGCCGCGGTCGCAAGCTCGGAAATAAGTGCCATATCGCTCAAGGTCAACCTCCTGGATCTCGGTATGCGGCCATATTCTCCTGGAACCCACCCTCAACTCTCAACCATCTTCTCCAGCTCGGCGAGGTCTTTTTCCGTGCCCAGGGCTACCAGCAGATCCCATTCCTCGATCAGAGTATTCCTGTCCGGGTTGGTGTTGAAATCCGAGCCCTCGGCCTTGCGGATAGCCAGCACCAGCGTCCCCGTGCGCGCCTTTATGTCCAGTTCCCCCATGGTCTTTCCGGCGATGCTCGAGCCCGGCTTGACCACCAGTTCCTCCAGGCGGTATTCAAGCGAGGAACCATGTACGACCAGGTCGAGGTAGTCGAAGACGACGGGCCTGAGCAGGAACGTGGCCATGCGGCGTCCGCTGATCACGTACGGGGAGATAACTCGGTCGGCTCCCGCGTAGAGCAGTTTCTCCTCGGAGTCCTTGTTCACGCACCTGGATACGATGCTGATGTCCTCGTTCAAGGTACGCGCCGAGAGGGCCGTGAAGAGGTTATCCGCGTCGTTCTCCAGGGCGCACACCAAACCCTTGGCCCTGTCCACCCCCGCCTGCTTCAGGGTCTCGGTGTCGGTCGCATCTCCCAACACGTGGAGATAGCCGTGGTCGATCGCATCCGCGATCCTCGCCAGGTCTTTCTCTATCACCACGAAGTGCACGCCGGCCTCCTTCATGGTATCCACCACCACCTCCCCCACGCGGCCGTATCCACAGACGACGTAATGGCCTTTCAGTCTTTTTATCCTCAGGTCCATTCTTCTCCTCCCGAAAGTATCCCTGAAGGCCTCCCTGAAAGTGTATCTTATCAGGCTGGATATGAGGAAAAAGAGGTTGAAAACCCCGATGAAGATTATGAAGACCGTGAAGTACCGGCCCGCGGTCGTAAGGGGTTCGACCTCCGCGAAACCCACCGTGAAAACGGTGATCACGGTCATGTAAAAGGCCTCGTTATAGCCCATGCCCTCTATGATCATATATCCGATGGGGGCAAGGATGAGGAGTATCATCAGCGAGATCAGGGCCGTAATAATCCGCCGCTGCACGCCCATAATCGTTACTCTCCCGTCTTACTATCGCGGGCGCCGGCAGAACGGCTGCCCTTGCCCGGAACGAAGCGATTTTCGTTAGATTCTTTACACACTTGCGGGCGATTGTCCTTGTGGAAAAACCAGGGGGTTAGAAAGCGAGGGTCTTGATGCTGCGATTCTCGCGATGTTACGTAAACGGTGGGGACTGATTCTGAGAAAACCGCTTCCTGGGCCTTCCCCCCGAAAAAGAGTATCCCGGCAGGGCGGCTGCCTTTGTGTACCCTGGCTGCGGAAAGATCTTTATCGGCTATCCCGGGATCGAGGGAAACCGGACGCCTAGAAACCGATGAGGAAGGGGTTGGTACGTTTTTCCCACCCCACCACCGTGGGCTCCATGTGGCCCGGCAGGATACGTGTATCGCCGGGAAGGGTGAAGACCTTGTCCTTCACCGACTGGAGCAGGGTTTCCATGGAGCCCCCGGGGAAATCGGTGCGCCCGATAGAACCCCTGAAGATCAGGTCGCCGGCAAAGAGAGCGTCTTCTAACAGGAAACATACACTGCCTGCGGAGTGGCCCGGCGTATGGAGCACCTTGAACTTCATCCCCGCCAGCTCCAGCTCCTGCCCGTCCTCCAGGGGCAGGAACTCATCCGGCAGCTCCAGGCGGTCCAGCCCCATCATGTTCAGGAGCATGGGCGGGATAAACTCGAGCAACTTGGCGTCCTCGCCGTGCATGTAGCAGGGAGCCCCGGTGGCTTCCGCCACCTCGTTGAGGCTCAACAGGTGGTCCGGATGTCCGTGAGTGAGAAGCACGGCCACCAGCTTCAGGCCGTTCGCCTCCAGGTGATCGAGTATCTGGGAGGCTGCAGCCCCGGCGTCGATGAGCACGGCCTCCCCGGCCTCTTCGTTCACCGCGAGGTAAGTGTTGCTGCCGAAACCGTAGTCGCTGAAACTGACTATTTCCAAGAAAAACACCTCTTTTAATCGTCCCGCTACTGCGTGAATTATAATTCAACCAGGCTCATGAGCAAAAGGAAGCATATCAATGCGGTTAATGCCGGGGATGCGGTATACCGATTATTAGTCTGATGGAGAAGGGGAGCGAAAGTGGAACCCGATAAAAGGAAAGTTACCGTGCTGTATATCGACGACAGCGCCGTGGAGCGCGAAGTCGTCTGCCATCTCCTGACGGTGGAAGGCTGCGAGGTCATGGCTACCGGCAACCCGGAGGCCGGGATAGAGCTTGCCCGCGAGAGGGTGCCCGACCTCATCCTTCTGGACCTGCACATGCCCGGCATGGACGGGCGTGCCGTAGTGGAGCGTTTACGCACGATACCAGCATTGCAGGGAGTGCCCGTCGTGGCGTTGAGCGCGTCCATCAAGGAGGAGGAGAGGGCAAACGTGTATGCGAGCTTCGACGGCTTTTTAAAAAAACCGGTCGATGCCGAAGTCTTCCCCCGAGAGGTGCGGGCGTTCATCTCCCGGGGCAGGGAGGATACCGTTGCATCCGGGGATGGAAAAGAAGGAGGCGGGATCCCTTCGGCAGCTATTCCGGAAGATGTGCTCGAAGCGCTGGAGACGCTGGAAAAGATACGGGCGACCATGTCTCATGACCTGCGCTCACCTCTCACGGTGATGATCTCCTACGCGAGCACGGTGGGCAAGGGCAAGGCCGGGAACCTTAGCGAACGCCAAAAAGAGATGCTCGACCTGGTGGTGGAAAAGGGTTTCGAGATGGATGAACTCATCGCGGAACTGGTGCGCATCGCCCGCAAGACGCTGGAGCGTTACGGCTATCTCTAGAAGCGCCTGTTCGGCCGTCTCCTGCGCACCTTGCTTTGTCGCCTTTCCAAAACCTGTCTCCATCTGCCGTGTACGCATGCGTAAGAAACCTACCCATTACGGGGGAAGCAAAGCTTCAAGGGGGGGCGGCCGCCTATACCTGCAGGCCTGCCTCGTAACCCTCCTGGATGGCCTCGATGGCCTTGCGGGCCTGCTTGGCGTCACCCACCAGGAAGACCTCCATCCCCTTGCTTTTGAGTTCCTCGTACAGCTCGTTGTCCGGGCAGGAACCGGCTGCGATGATCACCGTGTCGGCGGGGATCTCCTCCTCCACGCCCCCTGTCTCCACCACCACACGGTCCTCTTCGATGCGCTTGGCGATGGCGTTGGAACGCATGTCGATGCCCAGGTGGCGCATGTCCTGCAGGATGGCCCAGCGGGTTGATATACCGATGTCGCGGCACACCTTGTCCAGCATCTCCACCACGGTGACCTTCTTGATGCCGCGGCTGCACAGCTCCTTCAGGGTCTCCATGTCCTCGGCCCCGTTGGTGAACAGGTAGTAGAGCGTGTCGGCGGAGATGGTGCCGATGCTCGCCACGTACATGGCCGTCTCTGAGCCCACGGCGCCGCCGCCGATGATCACGATGTTGTCTCCCGCGGGGTCCTCTCGCCCCTCCAGGACATCCCAGGCCATGACCACGTTCGGCCCGTCTATTCCCGGGATGGGGGGGACGGCCTGGACCGCTCCGGTAGCCACCACCACGCTGTCGTATCCACCGCTTGCGAGCAGGTCCGCCGTGGCCTCTACCTCGAGGTTCAGCTCCACGCCCGCATCGTCCAGTTGCACCTCGAGGTCCTCAGCCGCGGTCCAGAACTCCTCGCGGCCGGGGGGGATGGCGGCCAGGTTGAGCTGTCCGCCCAGGATGTCGCTCTTCTCGAAAAGGCTCACCTCGTGCCCGCGCTCAGCCGCGGTGATGGCGGCCTTCATGCCCGCCGGGCCTCCTCCCACCACCGCCACGCGCTTGGGCTTGACCACCGCCTCGGACTTGTACTCCAGCTCGCGGCCGGCACGGGGGTTTACGGTACAGGTAACTGGCTGCAGGTAGAAGACATGATCGAAACATCCCTGGTTGCAGCCGATACAGTGGGTGATCAACTCGTACTTGCCCTCGTAAGCCTTTACGGCGAGATAGGGGTCGGCAATGAGGGCGCGGGCCATGGTAACCAGGTCGGCCATGCCCATGCGCAGTATCTCGTCGGCCACGAAGATGTCGTTGATGCGGTTGGAGGCGATGACGGGGATGCCGACCTTTTGCTTTACGCCGGCGGCCAGGTAGGCAAGCCCGGCGCGGGGTACCATCATGGGGAGCTGGGGCACCCTGGTCTCGTGCCATCCTCCGGTCACGTTTATCACGTCCACGCCGCGTCTTTCCAGCTCGGCGGCGAAAATCGACCACTCCCGATTGGTGTTCCCGCCTTCCATGTAATCGTGCCCGTCTATGCGGAAGCTCACCGGGAAATCCGGGCCCACCGCCGCGCGCACGGCGTCGGCGACCTCCAGCCCAAACCGCATGCGATTTTCCATGGAGCCGCCGTACTCGTCGCTGCGCAGGTTTATGGTGGGCGAGAAGAACTGCGGGATGAGGTAACCGGTGCAAGCCAGCACCTCCACGAGGTTATAGCCGGCCTCCTTTACCCGGCGAGAGGCCTCCGCGTAGTCGCTCTTGGTCTGCTCGATATCATCGAGGGTCATCTGCCTCGGTTCCTCCTTGGTGAAGCGGGAGGTGACCGGCGAGGGGGCCACGGCTTTCTTTCCCCCGATGCCGACGGAATGGGAATAGCGTCCGGCGTGATAGAGCTGGCAGGCTGCCGCCGCCCCGTGCTTTCTTATGGCATCCGCCATTACGGCATGGCCTTCCACGCAGGAATCGTCGCTCATGTTGAGCATCCAGGTGGGGCCGGAGACATCGTTGATGGTGCATCCGCCGACGATGATCATGCCAGCCCCGCCCCGCGACCTCTCCTCGTAGAAGGCGACGATGCGGTCGTTCACCCTCCCGTCCGGGGTAAAATTCAGGTGCATGGCGGTCATTACGATGCGGTTGCGCAGCACCAGGTCACCAATCCTCTGCGGTGTAAGCACTTTCTTGAGCAAAGACCTCATCCCCTCTCAACCATGACGCAATACGATCTTAATTCACGACAATAAGCGGGGGCATCCGGTCGGCCCCCGTCCCCGAGCAGCGTGATTTGCCGCTGTTAACGGAGATTTCCGCGGCTGACAATGTGATATAGTATAGCAGAAAATCCGCTCCGGTATTGTGCATAAATCGAGGTGATGAGCCGTGTTTGGCGTGTTTGACGGCAGGGTTGGGGACAAACTGGAAGTGGCCGGGAAAGAGAGCCCGCAGAACAAGGTCATGGACCTGCGGGAAGCCGTCGCCTCCCTCGTCAGGCCGGGCATGCATTTCCACGTCGCCCACGCATACATGCGCCCCAGCGCCGCCATCTACGAGATATGCCGCCGTTTCTGGGGCCAGGACACGGAGTTCGTCATATCCTCCCTCGGTTTTGTCGCCAACATGGTGCTTTTCGTCTACGGCGGGCTGGCGCGCAAGCTTATCACCACCTTTTGCGGCGATTCCTACCCCTTTCCGGGACCCAACCGCATATACCAGGAGGCCTTCAGCGAGGGTCGCCTGGAGATAGAGAACTGGACCGTGCTCACCCTGCCGCAGCGCCTGCTGGCGGGGGCGCTGGGAGTGGAGTGGATGCCGACCCATTCCATCACGGGCAGCACGATGCAGGAGGAGAACGCGGGAGACTTCTGCGTGGTGGATACCCCGGATGGGGGCAAGACGGGCATGGTGCGCGCCCTGCGTCCCGACCTCACCATAATCCACGCCTGGGCGGCCGACCGGTCCGGCAACGTGCTGCTGGCACCCCCTTATGCCGAGAACGTGCACGCCGCTTTCGCCGCCAGGGAAGGCACGCTGGTGACGGTGGAGAAGGTCGTGGACACGGGCTTCCTGCGGCGTTATCCCCATTTCGTGAAGATACCCGGGTATCTGGTACGGGCGGTATGCCCGGTAACCATGGGAGTTCACCCTTCGGGCATATCCAACCAGGGCCTCGAGGAATTCGACGCTTACGCCGAGGACGAGGAGTTCATGCTGGAGTTGCGCGAGGCCTGCAAGGACCCGGCGGCCATGGAGGCATGGGTGGGTGAATGGCTCACCGGCGTGGACGATCACGACGGCTACATGCGCAAGGTCGGTTTCGAGAAGATATGGTTTCTCAAGGGGCGCTCGGCCTCGGATTCCTGGGAGTCGGAACTGGCCACGCGCGCGAGTTCCATCAGGCGGGATATGGAATATAACCCCACGGAGATGATGGTCATCGAGGCCGCGCGCATGCTCGAGCGGCGCGTCCAGGCTGGAGGCTACAGCACTTTGCTGGCCGGCATCGGGGCTTCCAACCTGGCGGCATGGAAAGCCTGGTACGATCTGCGCCGTAATGACTACGGGGTCGAGCTCATGGCCGAGGTCGGGTTTTTCGGCTACACGCCGCGCCCCGGCGACCCTTTCATCTTCAATTTCCGCAACATGCATACATGCAGTATGCTCACGGACGTACTCACGGTCCTGGGCTCGATGGTGGGCGCGAAAAGCAACCGCGCCATCGGCGTTCTGGGTGCGGGCCAGGTGGACCGTTTCGGCAACATAAACTCCACCAAGGTGCCGGAGCTGAACCTTTTCCTGGTGGGCTCGGGCGGCGCCTGCGACGTGGCGCTGGGCGCGCACGAGGTGCTGGTGACCATGCCCCAGGACAGGATGCGCACTCCGGACAGGGTATCGTATATAACCGCGCCCGGTCATAAGGTCCGTACCCTGGTGACCACCATGGGGGTTTTCGAGAAACCTCCCGGCGAGGATGAATTCATGCTCACCGCTTATTTCCCGCAAACCGGCGCGGACGGGCGGGAAGCGGTGGAGAAGATAAGCTCGCAATGCGGCTGGGAGATCGACGCGGCGCGCGATCTGCGCCTGGTGGAGCCGCCAGGGCGCGACGAGCTCTACGACGTGAGGATCTTCGACCCGCAGAGATATTTCCTGCAGTAGGCAAGATAAGTCCCAGGCGCCCCTGGCTTGCGGGGAAGCATAACCGGGTTTCAGGCGAAAACAGGACCCCTGCCGATTAGCCTCCGCCTATGGGCGTCAAGTTTATGTCGATATTCGTCAGCAGTTCCTCGACCGTGGTGTTTGCAGGATCGATCGAGGCGAAGCTCAGGTACTGGGTCAACAGGTAAAGAAGGAACTCGATCTCAGGTGTCTCCATGTGGTCCACCTCCTTAGCGATAATGCCCCGATGTCAACATTGTATCCCATTTCTTTTACCACGGGCTATTATGCATCCCATGAGATATAAACAGGACCAGACGAATCGGAGAATCGAAAGCAGCGTTGTCCAGCAAGGCGATATCACAATACGGGTCCGATGTGGGGTCAGGTTTTGATCAGTACAGATAATCTTTGCATAGCTGGAGGACTAATACCCGCTCAAGGGCAAGTCATATGGTATAATATGGTATACATACTGCGGTATGCAAAAAACAAGACCTGACCCCATGTACGGCTAGAAGAGAGCGAATATGCTCGCGGCAAGGTCCAGGATCTCGCCGGCGCCCTCCACGCCTTCCCGCCATCGCGCGGGGATGGGCTCGAGGCCGTTGTAGGCGCCGCTTATCGCGCCGGCAACCGCGCCGGTGGTGTCCGCGTCCAGGCCGCCTCCCACCGCGCGGGAGACCGTCTCCTCGAAATCGCCCGGGGTGCGCAGAAAGCAGAAAAAGACGCTGGCCACGGTCTCCACAACGTATCCGCTGGTGCCCAGCCTTGCCAGCGCTTCCTCGATCTCCATGCCGGTCTCGATGAAACGCGCGGCCATGCCCAGGCGCTCCGCGACCGCGCAGGGGCCGATGAAACCGGCAGTATCCGGGATGAGGGAAGCAGGGTCGAGGTCGCCCCGTGCCGCCCGGGCCACGGCATAGGCGACGGCCTGGCTTCCCGCTATCGCCTCTGGATTGTCATGGGTGATGGCGGCCGCATCGCGGCAATCGCCATGCATTTTATCCAGATCGAGGCAGTCGACAAGCCCGATGGGAGCGATGCGCATGGCCGCGCCGTTGCCCGCGGCCATCTCCCCTTTCATCCCGCTTTCGCGGGGCGAGATACCATCTACCAGGTTGCGCATGGAATCGTACGTGGCGCCACCGATACCCCTCCAGTCGTTGGACTCGAACCAGGCGACGAACTCGCGGGCGGTGTCCTCGGCTTCGAAGCGTCCGCACCTGGCGATGCTGCGTGCGTGGCAGAGCATCATCTTGGTGTCATCCGTCCATTGTCCCGCCTTGAGCAATCGCCATGGTGCGTCCATGAAATCACGCACCCTGCCCAGCCTCTCCGATATATCGGAGGCGCGTGTGCCTTCCACCGGCATCCCGAGGGCGTCGCCCACCGCGAGGCCGAGAAGGGAGCCTTGAAACCGTGCCAGCTGCGGGGCTTTTTTTCCGCCCATCTCCTACCCCCCGTTTCAACCTGCTGTTGTCTCGATTATACTTGGTTCCCCTCCTGGAAGCATTGGACATGCGGGAGGAAGGGAGCGCTTTTCCGGGGAGAATCATATGGGTTAATATATTCGAGGGAATTGATATGCCGGCCTGCAAAGGGGGAAAATGCTTGATCCGCTTGAGTTCGGGACTACCTTCGGGGAGGGGACAACACTCGGTAAACGGCAGGTCCGCCTCTTCGAGTTGAGCGGCGACCATTATGAAATGGGCTATCAGCAGGGTCTGCATGCCGGGGAAGCCATCCGCCATCTCCTGGAGAACCTCCACAACCTGGAGGTCTTCCATCTGGAGAAACCCGCCCTGGTACCTTTTAAGGTATATGTCACCATGGCCGTGCGCAGGGCGGTAGGTGAGATGTGGAGCGACGTCTCCGAGTATTATCCGCGACAGAAGGCGCGCATGGAGGGCATAGCCAAGGGGGCGGATATAGAGGAGCCGATACTCTTTCTGGCCCTTGCGGCAGAGCTCATGATAGCCCAGACCAACTACCGGCTTGGCGCGTGTACGGCAGCGGCGGTGGGCGCCGAAAAAAGCGCCCTGGGAGAGCCGATAGTGATGAAGAACTTCGATTACCCCCCATTCTTTCAGCCTTACTATATAAGCCGCATGTGCCAGCCGGCGGAGGCGTCTTCGAGTCTGAACGTGACCACCGCACCCCTCGCGGGATGCCATGACGGTCTCAACGAGCACGGTTTGTGCATAAGCTGCAACTACGGCTATGGCACCGACATGCCCAACGTCAACGTGCCCGTATCCATGCTGGTGCAGGAGGCGTTGGAAAACTGTAGTACCACCAGGGAAGCCATCGAATTCCTGAGAGCCGGAAAGAGGTCGGGAGGAGCCCTGCTGCTGGTGGCCGATGCCTCGGGGGATATGGCGACCGTGGAGCTGTCCTCGAACTTCAGCGGGGTGCGGAGGCCGCAGGACGGAACACTCGTCAATACCAACCATTACAAATGCCGCGAGATGAGCTCCTACGATATTCCCCGCAACGCCTATTACACCAGCAAGAACGTGAAAGCGATGCGCGGTGTGCGGGTACACGAATCGAGCGAGCTGCGCTACAGCAGGGCGGAGCAGCTTTTCTCCACTATGGAGACGGTCGCCATGAAAGACATGCTGGGGATCTTCAGCGATCACGGAGAGAGCGGGCGAGGCGACGACAACACCATATGCCGGCACGGGCCTTATCTCTCCACCACATGTTCGATCATCATGCTGCCGGCGAGCAAACGCCTCCTGGTCGCCTACGGCAATCCCTGCGAAGCCGTATTCACCGATTTCCTCGATCCCTTCAAGCGAAAGGAAGACGAGGAAGGGCTGGAGGAAAACACAGCAGGCGATAGCCCTCCGGATACACCGGCGCGATAGCGGCCGGCCCATACTTTTCAGCGGTCCCGTCAGCCTTCAAGCGCAGCCATCGCGGGATCCTATCGTGATTGTCGTCCATGTGCGGCCGCTGCGAGCATGTCCGCGGTCTCAGGCGCCGCAGGAATCCTTGGCCGCTCGCAAGCAGGCGCTCAGTCCCGCCTCTCAAGGCCTTCGGCTTTCAGGAAATCAAACAGCACGGTGTTGAAGAGCTCCGGGCGTTCGTAGGGTGGGCAATGTGCGCAGGCGGTAAGCACGGTCATATAAGGGAAGGCGAGCAGGTCGCGCTGGCGCAGCGCCTCCCTGGGGTTGACGCTCTTGTCCTTGTCTCCGAAGACGATCAGGGTGGGCCGACCTATACCGCGCAGTTCGCTGGAGAGGTCCATCTTGCGCAACAAGCGTATAGAGTGGCTCAAGGCTCGCCTGGTCGCAAGGCTGCTCGCCTTGACGTTGGCGTGCACGAAATCCAGGTCCTGGTACTCGGGTTGGTACAGGCCGCGGTAGAACATCCACTTCAGCAGGCCTTCGCTGCGGAAGCGATAGGTGCTCGAGATGAGGTGCTCCGCTCCGGGCACGAGCAGGCGCAAGCCCATGCTCACCGTGCGGGTAGGAGTAGAGACAAGCGCCAGCCTGTCTACTTTCTCCGGGTGCAGGGTGGTATACCGGATCGCTATACAGCCGCCCATGGAGTGGCCCACGAGACAGATCGAGGGCAGGTGCAGCGCTTGCCTGAATTCCTCCACGAACGCGGCCATTCCATCCAGGGTATACGGAAAGCCGCTTTCATCCGACTCGCCGAATCCCGGCAGGTCGGGGGCGATAGCGCGGAAACCCGGAGCCATCGCCTTCATGTTGAGCATCCACTGCTTGCGCGAGCTGTTCCAGCCGTGCAGGAGGATTACCGGCCTCCCTTTTCCCCTTTCTTCGTAGGTAACCTTCGCGTCCTTCAAGATGACCGTTGGCAATTAAGACCTCCGTTCCCAGGAACCGGGAGCAGAGAGCGGTAGTCGCGATAGGCCAGAGACGGAAAACAGGTCCCGATGATCTTTTTTCGCAAGTGCTGCTCCTGTTGCTGTGATAACGTGATGGATGTAAATTATCAGAAAATGACGTCCTGTGCATTTTTGCCGTGCATGTGCGAAGGGGAAAGGGCCGTCATCGGGGGATACGGAGTATATGAAAGAGCCTGAGGAGATCGAGTGCGAAGAGGAAAAGAGCAGCCCCTTCGGGCTTTCGCGCAACGTCTTCGTCCTGGGCCTGGTGAGCTTTTTCAACGACCTATCATCCGAGATGGTATATCCGTTGCTCCCCACCTTTATCACCGAGTTCCTGGGCGCGGGGGCCTGGTTTCTGGGCCTGATAGAAGGCCTCGCCGATTCCATAGCCAGCCTTCTCAACCTGTTCTCCGGCTGGATCTCCGACCGTCTCCAGCGCAGGAAAAGCCTGGTAGTCGGGGGTTATTTGATCTCCGGGCTTTCACGTGGCTCCCTGGCCCTGGTCACCGCTCCGTGGCAGGCCGCCGCGGCATGGTTCTGCAATCGCGTGGGGAAGGGGGTGCGCACCGCCCCCCGCGACGCGCTTATCGCGGATTCGTGTGATGCCAACGAAAGGGGCAGGGCCTTCGGGTATCATCGCTCGATGGACCATAGCGGCGCCCTCCTCGGGGCCGCACTGGCGTCCATACTGATCACCGCCTTTTCGCTCGGCTACAGGGAGGTCTTCGCCATCGCCTTTATCCCTATAATGCTGGGGGTGATGCTGCTTGTCTGGGGCATCAGGGAGAAAGGCGTCATCCGCCTCCAGGGCGAATCCCCTGCCGAGCGGCTCAGGCTGACGCTAAAGCCGTTTAACCGCCGCTTCAAGTGGCTGCTGCTCGCGACCTTCATCTTCACCATGGGCAATTCCAGCGATGCCTTTCTGCTGCTGCGCGCGCGCCAGGGGGGAGGTTTCTCGCTTGCCCTGCTCCCAGCCCTGTGGGGAGTGTTGCACGTTGTAAAGGCCGCGGTGTCGATACAGGGCGGGATCCTGTCCGACCGCCTGGGAAGGAAAAAAGTCATCCTGGCCGGTTGGGCCATTTACGTCCTGACCTATGCCGGCTTCGCCTTCCTGACCGGACCTTCTTGGATCTGGATGCTCTTCGTGGCCTATGGCTTCTACTATGTTACCGAAGCGGTGCTCAAGGCTTTCGTGGCCGACCTCGTGCCGGCGGACCTGAGGGGCAGGGCCTTCGGGATATTCAATTTCACCATCAGCATTACAGTTCTGCCTGCCAGCCTGCTCATGGGCTTGCTGTGGGACACGGCAGGTCCCCGGTACGCCTTTCTGCTCGGCGCCGGGCTGGCCGTGGCGGCGATGGCGGTTCTCGCGCTGGCGGTAAGGGAAGGTTGAGCAGGCCGCGGACTTCCTCAGGGGGATTGAAAGCGCTGCTCATGGCGAATCATGGATATAAAGTACGCAATGCCAGACTTAACGGCAGGTACGGTATGATGGCGGCGGCACCGCAAGATCGTCGGTTTATTTCAAGGTTTTTTGCGTTTTAGGCGATAATCTAGCAGTAAAAGGGACGTGAAGGAATGTCCGCGTGGAACGTAGAAGCGGGGTAGAGGACGTAACCAAAGGAGGATAGACAATGAGCGATGGACCTCCGATGCCGGGAAGCACGGAGGATAAGCCCGACCTGGCTGACCAGTCGATGTCCATCCTCAGCTCGTTGCACGCGGCCATGGTCAACTTCCACCTTTATCCGCCCACCTCCGATATAGTCGAGGGCTCGGTGCAGAGGGCGATGGAGGACATGCAGCAGGCGCTGGCGGCCTGGGGAAGCATAACCTTCTGCGAGCTGGAAGGAAAACTGCTCATCAACGAGCTCTCCCTCGACGAGAGGGACCAGTCACGCCCCAATACCGTCGCCTTTCTCAAGGACCTGGCGATGTGGGAAGTGCGCAGCATCACCTTTGAGCGTGGGCTGAAAGACGAGGAACTGCGCGTCTTTCTGGATGTCTTCAGCCGTAAACGCGCCGACCGCACGATGGAGGGCAGCCTCGGCGACATGATGGAGGAGCAGGGTATCGAGCGTATCAAGGTGGACGAGAAGATATATGTCTCCCTGAGCAAGGACCAGGATATATCCGCCATGCCGGCGCAGGGTCCCGGCGGAGAGGCCATGGACCTGCTGCGAGACGAGGTCTTCGTGCGTTACCTGGTGGGAAACGCCTCCACGCTGGAGGCGTCAAGGGAAGACGTATCGGAACTGATGTCCGATCCCGAGAGGATAAACGCCGCTTTCGCCTCTATCATCAGTGGTTTCGAGAATTCGGGAGGAGCGCTTGGAGCCGATAAGGCGCGCCTTATCCGGGATACCGTGGACCGCATGTATGGGGTGGTCGAGCATCTCGCCGACGGGGATCTGAAGGATAACCTCAGCCAGGAGATGGTCAACATAATGGCAGCCCTGGACCCCGTGACGCTGGTCGATGTGCTGTCCGATGAGGCACCGCAGGCAGTCAGGGATCCACGCATGCGCAAGGAGATCGTCTCCTCGCTGGATGGGGAGGACATGCTCCTTTTGACCGATCAGATAATCGAGAAATACGAAAACCTCCTTGCGCAGCGGGACAGTATAAACCGGCAGGACTACGAGGATATCTCCTCGGTGCTCAACGAGATCGTCGCCGATCTCTACAGCGAGGGCGACCCCTCATACCATCCCGAGATAACGCGGCGCCTGCGCGAGTCCGGCCTTATCGCCGAGTTGACCAGGAATCACCCCCAGGCGGGAGTGGAGATGCGCACCTATGCCATAGTGGCGGATATCCGCGCCTCCGGTTCCCTGCGGCCGCTGGAGGGGCTGGGAGACGACGAGGTGATCGCGGTGGCGGAAAAGCTGCTGGACATGGGGGAAAAGGACATCACCAGCAGGATAATCGAGGCTACCTCCCGCAACCTGGTGAGCGAGAGGCCCGATTTCCGCCTGCGTGCCTGTTCTTTCCTCAAGCACATGCACCTCGACTTCAAGGAGCGGGGCCACCAGGCGGAGGTCCTGGACCGCTTGAGCGAGCTGGCTTCCCTTCTGGTCGCGGAGTATAACCCGGAGGTCAAGGTGGCTCTAATGGATCTTCTCGGATGCATCGCCAACGACCTCTTCACGGAGGGAAGGACGGAGGCTTTCTCTGAAGCCTGCGAGGTGATGATGGCCAACGCGGAGTCCGATGGTGACGCGAGGGTGAGGCAGGCAGCCATAGCCGCGCTGTACTCCTTGAACCCCTGGGACGTGGGAAGGCCGCTGGCGGATTCCCTCTACGGTGAAGAGGAGAGGATGAGGAAGCTCGCCGCAAGGATCTTGCCGTATATGGAACAGTCCCTGTCCGCCGTGGAGATCGCGGATCACCTGAAGGGGGAGGGCGATATCAAGGTCACACCCGAACTTGCCGTGTTATGCTCCTCCTTCGGCGAGTCAATGCTCGCCCAGCTCTCTGAGATCCTGGAAAGCAATGCCCGGGAAGAGGTCTATCTAAGGGTCTTGAGCCTGCTGGAGCAGATGGGCGGAAACGCCGCCCTGGCCCTGGTGAGATCCGTGGAGGCCAACCCGCTGCCGGCGGTGAGGGCTCGGGCGGCGCGGTCCATGGCCAGGATGTCACCCGGCGATCCGACCCTGCTCAGCCACTTTCTGAAGGCCCTGGGCGACGAAGAGCCGGAGGTGAGGCGCGAGGCGGTGAGGGGGCTGGGGACCATAGACGATCCCCGCTCCGTGGATGCGCTTCTGGGCATCCTGCAGGGTAAGACCCTGGGTGGAGGGGAGGAGAATCCGCGGGTGGAAGAGGCGGCATGCCTGGCCCTGGCCCGGCTGGGCCCGGAGAAGGCCATCGCCCCCCTCTCGGACCTGCTGCGTAAGAAGGTCTTCTCCCTGCGCCGGCGCGCAGTCCATCCCCGGGCCAAGGCAGCGGCATGCTATGCCCTGGGGGAGATCGGGGGGCCGGAGGTGGTGGAGCTCGTCCGTTCCTACCTCGACGATCCCGACCCCGTGGTGCGCAACGAGGCACGCAAGGCCGTAGGAGAACTGCGCAAGCGCGGCTACGTCGACTGAAGCCCCCGGCATTTCCGGCTCCCGCGCCGGCCGAGGTGCCTGCGGGGTTCCAAATCACGAAATACGTGTAATATCATAAGGGCCTGGATCATCCTGGCCTATCTTCAGGGCTCTGAAACGGAATATTGCTGGGCATGAACACGCAGGATACCGTGGTAACAGGGATTGTACGGAGGGAGAACAGCCATGTCGGAAGTATTTCTGACCAACACGCGCTGCAGGCCGCACCGGGGCATGGTGCAGAAGCTCGCGGAGCTTGCCGAGAGAGCCGGGCTGGCCGAGGTGGTCGGACGCAGGGATCTGGTGGCCATCAAGACCCACCTGGGCGAGGCGGGAAGCACGGCCTTCGTTCCGGTGATGTACCTGCGGCGCCTGGCGTTGGAGGTGAAGAAGCTGGGGGGCAAGCCATTCGTCACCGATGCGAACACCCTTTACGTGGGAAGCAGGGCCAACGCCATCAATCACCTGCTCACCGCGTCCTCTCACGGTTTCACCCAGGAGTCGCTGGGAGCTCCCGTGATCATAGCCGACGGCCTCAAGGGCCACGATTTCGTGGAGATAGCGATAAAGGGCAAATTCTTCGACAAGGTGAAGATCTCCGCCGCGGCGGTGCACGCGGATGCCCTGGTCATCGTCTCGCATCTCACTGGGCACGAGCTCACCGCCTTCGGCAGCGCCATCAAGAACGTGGGCATGGGCCTGGGGAGCAGGGGCGGAAAGCAGCAGATGCATTCGGATATCAAGCCGGAGGTCAACGTGGAGAGATGCACGGCCTGCGCGCAATGCATCCGCTGGTGTCCCGCCGGGGCCATCTCCATCAGGGAAACGGGAGATAAAAAAGCCGCGTTCATCGACCACTCCAAGTGTATTGGCTGCGGGGAATGCACGGTCATGTGTTTCGAGGGGGCCATCGCGGCGCGCATGGTGGACGACCTGAGCAAGATCCAGCGTAAGATCGTCGAATACACCATGGGGGTACTCAAGGGCAAGGAAGACAAGAGCATCTTCATCAATTTCCTGCTGCGCGTGACCCCTGCCTGCGATTGCTGGGACTTCAGCGACGCTCCGGTGGTCGATGACATAGGCATAGTCGCCAGCCGGGACATCGTTGCCGTCGAGCAGGCGAGCCTCGACCTCGTCAACGAGGCGGCGGGACGAGACGTGTTCGCGGAGCTGTACCCCGCCCTGGACTGGAAAGAGCAGCTTGCCTATGCCGAGGAGATGGGCCTGGGAAGCCGCGAGTACGAGCTCGTCTCGATCGACTGAGGGCCGCTACCAGCAGGTCCAGCCTCCGTCCACGCAGAGCGTGGCGCCGGTCACGTATGATGAGGCATCGGAGGCCAGGAAAACGGCGGCGGGCGCCATCTCCTCCGGCTCGGCCACCCTTCCCATGGGTATGCGGGAGAGTATCCTCTCCCCCTCGCGGGGGTGCTCCAACAGCTCATCGGTCATGTCCGTGGTCGCGAAACCGGGGCAGAGAGCGTTTACCCTGATATTGAAGGGAGCCAGCTCCACGGCCATGGTCCTGGTAAGCTGCACCACCGCACCCTTGCTGGCCGAGTAGGGAGCGCACTTGTACAGCGCCACCAGCCCCGCCGCAGAGGCCACGTTTATGATGCACCCTTTGCCCTGCTCCTTCATAACCGGTATGACATGCTTGGAGCACAGGTAGACCCCCTTGACGTTCACCTCCATGATGAGGTCGTAATCGGTTTCCTCGACCTGCTCCATGCGGCAATAGATGGGGTTGAGGCCCGCGTTGCTGACCATGATATCCAGGCGCCCGAACTCCTCCATCACCGCGCTGACCATGGACTTTACGTCTGCGGCTTTGCTCACGTCGACCTTGAGCCCCAGAGCTTTCCGACCCAGTTTCTCTATCTCCGCGGCGGTGGCGCGGAACTGCTCCTCTGTGCGGCTGAAGACCGTCACGTCTGCCCCCGCCCGGGCCAGCGCCAGGGCGATGGCCTTGCCGATTCCACGCCCGGCCCCGCTCACCACCGCTACCCTGCCGCCGAGGTCAAATGGATCATACATGAATGCCTCCCTCCAAAATAAAATCAGCGTTCTCGCCTCATAGTGAGTATTATTCTAGCGTTTTCTAAACGGCAATGCGGGAGAGACAAACCCGTGCGGATGCGGACCCAGCCTGGCAGCGTATGATCACCTTCCTTGATTTAGCTACATCGTTCGTATAACTTTAGATCAATCTAATATTTTGTCTAATACGGCCCGAAGAAGGTGTGGAGATGCTCACCGAGAAGATGGAGGAATACCTGGAGGCTTTGTTCAAGATGGACTGCGACAAGGAACCCCCTACGCCCACCAGGCTCGCGGAGCATCTCGGCGTTACACCACCTACCGTCCTGGACATGCTGCACCGCATGGAGGCGGAGGGTTTCGTGCGTTATGGCGGCGCGGGCAGGGGAGGCGGCAAGGGCAGGGGGGAAGGCCGTGCCAGGCGCGTGATAAGCCTTACCCCCAAGGGCTTGAGGGTGGCAAAGACCCTGGTGAGGCGGCACCGCCTCTCGGAGCGTTTCCTCACCGACGTGCTGGGGCTGGATTGGGAACTGGCACATCGCGAGGCCAGCAGGCTGGAGCACGCCATCTCGCCCGAGGTGGAGGAGAAGCTGGCGGAGATGCTGGGCAACCCGGAGACCTGCCCCCACGGATATCCTATCCCCGACCAGGACGGCAACATCAAGGAGGATGACGACATCCAGCGCCTTTGCGATATGCGGGCGGACGAGAAGTGTCGCATCGCCAGGGTGGAGGAGGAAGAGCCTCACCTGCTGCAATACCTGGCATCTCTGGGGTTGATGCCGGACGTGGACATAGAGGTCAAGGAGGTCGCTCCCTTCGGAGGCCCCATGCTGGTGAAGATCGGGGACACTCAGTACGCCCTGGGGCGTGAGGTGGCTTCAAAGATCTACGCCAGAAAAAGGCAGGGACCGAGACGGCACGGGCAGCGCCGCATGGGTAAAAAGCGGTAATCCATGAAAGCGGAACGCCTGGAGCAACTCGAAAAGATCCGAGCCAAGACGGAGTACGTGTTCGCTCTCGCGGGCAACCCCAACGTCGGCAAATCCACCATCTTCAACCGTATTACCGGCATGGGGGTGATGACCGCCAACTACCCCGGCATGACCGTGGAACTCAACTACGGCACTACCGAGATGGACGGCCGTAAGATAGGTGTCGTGGACCTTCCCGGCACCTATGCGTTGGGTGCGGTTTCCGAGGACCAGCTGGCGGCCCGACTCGGCGTGCTGCGGGGCCGGCCGGACGTGGTGATCGTGATCATCGACGCCAATAACCTGGCGCGCAACCTCTACATGCTGCTGCAGTTCCTCGACATGGGGTGCCCGGTCGTGGCGGCGCTGAACCTGGTCGACCAGGCGGAAAAGGCGGGTAGCCACACCGACGTAGAGCTGCTGTCGGAGTTCCTGGGAACCCCGGTGGTACCGACCGTGGGCATCCGCGGAGACGGCCTCGACGAACTCATGCAACAGGCGCTGGAGGTCGCGCAGAGCAGGGAGGAATATCTCACCATGCCCTTCTCCTATGCCGCCGGCATAGAGGATTGCGTGCGCAAGATGGCGCGGCGCCTGGAGGAAGAGCTGGAGGGGGCGCCTTACGACCTTTCCTATCGCGCGCTGGCCATCCTGCTGCTCGAGGACGATGAGGAGTTCACCCGCATACTCGAGGACGAGACGAAGGACAGCGAGCTTATCGCCTACCGCGACCTGATCACCAAAGATATCGAAAACGATTACGGCGAGAAGATGGCGCTGATAATCGCGCGCGAACGACATGGCATAGCCGGTAGTATCGCCTCCAACGTGCAGGAGCGGCGCGAATACGATCGCCCACGGCTGGGCGAGAGGATGTGGGAATATACCACCTCGTTCAAGACGGGGATCCCCATACTGCTGGTGGTGATGGGGCTGGTTTTCGTGGCCATCTTCTGGGGGGGAGGCGCCCTGGCGGAGCTCTTCTCCGAGTTATGGGATACCTTTATCGGCGGGCCACTGAGCGATGGGATAGAGGCGCTATTCGGCGTGGGCACCCTGGCGAGGTCGCTTGCCTGGGCGGTGGACGGCGTGGGCGCGGTGCTGGAGATCGCCCTGCCTTACCTCCTTGTCTTCTACCTGATCCTGGGATTTCTCGAGGACAGCGGCTATCTCAATTCCGTGGCCTTTCTCACCGACCGTTTCATGCACCGGCTGGGCTTGCACGGCAGGGCGGTCATCCCGCTTATCTCCGCCGTGGGCTGCAACGTGCCGGCGGTCATGGGCACCAGGGTGCTCTCCACCCGGCGCGAGAGGGTTATCGCCTGCGTGCTCATCGTCCTCATACCCTGCAGCGCGCGCGTCGCGGTGATCATGGGGGGAGTATCGCGTTACGTCGGGGTGGTGCAGGCCCTGCTGCTCTTCCTCATCCTCTTTATCATCGTCATCGTGGCGGGCCTCTTTCTCAACAAGATCATGCCGGGAGAATCCGCGGGGCTGGTTATGGAGATGTTCCCGTTCCGTACCCCGTCGGCTGCCAACGTGCTCAAGAAGACCTGGTTGAGGCTGAAGGACTTTTTCTTCATAGCCTCACCCCTTATCGTGGCGGGCAGCTTCCTGCTGGGTTTGCTCTATGAGAGCGGTTGGATAATGGAGTTGACCGATCCCTTGAAGCCCCTGGCGGAGTGGTGGCTGGGCATCCCCGCCGTGGCCCTGCTGGCCTTAATCGTCGCCTTCCTGCGCAAGGAGCTGGCGCTGGCCCTGCTGCTGGTGCTGGCGGCCCAGGCCATCCCGGGAATAAGCGAGGACTCGAGCCTCCTGGATTTCATGAGCAAAGGCCAGATATTCACCTTCTCCCTGGTATGCTCGATATATATCCCCTGCGTGGCTACCCTGGCCGTATTGTGGAGGGAGCTCGGCGTGAGGGACTCCATGGCCATCACGGGATCAACGGTAGCCCTGGCGCTGCTGCTCGGGGGCCTCTCCCACCTCGTCATCAACCTTATATGATCGGGCCAGCCACCCGGTTGCCGTTTCCGCCCATATACACACATCTTCCGGTTTTTCACCCAAAGCAGCATGTGGGTTTAATGGGGACCTGGAAACGGGAGGCATCGGCGCCTTGCCGGAGGCGGGGAAGGAATACTATCGCTTTTGCATTTTCCCAGTGATGATATGCGCGGCGATGCCCGCAACCCGGATTACATGCGCTAAGGGTGAGGTGCCGGCCCCCGCTTGGGGTAGAATAGGATATAGGACAGGAGGGGAAGATGAAAGAAGCGCTGTACTACGAAAAGCTCGAGGGCGGGA
The DNA here is from genome assembly GCA_964462595.1 of uncultured Actinomycetota bacterium. GTDB lineage: Bacteria > Actinomycetota > Geothermincolia > Geothermincolales > RBG-13-55-18 > SURF-21. The sequence goes on from CAYWXM010000015.1 coordinate 22,732, forward strand.
AGGTACACTGCCGGCTCTGCCCGCACGATTGCGTGATCGCCGACGGCAAGAGGGGCATCTGCAAGGTACGGATAAATATCGATGGCGTTCTCTATACGGAGATATACAACCGCGCCATGGCCAAGGGCATGGACCCCATAGAGAAGAAGCCCCTTTACCATTTCCATCCCGGCGCCATGATCTATTCCCTCGGCACGCGGGGATGTAACCAGGACTGCGACCACTGCCAGAACTGGCACATGCTGCAGCCCGACGCCGCTACCACGGAGATAACCGCTCGGGAGGCGGTGGACGAGGCCGTTGCCCACAAGTCGATGGGCATCGCCTATACCTATAACGAGCCCACTATCTGGTACGAGTTCGTGCTGGAGTGCGCGCGCCTGGCGCACGAGGCCGGACTGGCGAACGTCCTGGTAACCAACGGTTTCATAAACCAGGAACCCCTGGCGCAACTGGCCCCGTTGATCGACGCCATGAACATCGACATCAAGTCCATGGCCCCGGAATTTTACCGCAAGATATGCAAATCCAGGCTGGAGCCGGTTCTCGCTACCTGCCAGGCGGCGAAGGAGGCCGGCATACACCTGGAGATCACCAACCTGGTCATACCCACCCTGAACGACTCCGACGAGCTCTTCGGCCAGCTCGTAGATTTCGTGGCGGGACTGGGGCCGGAAGTGCCGCTGCATTTCTCGGCTTATTTCCCAGCGTACAGGATGACCATCGAACCTACACCGCTCTCCTCCCTCTTGCGTGCTCGGGAGATCGCCCGGAAGAAGCTCTACTACGTTTATGTAGGAAACGTGGTGGCGGACGATTCGAACACCTACTGCCCGCAGTGTGGGAACATGCTCATATCCCGCAGGGGCTATGGGGCATCCGTCGTGGGGATAAAGGACGGTGCCTGCTCTAAATGCGGCAGGAAGGCTGACGTGGTCCTGTGAAGCATAAGCCGCGAGCGGGCCGGATACCGCAAGATACCGGGCGATGGTATCCTGCTGAAGGGATACCGCCGAAGATGACCACCAGGCCGGATGGGTTCGGCAGCTCGCTCATCAAGCTCCTCGTCTCGCTCCTGGCCCCGCTGGTCTTCATGCTGATGTTTGTGCCCACTGGTTTTCTTCTGGAGAGCCCCGGTCCCTCTTTCGATCTGCAGGAAGAGCTGACGGTGGAGGGCGCCGAAACCTACGACTCGCAGGGGGAACTGATGCTCACCGCGGTATCCCTGCAGGAATCCCGCCTCGCCTATCACCTTCTCGCTCTTTTCGAGGACAGCTTTGAGCTGATGAAGGTCCGGGATTACCTGGGAGATGAGCTGGATTCGGAAAACCAGGACATCGCGGATATCGTCATCACTTTTCTCAGCCAGGACACTGCCGTGGTGGCCGGATTGCGGCAGACGGGTGTGCCCGTGGAGGTAACGGAGACAGGGCTGTTCGTGGCCGCGGTCGCGCCAGGCTATCCGGCCTACGGGGAGATCGACCCCGGGGATGTCATCGTGGCCGTTAACGGCGAGCCGGTGCAGAACGCCGATCGCTTCACCGAAATAGTGGGCTCCACGCCGGAGGGAGAAACGATATCGCTGCAGGTCAGAGAGATAGATGAGGATATGGCCACCGATATCGGCGAGGAAGTGGAGGAGGGGGTGGCGCAGCGGCCGGACCTCACCAGACTGCTGGAGGAGGGAACAAGGGAAGTGGAGTTGCAGCCCGTTTACGAACAGGAACTGGGGAGGTCGATAATCGGTATCTCCTTCCGGGAGTATTTCACCTATACCGCCGGCGTGGAAGTGGAGTGGGACCTGGAAGAGGTAAAGGGGCCGTCGGCCGGCCTGATGATGACCCTCTCGCTGGTGAACGCATTGACCCCGAACGATCTCACCCTGGGCAAGAAGATCGCCGGTACGGGAGAGATCGCTCTGGATGGCGACGTGGGGCCTATTGGTGGACTCACCTTCAAGATCAGGGCCGCCGAAAGGGACGGGGCCGAAGCGTTCATATACCCGGTGGAAAACCAGGATGAACTGGAGGGCTTCTCCACCGACCTCGAGCTGTTCGCCGTGGATGACCTGGAAGACGCGATCGAGCTGTTACAGGGGCTCGAGGATTAGCGAAGACGCTCAAGCGGCCAGTCGCGGCAGGCAAAAAGCACCCTGAGCATGGATTACGGCCTGCCAGCCCCCGGGAAGGCGGGTTTTCGACGCGAATGGATGCCGGCGTTGACCCCACCTGATTCCCGATATTCCAAGGCCGCCTGCGGCCGTAACGAGCGGTTTACCCACTTTATGCCGGCAATATATCAGGGAGCCGCATCCCGGTTAAACCATGCGGTCGAAGCCGCGCTTGATAGGCTTTTTCTCATATCTTTACGTAAACGTGAAGGGAAACCGGTTGCTGCCAGCGAACAAATAGGAAAGATCGAGGGCAAAAATGGCGGAACACGATTACCGCATTTTTCGTCTCAAATTGAGAAAAGGTGGATATGCAGGTAAGATAGTGATAGAATTATAAATTCCTGCTAATCTTAGGGAAAAGTCGAGGTGGTAGCCAGTATGAAGCCGACCGGGATAGAAAACGCGAGCATATCAGACATAATGGAAACCATGCGTAACCTGGTAGGTCAGGTCGTCCGTATCTCCGTAAAGGAATCCAAGCCCAAAACGCACTGGGAAGAGAAAGAGGGCATCGTAGAGGGAGTTTATCCAACCGTCTTCCTTTTCCGTTTCAAAAACCGCCGCAATGTAGACGAGAGGGTTGCCTACAGCTACGTGGATATCGCGATTGACGATGTGAAGATACTCGAGAACTGAAGCTATAGAAAAGTTACCTCAAGACCCCTGCTGCGGCCTCGAGCGGCGGGGGTTTTGCGTTACCGACCTGTGGAGCGGCCAGGATGCTCTGCCTCGTGGATATGCCCGTCGAGGAAGGCGGGGGCGCATACCTTATCGGGCCCCCTGCTCCTGCAGCGAGCATAACCATAGAGCTACATCGTAAAGATCGCAGGTCCGCGGGGGATGAAAAACCAGGGTCGGTTAAGATATGCTTTACAAAAAGGGAGGTATAGTGATCTTCATCGGTACGGCGGGGTTCAGCTACGAGGACTGGAAGGGGGCTTTTTACCCCGAGAAACAGGATAAAAAATACATGCTGGAATACTATTCCTCCCGTTTTCCGGTGGTGGAGGTGAACAGCACCTGGCATGCCCTTCCCTCCCCCAAGAGCATCCTCTCCATGGCCAGGAGGATGGCCCCCGATTTTCAGTTCATCATCAAGGCGTACAAGGGGCTGACCCATGCATACAAGGACAATGACGCGGATTTCGAGTTCTTCCGGGAAGTTCTACGGCCCATGGAGGACCACGGAAAACTGGCTTGCGTGCTGGCGCAATTCCCCTGGGGCTTCAAGAACAGCGAGCGCAACCGCGATTACCTGCGTATTTTCCGGGAGCATATGCCTTCCCAGGATATCGTGGTCGAATTCCGTAACGAGGAGTGGATAGGCGACGAGACCCTGGAACTGCTGCGCGAGCTTTCCATGGGCTTTTGTTGCGTCGACGAGCCCCGGTTGAAAGGCCTGGTTAAGCCACACGTGATCCTTTCCGGCGATATAGGATACGTGCGCTTCCACGGGCGTAATTACGAGACCTGGTGGGACCGCAAACGGCAGTCATGGGAGAGATACGATTATCTTTACAACGAGGAGGAACTCTCGGAGTGGGTGCCCGGCCTGCTGCGTCTGGATGACGAGGCACGACGCACCTATGCTATCTTCAACAACCACTATCGGGGCAAAGCCCCCCGCAATGCAGCGATGCTTGCCGGCATGCTTCCCGCGGAGAAGGTAGCCCCGCTGCAGGGCGGGGAGCAAGCCCTGAACCTCTGGGGGGAGGACTGAGAGGAATCCAGATCAGAAATCCTCCAGGTCGATCTCGCCGCGCAGCTTCTCCAGGATTTTTCGTAGCAGCCGTGAGACGTGCATCTGGGATATGTCCAGCTTGTGCGCTATCTCTATCTGGGTCATGCCGCGGAAAAAGCGCATGTAAATGACCTTTTGTTCCCGCTCGGTGAGCATCGACAGGAGCTTGGCCAGCGTATCCCGATCCTCGGCGAGCGAGAACTCGTCGTCCTCTCCGCCCAGGTAGTCCATGAGACAGAAGCCGTGGTCCTCGGAGCTGTTGGTGTAGATGTTGTCCAGGCTGAGGTAATTGGCGGCATAGGAGCTTTCCAGTATTTCCACTACTTCCTCCAGGCTGATCCGTAAATACTCGGCCACCTCACGCAGGTTGGGCGAGCGATGCAGCTCCTGGGTCAGTAGATCTACGGCCTGGTTGAGTTCGTGGTCGCGCATCTGCAGGCGACGCGGGATACGTATAGCCCATCCCTTATCCCGGAAGTACCGCTTCAGCTCGCCCACGATGGTGGGGGTGGCATAGGTGCTGAACTCCACCCCGCGGTCCAGGTCGTAACGGTCGATAGCTTTGATAAGGCCGATATACCCTACCTGCAGGAGATCCTCGATAGGCTCACCCCGGTTGGAGAACTTGCGCGCCAGGTATTCGACGAGGTGGATGTTCATGGAGATCAACTCGTCGCGCACTTCCTGATCCCCGGTCTCCCTCAGGGTTTGAAAGAGCTCCTTGATATGTTGCCTTCGTTCCTGCCGCCGTTCTTCGTCTCCAGTCACGGACTCTCTCCTTGCGGGAGGGAGCGTACGGTAAGACCCGTCATGCGGGACGCTGCTTTCTCAGGGAGATTCGGTAGGCCTCCTCATCCCTTTTGAGATCGACCGCGTCGACCACGGACTCCATGATCATCCTGCTGAAGGACTCGGGCATTACCGAACGCGATTCACCGTTTTCTGCCAACTGCGAAGATAGAACGATTTCAAGGTACTCCTTCACGGGCTCTATTTCAACATGGAGGATGGCGTCCGAAGGGGAATGGATGATGGCGTAGTTGCTGGCTTCGTCAACTGCTATACGCAGGTCTTCCAATTCGGAGAGGTCGAAGTCCATGCGGCTGGCCACGAGGTAAACCGCAAGCCTTATGAGTTGCCGCGAGAAGTGCTCGGCCGGAAGGCGGAGCTTTATGACGTCATTGTTTTTGTTCACTCGCCTCACCTCCTGCCCGTCCCGGCGGCTTTTTATCTTATTGACGATAATAGATGTTCCCCTTGAGATTACTTTTAAACTTGTAGGCACGTGTTGTTTCGTGACGTTTCCTGCAAGGGCGGGTTTGATGTGCATGGCCCCGTTGCGTCAATAATAAATCTACTCGAAAGCCTATTCGTTGACTCATAAATAAATCTACTTGAAATATACTGCTTCTTGCTCTGCTTCTCTGGGCTG
>CAYWXM010000016.1:0-86167 GCA_964462595.1 uncultured Actinomycetota bacterium
AACCCATCTCCACCATGTAGGGCGGGGCTACGAAGATACAGGTAAAAGCGGCCAATTCGCCTTCCCCGACCATCTCGTGCCACTCCATGTCGTCGCTGCGGCAATCAAGGCAGAAATGCCTGGGGGGGACGTATAGCCGGCCGCATTTTCTGCACTTCGTGCCCATGAACTTGCCTTCGCTGAGAAACTGCCGATAAGTGATGTCGCTGATAGGACGCTCTTCCATCGCCCTACCTCCTTTCGAATATGGTGAAAGTGCAGGTGCCGCCGGTGCCCCCCAGGTTCTGGGTTGCCGCTATATGCAGGTCCCTGCCTTTGATCTGTCTCTCCCCCGCTTCTCCCCTCAGCTGCTTCCATATCTCGAACATCTGGGCCGTACCCGTTGCCCCTACGGGGTGTCCTTTGCATTTCAACCCCCCCGAGGTGTTGATGGGCATGCGCCCGTCTCTTCTCGTCTCTCCGTTGGCTATGGCTTTGTATCCCTCCCCCGCCTCGAAGAAACCGAGGTCCTCGATATGGATGAGCTCGGCTATGCTGAAGCAATCGTGGACCTCCGCGAACTGGATGTCCTTAGGCTTCAGGCCCGACATGCCGTAGGCTTCCGCGGCGGCGTTCTTGTTCGCCTCGAACGAGGTCAGGCTGGGACATACATGCAAGCCCCTGCCGCTGCCCTGGCCGAACCCCACCACGTATATGGGATCGTCCGTGAAGCTCTTGGCGAGCTCCTCGGCGACCAGGAGCACACAGCTGGCGCCGTCGCTTATGGGGCAGCAGTCATACAGGTGCATGGGCCAGGCCACCGGCGGGTTGAAGCTCGGATCCCACAGGGCCTCCTTCTCGTCCGCCCATTCCGGAACCGGTTGTCCCTTCTTCTCCGCCCTTTCTTTCCTGGCCTGCATGAGTTCGGGAATTGTCTGCTTGAACTGGGCCTTGGGGTTCAGCGGGGCGCTTTCGTGGCTCTTTATGGTTATGTTCATAAGATGCTCCCGCCCCGCCCCGTACTTGTGAAAGTAGGCGGTGGCAAGCGCCCCGAAGACGCCGGGGAAGGTATAACCCGCTTCTCCCTCGTAGGGGGACGTGGCCAGCGCAAGCCCTTCCGTGACCTCCTCCGTGGTGCACTTGGACATCTCCTCCACTCCGCCGGCGAGGACGATGTCGTACATTCCCGAGGCTATGGCCATGAGGCCGTCTCTCATCGCCAGCGTGCTGGAGGCGCATGCTCCCTCGGTCCTGGTCATGGCCTTGGGGGCAAGACCCGTAAGGTCCGCTATAATGGGACCCCAATGCGCCTGGTGCACGAAGAAATCGTTGCTGAAGTTGCCGATCCAGCCGGCCTGAATATCAGCGGGATCGAATCCCTTGTCGACATTGGCCAGCATCTCGCTGAAGGCCTCCGCGAACACGTCCTTGGAATCCTTGTCCGGGAACATGCCGAAATTTGACATCCCCGCCCCAATGATAGCTACTCCTCTTCCTATCTTTCTCTTACCTGGCATCGCCCGACCTCCTTAAATGGTTCCGCACCTGACGGTTGTAATACTGACTGATTTCCGAACCGCACTTAACCGTTTGCTGCATACATCTCCGTTCCGGATCCGTCAGACCTTTTTCCTTTCCGCGAGTCCCTCCTCGATAAAATCGATTATATCCTTGGTTACCGTCCCCGGGCCAAAAACTCCGTCCATACCTATGCTGCGCAGCTCGTCGTGATCCTGTTCCGGGAACACCCCCCCTACGAGCAGAAGGAAGTCCTCCCGCGCCCCTTGCGCCTCCAGCTCCCCCACAAGCTCCCTGCTCCACTCCAGGTGAGCGCCGGAATGGACCGAAAAACCTATGACGTCCACGTCCTCCTGTATGGCCGCCTCAACCACTCCCGCCACCGTCTTAAACCCGAAAAAGATGGTCTCCATCCCCGCCTCGGACAGGGCTTTGGAAACGGTCATAACACCGCGCCAGTGTCCGTCCAGTCCCGGCTTGAAGAGCAGCACCCTTATCTTTTTCTCCATGTGCCCACCCTCCTTCCTATGCTACGAATGGCAACTGCCAGATGCCCCAGATCTCGCGGTACACGCCCGTTATCTCCCCCAGCGACGCTCCTGCCGCGGTGAGCTCTGTGACCACCGGCAGGACGTTTTCGCGCCTTTCACAAACTCCCCTCAACTGGTCGAGCAGGTCTTTGACCTTTACCCCATCCCTTTCCTTCCTGAGGTCGGCCAGCCTTCGTTTCTCGATCTCGGCCGCCTCGGGATTGGTGCGGAAGGGGGGCGTGAGCTCTTCACCCTCGATCGTGTAGCAGTTCAGCCCGACCACGCTTTCCTTGCCACTCTCCTGATCGCGCCGTCGCTTGTTGAAGGCCTTGCTCATCTCGTTGAACAGCCAGCCCGTGTTCAGGGCCTCCACCACTCCGCCCATCTCCTCGATGCGCATGAAATAATCCCAGATACGTTGCTCTAATTCGCTGGTAAGCGCCTCCAGGTAATATGAGCCAGCCAGGGGATCCACTACCGAACCCACGCCGGTCTCCTCCTGGATCAGCTCCTGTGTGCGCACCGCGAGCCGCACCGATTCCTCCGACGGCAGGCATATGGCCTCGTCGAACGAGTTGGTGTGCAGGGATTGGGTTCCTCCCAGCACGGCCTCCAGGGCCTGGTACGCGGTACGGATAATATTGAGCATGGGCTGCTGGGCGGTGAGAGAGCAGCCGGCGGTCTGTACGTGAAAGCGGAAGCGATAGGCATCGGGGTTTTCCGGCTGGTAGCGCTCCTTCATCAGCCTGTACCAGAGCTTACGCGCCGCGCGGTACTTGGCTATCTCCTCGAAAAAATCGCGGTGCGCCGAGAGGTGAAAGGCCAGGCGGTGCACGAAATCGTCTATCTTCCACCCCCGCCTGAGCAGCTCATCTATGTGGGCGACGGCGTTCGCCAGCCCCATGGCTATCTCCTGTACGGCGTCTATACCTCCCTCGCGGTAGTTGTAGGTGGTGAAATTTATGGGGTTCCAGCGCGGCGCCTCGCCCATTGCGGTGCAGTATTCGATGAGGTCGCATGCCAGTTTGAGAAGGTCTGCCGGCCTGAGGGAGCCCCAGGGGATGTAACCTATGGTCATGGTGAGGATATCGTTCTGGGTGGTCCCGGAGAATTGCTCCTTGCGCATACCACGCGATTTGAGGACGTTGAAGTACATGGAGGTGATGGCCGCCGAGGTCATGGGTTCCACCACCAGGGCCACGCTCATCTTGTCCAGCGGCAGGTCTCTGGCCAGGGCCTCCACGCCCCGTATGGAATACAGCGGCACGCCTTCCTTGCCCACTTCGTGGGCGGCGCCATGTACGTCCTGGTCGGGGTCCACCCCCGAGAAGGTCAGGGAATCCACCGCAGCCGAGAAGCCCGTCTCCCCCTCCCCGTAGAGCATCTTCCAGCGCTCGTTGGTCTCCTCCGGAGTGCCGTGGCCCGAGAACATGCGGATGGTCCAGAATCTTCCCCTGTACATGGTGGGATAAACACCGCGGACGAACGGCGGTCTGCCGGGAAAACCCACGTCCTTCAGGTAATCAATGCCCTCGGTATCCAGCGGCGTATACAGGTCCTTCAACTCGATACCGGCATCGCTCACAAACTCGCCCTCGCGCTCCGGCCACCCCTCTTTCTCCTTGCGCCAATCCTCCAGTTCTTGCCTGATCTTTTCGCTGTCTTCCATCTGCATCATCCCCTCTAGTCGAGCATCGCTCACGACTACCCGGCGCTATGGCCGTGACGATACCGGTCCCGCTCTCGCAGACCAGCCCCGCTCCGCTTCAGAGCGGTCTTTCCGGCCCCCGCCTTCCCCTTTACGGCGACACCTGCATGCGCGATCTATCCCTTGAGCAGCGACCTCGATATGACCAGGCGCTGTATCTGGTTCGTGCCCTCGTATATCTGGGTTATCTTGGCGTCACGCATCATGCGTTCCGCGGGGTAGTCCTTCATGTATCCGTAACCGCCCATAACCTGCACGGCATCGGTGGTCACGCGCATGGCCGTATCGGATGCCTTCATCTTGGCCATGGCCGAATAGCTCGAGAGCTGGGGGTCCTTGTTGTCTGCCATGGATGCCGACCTGTAAACCAGGAGTCGCGACGCCTCCACCTCCGTGGCCATATCCGCCAGCATGAAGCCCACTCCCTGCAGCAGCCCTATCGGTTTTCCGAACGACCTGCGCTCCCGTGCCCAGTCTACGGCGCACTCCAGTGCCCCCTGGGCAAGTCCCAGTGCCTGGGCGCCCACTAGGGGCCGCGAGTTGTCGAGGGTTTTCATGGCGGTAACGAAGCCGCTGCCCTCTTCTCCCAGCCTGTTCTCCGCTGCGACGCGGCAATCGTCGAAATGCATCTCCGCGACCTGGGCCCCGCGCAGGCCCATCTTATCCTCGATCTCCCCCCTGCTGAGGCCCTCTTCTTCGCCGACGCAGAAAGCGCTTATACCATGGTACCCTTTCTCGGGATCGGTCATGCAGAATACGGAATGCACTTTCGCAAGGCCTCCATTGGTTATGAAGCATTTCTGCCCGTTGATCACGTATTCGTCTCCATCGCGGCGGGCTATGGTCTTGGTGGCCGCGGCATCGGAGCCGGAATCCCTCTCGGTCAGGCAGAAAGCCGCCAGCTTCTCTCCCGATGCGGTATCCGGAAGGTATTTCCGCTTGGTCTCTTCGGAGCCTGCGACAACGATGGGATAAACGGCGAGTTTCTGCACCACGAAGATAAGCGACGTTGTGCCGCATACCCGCGCCAGTTCCTCCCCCACTATGCAGCAGGATAGCAGGTCGGCGCCCGAGCCCCCGTACTCCTCCGGAACCGCGTATCCCATCAGGCCCTGGGATGAGAGCAGTTGCTGTATGTCCCACGGGTACTCTCCGGAGCTGTCGATCTCCGCCGCGCGGGGTTTGACCTTCTCCTCTGCCAGCTTCCTTATCTCCTTACGCAGCGCCTCCTGTTCCGGCGTCAGATTAAATCCCATCTCTCACCCTCCGTAGTTAAATCCGCTTTTCAGCCAGTCGCTTTCCTTCTTCCCGTGTCTCTAATCACGCATCCACCGCAGCGCCTGTTCTCCTGCCGTCGGATCTTCGGGCTCGCGGTTCCCTGTCCTAGAACGTAAACAGGCCGATGCCGCCGCTTACCTCGATCGCTTCACCGGTAACGAAGCTTGCTTCCTCCGAGGCCAGAAAGGAGATGACCTCGGAAAGCTCCCTGGGGTCACCGGAGCGGCGCATGGCCACCCTCTTGATGATACGCTCCCGGAAGGGCTCGGCCACCTCGTAGAAACTACCGGCATCGAAAACCCCCAGCACCACCGCGTTGCAGGTTATGTTCTTGCGGGCACCCTCCAGCGCTACAGTTCTGGTCAGCCCCAGGAGCCCGGCCTTGGTGGCGGCGTAACTGCACTGACCGAATCCTCCCATGGTGCCGGTGACGGAAGAGACGTTGATTATCCTTCCCCATCCCTTTTCCGCCATGCCCGGGAAAACCGCTTTTATGAGCAGGAATGGGCCCGTGAGGTTTACCCCGACATCCGCATCCCAGTCTTCCTTGCTCATGTCTGTGATGGTGATAGCCCTGACTATGCCTGCGGCCGCGTTATTCACCAGTATATCCACCGTGGCCAGTTCATGCGCTACCTTTTCCACTCCCTCCTGGACGCTTTTTTCATCTGCCAGGTTTATCCTGACCGCCATGGCCCGGCGGCCCTTTGCCTCTATCTCCTCCACCACCTGGTTCGCCTTCGCCTCGTTGCTGTTATAGACCAGGGCTACATCGGCGCCGTGTTCCGCCAGAACCAGCCCATGTACCCTCCCCAGTCCTCCCGATCCCCCGGTGACCAGCGCTACTTTACCCTCCAGAGACATATATCTCCCCCTTTTCGTTCACCGCGTCATGCGGCTCCTATACATACTCTTCCAGCGGTTTGCCGGTATGATAAGCCCAGCCGTGACAGCGAGCTATTTCCTTCTCCTCCACATCCCATACCACCATGCTGTAGAAGCCCATCTTTCCCGCCCGCTTCAGCAGCACCACCTCTGCGGTCAGTTCTCCGGCTGCGGGCGCCGCGGCAAGGAAATCGATACCCACCGATAACGCCATCGCCCTGGTTCCGAACGAATTGGCAGCCGCGCCGAAAGCCACGTCCGCCAGCGAGAATATAACCCCGCCGTGTATCATGCCCATGAAGTTCAGATGTCCAGGCTGCACCTTCAAACATACTTTTGCCCTCCCCGGGCCGATATCGACCAGGCTCGCTCCCAGGTTATCGGCATACGCATCGCTCTCGATCAACCTCCTGGTCTGCTCGCTCACTTCTCTTTCCATTCCCGGCCTTTCCTAATACCTGCAACCCCCGGTTTGAACACTCCACAAGGATAACAAGAATATATTCACACCGCCTTCTACGCACCGTCTTTCCGAGTCTTACCTCGCGGGATATTTTTACCGGGATCCTTCGTCCTTATCTTTCCCCTCAAGGCATGATGATAATTCCAGTGAGGAAACTAAAAAACTAATATACGTTTATGCGTTTAAGCTATTCAAACACCCCCCTATTCTTCTGTCAAGGCATGCCTGGAGCGGCCTTCAGGCTTATGCCGTTCTCCCCGTTCCCATCACTTTGGCGCGCCCCCCTCGTCCCCCTGGATGAGGGGGTGATTATGCCCTCCATGAGAATGCTCATGAAAGCGGTATATACGTCCTCGAGGCTGAGGCCGCTCTCTATCAGAAAATAGGGGTTACTGGACAGCTCGACTATCCCCTGCACCATGTATGCGAGCACCACTGGGTTTACGTCGGAGCGGAACTCCCCGCTCTTTTCCCCCTGATCGATTATGCTTATGAGAGCATTCACTATCTTCTGATAAAATCTGCCAAATACGACAAATACATCGGGGAAAAAAGTCTCTACCTCCTTTATCAGCGCAGGTTTGATGTATGAGACCTCATCGACTACGTGCTTGCTCATGAGATAGAGCTTGGTCATCGCGCTCTCGTCCAGGTCGAGTATCTCCTGTGAACGTTTGAGTATTTTCGCCGCCCTGCGGTTGAGGGCACTCGCGAAAAGCTCGTCCTTGGAGGAGAACGATTCGTACACGGTCTTCTTGCTCATGCGCAGACGGCGAGACAGTTCATCCATATTGAAGCGTCGGTAGCCGACCTCGAAGGCCAGCTGTTCCGCCTCCTCCAGTATCCTTTGCGACTTCTCGTCTTTCATCGCGCGGTGTTTTCCTCCCGGGCCGGCTGCAGATTCTCACCGGCTTCTCCGGTCCCTCCCCTGGCCGCGGCAATCCTGCCGCCGCTCTCTATTCTACCAATAACAGCCTTCAGCCATCGCAATTCCTCTCGATAGGATGCCTGCTCCCGGCCCATGATATCCAGGATCATCTCGCTTGCCAGGCCTTTCAGCAATCCCCGCTCGCGTCCCAGGCGCCTTTCCTGGGCCTTGAGGAATTCGCATCGCTGTTGCAGAGCCTCCCTGGCTTCCTGCTGCCCCAGATGATCTATAAAAGCCAGCCCTATGGCGATATCCTGCCGTATCGGCTCATTGCTCGAACACAGGGAATATACCATGTCCCGCAGCCCTTCCTCCCCGGCGGCGGTTATCGCATAGACTCTCTTCTCGGGCAGGTTGCCATCCCGTTCCGTCCAGGATGTCAGGTATCCCTGTTCCTGCAGGCGGGCCAGCGCCTTATATATGCCTACCTTGCTGGCGCTGGCCCAGCGCAACATGCCCCGGTCCCCCATCTCTCGCAAGAGATCGTAGCCATGCCTCTCCCTTTCCGAGAGAACGCCGAGGATCATGGCCGACACTCTGGAGATCACCCTCTCCACCCCCTACCATAGTAAACTTTTAACCGTTTAATAGTTAACTATGATTATCATAAGCATTCCCGAAAGGATGGTCAAATGGACAGATTACCTAGATGAGCCTGTATTGCGCTTAAAACGCGCCGTTCAACCGGGAGGGGGGACCTCCAGCCTTCCATCAGCTATACCTATGAGGCGATTGACCACCTCGCCACAGAGCATGCGCAACTCGAAGGCGTTCAGGTACGAGGTTGCCGATAGGTCGAACAGTATACGCGCGTTGGCTTCGAACTCCTCGTCACCCCGCCAGATGATGAACAGGAGCGGAAGGCGCGGGAAGGTGTTGATCACCATTCCCAGGTCTCCCTGGTCGACCCCCCTCCCCCCTAACTTCTCGCAGGCGGATTGCATCCCCTCGAGATCGTCTCCGAAGCGCCTGCAGACCCTCTCCTCTACGGTATCCGTGAAGCTCTTGGTGTAAAACATGCCGTCCTTCAGCTCGCGGTACGGAACCCACTGGTTGGCGATGGGAACGGCCTTTGAGTTGGCCATGTAGAGTATGGCCAGAAGCTTGATCACGTATGTGTCCAGAAAAACCGGCAACCTGAATTCCAGCTCAGGATGGCTGATAAACATCTCCCAGCGCATTATCTGCAGCCTGAACTCCCCGTTCTCGTACGGAATGCCGGTCCTTTCCGCTATATCCCCTGCGTCACTCTCTCTTAGAGCCAGGCTGGGCTCCTCGAAAGGATCCCTGGCCTTACCGCGGTCTTCCTCGCTCATCTGCATCCTTCCAGACTCTGCTGACGCTCCTCCCTTTGCCTCACGATAGGCGCTCCCTGGATGCGGCTAAGTCCTACCGGCAGCCTTAGCGCTCTCGTGCCCTACGCATTTCATCCTTCGGAAGTCCACGAAATCACCACCGGCCATCCTGGTTTCCGGCGCGGGTTTCAATCCTCCACCCTCGTGAATGCCACTATAGACCATGTTTACGCTGTGGCGGGAGCCCTCCGGGAATATGGTCTCGCTGACGCACAGCACCTTACCTGCCTGAGCCATCGTATTCCTTTTCCCGGAGCTCCTCTCGAAAACTGCCCCTCCCATGCTACCCCCATGAACTCAGGACACGATACGGTTATCCGAAAATCTCCATCACCTCAAGCTTGGGGTACGCCTACCAGCCCCCTTACCTGCATGGGCACAAAACGCGAAAGGATGTCTGCCCATTCAAGCATCATCTCATCCGGATACCCCTTCAAGTCCGAGAGTGAAGGGTCCAGGGTGTTACCGGATCGGAACTGCTGCAGCACGAACACATCCGCGCCGGCCAGCCTCTGCGCCATTATCTCCAGGTCCTCTAACTCCACCAGCCCCGGCACCACCGTGCAGCGGAACTCGTGCTCGACCCCGCTCGCGATTATCGTGTCTATCGATTCGGCGATGCGGGAGGAATCCACCGGCCTGCGTACTAAATCGGAATACTTTTCCAGGGTCGTTTTAAAGTCCATGGCCACGAAATCAGCCAGGCCCTTCGAGAGTATCTGGGAGAGCATGTTCGGCCTGGATCCATTACTGTCCACCTTTACCCCCATGCCCAACTCCCGCAACCTCTCGCAAAGAAGCGGCAGATCGTCGTGTATGGTCGGCTCACCCCCGGTTATGGAAACCCCGTCGATCCACCCCCTGCGCTCGCTCAGGAAGTCGGCAAGTTCGTCCCAATCGACTCTGTCCGAGGGGTCTCCCTCCTCCAGCAACTCGGCGTTGTGGCAGTAGGGGCAGCGGAAATTGCAGCCTCCCAGGAAAAGCACCGAGCATATCTTCCCCGGCCAGTCCAGCATGCTCGTAGGCAGGAGGCCCCTCATGTTGTTTAAGTAAGACATGATGATCCGAGTTGTTCCGATACTTCTTGGGACTTGGGCACGCTGCAGCGCCAGGAATACAACTCGTTCCCGCTTTCGTCCACCACCACTATCGATGGCGTGCAGAGGACGCTGTAAAAAGCCGCCTCCGCCAGGCCTTCCGGCTCTTCGACATCGTAGACCTCGGTCGCGGGAAAGCCGCTTGCGACCTCTTTGGCTGCCGGGCATACCGGGCAATTCGGCTTAACGAAAACCTTTAGATACTGCATGCTCCATGCCCCCTTTCAGGTCCGTTCTGACGCGCTCCTTGAGCTCACCTACCTTGCCCTTGTTCCAAGTGGTTATCTTGGAGAAGTACCCTACGATGCGGGTTATGCCGTAGATGTCTTCCGATCCGCAGGTCGGGCATTTATCGTGCAGCCCGCGATGGGTCCGCTTGCATACGTTGCACACGGTGAATTCGGGAGAGAACGCTATCTGCGACGACTGTGTGTTCTTAAACGTCTTCATAACGAAGTTGCTTATGGAATCCGGATCCGGCTGGCTCTCCCCCAACCATATATGTACTATGGCGCCCGCTTCTATGAGGGGGTGGAAGAGGCTTTGCTTGTTCACTCTCTCGATGTAGTCGATATTGGCCTCTACGTTGAGATGCACGCTGTTGGTATAGTAGTACTCGTCGTTGTCCACGCCGCCTTTCAACACCTGTATCGACTGGGTCGGGTAGTACTTCATGTCCAGCCTGGCCAGCCGGTAGCCGCTCGACTCCGCCGGCGATTCCTCGAGCACCATGTTTACGCCGTATTCCTTGGCCAGGCGTTTGCAGATCAGGTTCATGTTCGCGACCACCTTGAGCCCGAACTTGAGGGCTTCCTGCGACTCGTGCAGTTCCATGCCGGTGTGGTACTGCACCATTTCGTTCAGCCCGAGCAGCCCCACGAGATAGGTCAAGCGCTCAAGCCGGAGGTAAGGTTCTCCGTCCTTGGCATCACAGAGAACGGAGAGCGGGCCCTCCACCCCCAGATCGAGCAGGCTCGAGATGAACTCCTTCTTCTGCATGTGTGCCTTGGCTATCATGTGTATGGTCTTTTCCAGTTCGTGGAAAAGCACCTCGTCCGACCCGTTAGCCTTGTAAGCGATGCGCGGAAGGTTGATGGTGATGTTCTGCAGTGCGGTAAAGCGCATCTTTTCCGGGGTCATCACTTCCTTGAGATCCTGCTCGTTGAGCTTGAGCTTCAACCTGCAGCATTGGGAAACGGTGATCTCGTCGCCGCGGTCGAACACGAAGTAGGTTATGCCCTGCTTCGAAGCCACCTCGCAGGCGAGGTTGAGAAATTCCTCGTAACCCTCGGTGCGGAAAAAATCGTCGTTGATGTGAAGCAGCGGCTTGGGGAACACGAAGGTCTTGCCCATGGCGTCGCCTTCCAGATATATCTCGAAGAGTGCCTTGAGGAAAGTCTGAGCCTCCTTCTCATAGTCCTTGTATGTCTTTCCGGTATAAACGCCCCCGGGACCTATGGCAGGAGCTTCACGGAAGTGCTTGGGCACGTTCCAGTACAGGTTGAAGTCGGTGAATACTACCTGCGACCCCCTCGCGCCGGCGAGCTGGTTGAACTCATATATGAGCATCTGAGCAAGCTGCTTGACGCGTTCGTAACTCAAGCCCACCAGGTAGGGAGCGAAGAACATGTTCACTGCCTCCCAACCGATGGCACCGGCATAGTGCGACTGCAGGGTTGAAGCCATCTTCACCATATGCCCTATCAGCACCTCCGGGTGCTTGGCGGGACGCGATGTGCTGGTGATGTTGGGCAGGGCTATACCGTACTTCTTTATGTAGTCCAGGCTGTGCCCGCCGCAGTTGTGCGAATATATCCCGTTGGCGATGAGGGTGCCGCTCTCCGTGGTCACGTCGTATATATATACGTCCAGAACCTCCACGGGCTCCGCCATGATCACCCTGGCGCTCCTGACCGCGGTCGAAGATACCCCCATCCTCTCCCGGCCAGGGCGGAGGCGCGCCACCGCCCCCGGGGAAGCCTGCGCCGCCTCGGATACGAGTTCCTGCATCCTCTGGTGCGCCACGAGTACGTCCTCCGCGTTAAAGCGGAACTTGAAGGATGTCGCGTTGGCCTCCACGAGATGCGTGATATCGATCTCCTCCATCCCTCGTGCCCTGCCCTCGTCCACTTCCAGCGTCTCCACTTCCTCTCCCACCTGCACTACCGCAGCGGGTTTTATGTCATCCGCGGTGATAACGGGATGGTCGTGGGTGACTACGCAGTACTTCCCATCCGACGTGGCCAGGAAGATCATCTGCTTTCCCAGGCGGTCCTTTTTCACCACTCGCCTGATCTCCGTCCAGTTCCCACCGCGGTCCAGCATCTCCAACGTCCTGGGGTATTTGATCCTCACCGTCGGCTCCGGCCTGGTCTCTCGCGGCAGTATATGGTACAGCTGCTCCATGGTGGTTGTGAAAACCAGGTGAGAGCCCTTTACCCTCCAGTGCACCACAGTATCCCCGAGGTAAGAGTAGGGCCTGACGATGAATCCCAGGTCATGCAGATGGATATCGCCAACCATGTGAGCCTTGGCGATATCCTCCGAGAATACCTTGCGCAGGGCGAATTCTTTTAGGATCGCTTCTGCCAGGGTCAGGTTGATGGACTCGGGGTTATGGGTGGTGTTCGAGTTCTCCTTGTTCGCGCTGGTTATTATCTGTTCCACGTCGTACATGGGCAACCCTATGTGGGAATGTTTCTTGTGCATGGTCCCCAGCCCACGCTCCAGCAGCTCCAGGTCCACGAGTTCGCGGATTATGGAAGTGGTCACGGTGTTCATGCTTGCCTGTATTATCCTGTCCTCCACGCGATCCGCGATCTCCCGGGCAAGCTCCGGGCTGGCGTCCGTCTCCAGCGCCAGGGACGTGGCTATCTTCTCCTTGTCCCAGAGGTTTATCTCCTCCTTAGAGGAGGTGCTTACTAGAAGCGCTATGTCCGTAGCGTCTTCTGCCCCCTCCCTTCTTTTCAGAACCCTTATATTGCTGGCAGCTGACACTTCCTTCACCCCTCTCTCTCTCGCGTTATACCCGTTTCTATTTCTTTTCCTTTTTCTCCAACAACTGGCCCAGCTCTATCTGGAATTCGCTGATGTCTTTGAAGTCTTTATAAACCGATGCGAACCTCAGGTATGCCACTTCGTCTATCTCCTTGAGCTTTCTTAGCACCACCATTCCTATGAGACTCGCGTTGATCTCCTTCTTTCCCTCTTCCCTCAGCTCCGCCTCTATCTCTGCCGCCAGATCCTCTATCTCCTGGCTCGTCGCCGGTCTCTTCTCGAATGCCTTCTTGAGCCCGGTTAATATCTTCTCTTTCCTGTACGGCTCCCTGTCTCCGTTGCGTTTTATAACCGTTACCGGAAACTGCTCGAATCTTTCAAAGGTCGTAAACCTTCTCCTGCAGCTCTTGCATTCCCTTCTGCGCCTTATTACCTGACCGTTTTCCGCACTTCGCGAATCTATCACCTTGCTGCCGGGGTGCCCACAAAAGGGACATCTCATATCTTTCCCCCTCCTTAAACGGGATATCCCATATATTGTGCCTATACCGCAATATAAAACACTAAATGTTGCGTTGTCAAGGGGTTTTAAGAAAAAACTGCCAATTTTTTGCTATCTTTTTACCTCAGGTTTAAACTCCTGCTTTAACCATTAACTCAATGTTAACTTAAGGGTTTCTTTTTTAAGTCATACTTTAGAGAATCGAGGTAACCCTCCCACATTGGTATAGAGATCTCTATCTCTATACCCTCCCCCTTTACGCAGGCAGTACTGAGTTTTGCGTCCAGAGGCATGTAATAAAAATCTATCGCCTTTATCCCTTCATCAGGGTTGGGAGATGAACCTGTACCTTCAATTGATCCATCAAGTGGCTCAAAACTGAGGGTCGTTTCCTCCGCTACCTTTACCTTGTATTGAGTCTTTTCACCTTCAATTTGCATAAAAAGCCGGCCGTCTTCGGCTGTGAGCGAGGATTTCTTCATGCCCAGAGCGCTGGCAAGGTCTTCGATACCCAAGCTTATTCTCGCTTTCTGCCGGGATATATCCCTCACCTCCAACCTTCCGGAAAGAAGCGAGGGCATGCTCAGCTCCACGTCGTAGAGGTTGACGCTGCCCCTGTACGGCATCGTCTCCAGGCTGCCTTCTCCGGCATGGTATTGCACTTCCCCCTCCCAGGTCATCTGTAGTTCGCCGATGTGATTCCGTGCCAGGCTGACCAGGTAAGGAAAGGAGTTTATGCTCACCACTAGGCTGGACGGCAGTTCGTATTGCGAGCGCAGCGCCCTCTCCATGCCATGTTGGCTCAATAGCGTCACCCCTACCTCCGCTGCCAGAAGCAGGGCTGCGAGTATCAACGTCATGAACAATATCTTACGCAAGGTATCCTCCTGAGTGAGCCATGAAGATTATACGTGCGGGCGGTGACAAACCGGTGCTGTGGAGGAAGGCCTGGTTTTCGGTCCGTCGCCTCTGACCGGAAGGCCGGGGTTATACGGGCGCCACAAACCACGCTTCGAAGGGGGGTGGTGGCATTTCCGGCATAAAGGCCGTCACCGACCGTCGCGGTTTGGAAAATTTGGCCGTGAAGCCCGCATAAACAACATGAAGCTATGGTGCCATGCGGGCGTCAGGGGATACCGGGTATCACATCTTCCCCAGGAGAAAATCGCGGTAGAGGTACTCCTCCGACTCCTCCTTCAGGCGCCTGGTCATGAGCCTCTCCACCATCTCCGCCGGAGAAGCTTTCTCCTCTATGAGGTCAGCAACCCCCGAGGCGATGGGTATTTCAACCCCGAGATCACCCGCTATCTCCACCACCGCCCTGGTGGCGAACACGCCCTCCACGACCATCCTGGTCTCGCTCAGTATCGCCGATGGATTCTCTCCCGCCCCCAGCTTTTCACCGAAGCCACGGTTGCGGGAATGGCGGCTGATACAGGTCACGATAAGATCTCCGATGCCGGACAGCCCCGAGAAGGTGATAGGGTTTGCCCCCATGGCGCTCCCGAATCGCGCCATCTCCGCCAGCCCGCGCGTTATCAGGCTGGCCTTGGTGTTGTCGCCGAGGCCCAGCCCGTCAAGAACTCCTGCCGCTATGGCGATGATGTTCTTGAAGGCTCCCCCTACCTCGACCCCTATGACATCGTTATTGGTGTAGACGCGGAAATACGGCGAGCTGAACGAGGCCTGCAAACCGCTCGAGACAGCCGCATCGCCGCAGGCTATCACCGTGGCGCTGGGTATTTTTCTCGCCACCTCCTCGGCATGGTTGGGGCCCGACAGCACGGCTACGCCGCTTGCCGTTTCCCTTCCCAGTTCCTCGGCGATGGCCTCTGAAAGGCGGCTGTTGCTGCGATAATCGAAGCCCTTGGCCAGGTTGAGCACGGCCACGTCCTCGGGTATGTACGCCGCGGCTTCCGAGGCCACCTCACGCGTCCACCGTGAGGGCACGGCCATGACCACCGTCTGCGTCTTCCACAGCGATCGCTCGAATTCGCTTTCCGCCACCAGGCCCGGTGCCAGCTCGACATCGCTGAGGAAAAAGGGGTTTCTCCTCTCGGCGTTTATGCCCTCCACGACTTCCTTCTCCCTCGCCCACATCCTGACCTGGTGTCCCAGAAGGGCTAGGTGCGAGGCCATGGCGGTGCCCCAACTGCCGGAGCCTATCACGGTTATCCTCATGTCCGCGCTTCCTCCGTCTGCGGCTTCCGCCGCCCTATCCTGGGCTCCTCGCCCCTGAACAATCGCTTGATGTTCTGGCGGTGTTTAAAAATCGCGAAGGCACAAGTAAGTATGGCGACGACCAGATGCGGCCAGTATTCGCCCAGTTCGCCCCCCAACACAATGCCCGAGGCTACGGGAAACGCGATAGCGCCGGTTATGGAACCTACGGACATTATGCGCGTCAAGAGGACTACCACGGCGAAAACCCCCAGTACCGCAAGCGTCACCTGCCATGGATAAGCGGCTATGATCACTCCTCCGCTGGTTGCGATGCCCTTGCCCCCCTTGAACTTGAGGAACAGGCTCCAGTTGTGCCCGACAATGGATGCCAGCCCGGCTACAAGAGAAAGGGTGGGGCCAAGCCCCAGGGCTCTCCCGATCGCAACCGCAGCCACCCCTTTCGCCATGTCCAGGAGCATGACGGCGATGAACGGCTGCACCCCGTAATTGCGCAACACGTTGGTGGCTCCGATATTTCCCGAGCCCAGCTTCCTCAGGTCCTGCCTGAAAAGGAGCTTGGAGACCACCAGGCCGAAGGGAATAGAGCCTATGACGTAGCTGGCCGCTATCCACAGTACCGCCTCGAGAGCCAACTCCTGACCATCCTTCCTTCTTTTGCCCCACGTATCGGACGCGGTCCTGACAGGTGATGCGTTGAATATAACACATCACGCCGCCCGGGGTTTCAAGCTCGCGTATCGGAAATCCGCCGCTCCGGCGCCGATACAGAACCTCAGTGTATCCGCGTCAATGACTTCGTTCAAGCAGCGTTGAGGTACAGCGCTTCAGCTCCTGCCCCTTTCCAGGGCACGGCGCGAACGAAGCGCAACCCTTATCGGGGTACCCTCGAAGGAGAAAGATTCGCGTATCTTGCGTTCCAGAAACCTGGCGTATGCAGGATCTGCGAGGTCGGGACGGTTGGCGAAAAAAACAAACTGCGGTGGAGCCGTCCTTGCCTGGGTCAGGTAATAGATCTGCAAGCGCTTTCCCTTGCGGGAAGGCGGAGGCGTCTGGGAGAGAACGCGGTGCAACAGCTCGTTCAGCCGTGCTGTCTGTATCCTCGACTCCCAGTTCAACCTTACGCGGTCAACCACGGGAAGAATGCGGTTTACCCCCGAGCCCGTGAGCGCACTGGCGCGGATAAAAGGGGCAAAGGAGATGAACTGGAGCTTCTCCAGGGCATCCTCGTAGACCGTCTGCGCGTTTCCCTCGGCCTTTACCCGGTCCCATTTGTTCAGCACCACGGCGCATGCCCGCCCATCATCCTTAACACGCGCGGCTATTCTCTGGTCCTGTTCCGTAACCCCCATGGAGGCATCGATCACCAGCAGCACGACCTGGGCACGGTCGATGGCCTTCCACACCCTTACCTGGCTGTAGAATTCAACCCCCTCCTTGATCTTGGTGCGTTTACGCCAGCCGGCGGTATCGATAAAACGGTAGGTGGTCTCTCCCACCTCCAGTACCGTATCCACCGCGTCTCGCGTGGTCCCCGGTATATCGCTGATTATGGAGCGCTCCTCGCGCAGCAGCCGGTTGAAGAGCGTGGATTTGCCGACGTTCGGCTTCCCCACGATAGCCACCACGGTCTCCGGCCCTTCCTCCTCCTGCGTTACGGATTCGGGAAGGCTCTCCACTATCATGTCCAGCATGTCTCCTATGTTGCGCCCGTGCATCGCCGATACCGGCCATGGGTCTCCCATGCCCAGGGCATACCACTCCACGGCCTCGTCTTCCTGGCGCTGGTTATCCACCTTGTTCGCCGCCAGTATCACCGGCTTGCCGCTGCGCCGCAGCGCCTGCGCGACTTCCTCGTCGGCGGCGGTGATCCCCTCCGCCGCATCCACCATCATCAGCACGAGGTCCGCTTCCTGCACCGCCATCATGGCCTGCTTCCCTATTGCCAGGGTCAACTTTTCCTCCGCAACCGGGTCCATGCCTCCGGTGTCAACGATGCGGAAATCTCTCCCCCGCCAGGAAGCGGTGAAATAATTGCGGTCGCGAGTGACGCCGGGGTCCCTCTCAACGATGGCGTCACCTCTGGCCACCATGCGGTTTACCATGGTGGACTTGCCCACGTTGGGCCTTCCCACCACGGCGAGCAACGGCAGGTTCGATGCCATCAGCCGGCTTCCCCCTCTCCATACAGCTTGCGCAGAAAGTTCCCGCCTTCCACCTCCGTGGGAACGAGCAGGTATCCCGTCTCGCGCGCGACGACCGCTGGCGAAAGGTCGTCGATGAACAGGCCTCCTCTGAGCATGCTATCAGGGATAAGCAATTCCCGCGAGGCTGGCGGCATCTCTCTCAAGGCGGTTATTATATCCGTCCCTCCGAGCAGCGCGGTGACGACGATCCGGGCTCCCAGGAGACGGTTTTTAACCGCGATGATCTCCACCCCATCCACGCCAGCCTTCTCCAGCGCCGGCTTGATTACCTCGGCTCCCGCCATTCCCGTGATAACACCTCGCCCCGGCTTTCCCCGCATCCCAAAGTGCGCTGACTCCTCCCGGACTTCCTGCAGGAATTTTCTCGCCATCCCTATTCCGTTCTCGAGTTGGGGGTAACCCCCATATTCATCCTCAGCCGGGAATTCGCGAGCTGCCAGGAGATAGAACTCGTCCGATGCGAAGAAAATACGCCTGCCGTGCCTGTCTCTTGCCTTTGCCTGGTACTCATCGATGGTCTCGATAACAGCCGTGGCGGAATCCCTATCGTGCGCCCTTATCTCCTGCGGCAGTGCCCGAGAGTGCGAGGACAGGCCCACGGGGACGACCCCCAGCGACGCAACCCCATAACCCTCCATCACGTCATGCAGGGTGCGTGCCAGCTCATCTCCATCGTTGATGCCGGGGCATACGACCACCTGTGCGTGTATTTGCAGCCCCGCGTCCAGCAACGATCTCAGCCTGTCCAGGCCTGCGGCTGCTTCTCCACCCATGATATGTTCGCGCAGTACGGGGTCGGTCGAATGCAGCGATACGTAAAGCGGGGAGAGGCGAAGCCTCTTTATCCTGGCCATATCTTCCCGCGAGAGGTTGTTCAGGGTTATGAAATTACCGAAGTAGAACGAGAGGCGGTAGTCGTCGTCCTTTATATAGAGCGTCGGCCTCATCCCTTTCGGCATCTGGTCCACAAAACAAAAGATGCACTGGTTGCAGCAGGTGCGCACGGCGTCGAATACCGCCTCGTCGAACAGGAGACCCAGCGGCACTCCTCGACGTTTGCGTATCTTGAGACGGATCTCCTTTCCATCCCTTAGCAACCGGAGGGCAACGCGTTCGCCTTCCGAGTAATCCATATAATCGATGATATCCAGGGGCGGTTTACCGTTTATTTCCAGCAGAAGGTCTCCCGGTCTTACCTTTCCCTCACCCGGAGAACCAGCCCTGAGACCGGCCACGCGGGGGGGCTTCCAGGTGTCCGCTACAGATCGCGATCTTCCTGCTCGCAGGCTCAACGCGCCTCCCGTGATGCCGCCCAGCCCCTCACCAGCTCCGTCAGTTTTCCCACCACCTGCGATACGCTGTCGTCCGTCGTATCTACGAGCAGTGCATCGGCGGCGCGCCGGAGAGGGTTGTGTTTGCGCGTGCTGTCGAGATTATCCCTGCGCACCATCTCCTGCTGTATGGTATGCAGGGTAACGTCGTATCCTTCCTTCTTCATCTCCTGGTAACGACGGCGCGCCCTTTCCCTGGTCGAAGCGGTAACGAAGAATTTGAGGTCCGCGGTTGGGAAGACCACGGTTCCCACGTCCCTTCCCTCCACCACCATACCTCCTCCCATGGCCAGGTGCTGCTGTTTCTTAATCATCTCCCTGCGCACCCGGGGATGGGAAGAGACCTGCGACACGTGCGCCGACACCTCGCGCGAACGGATGGCGGATGTTATGTCCTCCCCGTTCAGCAGCACCCGGTATGTCGGCCTCTTTCTGGGTGTGTATACGATCTCCAGGCCCATATTCGCAGCCATGGAGGCCAGTACGTTCTCGTCCTCGAGATCCAGGTGCTCCCGCAACGCCTGCAGGGTAAGGGCGCGATACATGGCCCCCGTATCCATGTAACCCAGGTTCAATTGCCGCGCCAGTTTACGCGCTATCGTGCTCTTCCCGGCTCCCGCCGGCCCGTCTATGGCTATTATCATGCGCGACATTGCTTCTTTATTACTCTTTGACATGCCCTCATCATAGAGCCAAACAGACTTACTTTAAAGGCCTGCGTACCGCTTCGCGGCCCCCGACCCGGGCCGCTGTTTTTCCAGGCCCACAGGCCCTCTTCGCAGGATATATCATTCCACCATCTCCATCCCAAGAGCCCGATGCCAACCTCACGGCCCCGTATCCCGCATGTGGCCATGCCGGCATGGGGGTGCTTCTCCCTGCAGGCAGTCCTTTAAAAACGACCGGTACTTCGTGCCGATGCTATAATCGACTTACACTGGGGACCTGGAGGGGAGGTAAGCGTCATGAAGGATCTGCGAGGAAAGAACGTCCTGATCACGGGAGGCGCGCTGGGGATGGGGAGATCCCTCGCCCATCTCCTGCTTCTGGAGGGCTGCAGGGTCGCCATCGTGGACATCCGCGAGGCCGACCTCGATGAGGCCCGGCGCGAGCTCTTGCCCCATGGGGACGTCTCCTCCTTCGTCTGCGATATCTCCGACAGGGAAAAGGTCTACGCGCTGGCCGCGAGGGTAAAAGACAAGTTCGGGGAGATAGACATCCTGGTCAACAATGCCGGGGTGGTGAAGTCCAGCCCCTTTCTGGAAAAAACCGACGAGGTCATAGAGCGCACGGTGGCTGTGAACCTGCTGGCGCACTTCTGGACCATGAAGGCCTTTCTTCCCGGCATGGTGGCGCGGAAGGAGGGGCACGTGGTCAACATGGCCTCTGCCGGCGGCCTGCTCGGCGTGCCGTATATCAGCGACTACTGCGCCACGAAGTTCGCCGTCGTGGGCCTCACCGAATCGCTGCGGCAGGAATTCAAGCTCAGGGGGATGGGCGGGATAAGGTTCACTTATGTATGTCCCAACACCGTGGGTACGGGCATGTTCGCGGGCGCCAGGCCGGTGAAAGGGACCAGGCTCCTTACGGCCGATGACGTAACCTCGAAGATCGTGCAGGGGATAAAGAAGAACCGCTCTTTTATCGGGGTACCGTTCTCCGTCTATCTCGTCCCCCTCACAAAGGCAATCGTGCCCATACCAGTGCTCGACCTCTTCAACCGCATCATGGGCATCGCCACATCTTCCGAGACCACGACGGGAAGACCGGAATAAGCCTCTCACACATGTCGTTTGAGGTGGGTCAAAAGCACGGCAGACCCTTTCCATCCGCGATGTGGGCTTCCTATCCGATCCTTATCTTCGTGCTGTTCCTCTTTCCACTGGTCATCATCTTCGAGGAAGTCTTCGTGGCGCTCATCATGGCGGTCCTGGGATTGGCTGATTATCCTGGTGCCCATAGCGCGCGTGTATCACATCTTCGCCTATCCGCGGGGTAAGCGCTATAAAAGTAAGTTGCAGGTCAAAACCTTCCGGAAATATGACGATGAACGGCGCCCCTTTACCGATTAGCTCCCTGACACGAGGTAGCGCAGGGTCTGCTCGAAGCCGGGGAAGGAGATGTTAACGCATTCCCAGCCGGAGATGACCGTTTCCCCCTCCGCCGCAAGGGCCGCTACGGCCAGGGCCATGGCTATGCGGTGGTCACCATGGGAGTCAACCCTGGCTCCCTTGATCCTGGCAACACCTCTCACCGAGAACCCATCCGGCAATTCGCGTATATCCACTCCCATCCTGCGCAACTCCCCGCATATGGCCGCGATGCGGTCGCTTTCCTTAACCCTCAGCTCCCGCGCCCCTCTCACCACCGTCTCGCCTCGCGCGTGGCAACCGACCACCGCCAGCAGGGGCACCTCGTCTATCATGGCCGGTATCCTGCTCCCGTCGACCTCGATGCCCGCGAGAGATGCGGTCCCCGTCTCCAGGTCGCCTCTCGGCTCGTTGCTCGTCTCGCGGTAGTTCGATTCCATCACCAGGGCTCCCATACTGTTGAGAACGGAGAGGAACCCGGCCCGTGTCGGGTTCAAGCCTACATCCTCAAGTTTCAAGTCGGAGCCGGGAACGGTAACCGCCGCCGCGATCAGAAAGGCTGCGCTGGAGATGTCGCCTGGTATGGCTATTTCTGCGGCAGAGAGCGTGGAAGTCCTGACCGATATCGAGGCCCCCTTTTCGATCTCCATGTCCGCGCCCATGAGCAGCATCATCCTCTCCGTGTGGTCACGTGATGATCCCGCCCCCAGGATGCGAGTCTCTCCATCCGCCTGCAGACCCGCCAGGAGTAAGGCCGATCTCACCTGAGCGCTGTCGACTTCCATGCGGTATTCGATGCCCTGCAGGTTGCCGCCCCGTATGGTCAGGGGAGGCCTGTCACCATCCATCGAGCCGGATATATCGGCACCCATGCGGCGCAGCGGTTCTATGATGCGGCCCATTGGCCGTCTGCGCAGAGAATCATCGCCGTCTATCACACAGTTGAAAGGGCGCCCGGACAGGGCACCGGACAACAGGCGCATGGTGGTCGCGGAATTCCCGGCATCCAGCGCTCCCCCCGGCTCTCTCCAGCCGCTCGGACCTCTTCCCTGCACGGTGAGCACGTCTCCGTCGAGGTCGAGCTCCACGCCCAGAGAACGCAGACACGCAAGCGTGGACAGGCAGTCACCGGAACGCAGAAATGGCCTGGCCACCGTGTTCCCTGCCGCCAGCGCACCCAGTATGGCGGCGCGGTGAGATATCGATTTGTCCGGCGGCACGCTCACGCTCCCCCTCAAGCCTTTGGAAGAACTCTTTATCGTCATGTCCATCCCGTAGTCCCCCTCGTGACACGGACGTTTCCTGCACCGCACGCGTTAATGCCGCACAGGCCGGCCGGCCGTTATCCAGATCATGGCATTGCGGGAGCCGGCGACACGATATCCCGCTAATGGCGCAAAGCTCGGCCATCGATGCATCGCTCAGGGCCGGGTTGATACGCGTTCCATAACCCCGGCTTTTATCCTCCCGTTCTTCGCCCGGCTCATCACGGCGCTCATTCTCCTCCGAGCGTCTTTCCGATATTGGCCCGATATCCCTTCGCCCGTAAAGCCTCGGCCGTGCGGATCGCGTCGCCCTCTCCGCTGATGGTCAGATGCAGCAGACCCTGCCCGCTCTCCAGCGGGTGCATCAGCTCTATGTCTTCGATGTTTATCCCCATCTCTCCCACGGTGAGGGTCACGTCGCTGATAACCCCCGGGCGGTCGTCCACCGCAAGGATCACGCTGTAGAACCCCGCCAGCGATTCTCCCAAAACCGGTGCTATGCTCTGCCTGCCGGTGCTCGCCACCTTCATCCAGCGCACCAGTTCCTCCTCTTCGCCTCCATCCAGCAACTCCATGATGCGCATCATCGCGTTCACGCATTCTCCCAGCGATTCCTTAACCGCCTCGCGGTTTTCCATGAGGATGTCCAGCCACAATAACGCATCGGAGGCGGCGATACGCGTCATGTCCCGGAACCCGCCCGCCGCCAGGCGCAGAATGGGGTATTCCTCCGCGCGTTCCAGGGCCACGTTCATCAGCGACATGGCCATGACATGAGGCAGGTGGCTGATGACGGAGACTGCACGGTCATGCTGGCGTGGCTCCATGGCGATGACTCTGGCGCCCAGGGAGGTCAACAGCGTATGCAGCCTCGAGTACGCCTCTGCGTTGCAATTATCGCTCGGCGTGAGCACGTAATATGCATCGCTGAAGAGCTGTGGATCGGCGAATCCGACCCCCCTCTGCTCCGAGCCCGCCAGGGGATGGCCACCTATGAAATGGCAGCCCGGGGGGAGTATATCCCGTGCCGCCTCCACCACGCGCTCCTTCACCGACCCGACGTCGCTCAAGGTGGTACCGTCGCGCAATGCGGGAGCAGCCTGGGTAAGCGCCTCCGGTATGGCGCGCACCGGAACCGCGATGAATATCAAGTCACAGGCTGCGGCCAGTTCCGCCACGCTGCCGGCCGCGTCCTCCACCGCTCCCTTATTCAGGGCACCCTGCAGCATATCCGCATCTGCATCGAACCCGATGACCCTGCCGGCCGCGCCCTCCGCGCGCAGGGCCAGGCCCAGGGAGCCACCTATCAGTCCCGTGCCCAGGACTCCGACCCTACCGTATAGCGTTTTCCCCCTCATCCGCCACACCGCGCCTTTTCACCTACGGCCTTACTTCCTGCCCAGGAAAGCGGCCAGACTCTTTAGCTCGTCCATCAGCACCGCGAACTCCTCGAGGTTCAGTGACTGCGGGCCGTCGCTCAAGGCCTCGCGCGGGTTGGGATGTATCTCCACCATCAGGCCATCCGCTCCCGCCGCGAGGGCGGCCCTGCACAGCGGAGGCACCAGCTCCCGCACCCCCGTACCGTGGCTGGGATCCACGATGACGGGAAGGTGCGATGCCTTTTTCACCGCTGGCACCGCCGAAATATCCAGGGTGTTGCGCGTCCCCGTCTCGAAGGTACGGATACCTCTTTCGCAGAGGATGACGCTTTTATTCCCCTCTTTGAGGATATATTCCGCCGCCATCATCCATTCCTCCACGGTAGAGCTCATACCCCGCTTGAGCAGTACTGGTTTTTCCTGTCTTCCCAGGTCCCGCAGCATGAGGAAGTTCTGCATGTTCCGCGCTCCCACCTGCAAGACGTCCGCGTAGCGGGACACCATCCCGATGTCCCTCACGTCCAGCACCTCCGTCACTATGGGGAGCCCGGTTTCCTCGCGTGCGCTGGCAAGTATGGCGAGCCCGTCCTCTCCCAGCCCCTGGAAGCTGTAGGGAGAGGTACGGGGCTTGAAAGCACCGCCCCGGAACAGGTTCGCACCTGCCTTTTTTGCCGCTTTCGCCGCCGCAACCACCTGCGCTTCGCTCTCCACCGAGCAGGGTCCTGCTATGGTGGAAAAATTGCCCCCGCCTATCTGAGCCCCGCCGACGAGTATCACCGTGGGTTCATCCTTGAACTCGCGGCTCACGAGCTTGTACGGCTTCATGATGGGGATGACCTTTTCCACCATGGGGTAAGCCTCGAAGGGCATCTGCATGACCCGCTCGCGGTCACCGATCACCCCGATCACGGTGCGATAATCACCGCGCGATACGTGGGCCTCGGCTCCTACCTCGTGCAGCAGGGCGACGAGTTCCTCGATATCCTCGTCGCTCGCTCCCTCGCGCAATACGATCACCATGTTTACCACATCCTTCCTGCCTGAACGCCCTCCCGGGCGGGTTCGGCCTTACTTATTCTCTTCTTCTGCCCGCTTATGCTTCCATCCCGCGCATCCGCTTATCATCACCTTGTTCCCCGAAAATCCAAGAAGTTCGAGCCCCGGGCTCGAACTCCCCACTGCGTCTATTCGGTTGTGAGGCGCTGCCGGCTTATTCGGGGAGATCTGTCCTCAGCTGGCGCGCCCCCTCCAGATAGGGATGGCGCAATTCGTGCGGATGTTTTCGTGTATAGAAATGCATGAGGACCCGCAAGCACATTTTCGTGGAATCCTCTATGGAGAGCTCGCGCGCGCACAACAGCGGCACATGGGTGAGACCGATATGGCGAGCCGCCGCAGCGGGGAACTCCGCGGTGAGATCCTCGGTGGCGGTGAAAATTAAGTCCACGATATCTTCCGGACGTATATCGTTGCGCTTCAGCATCTCCCGCAATAGCTCCGCGGTTTTTTCCGTTATCTCCTCTTTGCTGTTCTCCTTGCAGAGGATCGCTCCCCGCAACGCTCTCAACTGCATATCCCGCCTCCTCCTGATCAGAATAACAGTTTACCATAAGCCCGCGCGCCGGTGCTCAGGTTTTGCGATCTCTCTTAACATCCACCTGCCTATGACTCGAGGAGTTTTTTCACCTCTTCCGCGGTCAACGGGCGGTATTTCCCTTCTTCTACACCCCTGAGGCCCAAGGGCCCGAAACGGGTGCGCAACAGGTCCACCACGTTCAATCCCACCGCGGCGCACATGCGGCGCACCTGGCGCTTTCTGCCTTCGTGTATGTTCATCTCGATAAGGCATCCCTCATCGTCAAGGGAGAGAACTTTCACCCTCGCTGGCGCCGTAATGCCTTCTTCCAGAGATATGCCCTTACGCAACCCGGACAGGCCCCACGCGGTGAGATGGCCGCACGCCTTTACCAGGTAGGTCTTCTCTACGCCGCGGCTGGGGTGCAGCAACCTGTGCGTCAGGTAGCCGTCATTGGTTATAAGCAGCACGCCCCGGGTATCGCGGTCCAGGCGCCCGACCGGGAACAGCCTTCCCTCCTCGTGCAGGAGATCCATCACCGTTAAGCGACCCCTGGTATCTTTTACCGTGGTTATATATCCGGGCGGTTTGTTGAGCAGGAAGTACCTCTTCTCTATCTCCAGCTCCAGGGGAAATCCATCTACCCTGACCCGGTCACGCGAGGGATCTACACGATCCCCGAGTGATGCCCTGCGGCCGTTCACCTCCACTCTGCCGGCTTCTATCAACGCCTCGCACTTGCGGCGCGAACCCAGCCCTGCCGCGGCCAGCACTTTCTGCAGTCTTTCTCCGGGAACCATACAGCACACGCCTTGCTGCTAGAGATCAGTCGCCGTGTCCGGGCACGTCGCCCTGCAGGTCGTTCTTTTCGGGTTTGCCCCCATCTCCTGCGCCGCTATCCCCTAAGCCGCCTCGCGCCGGGCTTTCCTCCTCCTTCGCCTCGCCATCCTCCACCGTTACTTCCCTTCCGGCTTCCTGCACGTACAGCGCTGTTTCGTATTCCCTGCCGGCGGCTTTCTCGCCCGCGCCCGCAACGGCGGTGGAGATATCTCTATCGTAATCGTAGTCCTGGTCCGATCCACCCCCCGCATCTTCATTCCCCGACCTTCCCGACAGTGAATTCGCTATGCGCTCGACAGTCCGGGTGTCCGGCTCGAAATCCTCCAGGGGAGTCAAGTCGTCCAGGCTGTTGAGCCCGAACCTTTCGATAAAAGCATCGGTGGTCACGTACAGCACGGGTCCACCCGGCGCCCTCTCTTTCCCGGCCTCGGACACCAGGCCATGCTCCTCGAGTACCTTGACCATGTTCTCCGACTGCACGCCCCTCAGGTTCGCCACCTGCCCGCGGGTTATGGGCTGCAGGTAGGCGATAATCGCCAGGGTCTCAACAGCGGCCCGCGTCAAACGGACGCGGCGTGCGGAGAGCATGAGCTTCTCGATGTGCGATGCGTAAGCGGGGTGGGTATGCATCCGCCACCCGCCGCCCACCTCCCGCAATTGCATGCCCCTGTTGTATGTAACGTATTCATCACGTAGCTCCTGCAGCGCGGACAGGACTTTGCCCTCGTCACACTGCAGGATCTCCGCCATGCGGCGCGCCATCAGCGGATCACTCGCCACCAGGAGCATGGCTTCCAGCGCACCCTTGATGTCCTCAGTTTCCTGCAGGTCATCCTGGCCGGCCCCCGTTCTCCACATTCTCCCGCCAATGGGTTTAATGTCCATCGCTTTCATCTCCTGTCGCGTATACCATGATGTCTCCGAAACGGGTGGCCTGCCTGATGTCTATTTCCTCCCTTTTGTATAGCTCCAGCAGCGCCAGGAACATGGCGATAAACTCCACGCGCAGGGTGCAGTCCACTGTCAACTGCCGGTAAGAGGTGCTCCTTCCGGCGGTCAGGGTCTCGCGGACCCTGTCCATGAAATCGCCAATATTCACCTTTATCGGCGCGATGTACGAGACATCGAGCTCCACTCGAGTCCCCAACAGCTCCCGTGCCGTGACCGACAGCCTGTCCAGCGTAAGCCCGCGCAGGACGTCGGGCACGATATGGGCGAAGGGCTCCTCGAGGTCCACTTCGCGGTAATAGTATCTTTCCTCGCGTTCAAGCCTTCTCATCAATTCCGTCGCGGCATCGCGGAACTTCTGGTATTCCACCAGCCTCCACAGCAACTCCTGCCTCAGCTCGGAAGGCCCGGGTTCCTCGACTTCCTCTTCAGGTTCGGGAAGCAGGTAATCCGATTTCAGCTTGAGCAGCGTCGCCGCTATGAGCAGGAATTCCGTTGCCACCTCCAGGTCCAGTTCGCGCAGGCTCTCCATGTAACCGAGATATTCATCCGTTATCTCGGCTACGGAGATCTCGTAGATGTCTATCTCCCTGCGTCCGATGAGATGGAGAAGAAGGTCGAAAGGCCCCTCGAACACGTCCAGCTTGACCTGGTAGGGCACGTCTCTCCTTTCAGTCTATCCCTATACGCGATCGCACCTCTCGCAGCACCTCGCGCGCCACCGGCTTTACCCTGTCCAGGCCGCGCTCCATGACCTCCCACGCATAGCCCGGCCTTTCCTGCAGCTCCTTTCGTTTTTCCTGGAACGGCTGCAGCGTTTTCACGAGTCCCTCCGCTAGAATTTCCTTGCACTCTACACACCCCCGCGCAGCGGTGCGGCATTTCTCCTCGATATCATCCAGAAGGTCCTGTGAATACACCTTGTGCAGCTGGAAGGCGCTGCACTTCTCGGGATCACCCGGATCCTTGCGTGTGCGGCGTGCGGGATCGGTGATCATGGACAGTACTTTCTTCCGCAGAACCTCCGGGGAATCCGTGAGCGCAATATAGTTGCCATAGCTCTTGCTCATCTTGCGGCCGTCGGTCCCGGGTATGCGAGGGAAGTGCGAGAGCATCGACTGCGGCTCGCTGAAGGTCTCTCCATAAAGGCGGTTGAAACGCCTCGCTATCTCCCTCGTGAGCTCCAGATGCGGCAACTGGTCCTCCCCCACCGGCACCGCGTCCGCGCGCACTATGAGGATATCGGCCGCCTGCAGTACCGGGTAGCCTAGAAATCCATGGGTGGAGATATCCTTATTCTGCAGCTGATCCTGCTGCTCTTTGAAAGAGGGGACTCTCTCCAGCCAGCCCAGGGGCGTGATCATGGACAGGTAGAGCTGAAATTCCGCGACCTCCGGCATGTCGGACTGGCGATATACCGTCGCCTTCTCGGGATCTACGCCGGCTGCGAGCCAGTCCAGGACCATCTCCTCGGTATACGGGCGCATGTTACGGGGGTCCTGATAATCGGTGGTCAGCGCGTGCCAGTCCGCGATAAAAAAGAAACACTCCGCCTGTTCCTGCAGCTCGACCATCATCTTCAGATTGCCATGAAGGTTTCCCAGGTGCAGTTTTCCCGTGGGACGGTATCCGGTAAGTATCCTCCGCGCCAATTTATCTCCTCTCCTACCCGGGGATAAAGCCAGGCCCCGGTGCTTCCGCATTCCATGTCTATATTCTATATGCTTCGCCTTTTCGCCTTTGGCCATATCGGCCCCGTCAGAATAACCCCCGCATCGGTGTCCTGACGCATGTTCAATGCCCTACTTTACGATCGCCTTTCATGCACCGTCCAGGCTTTTCCGTCTTGAGCCCGATCTGCTTTGCCGGATCGCGCATGGGCCGTCTGCCGCGCACCTACAGGGAATCGTCGGCCTCCCTTAAGCGGCGTTCCAGCTCATTCCCCGGCAGGCCCTGATGCGATCCAACCAGCCTTATCAGCTCCTCTTCGCATCCTATGTGCCTCAGTATCTCCGCCGCTATCTCGCCATGGTGCAGCTGCACGAACATGCCTCTCCTCCATCCCCGGGGCAGGCTGAGCGTCCTCTCCATGATCCCGCTGCCGTGAGCGCCGGCCTCGATACTCCGCGCGACGCGTTTCAGGCATGAAGGAGCGGTTATCTCCAGGGCGGTGTAAAGCCACCGCGTAAAGAGCCCCAGTTCACCATGGAGCTTGCCGCTATCGTGGAGGAGGCCCGCCTTGAAGAGCAACCGGTCATCCTTCAGTTTCTCCGCTACGGCCAGGGAGTGTGCCAGGTCGTAGCGGGTCATGGACATGAAGAGCGCCTCTTCTTCCGGCGAAAGGAGCGCCGCCTCCCGCCGCGATCTGGAGCGCAGCCGCGGATCCAGTGAAGCCAGCGTCACCATTACTTTTCCGGGTAGATTGCGCCAGGTGTTCATCTTTAGAACTGGAACGGCAGGCCGAACAGCCTGAACAGTAGATTGGCTACACCGCCCACCGCGTCGCCCAACAGGAACCCGAACATAATCACCATCATGATCACGATCACGAACCCGAACGGCTCTATGGAAGCGTACAGCCTCTTGGCCTCCCCGCGCAGGAAATACCCCACTACGCGGGAGCCGTCCAGGGGAGGTATGGGTATGAGGTTGAAGACGAAGAGCAGGATATTTATATAGGACACGAAAATGCACGTATAGATTATGCGGTCCAGGGTAGCTCCACCTTCGAGATATGTCAGTATCTTGATTATCCCTATGAAGATGGTGGCCAGTACGAGGTTGGACAGCGGGCCGGCGAGGGAAACCCAGATAATTCCCCGCGGCTTACGAAACAGGAAGGGGTTTATGGGCACCGGCTTGGCGTAACCGATGATAAAGGTGCCGTAGCCCATTATGCTCAACAACAGCAGCATTCCCGGCAGTATCAAGGTGCCGAAGGGGTCGATGTGGGCCAACGGGTCCAGGGTCAACCTGCCCGCGCTTTTGGCGGTAGTGTCTCCCATGCGGTAGGCCACGTAACCGTGCATGTACTCGTGGACGATGACCCCGATGATCAGGCCCAAAAGCATGTAAACGGCTCTTTCCCAATCGCTCATCCCGCCATCAATCTCCTCGTGCCTTTTCCACCAGCCGCCGCGCCAGATCAAACTCGTCCTCACGGCTCTTCAACCTGCCGTCCAGCTTCTCCGCCCTGATGGTCGCCAAGATGATCCCGTAAGCCCTGGAGGGTTTAAGCCCCATCTCAGCCAGGTCGTGCCCGCTCACCTCGGTGTCTATATGTTTCCAGGATTTAACATAATTTTCGACCTGCTCACGGGCCTCCGGGCCTCCGAGCACATAGAGATATGCTAAGGCTTCCTCCGCAAGCGGGTCAAGGAACCCCAGCGCCACGCTGGGGGACGGGATCTCCACGTTCAATGTCCTTATTACATCCGGGACGCGGCTCAGGCATTGCAGGATTGCGCCCGTGTCATCGCGTTTGAACCTCATCTGCCGGCACCAGCTCTCAGCCTCCTGCAACGGCAGATCTTCCAGCATCGCGGACAGGGAGAGTATCCACTTTTTCAACCCCTCGTCTACCAGTTGAGCCGCCTTTTCCATGTGCCTTTCCAGCAAACGATAGCGCGCGCGCATGGCCTCGTTAACCCGGAGTTCCGGGTGCAGGGTCTGCAGCGCCCCCAGGTCCTGCAGACGCTCCAGCGCCTTGAACGGCAGGGGGCACGGCTCGGAAAATATGTCTATCAGCTCATCCCTGACCCTGGCATTGGTGAGTTTCCCCACAATCTCCATCTCCACGGCCCGACTGGCCAGCATCTCGGTCTGGCTCTCGAGCTCGAAGCCGAAACGCTGCTCGAAGCGTACCGCTCGGAAGATGCGGGTAGGATCTTCCACGAAGCTGAGGTTATGGAGGATGCGCACGTGACGCCTCTCCAGGTCTCGCAGGCCCCCGAAAAAGTCCAGCAGCTCCCCGAAGTGTTCCCCGCTCAGGGCTATGGCCATGGCGTTGATGGTGAAATCGCGCCTATAGAGGTCCTGCCTTATCGAGGATACCTCCACGGTCGGTAGCGCCGCCGGGCGTTCATAGAACTCGGTTCGCGCTGTGGCCACGTCCACCCTGCGGCCGTTGGGCAGGATCACCACCGCAGTTCCGAACTTGCGGTGGCTTCTCACTCTCCCCTTGAGAGAGCGCGACAGCTGGCGGGCGAATTCGATCCCCTCCCCCTCCACCACGATGTCCAGGTCGAGGTTGGGCACTCCCAGCAGCAGGTCCCTGACCACGCCACCTACCAGGAAAACGCTGTAACCTCCCTTCTCCGCGATCAGCGATATGTTTTTCAACAACGTCTGCATCTCTCCCGGCAACGAGTTCTGCATCATCTCCAGGATATCCGCGCGTGAGTATCCGGCAGCCCTCCCCGCAGAGATGAACCCCTGCAGGTAATCCGAGCCATGCAAGGCTCGGATGACATCCTTGCGAGTAACGATGCCGATCACCCTCCCGTGTTCGACGACCGGCACGCGCCCTATGGCGTTGCCGCTCATCAGGGCCTGGATCTCCTGCAGTGACGCTCCCCCATCCACGGCGATGAGGTTGCGCGACATGAAGCCCTTGACCGGAGCGTGCCCCAGCCCGTGATGCCCGGCCTTGTCCAGGTCCTTGCGGGAGATTATTCCCGTCAGCATCCCCGACTCATCCACTACGGGAAATGCGGTGTGCCCCGTACGCTCCATACGCCGTGATGCTTCCGAGATAGGGGTGTCTTCGGTGATGGTCTTGACGGGGCCGCTCATCATCTCTCCGGCGGTTACCAGGGGGCGCACCCTTTCCTCCAGCAACTCGAACAGCTTGGACCGAGCTTTTTTCAGCGTGTAACCCTTCATGACCGCGGAGCCGGCCTTTGCGTGTCCCCCTCCCCCAAGTCCGCTCAGCACGCCGTCCACGTCCACCTTGTCGAGACGCGAGATCCCCACCACCACGACCCTTCCGTGCATTTCGGCCAGCATGAACAGCACGTCGAGGTTCTCGAGATCCGCCAGCTTGCTTGCTATCATGGATGCACCTTCTACATACTCGTCCATCACCACTGCGGCCAATGCGATCAGCGTCCCCTTCACGCGCCTCAGTTCCAGCCCGTTCAAGAGCTTT
This sequence comes from uncultured Actinomycetota bacterium, assembly GCA_964462595.1. Taxonomy (GTDB): domain Bacteria; phylum Actinomycetota; class Geothermincolia; order Geothermincolales; family RBG-13-55-18; genus SURF-21. The sequence continues at coordinate 32,207 of CAYWXM010000016.1, forward strand.
TTCATCAACTCGTGTTGCGCCGTATTCATCGGCGGGTTGAGGAAATGAATGATCACGCCTAGGTTCGCTCCCTCCCGCATGATGTAAGACAAAGCTTCCGCATCCTCGTAGGTCGAACCGGCGAAGGTCAGCGAGCCCGTATCCTCGTGTATCCCCAGCGCGAAAAGGGTGGCCTCGAATGGGGTTATGGCTATTCCCCTGCGCCGGATGATCTTCAGCAGCACGGTTGTCGTCGAGCCCAGCAGCTCACTGTAATCCTTTACCCCGGCCATATCGTTCCCCGAGGGCGGGTGATGGTCGTAAACAAAGACCTCGACCCCCGGCCGCTTCGGGATATCACGGAATTCGCCCAGCCGCTCGGCGATGCGATTATCTACCACGACGAGACGGGTAACGGCCTCGCTGTCCAGGGCCCGCGGCTCCATGAACTCCAGTACGTCACCGTGCAGGGTTATGAACTCGCGCACGTTGCGGTTCACCGCACCCGCAAAAACCATAACCGCTTCGGGATAGAGCTTTTTCGCCGCCACCATCGAGGCGAGGGCATCGAAATCAACGTTGACATGCCCCAGGATCACATCCATGTAAGCCGATTCCCATCATCCATTCTCAGCCTACCTGCAGTCCGATATCCCCCAGGGCTGATTCCATGATATCTATGTAGGCCAGTCCCTCTTCGGACTGTATTTCTCCGTCCTCGTCGCGCGGTTGAGAAACCAGTCGATCGGCCGCTCTCCTCAACTCCTCCGCGCCCGTGAAAACGTCGTAGAGAAGGTCCACCCTCTGCAGTAGATCCCCCCCTCCCAGGCCCGCCAGATGCAGGGCCTCTTCCAGAACCTGCAGGGCTTCGAAAGCGGCCGCCGGGATTTCCCCGTCCTCTCTCAACTGGCGCACCGTCCCCCACAGCAGCTGGAAGCGCATCTTGACCTCCGGGTTGGCGGCGTTCAGGAGGTGGAGTTCGAAGAGATCTCGCGCGAAACTGGTAGCCATGGTCGCGAACCTGTCCGCCTGCTCTATCTCCTTTTCGATGTCTTCTTCTTCCAGGGATCCGATCTCCTGGAAACCCGCCTGGCTCTTGCGCATGTCCTCCAGGTCCTTCTCCAGGTGCTTGATTATCTCCAGCGGTTCAGCCCCCCAGACCCTCGTGCCCCAACTCGCAAGCAGGCGCCGCGCGCTGTTTATCATCTCCAGGCCGATCACCTTGTCGAGGTCGTCATCGGAGATCACCAGATCCTTCAGGTCTTCCCGGTGCTGGATAATCTTCCTTGTCTCGTGACTCCTGATCATGAACGGGCTGAATGGTTTCTCCAGAAAGGCCTTTTCCTCTCCCAGCACCTCCTCCAGCACTTCCCTGGTGCTCCAGAATGACCCCATCGCCGTTTCCAGGGCCTCCCCCACTTTGCCTCGAGCCAGCGACTCCCGCACCTTCCCCCATTCCTTTTCCCACCTGTCTTCCCCTGCGGCGGTCATGGCCTGTATCTTATTCCTCACCCTGTCCTTTACTCCGACGGGCACTCGCGCCTGCTTGAGGAGATCTCCCAGCCACCCATCGCCAAAGAAGAGGTCGTCCATGTGTCTCCCGCCTTTCTACCCGGCCCTTAAGGCTATTCTATCATTCGCTCAATTATCTTTGTTGGCCTTCCCTACCCCGGTTATCCTGCACTCGAGGACGCCCTATCCTTCTCTCCGCCGCACAGGTTTCGTGACCTTTACGTGATGCGAACGGCGGAGCATCGACCCCTGAAACGGCAATCGCCCCCGCTATCAAGAGACCGGAATGGGTTTTCCGTACACAGGAAAGGGGCCGCTCCGGGGCGGCCCCTTTTGCTGTCTGACTGGGGTATCAGGCAATACCCCTGCTTCTCAGCTGGACTGCCGTCTCCTGGTAGTTCTCCTCCCAAACGGGATCAGCCAGGCGGCCGTATTCCTCCGCGTAGAGGTCCAGGTCGGGAGCCAGCTCGCTTATGATCCCCTCCGCTTCCGGGTGGGTGGGTCTTGCTCCGCACTGCGTAACGCATTCACGCAACACGTACGGGTGGTCGATAATCATGCAGGGTCGCAGCAGGTTTGGATGGTAAGGCACGCGTTCCCGTATGGAACGGAAGAAATCCGATCCCAGCGCTTCGCTGAGCGATTTTTCCTTGATATTGTCCACCGCGAAGTGGGCGAACACGCATGGCTCCACGTCGCCGTTCTGGTTAATATGCAGGTAGAGCCGCCCACCGGCCATGCATCCTCCCACCAGGGGCCCGTCGCACCAGAAATCGGCGATCAGGGCTTTCTTTTCCCTGCGCATACGGGAAACACGCTCCCAGCGCTGGATGCGCTGCTCCGGAGTGGTCATCAGATCCAGTGAGGGTCGCGTGCCTATGGGCATGTACTGGAAGTACCAGCCCAGGAAGCACCCCTTATCCTGCATGTAGTAATCGACGAATTCCTCGCTGGTCAGGATGTCCGAGTTTGAATGGGTCACGGTCGCCGAGAAGCCGTAAAGGGCTTTTGCCTCCTTGAGATTGTCCATGGCCTGCATGATCTTGTCGTATACGCCCTCTCCTCTCCTCGCTTCCGTCTCCTCCCGGTATCCCTCCACCGAGATACAGGGGATGATATTCCCGGCTTCGGCTATCTCCTGCGCCTTATCGCGATCGATCAGGGTGCCGTTGGTATACACCTGGAAGGTCATGTCGCTGTGCTTCCTGCATAGATCGAGAAGCGGCTTGTAGTAGAAGGGCTCGCCTCCGGAGATGACGATATAATAGACCCCCATCTCCTTGGCCTCATTCAGCACGCGGTCCATGACCTCCACCGGGAGATCGTCCTGTTTCGAGTACATACCAGCGTAGCACCCCACGCACCTGAGATTGCAGCGCATGGTAGGGCTGATGACCATGAGCAGTGGCGAGCTGTAACCATGCTCTTTCTCGTAGGCCTCCCGGACCCTCGACTTGTAGAAAAGCGCATCGGTGAGGAAGTTGATCGCCCCGCGCCTGACATTCTTGTGCAAGTCGGGCAATCTCCTCTTGATCTGCAGGATAAGGGTCCTCACGAATTCCTGCCCGTCCGGCCACTTGATCCCGCTGACGAACTTCTCCGCAAAGCCGAGCAACTTGTCATCGGGAATATTGGGAAGAACGAAGATTAAGCCGTTGATGGTCTTTTTGATGGCATAATCCCTCATCACTGAAACGTCCGGCATCTATTTCACCTCCTTTCCTGAAACTCTCTGCCTGTCAAGGATATAAAGCACCACAAGCCACAAGCCAGATCGTGCACGACACTAACCCGATAATTATGTTCGTATACCCTTTTCTCCATATTTAATAACAGTTCTATCATATCCCGGTTATCCTGTCTTTCAAGCCCTGATCCTCCACCAAGCCCTTTCAGCCGCTTTTCGCGCCCGCCGCACCTCCGGCAGCCTTTGTTGTGGCCTTCGCATATCTTCCCGCCCGTGGATGCGCCTCCAAATATGCCTCTCTTAGCCTTGCCTTGCTGACGTGCGTATATATCTGGGTCGTGCTTATGCTGGCATGGCCCAGCAGTTCCTGTATGAACCTGAGGTCGGCTCCGTTTTCAAGCAGGTGCGTTGCATAGCCGTGGCGCAGCGTATGCGGGGTCATCTTGTCCTTGAGGCCCACCCGCCCGGCGTACTTCTTTACCAGCTCCCATACGCCCTGGCGCGTAAGGCGGCCCCCACGCTGGTTGAGGAATATAGCCCTCTGGCTCGCCTTTTGAACCAGCTTCGGCCTTCCGTTCATCAGGTAATCGCTCATGGCGGCGGCGGCGGCTTCTCCTATCGGGACCACGCGCTCCCGAGCTCCTTTCCCCATCACGCGCAACTCCCTCTCCTGCAGATCCATATCCTCCAGGTCCAAACCGGTGAGCTCGGAAATGCGTACCCCCGTCCCGTAAAGCGTCTCCAGGATGGCCTTGTCACGCAGGCCGGGTGGATCCTCGATGATCTTCTGTTCGAGCAGTTTTTTCGCTTCCTCCTGGCTCAGGACCCTGGGAAGTGCCTGGGTATGGTGCGGCGTTCTCAGGTCGGCGGCGGGCAATGCTCCGAACCCGCCTTCCTCGAGCAGGAAACGTTGAAAACCCCTCAAAGCCGCAATCCCACGGGCAAGGGAGCGCGGTGACAAGCCGCTTTTTCTCATCTCTTCCACGAAGATAGTGATCTCGCGGCGATCCACAGCCTCCGGCGTCAACTTGCCGCGCCCGGAGATGAAATCTACCCAGCGGCGCAGGTCCCTGCCGTATGCCTCCACGGTGCGTTCGGAGAGCCCTTTTTCCACCTTGATGTAGACCAGGTACTCGTCCAACAGGTGCGTCCATATGCTTTTCGCGGAGCTTTCCTCTTCCACGATATGCCTCCCTGGCGCCTACGATGGCCCCTCCCGTATCAGCTCCCGAAGAAATGTCCGCTGTCCAGGTCTATGGGAAGTACGTATTCCAGAGGCTCATATTCCAGCCCGTGCGCCTCGGCGACGGGACGTGAGGTGACCCTTCCTTCGGCGGTATTCACCCCTCTAGCCAGGCTGGCATTGCGCCTTATCGATTCCTTCAGGCCGTACTCGGCTATCTCCATGGCATACGGAAGGGTCACGTTGGTAAGAGCGTAAGTCGATGTCCTCGGCACCGCGCCGGGCATGTTCCCGACACAGTAATGGAGGACGTCATGTTCCACGTACACGGGATCGGAATGAGTCGTCATCCGCGAGGTAGTGATGCACCCGCCCTGGTCGACCGAGATGTCAGCCACCACGGAGCCTGAGCGCATATCTCGTATCGTATCTTCGTCTATGAGTACCGGTGTCAGAGCGCCGGTCAGCAGAACCGCCCCTATCACCAGGTCCGCCTCCCTCGCCATCTCTTGCACGTTCATCTTGTTGGAAACCAGCGTCGTCACTCGCCCGTGCAGGATATGTTCAAGATAGCGCAGCCTTTCGAGGTTCTTGTCCATGACCACGACGTGTGCTTCCATGCCGGTGGCTAGGATGGCGGAGTGCGCGCCCACTATCCCGGCTCCCAGGATGACCACGTTCGCCGGGGAGACGCCGGTAGCGCCACCCAGAAGCAGACCGCGCCCCCCGTTCATCTTCTCGAGATAATGCGCGCCCACCTGGGGTGCCATACGTCCTGCCACCTCGCTCATGGGCGCCAGCAGGGGCAGGCTTCCGTCCGGACGCTCCACCGTCTCATACGCCATTGCTACAACCCTGCGCTTTACGAGTTCCAGGGTGAGTTCCCTGTGAGCTGCCAGATGGAGGAAGGTAAAGATTATCTGACCCTCCCTGAGCAGTACGAATTCCGATTCCTGCGGTTCCTTCACCTTGAGGACCAGATCCGCCTCGCCATATATATCCTGCGGGCTCTGCACTATCAGGGCGCCGGCTGCCTCGAAATCGGAATCGGAGATGCTCGAACCTGAGCCGGCGCCGGCTTCTATCAACACCCTGTGCCCTTCGGCCACCATCTCGTGAGCGCCCTGGGGTGTGATCGCCACGCGGTATTCCTGGTCCAGTATCTCCCTGGGAACGCCTACAATCATCTTTCCTCCCGTCCATACCAGCAGGACAACCGTTTCGCGTCAAGCGCGCGTGAAACGGCGGTGCCCCGATGCCGCCGCGTATCCGTCAGCCCCGGTCTTTTCTCCCCGCAAACCGCACCTTCCTACCCGGGGCCGTACCTGCCCTGCCGATAGAGCGCGCACAGGGCCAAACCCGCTATCGTCTTTGAGTCTACTATCTCACCCCGCTCGATCATGGATAGCGCCTCTTCCAGCGGCGCATGCATTATCTCCAGGAACTCATCCTCTTCGGGAGCGGCTTCTCCCTGCTCCAGGTCGCGTGCCAGATAAAGGTGCAGGGTCTCGTCGCTGAACCCCGGCGAGGTATAAAACGAGGCCAGCCTGGTCCACGTGCCGGCGGCATACCCTATTTCTTCCATCAGCTCCCGTTTCGCGCATTGCAGCGGGTCTTCCCCCTGCGCCAGTTTTCCCGCGGGGATCTCCACCAGGTCCTTCCCCGGCGCATGCCGGTATTGCCGTACCAGGAAGACCCCGCCATCTTCATCTATGGCGACCATCCCGACAGCGCCGTGGTGCAACACCACTTCCCTTTCCGCCTCCCTGCCGTTCGGCAGCCTGACCCTGTCGACGTAAAGGCTTACCACCTTGCCCTCGAAGACAGTCTTGCGCTTGAGGATCTCGTGTTTCTCGCCGCTCATGTCGCGTTCCTCAACCTTCCGGCGGCGGCGGCTATCTCAGAGCAAAAACGGGACAGCCTGCCGAGCTCCTGTACCTCGATGAACTCGCGTGTGGTATGGGATTCCCTGGCGCCCATTCCCAGCACCAGAGACCTGATGCTCTGTTGGTTGAGAACGTTGGCATCGCTTCCCCCGCCTGAATTCACGACGTCCACTTTCATGCCCATTGCCTTTCCAGCCTCTTTCGCCAGCAGGACCAGCGGATCCCCGTGGCTTATATTGAAACCCTCGTACGCGCGCTCCACGTCGACCTCCACACCCACGCCGACCGACACCTCGGCCTCCGTGGCCGCCCGTATCATCGACTTCCTCTGCTTTTCGAGTTTTTCGATGTCAAGTGACCTCGCCTCTCCTTCCGCGACTACGCTATCGGGGACTATGTTCGCGGCGCGCCCCCCGCCGATCAATCCGATATTGGACGTCGTCTCGCTGTCTATGCGACCCAGGCGCATCAGGCTGATGGCCCACGCCGCACCGTAGATGGCGTTGGTGCCCTTCTCGGGTTCAACGCCGGCATGGGCGGCCTTTCCCTTGAACACGAAGTGCAGGTTATCCTGGAAAGGCGATGAGCTGACCACCTCTCCGACCCTTCCGGCACCATCGAGAACGAAAGCATGGCGTGACTCTATCCTCTCCCATTCCAGGTGTTTCGCACCCAGCAACTGTCGTTCCTCCGCCACGGTGAATATGAGTTCGAGCGGACCGTGGCGTAGTGAGCCCTCGGACGAAAGACGCATGATCTCCAGGGCGACGGCCACCCCGGCCTTGCAATCGGCTCCCAGGATAGTCTCGCCGCTAGAAACGACCCTCTCCCCCCTGATCACAGGCTCGACCCCGTTACCGGGGCTCACCGTGTCCAGGTGTGCGGAGAAGATAATGGGTGGGGCATCGACGCCCGCAGCCGGTATCTTTATGTAGACGTTGCCGGCCTCTCCGCCCACGGCCTTTCCCGCGTCGTCTATATAGGGTTCTATACCGCAGCCCCGCGCCAGTTCGCACACGAAATCGACGGCCGCGGCTTCGTGGTAAGTCTCACTGTCTATCCTCACGAGTTGCATGAAGGTATCGAGTACTCTGTCCTGCATCGCCCAAGCTCCTGTTCTATCCGATCACTCGATCATCGCCGCGCATGACGCCATGCTCCCTTGCTCGCCTTTCCCGACCTTTCCCAGGCCTTCGCCGCAGACTATCCGACGACTTTCAGGTTCGGCGATTCCCTCTCTCCAAGGTGCTTGTGCAAAGCGGCTCCCACAAAATCCCGGAACAGGGGATGGGGACGATTCGGCCTCGACTTGAACTCGGGGTGGAACTGTCCGGCGATAAACCAGGGGTGATCTCTGCGCTCGATGATCTCCACCAGCCGCCCGTCCGGAGACAAACCCGAAAAGACCAGGCCTCCCTCCTGCAGTGCCGAACGGTAATGGTTGTTCACCTCGAAGCGGTGGCGGTGCCGCTCGTATATGACCTCGTCGTCGTAGCACGTGTAGGCAAGCGTCCCTTCCTCGAGCTTACAAGGGTACAGGCCCAGGCGCATCGTGCCCCCCATCTCGTCCACATCTCTCTGGCCCGGCAGGAGATCTATGACGGGGTTGGGCGTAGCGGGGTCGAACTCCGAGCTGTTCGCTTTGGGCAGGCCGCAGATGTTGCGTGCCGTTTCGATGACCGCGCACTGCAGCCCCAGGCAGATACCAAGGAAGGGCACCTTGTTCTCGCGCGCATAGCGTATTGCCTCCACCTTGCCGTCCACACCGCGCACTCCGAAACCGCCCGGTATGAGGATCCCGTCCAGTCCCGACAGGACTTCCTCGGCGTTTTCGCGGGTAATTTCGTCTGAGGTGATCCAGCGGATGTCGACGTTCGCTTTATGGGCATAGCCTCCGTGTTTCAGGCTCTCGATGACGGACAGGTAGGCGTCGATGAGGTCGACATACTTACCGACCACCCCGATGGTAACCTCCTGCGTGGCCGACTTGATGGCCCGCACCATCTCCTCCCACTCCGAGAGGTCCTCCTCGTGGCCTTCCAGGCCCAGGTGGCGGGCAACCACATCTCCGAGACCTTCGGAATGAAGAAGCAGGGGCACCTCGTAGATGCAGTCGGCGGTATGGGCCGACACCACGGCCTCGATATCTATGTCGCATAAAAGGGATATCTTGTCCTTGAGGTCCATTCCTATAGATTGAGTCGAGCGGCATACGATGGCATCGGGCTGAATGCCCATGGACCGGAGCTCCTTTACGCTATGCTGTGTGGGTTTGGTTTTCATCTCGCGCGTGGTCTCCAGGAAAGGCACCAGGCTGACGTGAATATACATGACGTTCTCGGGACCCACGTCCTTTTTGAACTGCCGGATCGCCTCCAGGTACGGCAGGCTCTCGATGTCGCCAACCGTTCCCCCTATTTCGGTGATGATCACGTCCACCTCGCTGGAGCGGGTGAGCCGCAGGATCCTCTCCTTGATCTCGTTGGTCACATGGGGGATGACCTGCACCGTACCCCCGAGGAACTCCCCCTTGCGTTCCCTGGAGATGATCGACCAGTACACGCTGCCCGTGGTGACGTTATTCTCCCTGCCCAGATGCTCGTCGACGAAACGCTCGTAATGTCCCAGGTCGAGGTCGGTCTCTGTGCCATCGTCGGTCACGAAGACCTCGCCGTGCTGGAACGGGTTCATGGTCCCCGGATCCACGTTGATGTAGGGGTCCATCTTCTGCATGGTTACCTTGAGGCCCCGCGATTTCAGCAGCCTCCCGATGGAGGCCGCAGTTATCCCCTTTCCCAGCGACGATGCAACTCCCCCCGTCACGAAGATATACTTCACCGGCATCTCTTTTACCTCCCCGTGTTTAAACAGCCTCTCCAGGAATATTCTCTACAAAGAGAAGGAATCCCTACGCATGTCAGGGATTCCCTTATTCACATTTTACGGGATTCCTCCGGCCTGTTTATTGCCGGTCACCTCCCGGCGGCCATATATATTACTCATCCACTAAAGAGCAGTATAACTCATGCCGGTCCGGGCTCACAACAGGAACTGCCATTTTCACTGCAGCTGCTGCGGGAATCAGGCCCGGTGTACCCCCCCCGGGGCTCCCTCTTTCAGGAATTCCGGGCTTTCAACCATTTCGCGAATCTCAACATGTATGCGCGGCGGGGGGAAAAGGCCATGGATAGCAGGAAAAACGCGAACAGGACGAGCACGATGGTGGCCCCCGAAGCGATATCGTACCAGAAGGAGAGGTAGAGCCCCGCCACCACCGAGACGACCCCGATTATCAACGCCGCGACAATCGTGCCCCGGTAGTTGCGAGAGATCTGCATCCCGGCGGCACCGGGGACGACGAGAAGGGAGGAGACGAGGATTATTCCCACCAGCTTGATGGAGATGACGACGGTAAGGGCCATGGTCACCAAAAGCCCGTAATAGACGAACCTCACCGCGAGACCGCTGGCCGTAGCCGTCTCCTCGTCGAAAGCGACAAAGAGAAGCTCCTTGAAAAAAAGAATGATGAATATGGCCGCCAGCACACTCATGACCGCTATTACGATAACGTCTTTCCAGCTCAAGGCGAGGATACTACCGAAAAGGTAGCTCATGAGATCCAGGTTATAAGCATCTGCCAGCCTTACCAGCACCACCCCCATGGCCATAGCGGTGGCGAAGAGAATGCCGATGACCGTGTCCTCGTGAACGCTCCCCTTGCGGCTGAACCAGCCTATCCCCAGGGCTACCGCGGCACAGAAACCTCCCGCGGACAGCATGGGGTCGATGCCCGCCGCAAGGCCTATAGCCACCCCCCCGAAGGCGGCGTGCGATATCCCCATGCCCACGAAAGCAAGCCGCCTCACCACCACGAAAAAGGATATGAGCGAACAGAGCAGGGCGATAATGACCCCGCCCACGAGCGCCCTCTGCGCAAAACCGTACGCCAGCATGCCTTATTGCTCCCTGCTTTCCCCGCTTACTCCGGTCAGGTAGTCCAGTTCGCTGCGGAAGGCGCCCCTGAGCCTCTCGCTGCCCAGGACCTCATCGGGCTTTCCCCGCAACTGCATGGTGCGGTTTATGTAAACGATCTCGTCCGCAAAACGCGCCATCACGTTTACATCGTGGGAAACGAAGATGACCGAGAGGCCTTTTTCGATCTTCAGGTTCTCCAGGAGGTCCATGAACTGCTCCTGTGACTGGTAATCCAGCCCTGAGGTGGGCTCATCCAGCAGCAGTATCCTCGTCTCCAGGCACAGGGCACGGGCCAGGAACGCCCTCTTCTGCTGCCCGCCCGAGAGCTCCGCGATATGCCTCTTCTCCAATCCCCCCAAACCCACCGCCCTTATGCTCCCCAGTGCCGCTTCGCGGTCTTTCCTGCTCGGGAAACGCATAGGACCTATACAGCAGGTGCGGCCCATCATCACCACATCATAAACGGATACGGGGAAGAGGGGGTCGAAAAGTACCTGCTGCGGCATGTAACCGATGTGGTGAAGCTCGTGTTTGAGCTCGCCCGGCTTCATGCCCATGACACATACCTCGCCCCGTTCCGGCTTCAACAGGCCCAGGATGACCCTGATAAGCGTCGTCTTTCCGGCTCCATTCGGTCCGATGACTCCCGTGAAGCTCCCCTCGTCCAGGGAAAAGGTGATGCCCTCCAGCACCGTATGCCCGTCAAGTCTAACCCACACGTCCTCCAGGATGATCACCTTCCTGGGCCCGTTTATGGATTCGCCGAAGAATTCGCTGACGCGGCACCCCCTCACCTCAGCACCTCCTCCATGACCTCGAGGTTCTTCATCATCGTCTTCACGTACGTGGCGCCGGCCGGGTCCTCCGGGTTCCCCAGCGGATCCAGCACCCTCACGATCACATCTCCCGCCGACTCCTCCGCGATGGCCTCCGCCGTGGCCGCGTTGAACTGGGGCTCCGCGAACACAACCCCTACCCCTTGTGCCTCGATCAGCTCTACCAGCGCCGCTATTTCCCCGGCGGACGGTTCCTTCCCGGGCAATTCCTCTATTACCCCGACCTGTTCCAGCCCGTAACGCCGGGCGAAATAAGTCCAGGAGGGGTGAAAGGCCACGAACCCGCGCTCCGTGAACGAGGCGACTCTCCTCTCGATCTCGCTGTCCAATCTCTCGAGCTCCTCGATGTATCGCTCGCCGTTCCCGCGGTAGACGTTCTCGTTTTCGGGATCCGCTGCGATAAAAGCATCTCGCAGCGCCTCGACCATGTATACCGCCAGGTTCGGGTCAAGCCAGACATGCGGGTCGTATACGCCGTGTTCGTTTTCCTCTCTCCCGGAGCCTTCGTATCCCGCCGCCTCTATAAGCTCTGACTCCGGTACCGCCTCGCCTGCGACCACCGTCAACATTTTCTCGTTTCCCGTCTTTGAAAAGATGCCTTCCGCCCAGGGGGTAAGATCTAGCCCGTTCATCACCAGCAAGTCGGCCTCTGCGAGGAATCTCATCTGCCCGGTAGAGAGCTCGTACGCGTGGGGGGTGGCGCCGGGGGGCACCATGGTCTCGACCTCCACCAGCTCGCCCCCTACTTCCTTGCAGAAATCCGCTATGGGCACGATATCCGCCGCTACCTTCAGCCTTCCCTCCATCCCGCCTTTGTCGCCACACCCCGACGCCATCAGGGGCACCAGAGACAGCAGCGCAACGGCTATGGAGACTGCCGTTCCAACCGCGTTTACCTGCTTACGGTTGAAAATGTTTTTCATTAACACTTCGATCCGTTTTCGCCCTTTCCGCGACTGAACCCCTGTTTATTTCGGCCTTCCCTTTCCTCAGGCATGCGGGGCAGTACCCGAAGAGGCTCATGCTGTGGGAGGTTATGAGAAAATCGCTCCCATCCCTCACCATCTCCACGATGTCGTCTATCATACAGGCCTCCAGCAGTTCCACTTCCCCGCACGAGATGCAGACCATGTGGTGGTGATGCTTGCCCGAGTTGATCTCGTAATACCTCTGACCTCCCATAAGATAGACGGGAGAGGCGATATCCAGCTCGCAGAACAGGTCCATGGTGCGGTATATGGTGGCGATTCCCAGCCCGGGATGCTTTTCCGCCGCCAATGTATGGATATCCTCCGGGGTCAGCGGTTTTCCCTCTTTCTCCTCCAGCACCCCCAGGACAGCCTCCCTCTGGGGCGTCATGCGGCAACCACGCGACCTCAGCCTCTTGACCAGATCCATAACGCTCCTTATTGATAATCTTTATCATTAATTTAACATAGATCTTTATCATCCTAAAGGCTTGGTCCTCGATCTTCATGATGCCCGCCGCGGCAACATCGCCACGAAATTTTTTCTCGGCGATAAACTCCGATAAAAGCTGCCCCGCCCCGGGTAACTCGCCTCCCGCGTTTTCACATGCACGGCAACCGCCACGTCATCTGGCACTAAGGCTCACGACCTCCTGGCGCGACGACGTTTCACCTCGCTGAAGGCGAGGGTTGAAGCTGGTTATGAGCCCTTCTTTTTCAGCATCGATTGGGCGTGCTTTCGAGCGGTCTGCTCGCTGCCGCCCAGCATACGCGCCAGTTCGTCGATACGACTCGCGTCATCAAGATAACTCACCTCGGTGACTATCCCCTTGTGCGTCTCCCGCTTGACCACCGCCATGTGAGTATCCGCGTACGCCGCGATCTGGGGCAGGTGGGTAATGGAGAAAACCTGATGGTACTGCGCCACGCGCGACAGTTTTTCCGCCAGGACGTCGGCGGTAGTCCCCCCTATCCCCGCATCCACTTCGTCGAAGACAAGCGTGGGGACGTCGTCCGAGCGCGCAAGAGAGAGCTTCAGCGCCAGCATGATGCGCGATATCTCCCCGCCTGACGCTATGCGGGCCACGGGCATGTAAGGCAGCCCCTTGCCGGGCGATACCTTGAACTCGACGATATCCTTTCCCCGCTCGCCCAGAACGCCCCCCTCGATAATCTCAACCTCCAGCCGCATTCCCGCCATGTTGAGTTCGGCAAGCTCCCGGTTCACTTCCCGGGCAAGCTTTTCCGCCAGTTTCTCCCGCAACGAGGTCAGCTCGGACGCCATCCCCGCCAGCTTCTCCCTCATGGACTCGGCATCCTCCCGCAGCCCCGCGGTCTTTTCGTCCAGGTTCTCCAGCTCGTCCAGGCGCAGCCGCGATCGCTCCAGGCAGGCCATTACGAGAGAGGTGTCACTCCCGTACTTGCGCCCCAGATCCGAAATGGTGTGCAGGCGCAGCTCGACTTCCTCCAGGCGTCCGGGCTCGAACTCGAGTGACTCCGCATAAGAGCGTAGCTCGCTGGCCAGATCGGCCAACTGCCCCTGCGCCTCCCTCGACCTCAAGCCCAGCGAGGCCAGGTCGCCGTCCAGGGACGAGGCTTTCTCGAGCGCCTTCTCTGCCGAGCCCACGCGGTCCAGCGCACCTCCCCCCTCCGCCCCTCCATCTATGTAGTCGTGCGCCTCGCGCACGGCGTTAAAGAGCTCTTCCCGGTTCTGCATCCGTTTCCGCTCTTTAAGCAGTTCCTCCAACTCACCCTCCCGCAGCCCTGCCGCCTCTATCTCCCTGATCTGGAACCTTGCGACCTCGATCTCGCGCATCCTTTCCGCTTCGTCCATGGAGGACCTTTCAAGCTCGTCACGAACCTCCCGCCAGCGCACGTACAAACGGCGATAATCGCTCAGTAGCCCATGGTGTTCGGGGGGGCCGCTGGCATCCAGATAATCTATATGGCTTGCCGGGTTGAGCAGGCGCTGGTGCTCGTTCTGGCCGTGGATGTCCACGAGCCTTTCCCCTATTCGTGACAGCGTAGCGACCGTGCACAGGGTCCCGTTGGCGTAGCACTTTCCCTTGCCATCGGCGTTCATGACCCTGCGCAGTATCAGGCTCCCGTTTTTATCGATTTCGATGCCTTCCCTGGCGGCGATTTTCGTCAGGTCGCCGCCCGTCGCGTCGAATGCTGCCTCAAGTTCCAGCCGCTCCGCGCCCGGACGTACCAGGCTGCTGTCACCTCTCCCCCCGAGGATAAGCCCCAGGGCTCCCACGAGGACCGTCTTCCCCGCGCCCGTCTCACCGGAGAGCACGTTGAGGCCGCTGCCGAATTCGAGGCTCGCTTCCTCGATCAGCGCCAGATCGCGTACGTGCAGTTCTAACAGCATGACCGACCTCGAGGGTTTATGCGGGATCCGTCTTAATATCGTTTCCCGGAAAATCGAACTTCTCTCTCAGCAGGCCAAAGAAGGAGTAGCTCTCCAGCTTTATCATCTTGAGACGCCGGTTAGCCCTGCGTATGCGCACCTTCCCTCCACGCGGCATCTCTATCTCCTCCCTGCCGTCCAGCGATAGAGCCGGCAGCACGTTCTCCCTCTGCACGAGCACCTCTACGGTGCTGTCCGGCGATATGATCACCGAGCGGTCAAGGAGTGAATGGCTGCAGATCGGCGTGAGGATTATACAGTCAAGGAGTGGGTCCGCTATCGGCCCTCCCGCGGAGAGCGAGTATGCGGTCGAGCCAGTCGGGGTTGAGAATATCACCCCGTCCCCTGCATAGAAGTGAAAGTAGCGGCCGTCCAGGTGCACCTCCAGCCTTATCATGCGCTGCAGCTCCCTCTTTCCTACCGCGATCTCGTTCAGCGCGTAATAAGGTCTGCTGAAGCCTTCCTCCTCCAGCGTGCATTCCAGCAGCATGCGTTCCTGCACCAGGAAGCGACCGGCCAGTATATCCTCCATGGCCGGGTACATGCCCTCAGCCTCCATGGCGGTCAAGAAACCTTTCTTGCCCATGTTGATCCCCACTACCGGCACCGCTGCCCCGTAAGCCAGGGCCGCCGCTCTGAGCATGGCCCCGTCTCCCCCGAGAGACACGAGAAGATCCAAGTCCTCCAGGAACGCCTCCCCGCTTACCCCCTTATCGGGACATCCCATCGCCCGCGCATCCTCGCTCATGACCTTGGCTGCTACGCCTTGTTCCTCAAGCCATGCCAGTAACTGGCAGGCCACCTCCAGGGATCGCTCCTTCTGGGCGTGGGGCATGATGCCTACCGTGCCTATGCTTGTGTCCATGCTTCCTTTACCGCCCCCTCTACTTCCAGGGCCGTATCGGCCCCCCCATCGTCTGGTTGCTTTTTCCACCACGCAAAATATTCGATATTTCCCTTACCCCCCCTCAGCGGCGAAGGCACTATCCCCTGCAAGGCGAGAGGACATCGTCCCGCAGCCTCTACCACTGCGTCGAGTATCTCCCGGTGCACTTCCGGGTCCCGCACGATCCCCTTCCTGCCCACCTTTCCTTTTCCCGCTTCGAACTGCGGCTTCACCAGGGCAATCAGGTCTCCTCCCTCTTCCAGCACTCCCGAAAGAGCCTCGATCACCAGGCGTAAAGATATAAAGGACAGATCCGCCACGACTAACCCGGGAACGTAGGGGAGGTCAGCGGGTTTGAGGAAACGTGCATTGAAGCCTTCGATGACGGTGACTCGCTCGTCATTCCTCATGTCCCAGTGCAGCAGGCCCCTCCCAACGTCAAGGCATACTACCCGTGACGCGCCTCTCTCCAGGAGGCAGTGGGCAAAGCCGCCCGTCGACGCCCCGATATCCAGCGCATTACGGCCTCGAACCTCTACGCCCAGACGGCTGAGTGCACCATCGAGTTTATCACCGCCCCGCGACACGAAGCGCTTCCTGCTCTTTACGGTCACCCTGTCCGCTGGCCCCAGCCTGTAGCTTGCCTTCAGCGCCCGGCCTTTGCCTTCGACCTCGACCTCCCCCGCCATGACCGCCAGGCGGGCGCGCTCCCGAGAGGGGTATATCCCCTCCTCCACCAGCCACTGATCCAGCCTTTTCATCTACTCCCCGGGCCCATCGAGCAGAGCGTTCCTTACCGCCCCCGCAACCGCGGCGGCATCTATGCCCTCGATCTCAAACAATTCAGCCACCTTGCCGTGCTCCACGAAATGGTCGGGAAGCCCTATGCTGAAAAGCCTGCATCCGGATCCGGATCTCTCGAGCAGGGCTGCGATCGACTCCCCAAAACCACCGGCAAGGGTATTCTCCTCCAGCGTCACCAATAGCTCGCATTTCCTTGCCAGGTTTACGAGGGCCTCCTCGTCCATCGGCTTCACGAAGCGGACATTGACCACACCCGCCATTATCCCTTCGCCCGCCAGGATCTCCGCGGCCTCCATGGCGATGTCCACCATCCTTCCCACGGCGAGCATGTATACCCGCTCGCCCTCTCTCAGCGTTTGTGCTTTTCCCGGCGCTATATCCCTGGGCTCCTCCGCCACTTCCCGCGAGCTTCCCGAACCCCTGGGGTAGCGTATGGCCACCGGCCCCTCGAACTTCAGGGCCGCCCAGAGCATGTCCCGCAACTCTTCCTGGTCCTTTGGAACCATCACCGTCATGTTGGGGATCATGCGCAGGTAAGTGAGGTCGAAAGCGCCGTGATGCGTCGGCCCGTCCTCGCCCACAAGGCCCGCGCGGTCCAGCGTGAAAATAACGGGCAGGTTCAACAGGCATACCTCCTGTATGACCTGGTCCAGTGCTCTCTGCAGAAAAGTGGAGTAAATGGAGACCACGGGCCTGTAGCCCCCGAGGGCCATGCCAGCGGCCAGGGTAACGGCATGTTGTTCCGCGATACCCACGTCAAAGAAACGCCTGGGGTACAGCCTTGCGAAATCGTCCAGGCCGGTCCCGAGTTTCATGGCCGCCGTTATCGCTATCAGGCGCAGCTCGGCCCTGGCCATATCGCACATGACGCGTCCGAAGGTCGAGGTAAAGGAAGGCGCGCCCTTCTTCTCCAACGACCTGCCCGTCTCGATGTCGAAGGAGCCCAGGCCGTGGAAGAGATCCGGGTCTCTTTCAGCCGGTGGATACCCCATGCCCTTGCTGGTCATAACGTGTATGAGGATGGGGCCCTCGGCCGCCTTCGCCAGCTTGAGGTCCCTTTCGACCGCCTGTATGTCATGGCCGTCCACAACGCCCACATATTGTATTCCCAGTTCCTCGAAGATGAACTCCGGGATGAGAAAATTCTTCAAACGCTCCTTGAAGGAGTGGATGATGCGGTCGGTTGGCGCCCCTACGAGAGGAACGTTTTCTATTATCTCCTTCACCTCGTCTTTTACGCGCACGTAGCTGGGATTGAGGCGCAACTGCGTAAGGTAGGTGGACATGGCACCCACATTACGTGATATCGACATGCCGTTATCGTTGAGCACGATGATGAGGTTCTTTCTGAGATGCCCGGCCTGGTTCAGCGCTTCGTACGCTATCCCCGCGCTAAGGGCTCCATCGCCCACCACCGACACCACGTGATAATCGTCCCCATCTATATCTCGGGCGATTGCCAGGCCAAGGCCAACGCTGATCGCCGTGCTGGAATGGCCGGGGTTATTGACATCGTGGGGGCTTTCCTCGCGCCGCGGGTAACCGCCGCACCCCCCGGTGCAACGCAGCTTCTCGAACTCCTTCCTCCTGCCGGTCAGCAGCTTATGCGTATAGGCCTGATGCCCGACATCCCAGACTATGCGATCCCTGGGACTGTCGAACACCCTGTGTATGGCTATGGTCAATTCCACCACGCCCAGGCTGGGCGCCAGGTGCCCCCCGCATCTCGCGGTCGTCTCCACGATGACGCGACGGATCTCCGCAGCCAGGCGATCCAGCTGCTCGTAATCTAGTCGCTTGAGGTCGGCTGGTCCGGAGACAGTATCCAGTAGGGGGGTATCGCTCATGATCCCGCTTCCTCGAGTTTCTCTCCAAAGGCCTCGACTTCCGCCACGGCCTCCTCGAGCACCCCCAGTGCCTCTTCCGGCTCCAGGTCCTCCTTCAGCTTTTCCGCCTTCGCGCGTATGCTCTCGAGTGCCTTTTCCACGTCTTTTTCATCCTGTGGCAATCCCGCTGCCTCCTTTATCCGTTGCGGCCACAATCAACCGATCCATATCCCCGGGAAATAGATCCGGGAGCGCGAATCCCGCGACCTTCCAGCATTTTAAGGCCTGGTTCACTATCGACATGCGCCGGCTTCGGCTTTCGCGGCTCTCTACCCGCGCTGCTAATGAAAAAAGCATGGGCTTCGTTTGCCGGGCCGTCCAGCCTTCCGATCACCCATCCTATTATACTCGGATTCTATCCGACGCCTTTGCAGAGCCGCAAGAGCCTGAAACCAGATGCAGGTAGAGGTTATCCACACGTTGAAATATTGTATGATATTGTATGATATTCAAGGCCGGCGCCTGATGCCTGGAGTCTGACCATATGCCGGCGGCCCTCATAAGGTGAAGCGAAAGAAAAGCTCAGAGATTGGAATAATCTTGGAAGGAAGCGAGCACATCCTGCACCACACCATAAGCAGTGATAAAAGCTCCGCGACCAAGCTGAAGGGAAAGGGGATAACCTGGCCCGCACGCCACCTGGCAAGAGATATAGGTCCACGCGCACCGGGAAGCCAGCAGGAGTTATCCGCCGCCCGCTTCATAGAGACGGAGTTCAAGTCCCTGGGAGCCGACGCTGAGGTCCAGAGGTTTCGAACCCCGGTCACCACCGCCTGGAGCGAGATGCTCGTCCACCTGATCGTTATCTTCGGAGTAGTGATCTTCCCTGCCAACAGCCATATCTCGTACGCCCTCATATGCCTCGGCTTCTTCCTCTATCTCCTCGAGTCCTACGGTCGCAGCCCTTTTATCTGGCTGCAACAGCAGCGCCGCTCGCAGAACGTGGTGTTACGCCTGGAGCCCCTCCGCGAAGCCCGCAGGACCCTGGTCATCATCGCTCACATGGATTCCCCGCGCACGGCTTTTTATCATCGTCCGGGTTTCGTTCGACTGATCCGCGGTGCTTTTTTGCTGGATTTTGCCTGTATAGCATCCTTGTTCATGCTTTTCACTGTGGTTTACGCGGGCTACCTGCTCAGCATGGAAAAAGAGACGCTCACCCTCCTGTGGAAACTCGGCCTCGTGATCGCCGCCGTACCCGCTCTGGCGTTTCTCGCCCTCCTGTCCAAGGCCGCCGGGCCCTCTACCCCGGGGGGCAATGACAATGCATCCGGCGTAGCCGTGCTCCTGGAGCTGGCCCGCACCTATACCCGCCGGCATCCGCTCTATAGCGATCTGTGGCTGGTATCCACCGGCGCCGCAGACGCCGCCGCTATGGGGGCCAGGAGGCTGCTGCGGCATAATCGCCGCGAACTCAAGGGCGCCTATTTTATAATCATGGAAGGTGTGGGACGGGGCTTTCCGGTGTGCTTCAAGCGTGAAGGCAGGCTGGTGGCGTTCCGCTCCAACCGCAGGCTTACCGATATCGTCAAACAGGTAAACGAGACACAGGCGCATTACAGCGCCGGCTTCGGGAGAAACGGCCTGTATCTCGGCGAGGGTTTCCAGCTTATCTCGCGGGGACGCAGGGCCATAACGGTCAGTTCCCGCGAGGAATCCCGCCATCCCCGTTTCTGGCGTTGCGCAAAGGACGATTACGATAATATCGATCTGCGCTCGCTCAGGCTTTCCCTGGATTTTATGACCGCCCTTGTGGATAACATCGACCGCGGCGACCTGAAGTGAGATTTCGCCGCGAACATGCACGGCTGCGGGGCCATGCGGCTTTCGCCGGGCAACAGGCCTTGGTCAGGAGACAGGGGCTTTGCCCTTTAAGCGCCCCCTGTTGTCGACATGCTTTCTGCGACCTCCTGCCGCCTTGCTTCCCCACCAGGAAGCCAGGATAAACACAGCCATCATAACCGTCACGGAACCTATACGCGCCCAGGCCTCGCCGGAGGCCGCGATCCCGCTGAGCACCGACCAGTCTCCTCCGTCGCTTGCCGCGAATATGGCACCCAGTACCAGCGCGACCACCAGGTAACACGCGAAGCTCTCAATGCCCCTCCATACGGGGTGGTAATGGCTTTTCCTGCTCCATATATACGAGGGCAGAGCGCACATGCCGAGATAGGCGAAAAAGACCGCGGTCAAGGCAAGAGTGCTGGAGAGGCCAAGCGTCTGGCGATCAAGGCTGTCCGTTACATACCCATGCAGCAGAAAGCGGTAAAGAAAAACCAGCGCAGCATAATAGAGAAAGCCCCAGCCGACGAAAGGGAAAGCCGCGAGTCTTCTCTTCCATGCGCTCTGACCATGCTCTTTACGGTCCGCGGCCGCCTGTTTACGAGATATTGCCCGGCTCCTTTGCTATTCTCCCATGATCTGGAGGATCAGTACCCGCCTGCGGGGGCGGCTATCGAAATCCACGAACGCTATCTGCTGCCAAGCCCCGAGGGTCAGGCGCCTGTCCTTGAAGGGTATGCTGAGCGACGCTCTCACGAGCGAGGCCCTCGCGCGCGAGTGCCCGTTATCATCACTCCACTTCCCGACATGGCCGTACTTGGCACCCGGAGGCTCCCAACGCTCGAACGCCTCCTTGAGATCCCGCATCAGCCCCGGCTCGAACTCCAGGGTCATTACGCCGCCCGTCGAACCGGGAACGAAAACCGTCACCGATCCATCACTGAAAGGAGAATCCGCCAGCTCCTCCTGCACCTGTTGCGTGATGTCGATGATGTCAGACTCCCTGTCTGCGGAGAGTTCCAGGGTGGTGGTATGTAGCGGCAAGTCCCGTCTCCTTTCTCGCACGCCGTCAGATGCGATATACGTCCTCTTCGCGCATAACCGTGTATCCGCTTCCCTGCAGGGCGCGGATCGCCTCGTCTATCTGCTCCACCCTGAAAACGACGATGGCGCTTTCCCCGCTCTTCTCGACGAAACAGTACAGGTACTCGATGTTCACGTTGGCATCGTACATCGGCGCCAGGACCTGCGCCAGCCCGCCCGGCACGTCCGGCACCTCGACCGCGATTACCTCCGTCTCGCTTACCGTGAAGCCGCTTTCGGTCATTACCTGCATGGTTTTCTGCGGTTCGTCGACGATAAGCCTCAGCACCCCGTAATCGGCCGTCTCGGCTATGGAAAGCGCCCGGATATTCACGCCGGCCTCCGCCAGGCACCTGCACGCCTCGTAAAGCCGGCCCGATTTGTTCTCGAGGAACACGGAAACCTGTCTTACCTTCACCCCGAACCTCCTATATCTTCCTCTTGTCTATGACCCTGACCGCCTTGCCCTCGCTTCTCTGGATGGAACGCGGCTCCATCAGCCTCACCCTCACCCCGACGCCTAGATAACTCTGTATCTCGCCCTGTATTCTCCTCTCCAGCTCCTCCAGCTTCTTTATCTCGTCGGAAAAGATCTCCGGCGACATCTCAACCTGCACCTCCAGCACGTCCAGTTTATCTACGCGATCCACCACCAGCAGGTAATGCGGGCTGAGCCCCGGAATCTGCATGAGCACCATCTCCACCTGGGACGGGAAGACATTGACGCCCCGGATGATGAGCATATCGTCCGTACGCCCGGTCACCCTCTCCATGCGCACGTGCGTGCGCCCGCAAGCGCAAGGCTCCACGTACAGCCTCGATATATCGCGTGTGCGATAGCGGATCAGGGCCAGGCCTTCCTTGTTGATATTGGTGAATACCAGTTCGCCCCGCTCTCCGGGTGGCAACACCTCACCGCTTTCGGGATCGATTATCTCCGGGATAAAGCAATCCTCGAAGACATGCAGGCCTTTCTTCTCCCCGCATTCTATAGACACCCCCGGCCCTAGCACCTCGGACAGGCCGTAGATGTCGTGTGCGGAAACATCCAGCTCGCCCTCTATCTGCAGCCGCATCTCGTCCGACCACGGTTCCGCTCCGAGGATCGCCGACTTCAGCTTTACGAGCTTGCGGTCTATGTCCATCTCCCGCATGACCTCGGCGATATTGAGCGCGTAGGAAGGCGTGCAACAGAGGATGGTGCTGCCAAAATCAACCATCATGCGCACCTGCCGCTTGGTATTCCCTCCGGACATGGGCAAGGCGGTTGCGCCCAGCCTCTCGGCCCCGTAATGCAGGCCCAGCCCTCCCGTGAAAAGACCGTACCCGTAGGAGACTTGCACGATATCGTCGGCGGCTCCACCGGCCGCGACTATGGTGCGCGCTACCAGATCCGCCCAAACCTCTATGTCACCCGCGGTATATCCCACGACGGTCAGCTTTCCCGTGGTTCCCGAAGAGGCGTGAACCCTCACTATATCGCGCATCGGGACCGCGAAAAGCCCGAACGGGTAATTATCCCTGAGATCATCCTTGCTGGTGAAGGGAAGCCGCTTCAGATCATCGAGGCTTTTGATGTCCCCCGGCTCAAAGCCTACCTCGTCCAGTTTATTCCTGTAGAAAGGCACCTTGCCGTAAAGACGGGCAACCGTGGACTTCAGGCGATCCAGCTGTAGATCCTGCAACCGGTCTCTCTCCAGGGTTTCCACCTGGTTGAAATAACTCATCTCACTCCCCTCTTTCTCGGGCTTGGACTCAGGGTAATTTTAACATATGGCCCTTGCGACTCCACACCTGTTCCACGGCTATCGCACCGCCGTCCGGTTTCCGCGATCGCCCCCGTTTCATCATCTCGCCGTGCTTGCGCATCCAGGTCGGTCTTATCGCTTATCCCGTCCTGCGCGCTCCTCCCCCCTGCAACGCGCCCGGGTCACGCCGGCCTGCGCCTGACCAGAAGCGATCCGAGTGTCAGCAGCCCCGCTCCAAAGGCGACGAGAGCGAAGAGCTGCCAGGCTACGTCGGCCAGCGTCTCTCCCCTGAGCATCACGCCCGAGAGGGCTTCGATGGCGTAGGTAAGCGGTATGACGCGGGCTATCCACTGCATGAAGCCGGGCATCTGCGAGAGGGGGAAAACCGCCCCGGTCATGAAGATGAGCGGGAAGCTCACCAGCACGCTGAGGATCACGGCTCCCGCGACCTGGCGCGCAAAAGCCGCTATTACCAGGCCGATCCCGATGCACGAAAAGGATGCCGCGGCGATGATCAGCAGGGCCAGAAATGCGTTGGAGGCAAACACCCCGAAAACGATAATGGCCAGCAAGAGCATCACCGCCGACTGCGCGAACACCACTGCCGAGGCCAGGAGCAGCTTCGAGCCTACCAGCGCGAAGGTCCCCATCTCCGTCAGACCCAGCCTTATGCGCATTCCGCCCTCTTCCTCCATGACCATCAGTATCGCCCCACTCAAGACCCCGGTCCACAGTATGGAGAGAGCAATCAGGGAGGGGACGACGGCGTCTTTGGCGGAAAGCGTCCTTCCAGCGACAGACGATATCTCGAGTTGGATGGGAAGCGCCGTACCTCGCAGGTATGCCGCGGCCTCCTCGATGTCGTTTATCACCGTGTCGGCGAGATCTATCCCCACCTCCACCTTCTCCTGCAGGTCTGAACGGCCTTCCAGGGCTACCTTCAGAGTGAGCAGGTTTTCCCGTATCTGCTGAAGACCGACTACCTCGGTCCCGAAAAAATCCCCCCCGCTGACCAGGACGTACAGGCCGGCCACAACGGCCTCCGTCTTATTCTCGACCACCCCGTCCTTGATGCGGGATAGAAACCCGCGGATACTGGTCTCCGCGAACTCCGCTTTTACCAGGTTGGACTGGTCGATGATCACGGGCAGGATCGCCACCTCGTCCAGCGTTTTCAGGTTGTGCACGAAACCGCGGGGAAGCACGATGACCGCATCTACTCGCCCGCTCTTCAGTTCATCGCGGGCTTGCGACTCAGATGTGTATTCTTTGATGTCCGTTACATCTCCACCGAACCTGTAAACAAGAGAAGAGGCATCGTAGTTCTCGCCTTCCAGCCATATGGATTCCTCGATATAGGGATAGTCCTGCTCCTGAAGAGCAAAGACCACGTCGTCCTGCCCCGATTCCAGTGACGCCAGGGCTTCCTCTGCGCTGCCGTATTCGTGCCATGCATCGGCCTTCGAACGCATGTCCAGCAGGGTTTTAGATATCTCCTCCGGAGAGAGACCCTCGCCCAGCCATTGCACCGCTCCCTCGGTGTCTCGCGCCGCCATGACGGCGTTGACCTCCCCCGCTGACAGGGCCTCCACCGCCTCTCCCCCGCCGCCATATTCGACGACCGTTCCTCCTCGGCGCCGGAAGCGTCTCAACAACCCTTCGGATGATCCGGTATTAGCACCCGTCCAGGCCGTTTCTCCAGCTTCAGCGCGGTCCAGGTTAATCAGGGCGATCGGAACTGGCCGCCCGACATCGTAGAAGGCCGCCCCGATGATACCGATGATAAGAAACGGGTAGATGATCAGCACCGCTAACAGTAAGTGGTTACGGAAGATGAGCTTCCAGTCCTTGGCGAGAAGCGCCTTCGTCCCCCTCATCCCCTCTCCTCCCGCATGAATCGCAAAAAGGCGTCTTCCAGCGTGACTTCGCGGTAATGAAGATTGCTGATCGAACCCGCGAGGCCGGACACGATCTCCGGCAGCTTGTCGGGAAGATCCGGACCGGTGATCACGGTTACGCCCTCCTCGCCTCTCCACGACAGGCCCAGCCGCCCGCAGATGCCGTCCAGCTCCGCGGATCGTTCCTCCAGGAGGTTCAGCTCAACTCGATCCGTTCCCAGCATTCCCTTGATCTCCGCCGGCGTACCCTGCTCCCTCATGGTTCCTGCGATAAGGATCGCCAGCCTGCTGCAAATGCGGTCGGCCTCCTCCATGTTGTGAGTCGTCAACAATATGGATTTACCCTCCTCGGCCAAGCGCAGTATCAGCCCCCAAAGGGAAACGCGCGCCTCGGGATCCAGGCCGGAGGTCGGCTCGTCGAGGAAGATCAGGTCAGGCTGGTGGACCAGCCCCATGGCCAGGCTCAGCCGCTGTTGCATCCCCCGGGAAAACAGGCGCACCTGCCTGGCTTCACCGTCCTGTAATCCAGCCCACAAGAGCAGCTCTTCGACCCTGCCCGGGGCGCTCTCCCTGTCGATTCCATAAAGGCGGGCCAGAAGCATGAGGTTCTCTCGCGCCGTTAGCCTTCCGTAGAAAGCAGGTTCCTGCGGGACCAGGCCTACGCGCAGGCGGTAGCGGGATTCCAGGGGGTCGATCGGCTCTCCATCGAGCAGTATCTCACCTCTGCTGGGCGGTGTCTGGCCGGTTAATATGCGTATAAGGGTGGTCTTGCCTGCACCGTTCGGGCCGATGATCCCCAGGGTCTCCTTGCTCTCAACGTTGAGCGTAACGCCTTCCAGGGCTCTGGTCCCGTCGAACTCCTTGCTGAGGTCCCTGACTGAGATCACGCACGCACCTCCATCTCCGCCCTTATAGAGCTTGATTTTAGCAGAACCGCGCCAACTCTATGGCTTCGATTAATTGTAACAACTATTGATTTTAACATCATTAATATGTTTAAATCACATTAGATGATTTAAATAACAAAAGCGCTAAAGGTATTGCCTCTCAGGCATGATATATTATTTTAGGTGAACAAAAACGGATGTTTTAACCTCATAAAGAAAAACGAAGTCGCTGGAGGTAGTATGGTGGTCGCGGGTTACAGGCACTGGATAGCGGTAGGCTTTCTTTCCCTTCTCCTGGTGTCCTCTTTCTCCGTTTTCGCCGTCCCAGCCACCCTGGGGGAAAAACAGGCGGAGGCGGAAGGGGTGCGCAGCCAGATCGAGGCGATGAAAAGCGAGTCGCAGCGGCTTGCGCAGGAATACAGCACCGCGCTGAGCGAATACGAGGCGATACGCGCCGAGGTGGAGGGAAACCGCGAACAGCTCGAGAAGGCGCAGAACGATTACAAGCGGGCGCGAGGCATCCTCCACGAGAGGCTGCGGTCCATTTACAAGTCCGGAGAGGTCAGCTCCCTCGAGGTCCTGCTCGAATCGATAGACCTCGATGACTTTCTCAGCAGATACGATTTCTTCTCCTACATAGGCAACCGGGATTTCCAGCTTTTCGAAGAGGTCAAGCGCCTGAGGGAGGAGATCAGCGAG
This sequence comes from uncultured Actinomycetota bacterium, assembly GCA_964462595.1. Taxonomy (GTDB): domain Bacteria; phylum Actinomycetota; class Geothermincolia; order Geothermincolales; family RBG-13-55-18; genus SURF-21. The sequence goes on from CAYWXM010000016.1 coordinate 58,319, forward strand.
CGGCAGAGATCACTCGAGGAAAAAGAGGCGCGACAGCGGCAGGTTCTTGGTTCGGTCAATGCCAGGCGGCAGGCCATGGAGTCCTCGCTGCAGGAGCAACAGGCGTACCTGGAATCCGTGAACAAGGAGATACTCGAGCTGCTGGCATCCACGGGGGGCGGAGGAACGGCCGTTTCCACGCCTATCGGATCCTTCGTATTCCCCGTGAACGGCACCTACACCTTCACCAACGACTGGCACGCCCCGCGCACGGGCCACCTGCACCAGGGTAACGACATATATGCCGCCGAGGGCACCCCTTGCGTGGCATGTGTAAACGGGACCGTGCACCACGGGGAGGGGAAGAACGCCGGCCTATACGTCCGCCTGGTGGGCGACGATGGCAACGTTTTCTACTATATGCACCTGCAGCGCTTTGCGGCCACGGGCCACGTCAACGCGGGCACGGTGATCGGGTATGTGGGCGATACAGGAAACGCCGAGGGAGGGCCGCCCCATCTCCACTTCGAGGTCCACCCGGGCGGGGGCGCAGCAGTCAACCCTTACCCTTATCTCGTCGCTTCCGACGTCTGATGCCGCATCAGCATGCCATAGACAACGCTCTCTCGAAAAGGTTTCGTCCGCGAGCCCGATGTTTTTTCTGCGAAGGGCAGTGCGGGATTGGCCCTCAGGCCCCCTTTCCGATCCGTTACTGAAAATGTAAGCGGGAGATCTGCGGGTTGATCGCGAAAGCCGCAGTCCAAAGCCTGCCCTCGAGATAGACTCCATGTCTTCACGAATCGCTGCCTTATCTTGTCCGGGAGGTTATACTGTCTATGTCGCCGGGAACGAACCGAGGGGGTGAATACATTGCAGCCGGTCGTACTATCAGCGCAGGACCTCTGCCGCACTCCCGCAGAACTCCTGTGCAGCGGCCTCTTTTCCGGGGTTCTTCGCTCCTTTCTCGCGCGCCTCTCCGCACGCGGCTCTGAGCTCTACGATTTCCTCGTCTTCCATTCCCTGCTCGAGGGCGATGGCGGCGAGGACATAGACGCAGCCGGCCTGGTCGAACTGCTTATCCTGCTCTCGGCGAGATCCCTGGAGGATATCTCCGGTAATGAGCAGAGGCTCGCTGCTCTGGCGGATTCCGCCAACAAGCTTCACGAGATCGTCGAGGACCTCTATAACTACTGGAGAAAACTGGAGAGGTATATCCTGATCGCAGAGAAATACCAGGCCGCAAAGCTCACGAGCGTCGACTACCATAACTGGTTCATCGAGGCCACCCAATCCTTCGAGGGCCTGGTGCGTGAAACTTACCGCCGTATCGCCTACAACATCGGCGGCGAACTGCCCCGGGTCTACCGGCAGTTGCCCAGCGGCGCGGGCGCGGGGGCGTTGATAGAGGAAATACCGTGGGGTTGCCCGCACGGGGATTACGCGGCACTCGCCGGGATCCCCTTCGTGCAACTGGTGGTGATCGAACCGCCGCTCATCCTCTATACGCGCCGCAACTACCGCAGTGGCGCTATCAAGCCCCTGCAGGAGAACCCCCTGCGCCGGCTGGGGGAACTCCAGGGCAACTGGTACTGCTACCCGGCCAGGGTCGGCCTGCTGCGCATCTTCATCTATTTCCAAGTGGAGTTCCTCCACCTGGGGATAAGCCTGTGCAACCTCTTTGAAATGATCCCTGGGGAGGAGATACATTCCAGCGTACCCGATGGCATACTGGTCTTCGGAGGAGCCGCCGAATCGCTTCCCCCCGACGAGACCTTCTACCATGAGGATGGAGAGCGTGACCTGGTCGTCGCGTACGTGAGCGGCACCGAGGAACACGATTATTTCGGGTACATGAAAAAGGCGGCCCTTACCCTGCATAACGTGATCATGCTCAACCGCGGCATGCTGCCGCTCCATGGCGCAATGGCCCATATACGCATGAGTTCCGGAAGCGAGGTGAATATCGTCATCGTCGGGGACAGCGGAGCGGGCAAGTCGGAAACGCTGGAGGCCCTGCGGGCGATCGCGGGCGAAGGCAACGTGGACATGAGGGTTATATTCGACGATATGGGCGTGCTCGGCGGCGACAACGAGGGGCGCGTGCTCGCCTACGGCACCGAGATCGGCGCCTTCGTCCGCCTGGACGACCTGCAGCCGGGATACGCGTATTCCGAAGTGGACCGCTCGATCTTCATGAATCCCCAGCTATCCAATGCCAGGGTCGTGATACCGATAACCGAATACAGATATATAACCCGTGGACATACGGTCGACGTCCTTCTCTACGCCAACAACTACGAGGAGGTGGACGAGGATCACCCCATCCTGGAGTTCTTCTCCTCTATCGACGAGGCCCTGCCCGTATTCGAGAGCGGGGCTCGCATGGCAAAAGGTACGACCGATGAAAAGGGCCTGGTGCATTCCTACTTCGCCAATCCCTTCGGAGCCCCACAGAAGCGGCGAGAGCACGAGGCCATATCGAGATATTTCTTCGAAAGGCTCCTCGCGTCCGGCATCCGCATCGGCACGCTTAGAACCAGGCTCGGCCTCGGGGGATACGAGATGCTCGGTCCCGAAAAGGCAGCTCAAGCCATCCTCGAGGAATTCCTCCAGGGTGCATGATGCTCGGGGAGATAGCTCCGCTCCGGTCCCATAGCCGCCTTCCCCCGTCAAGCTATCGAGCCCATGGCCGGAGGAAACAAGCTCCCAGCTCCCGCCGCAAGGGGATTTTGCCTGCCCTATCAGGGCGACTGACGAGCAGCTTCACCCCCGCTTCAGCGTTTCACAGGCCCCGATCGGGAGGCTCCGGGCCCCCACTTTCCCACCATCGCTCCTCGGGCATGCGCGACAAAGCGTCCCTGCGCCGCCGCAATATAGGATAGAAGATACCGGTGATGATCATCCCCATGGCAGCCCCCCCGATATGGGCGAAGAACGCCGTTCCCACCACCCCCGTTCCCACCGACGTCAACCCCTCGACTACCTGGAGTATTATCCATAAGCCGATGACCACGAAGGCCGGGACGGGCAGTATGAACAGGAAAACCCACGTCCACACCCAGGCGCGCGGGTACAGCAGAAGATATGCCCCGAGAACCCCCGATATCGCTCCGCTCGCGCCGAGCAGGGGGTTGAAGCTGTTGGGATAGAGCGCTATGTGCGCAAAAGTCCCGAAAAGCCCGCAGGCCAGGTAGAAGATGAGGAAAGCGATGTGCCCCATGGTGTCCTCTACGTTGTTCCCGAAGATCCACAGAAACAGCATGTTGCCCAGGATATGCAGCCATCCCTCGTGCAGAAACAGAGACGTCAAGAGCGGCAGATATATCTGTTTGGGGGGCGCTGCCTGCAGCGAGTAGCCAAGGACCTGCTGCAGGGCGGGCAGGGGGAGCTGTCCGGCGTGAACTATCTCCCAGGGAACCACTGAAAATCGATAGATGAAAGTCCCGTACTGCGAAGCGCTCAGAAATAGCATGTATATGAACACGGCTGCGTTGACCAGGAGCAAGCCGATCGTCACCACCGGCGTCCTCCTGGTCGGATTTCTGTCGAAGAGCGGCAACATGGCGTATTCTCTCCCTTACCTCTTTACCGCTACCGCTATCATGAACCCCCTCGCCCATTTGATGCCCAGAAACCCGACCAGTTTTTCGTACGCCACCGCCAGCAGGCCCAGCGGCTTGATCACCGCGCTTACGCAGCAGTCGCTGTAGGTGTCGAGGTGCGTTACAGCGAACCCGGCTCTTTCCAGCTCCACGCGCATCTTGCGCGGGGTATTGCAACGGTAGTGAACGGGGAATATGTCATGGACCGGCCTGCCGCTGAACATCTCGACCAGGCGCATGCGCCTGCTCTGGTCAAGCAAACGCGAGAGAAGATAGTTGACGAAGTAAGGGTAGTAGATGATATTCGGCGTCATTACGACTAACCGGCCGCCGCTCCGCAAGGATGCGTTTACCTGCCTCAGAAACGAGGCGGGATTCTCCAGGTGCTCGACGAGGAACTTGCAGGCCGCGAGGTCCACGCTTCCGGGGTCAAGGGGGATATCGCGGTTTAGATCGGCTACTACGTACCTCTGATAAGAGCCCTGCAAGGGCCTGTCGTCAACCCCGATTATCTCACCGGCTCTCTCTCCCATGAAGGCGAGGTAGCTCTCATCGCCACATCCCAGGTCGATAACCCGGCACCCCACGGAACACGCCGTCTCCAGGAGGTGGATGAAGGTGGAATAAGCGTCAGGTTCTCCACCCGACCAGCGGCGGTAAAGCGTCGCGGTCCATTCCCGGCATGCATCGCGATTCACAGCAGCTCCAGAAGGCTGTCCACGATGAGGTCGGGTTGGGGCTCGAATCCCTCCAGGTCATCGCGGCCGGCCACACCGGTCAGCACCAGGCAGGTATCGAGGCCGGCGCGCCAGCCGCCGAGTACGTCCGTTTCCAGGCGGTCCCCTATGATCAGGGACCGGTCGACCTTGCCTCCGGTGATCGATAGCGCGGTCTCGAACATGTAGGCGTTCGGTTTCCCGATGACGAGGGCTTTGCGTCCGGCCGCGGTCTCGAGCGCCGCAACTATCGACCCCGCACCAGGCCAGAAACCATCGGGTGCCGGAAAGGTCGCGTCATCGTTGGTGGCTATGAACACGGCCCCGGCATGCAGGGCCAGGCAGGCTACGCGCAGCTTGTCGTAGGAAAGCTCGGTATCCCAGCCCGCGATGACGAAATCCGCCCTACTCCCCTCTTCTCCGGAAACCAGCTCCAGCAGCGTTCCGGACAGGGCTTCCTCCAGGCCCGGCCCACCGATGAAGAACGCCGTTCTTCCCTCGAGATCGTAGTTCTCCTCGAGGAAGCTCGCGGTAGCCACCGAGCTGGTCAGTATCTCTCTCTCAGGCGCCTCAATCCCCATGCCGAGCAGTCTTTCCCTGTACTCGGTCCTGGTATTCTTGGAGTTGTTGGTAATGAAGAGTATGCCCTTCCGCATATCCCTCAGATGTCTGATGAATTCCACCGCATCGGGTATAGGCTGATGATTAAGGTAGATGACGCCGTCCATGTCCAGGAGGAAGTCGTCATACCTGTCCACCGCGGCAAAGCTCTTCTCATCCTTCAAGTCCCCGTCCCCCTTGCTCGCGCAGTTTCCGCCGGTAGCGCCGCAGGGCCTCACCGTACATGTCTACCTCCGGAGCCATGACCGCCGCCATTTTGACCTGCCCGATGGCCTGCTTCACGTCTCCCCCCCGGAAAAGGCAACGGCTCAGCCCGTACCTCGCGAAATGATTGGTGGGATCGACTTCCAGCGCTTCCTCGAACTCGCGCCTCGCCGACAGGTGACGGCCGCAGTTGTAATAGGCTATGCCCAGCGTCTCCAGCACGGAACCCCGTCCGGGCTCGAGGCGCTTGACTCTCTCCAGCAGGTCAACGGCTTCATCCGCCTTACGATCCCGCAGGAGCTCTCTCGCCTCTTGGAAAAGCTCGTAAGCGCTGCCAGACAAATCAACCGGCTCCTCTCTCTATTTCTTTCTCCGCGCCTTTCCCGTCCTTTCGCTCCGAAAGGCGTACCAATCCGGAAAAGGCGAGAAGCGCGCCGGAGAGCACCATCATGTATACAGTCCAGAAAGACTGCCGTTCGAGCTGCCCGCTTGCGGCATCCGCGCTCGCACCGATCTTTCTCAGGGCGATCTCGAAGATATTGGCGTTGGAGGCGATAGCGACATAGACGAGCGGTATTATCACTACCCCGGCTGCAAAGAGAACCGCACCGTAGTCCACCACACGGAATACCCCCTTTAAAAACCACGCTGCCAGCATGTAAAGAAAAGCGGCTGCCGCCAAGACCACGCACACGTAAGCGGCGGCCCCCAGGTCCGTACCCGATACCTTGATAACCTGCATCCCGGCCGCTTCTCCCCCGACCCATTCGACCTTTACCCATGCCTGGAAAGACAGCAGGATTATGAGCAGTACGGCGAGGGAAGCCATGCATGACGCCGCCTTATCCCAACGATCCATGGCACGGTCCCTGTAACCGACAACGCCCATGAAACCGCTTTGCCGCTTCGAAGCCGTGGCCGGCTCCCCCTCCACGGCTTTTAACCCCGGCCTGCGCTGCTGGCCCCCTCCGCGCAATGCGAATCTGGACCGGCCGGGGGTTTTTATGGCCAGGCCCTGTTTACCGGCCGCCGCGGTCTCTTCCTTCTTCCTCTTGAACTTCAAGCGTTCAAATGCCGCATAGGTCCTCTCGCTGAAAGTAATGGTAATGGTGAACCTCTTCTTGCCCGCCTTTTCCTTGGTTGCCTTTTCCTGTCCGGATCTAAGGGTGAGTACTTTCTTGCCGGAGGCGGGGGTCAGGGAGCCACTTGGCTTGCTGGCCGGCGCCACCCCCGCAGGCGCGGAGGCCCGCGGCGGGGGCAAGCTCTCAGTAGAGATTTCCTGCTTTGAGCTTTCCACCTCCGTCTTTGCAAGGGAAGGCTGCGTTACTCCCCCCGATGGACCCATCCGGCCTTTCATCTTGACGTAGCATTCCTCGCAGAAGAACCTCCCCGCGGGGATCTTCTTGCCGCAACTCACGCATTCAGCCATTCGGGACTCCGTTCACGGCACGTCTGCGTTCCGCATCCATTCACGTTTATGCCTCGCGCTCGACCCCTCTCACCCGGTCCCTGACCCAGAGAAACAGCCGGGGGAACCTGCGGCGGAAGAATTCCTTGCCCCTGTTCCAGGCCTTCTCGCCGCGCGATGCGACCGCCACCAGGGCACTGTGTGGCAGGAAGCGGCTGAGGAATGCCCTGTCCGCCGTCTTCTCCAGGTACCTGGAAAGGGGTGCCGGCAATCTCTCCAGCATCCTGTAAATATGCACGAAGGTGCGAAAATAGTGTCGAGCGAAATACAGCTGCTCGCGGGGAAGGCTCGGCTGGTCCACGAAACGTTCCTCACGGTAATCGTAGACCTCCGGCACCCACCCCTGCTCCACAGCTTTTTCGAAAAGAACCGTATCTGGATAAGGATAGTATATGGGGCTCAGGGAATGGTCTGCCTTTATCTCCGCGTTCAGCTTGATGGTATCCAGGATACAGGACTTGTCCTCGTAGGGCAGGCCCACCATATTATAGGCCACGGTGTTTATCCCCGCCTTACGGCAGGCTTCAAAAGCCTCGACGATGTTCTCGCGGGTCATGTGGCGGTTGAGCACCTGGTTACGGATAAACTCGTTGCCGCTTTCCACCCCGAAGAACATCTGGTAGCATCCAGCGTGGCGCAGCATGTGCACTATCTCCTGCGTAACCAGGTTGGCGCGATAGTTGCAGATGAAGGGAAGGCCTATTTCCTTGCGGTAGAGCGCGGTGAACCTCTCCAGCCAGCCGCCCTTCCAGGGCAGTATATCGTCGCGGAAATTCAGGTATTCCATCTGCGGATACACGGATATGAGTTTCTTCAGATAATCGATGCTGTACTCCGGGCTGTGGAAACGCGAGTAGCGGCTCTTGTTGGGATAGATGTCGCGCATCTTCTTGTTCGAACAGTAGGTGCAGCTGTACGGGCATCCCCGGGAAAGCATCGCCACCCCCGTATTTATACGCGTTGACATCAGCTTGGAGAAATCGAACACCTCGAAATCGGGCAGCGGCAGCGTATCGATGTCCTCGAGCAGCGGCCTTACCGGGTTACGGTGTATTACCTCCCCTTCCTTCACCCATATGCTCTCCGTTTCGCGGTAGTCCTCCCCCGCGTCCATGCGCCTTACCAGCTCCAGCAGGGCCTCTTCCCCCTCCCCCCGGCAGAGCATGTCCACTCCCTCGGTGGCTATTATCTCCTCGGGAAGGGTAGTCGGGTGATAGCTACCGGAGATCACGGGGACGTCCAGAACGTCCTTGGCCCACAGCACGTATTCCTTAACCTGGGGGTATTCCCTGGTCATGGTGATGAATCCCATCAGATCCGGGCTCTCCCTGCGCAGCGTCTCCTGGAAATCGGCGCGCGTGGCGGGCCTGGTAAGATGGTACAGGCTTACATCGTGACCGTCCTGCTTTAGGACTGCGGACAGGGTAGCCACGCCCTCCATGTACCAGCCACCTTCGTCCACCCCCAACATTCGGCCTGATTGGGGATCGACGTTGACCTTGTAATCCGGATATATGAAGATTACTTTCAATCCCATCTCCTTATCGGTTCTATTCGATTATAAAAGACTCGCAATAACTCAACCATAACATCACGCGCGCATGCCATGAACCTCGCCCGCTTCCCGCCATCGCCTCGCCGCCTGCTTTTACCTGTCCTCGCGCCCGCTGCCAGGAACTGAAACGGGCACGCACTCGCGTGCCCTCTGTTTCCGGTCTACGACCTCGGATTACTTGAACCTGTATAGTGAGAATGGCTCGATGTCCATGCTCGTCTCTCCATCGAGAACCAGCTCGCTTATCAACTTGCCCGTTATGGGGGCCAGGCATACGCCGTCTCCCGAGTGGCCGGTAGCCATGTAAAACCCCTTGACCCCCTTTATCGTCCCCAGGATGGGAAGCCCGTCAGGAGAGTACGGACGCAGCCCTGCAAACGAACGGATAACGTCGAGGTCTTTTACCCAGGGCAGGAAGCTGATCGCATTTTTGGCGATAGAGTTTATGGCGTCCGGGGTGGTCTCGTTGTCGAAACCCGCGAATTCACGTGTGCTCCCGAGCAGTATGTTGCCGCTTGCTGTCTGCTCGGCCGTAAATCCCAGGCCCAGTTTCAAAGCCTCTTCGTCTTCGGGCATAAGCTCCTGTATGTTTACCTTCGTCCCCAGGTATTCAGCCCCCGATACTATAACGTCGAGGATGCGTTCCCTGGCCTCGGTGACCAGTATCTGGCCACGCTGCGGTAATACAGGTATGTCCACAATGATCATCTTTCCTATCTGGTTTGAACCGGTCCCGGCGGCGCATACGACCCTGCGGGAGTGGATACTGCCCATGGAGGTCTCCACCTCCCGCACCCGGTTGTTGGTGACCACGATATTCTCGACCTTGCAACCCTTCAGGATCGTCGCCCCCATCTCCTGCGCTTTCTGGGCCAGGGCGAGGGTGAGTTTGTATGGGTTCACCTGCCCGTCAGCGGCACAATACGAGGCCCCCTTGATCTCCTTGCTCGCATCGGGAAGGCTTTCTTTCACCTCGGCGTAGGTCAGGATCTCTACGTCCAGACCCGCAGCTTTCATTTTTTTCGCCCTCGCCTTCAGCTCCTTGAGCTGTCCGGAGGTCCTGGCCAGCATCAGCCCACCGCAGCGGTTGAACTCGATGTCCACCTCCAGGTCCTCCGCCAAAGAAGGGAAGAACGCCTCGCTCTCCATCGCCAGCTCCAGCTGGCTGCCTATCTGCTTCGTCTGCAGGGAGATGAAACCATCGCAGGCACCGGATGCCCCGCTCGCGAGATCTTCTGCCTCGACGATCATGACCTCGGCGCCTTCCCTGCAGAGGAAATAGGCGACAGCGGCGCCGATGACGCCACCGCCGATGACCACGACCTCAGAACTCAGAACATCATCCATTTTCTCCCCCTAACCGACTTAGCTTCACCGGGCGGACCGGGGGTCTGACCTTAAAAGTGCCCACGTCCTCCAGTGCCCTGGACGTCGCCGCCGAGAACTCGCCGGCGAGCATCTCCTGACAGAACCTTCCCTGGCAGTAACCCAGCCCCACGCGGGAGAATCTCCTCAATGCACCCAGCGTGTTAATACCCATCTTCGTATACTCTCGAGCGCCGGAGAAGGTAACCTCCTCGCACCGGCACAGAAAGCAATCCTCTTTCTGCGGGCGGTCGTTCATCTCCTGTGGTCCCTCTAAAGACATTACTCGGATTCTGAGTCCCCTCACCTTTAGAGCCCACTTCTCGGGCACTTCCAGCGTCACCAGGATAGTCGCGTCTTTCCTGCTCATCTTCGCCGTTTTCACTACCTTTCCCTTTCCCAGGGGCTCCCCAGCCACATTCACCGCCCAGGCTTCCTCCCCTTCCCTTATCTCCTCTCCCATCTCGTAAGGCAGGGTGACGCGAGCCTTTCCGTCCCTCGAGCTGCGGTCCAGCAGGAATATCGCCATGCCCGGACATACGGCGACGCATCGTCCGCAGCCATCGCACAAGCCCGGGTCGTATGTCGGGAGAGAACAGATATCCTCTCCCACGATTATGGCCCCCCTGCGGCAGGCATCTTCGCAGGGGTTACACGGGATCTCCTCACGGCAGTCGACTACCGCCACCGCTCCCTTGAGGGATTTTTCCCGCAACCTGTTTGATTCATCCATCTGCACGGACACCTTCCTCAGGCGCGATACATGCTCTGCTTCGCGGCGAGCTTACCTGCCCCGTAAGGACCCGCCCGTAATGCTCCCAGCCTTAGCCTTATCTCCCGCTTCCTGGCTGCCGCTCGCCGGCCGGTCAAGTATTCCAGGTCCTCTGCGGCAGATATCCCGGACAGCCGGCCCTCCTCCATGGCCACCGAAGCCTCCTCAACCCCTGCAGCGTCGCCAGCCACGTATACACCGGTTTGATCAGTATGCATGTCGATGTCATGCCAGGGAAGAAAACCCCCCAGTTCGACCTGATACACCATCCTGCAGCCGCGCATCGAAGCCAGCTCCGCCAGCGGGCTGAGGCCCAGAGCCATGCAGAGAGAGTCCACGCGGAAGCGGAATATCCTGCCGCCATGCACGTCCTCTGCCAGCACCGCCTCCACGCTATTCCCTCCCTCCGCCCTCAGGATGCGGTGACCGGTATATACGGGTACGCCCTCACGGCTCAAGCGGTCCAGATGCACTTCATATCCGCTCACTTGATCCGCCACATCTATGATTCCCACTACTTCCGCGCCGGCCTGCAGCAACTGATAACTCACGATGAGCCCGACATTCCCCGACCCCGCCATTAAAACACGCCTTCCGGGCAAAACGCCATGTATGTTCACCAGGGTCTGGGCCGCCCCAGCGCCCATAATCCCCGGCAGCGTCCATCCCGGGAAAGCCACGCTTCTTTCCGACGCGCCCGTGGCGATAACCGTCGCAAGTGGCCTCAAGAGATAAGCCCCCCGGGGGCTATCAACCATCAGTTCTCCTCCCCGAAAGAATCCGAGCACCGCGGAGGATAGGCGTATTTCCACCCCGTCCTTGATGCATTCGCCTACCAGTTGCCCGGCGATCTCGAAGCCCCGCCTTCCTGCGCCATGCCGTCGCGAGCCGAAAAAGCGGTGGACCTGTTTAAACAGCTGGCCACCCGCGCTCTCGTTCTCGTCGATCACTACGGCGGGCATCCCCGCCCTTGCCGCTTCCAGGGCAGCGCATAGGCCGGCGGGACCGGCGCCCACGACAGCAAGCGCCGTTTCCTCCACGGGCAGGCTCATGATGCCGCTCTCCCGGGAGTCTCTACCCTCATCCCTTCACGGACCGCCGTAATACAGGTACGCACGTTGGGCACGCCATCAACGGTCATGGCGCACTCCGTGCAACGGCCTATCATGCAGAACGGGCCGCGCGGCCCTCCACTGTGGGGGGAATAACGCGTTATCCTGATACCGTAAGCGTAGAGAGCTGCGGCTATCGGTTCACCTTCACGCGCGGGGACCGGTTTGCCGTCAACGTGGATGGTCACGTTGCGGCCACCGCTCATGTCACCCAGTACCGCATGCCTTCCAACCCTGAGGTCCAATCTTTCCCAGCCTCGCTTTCCTATCTTTGGCGTCTTGACGCGGATTGCAGTTCTACGGGCGGAAACCATTCCCGAAACGTCTCTCATTACAGGAACTTCCCTATTGATAATATAATGGATTAGCGGCCCTTAAACATCAGGACAGGAGGAATGAATTGCAGATCAAGCCGGAACAGCTACAGGAGCTTCGCCTGGGGGCTCTGACCGCCATAGACGGCCTATGGTTCATAGCCCTGGAGAAAAAATACGGTTTCGACACCGCCCTCGAACTCGATCTCGAGGTCTGGAAGAACTACGGCCGGGTGCTGTTGAAAAGAATCGCCCGTATGACCGGGTTGACTATCGACCCCGCCGACCCTCCGGATCTCGCGACCATAAACTTCCTGCTGGAAACGGTTTGCCGTATCGATGGGACGCAGTGCGAGGGGACGGTCAGCGAGAACGAGGTCATCTTCCGCGTATTTCGTTGTTCCTGGTGGGAAAACCTCAACCGTTCCGGACGGGAATCCCACGTCCCCTGCGAGTTCGTAGACAACACCATCTTCCGTGACTGGCTGGAGGCGATAGACCCCGAGGTCGGTTTCGAGATAACCCACTCGCGCCCCAGGGGGGACGATCACTGCGAGTGGGTCATCAACAAGGGCCTCAAGGCTTGAGAGCCCGGGTTATAAACTCCATGGCCTCGCGGGTGATCTCGTCCATATTGTGTTTCATGGGATCCTCGGTCCAGTAATTCGCCAGCCGCACCAATTGCCCGATTATGGCGTTTGCTGCGATATCGGGGTGCAGCCTTCGGATCGACCCATCACCCACGCCGCGGATAATGGTGGCCTTGAGGTCCTTTACGATAGAGGCCATGATCTGCGCCAGCTTGCGCTCGTACGAGACGTCTGCGAGTACCGTGTCCTCGAGATAGAGGGTATAGATCTCGCGGTTTTCCACTATGACCTGGAAGGCTACCGGTATCGCGATGCGTATCCTCTCGAGCATGTCCGGCACCGACGCTATCTCCTCGGAGACCCTCATCCTGAAAATCCGCACACCCTCCTCGGCCAGATCGAGCAGCAGCTCTTCCTTGCCCGAGTAGTGTTCGTAGAACTCTGCCATGGAGAGCCCGGCCATTTCGACCAGGTCCTCTTCGCTCGTCGCATAGTATCCCTGGCGCGAGAAGAGGTATATGCCAGCATCCATGATCCGCCTGCACGCATCGTGCTCATAAGACTTCTCCAATGGCTCCTCTCCGACGACCCTGTCATTTAAACGCCGCTGGCCCCCGTCCATCTCCTCCCAGATCCTTATCTTCTTGGCCATGATCTCCTTAATCCTGTCCAGGGGCAGATGTTTCTGCAGTTGCAGCCTTTTCACGTAGTTGATCATCTGGATATAGGAGGGATCGTAATATGCCATGTTCTTGTGGGTCTTCATGGGCGGCGGCAGAAGGCCTATGCGGACGTAATAGTTTATGGCGGACGTGGAAACCCCCGTAGCCCGTGAAACCTGGGATACCTTGAGCAGCCTATCGAGCTCAGGCTGTTTTTCGAGCTTCTCTTTTTCCTTTTTCGCTTTGGTGGACATATGTTAAGTATAGGTTAACACTAGGTAAAGTGGAATAGGCAAGCGCCCTCGTCGCTCGGCTTACGAGAATGCGCCATCGTGATCGTATATCAGGAGTCCCGATGGGAGCTTGGGATAAAAGTATGAGCTCTTGTGGGGCATACGCTCCCCGCACTCCGCGATCTTCCAGATCTCGTCCATGCGCGTAGGTCGCACCAGGAAAGCGGCCTCCGCTTCTCCGGCGTCAAGCGCAGACATGGCGTCGCTTTCCCAGGGCGTGAAATAGAGATCCCCCTTCTCGGCAAGCTCCGAAGCGTCTAAGCCCAGCCCCTCCGTTAGGACCAGCGAGTGGAGGATGGACACGTCGAGGCTCTTCCACTCGGCACTCTCCGGCCCATGCATTACCTCCTTGGGCTCAATGCCCTCGCGCAGCACGCATAGTGCGGCGCCCTCCGCGGTGACCATGATAAATGCGGGGCGTTGCAAGGATTCGAGCTTTTGCTTGAACATGCCCATGCGGTCCCCTATCCCGCTCTGGATGATCTCCACGTGGAAATAGCCTTGCAGCCGCCGGTAGGCTTCCTCCACCGGCATCCCAAGGCGGTGCAGGAGGCGGTGAACCGGCAGTATGACAAGGCCAGGGTCCTCGGAACGGAATAAGGCCACGGAAACGTAGGCGGCGGCATACGCTGCGTTCGCCGTGCGGTGATCGTCCTTACTGTAATTAAGCGCGGTTTCGTAGCGGTGGTGGCCGTCCGCGATGATCAGCCGCTTTCCCGCCATCGATCCCACCAGCATGTCGGCGATTTCTCCTTCCCGCACGCGCCATACCTGGTGGACAACGCCTTCCCCGTCACTGAACTCTATAAAAGGTGGGTTCGAGGTCGCGTCCTCCATAAGATCGAGGACCTCCTCGCCCTCGTCCCGGAACACGGTAAATATCTGGCTGAAATTAGCGCGACAGGTTCGTAGCAGGTTCAGCCTCTCAACCTGGGTATGCGCAAACGTCTTCTCGTGTGGCAATATCTCTCCGGTCGAGAAATCCTTGCACCGCAGCAGGGCCAGTATTCCGGTGCGGCTTACCGACCCTTCCCATGGCAACTCGTATTCCTGCCTGTAGACGTACAGGCAGGACTCGCTGTCGCGGATCAAGACGTCTCCTTTTTTCCAGGCATTGAACAGGGTCGTTGAGTCGTTCCAGAAATCGCTGCCGCTCCCGGGCTGCTGCAGTATCAGCCGTACGATGTTGTACGGGGAGCGCGACAGCAGCGTCCTGTTTTTCCTATCGTCGATAACGTCATAAGGTGGTGCTATCGCCCTGGAGAGGTCCTCGACTACCTGCGGATTATAAAAAGTGCCTCGAAAGGCCCTTATGTCCACCAATTTATTTCTCCCATTAATTTCCAGACCTGAAGGACTTATCAAGGTGCTGCCGGAAACATTATATCCAATGCCTAACCCCTTGTATACGCGTTCCACGTTTCGGCACCTCCGTTTTTCCTCTTACCGGCTGGAGCTATCCCGCGGTTGCCATCCTCTACAATCGCGCAACACCAATCGCTACTCTCATTCAATTTCTGCTTTCGGCGGCAGCTGCTTTCATACCTCTATTTTTCGCAATATCCCGCCTAAAAACTCCGGCCCAAGCGTAATCTCCACCAGTGCTTGCACGGCTGCAGGGAGATCATCTGTAAAAAAGTACGGGTATTTGTGCTTTTGCTATTGAATCTTTGGCGGTGGATGTATTAAAAATATTCTTACCGATATCATCGAATCACTCGTACCTTTCGGTATGCAATGAAATCTATCCGGCTCCGGGGTGAACGAAATGAACTTTAATGCTGAACAGGCAGTTTGCCTTTCTGGTTGCACGCACAGGCAGTTGCGCTACTGGAAGGATACGGGGCTCATACAGCCCGCCCAACTGGAAAACGACGAAAGCGGCGCTATTAAGGAGCGTTACGATTTCGGCAACCTCGTGGAATTGAGGACTATCGTCGGCATGCTGCAAAAAGGCATCAGCCTGCAGAAGGTGCGCAAGACCCTGGCTTATCTGCGCGAGAACACCGACTATACCCGGCCCCTTGCACAATGCAAGCTCGTCACGGACGGTTCCACCATCTTCGAGATATGCAAAAGCGAGTCCAGCATACTCGACACCCTCAAGCGCGGACAGGTCGCATTATGCATAGCGCTGGATGGTATCTCGGAAGAGCTGACGGCTCGGCTGCTGGAGATGGGCCACGACCGGGAATTCTTCGTGGAAAACCTCATGGCCTGAAGACGTGTAGGGGCATAAATACGAATATCCTGCATGGTATGCCATGACTCCTGAGCTTTGCCGCCTTGCTGCCTCGCAGACCAGCGACTATCATTCACTGGGTAAGGAAAATAACTATCCGAGGTGGGACGATGGTTTTTGCCAGGCCGGATATTGCCCTGTTGCACCCACCCAGCGTTTGCGACTTCCGGCAGATGACGATCGTGCCCAGCCCCATAAGCGATCTCATACCTTCGACCCCCGTTTTCGAGATGTATCCCATAGGCTTCACCTACCTGGGAGAGTATCTCGAGCGTAACGGGATCAACACCAGGATCGTGAATATAGCCCAGCGCATGCTGGAAAGCAGAAAATTCGACGTTGCCCGGTTCCTTTCCCGCCTGGAGCCTTCTGCTTTCGGTATCGACCTGCACTGGCTAACCCATGCCCAGGGAGCTCTGGAACTGGCGCGGCTGGTAAAGGAGCTCCACCCCCAAATCCCCGTGATCATGGGCGGCTACTCGGCTACCTTCTTCCACCGCGAGCTGGCAGCATATCCCCAGGTCGATTACGTCCTGCGTGGAGACAGCACCGAGGAGCCCCTGCGCATGCTCATGGAGGCGATAATGCGGGAAGGCCCCATGGACTCCATACCCAACCTGACTTACTGCACCCCGGACGGAAGGACGGTCGAAAACCCCCTTACCTACTCTCCAGCCAGCCTCGAGTACCTGGGAAACAACTACAAGTTCATGATACGTTCGGCGCTCAAGTACGGGGACTGGAAGAGCTTGCGCGCCTTCTGGAACTGGTGGCAATACCCCGTCACCATGGTCCTTACCTGCCGTGGATGCACTCACGACTGTGCGTTCTGCGGCGGTTCCCGTGGAGCCATGTCCTATTTCTGCGGCAGGGATGATATCGCCTACAGGGCTCCGGAAAAAATCGCCTACGATGTGGAGCTCCTGTCAAAGTTCACCACCGCTCCCATTTTCATACTCGGCGACCTGCTGCAGGGCGGCAAGGATTATGCCCTGGAAACCCTCGAGTTCATCAGCCATATAGCACCCAAGAACCATATTGTGCTGGAGCTTTTCGCTCCGGCAACCAGGGACTATTTCGACCGTATCGCATCGAGCCTGGAGCACTTCGACTTCCAGATGTCTCCCGAGACCCACGACGAGCAGATAAGGGAAACGATAGGCAAGCCCTACAGCAACGAGGAGATGGAACGCAGTATATCCTGGTCGCTGGAAGCAGGGTGCGAGAAGTTCGACATCTTCTTCATGATCGGGTTACCCGGCCAGACATGCGACTCGGTCATGGAGAGCGTTGAATACTGCGGCGAGCTGCTACGCAAATATGGCCCACGCCTTAACCCCTCCATAGGACCTCTCGCTCCCTTCATCGATCCCGGATGCGCATTCCACCGCTATCCCGAGCGCTATGGATACCGGATTATCCACAGCACCCTGGACGATCACGTGCGGGCCTCCCTGTCACCTCACTGGCGCGACCTTCTCGGCTACGAGACGCGATGGATGACGCGCCAGGATATCGTGGATATCACCTACGAGGCAATGCTGGCCCTGAACACCATAAAGCTGAAAAACGGCCTCGTCTCCCCCGAACACGCGGCATTGAACAATAGGCGCATCCGCGACACCATCTCCTTGCTGAAGATGGTGGATGACATCCTGGATATTGCGGACCCCAGGCTGCAGGCCACCGAACTGGACAAACTGCGCAGGGAGTCGGAAAGGCTGTCCGAGCAGCTCTATCTGCCCAAGGAGGAATTGATGTGGCCCCTCACGGGAAGCCGCTTCAGGCGTTTGAACATCCTGCGCATCCTCATGAATTGGATATAGACATGCTCGAGGGGGAGCGGAAGCCGCGACAGCCCGTGCCCGCTAGGGGTTAAAATCATCGTCCATTATCTGCTCGGCCTTTTCACGCAGCTGTTTGAAATCCCTCTTGGCTCGGCTGCTTTCGGGTAACAGCTTATCCGTGGCGTTGAAACCCCAGCCCTCGTACTTCACGGCTATTCGCGCGCTGAACACCCGTTTGGCCTCGGCGCCGCATTTCTCGCACACGGCCACCTTCTCGGCATCCATGGGCTGCATGAGATCGAAGGAATGCCCGCATTTCTTGCACTTGTATTCGTATATAGGCAACTCGTTCACCTCCAGGTAGATATTATAACAATAGCCGGCCGCTTGCGTGCGGCATATCCATTCCGTTCGCGAATCATTTAGAATATGGTCATGAGCGAGCGCATCATAGAGACCCACGATCTCACCAAGTATTACGGGAAACATCTCGGGGTAACGCAGCTGAACTTCGAGGTGCACCGCAGCGAGGTGTTCGGGTACCTCGGCCCCAACGGGGCCGGCAAGACCACCACCCTGCGCATGCTCGTAGGTCTGCTCACGCCTACCTCAGGCGGCGCCAGCGTGTTCGGGTTGGACCTCCGCAGGGATTCCCTGGCCATCCGGAGGGAGATCGGGTATATCCCTGACGACGTGAGGCTCTTCGAGGACCTCAGTGGCGAGGAGACGCTGCGTCTTCTGGAGTCGCTAAGGCCCGGTAAGCCCGCCGTTCTCAAGGAAGAGCTGCTGGAACGCTTCGATCTCGACCCTTCTCGCAAGGTGAGAGAGTATTCATCCGGAAACAAACAGAAATTGGCCATCATACAGGCCTTCATGCACGATCCCCAACTTCTCGTCCTGGACGAGCCGACATCCGCGCTGGACCCGCTGATGAGGCACCAGTTCTACGAGCTGTGCCGGGAGTTCAAGGAGCGCGGCCGTACCGTTTTCATCTCGTCGCATGTCCTGCCGGAGATGGAGCAGATATGCGACTGGGTCGGCATCATACGCAAGGGCAGGCTGGCGACGGTGGAAAGCGTGGCCGAGCTGTCCCGCAAGAAGCTGCGGGACGCTGATTTCACCCTGGGCGCGGAGCCGGAAGCGGAGCTACTGGATTTTAAGAGCGCGCAGGTTGAGAGGATCGACGGCCTGAGTTTTCATGCCGAGATCAGAGGCGACATGGACACCTTTATAAAGGAGCTTTCGCAGCTCCAGGTGGCCGACCTGCAGATCTCACATGCCAGCCTGGAGGAGATATTCCTGGAATTCTACAAGGACGAAGCCGATGATCAACCTTGAGCTCATGTCCTACCAGCTGAAGGCCAGGAGAAAAAACTGTCTCTACTTCTCCCTGGGCCTTTTCGTCTGGGGCTTGCTCATCACCGCGCTCTATCCCGCCGTCTCTGGGGTCGAGGCTTTTTCCGACTACTGGGGCCAGTTCCCGGACAGCCTCAAGAACCTCTTCGGCGGGCACGAGGTCAACATCCTCAGGCCGGAAGGGTTCATGACCCTGGAATACTACCAGTTGTTCCTGCCCATTATCCTCGCCGCCTTCGCCTTCGGTTTCGCCGCGTTCTGCGTGGTCAAGGCGATGGAAAACGGGTCATTGGAGATCATCCTGACTCACCCCGTGGACAGGCGGAAGTACGCCCTGACCTCTTTCGTCGCCATGTTCACCGGCCTTGTTACCCTCAGCGTGCTTGCCGTGGTAACGGTTATGCTGGTATCCCTGCTCTTCGGCGTCGACCTTTCATATACCGGGCAGTTGAAGTTCCTGGTGCTCGTCTTCCTGCTGGTCCTCAGCCTGGGCAGCATCTCCCTATTCGCTTCCTGCGTCGCCAGGAAGAGCGGCCAGGTATACGCGGTGGGCATAACCGTTCTGGCCGCTGCCTACCTGGTGAATTTCCTCTCCAACACCTGGTCTTTCTTCCGATACATAGACTACACGCTGCCCTACCACTATTTCGACCCTTACGGCGTCATGACTTCCTCCGGGTTCCCGTGGTCGAGCATGATTTATTACCTTGGACTGTGCATCGCCTTCACGGCGCTTTCCATGATAGCCTTACAGAGGCGGGACGTAACCGTTTAGGACGCGTATTTGTCCGATCAAAGGGAGAGGGGAGACGAGATGGAGTACGAGACATTGGCGATCGAGAAGAAGGACGGGGTTGCCGTCCTCACCCTAAACCGGCCCGAGACGCATAATGCCATGAACCAGACCATGTTCGTGGAGCTCGACACCGCGGCCAAGGAATTACAGAACGACCCGGAGGTGCGGGCGGTGGTTATAACCGGCGCCGGGAAGTCGTTCTCCAGCGGTCTGGACCTGAGCAGTTTCGTAGGCCTGGCCCAGCTGTCCGCGCTGCAGATACATGCCTTTCTCAAGGGAGTACAAGGCACATACCTCGCTTACGAGATGATGGACAAGCCGGTTATAGCGGCCGTCAACGGCCTGGCATTCGGGGGGGCGACGGAGATCATGCTCGCCTGCGACATCCGCATCGCGTCCGACGACGCCAAGTTCAATCTCATGGAGATCAAGTTCGGCATTATCCCCGACCTTGGCGCCTGCAAGCGCCTGGCGCGCCAGGTGGGCAACGGCCGCGCCAAAGAGATCATCTTCACCGGCGATACCATCGATGCCGACGAGGCGTACCGCATAGGCATGGTGGAGCACGTCTATCCCAAGGATCAGGTTCTGCCCGAGGCCATGAAGCTGGCCAGCAGGCTTGCGGAGGGGCCTGTCCTGGGTATAGCCATGGCCAAGCAGGTCGTCAGCAGGTGCTGGGATTCCGACCCCGAAACAGCGCTCGAGTTCGAGGCCATCGCCCAGACCCTGTGTCTTGTCTCCGAGGACCACCAGGAAGCGATCAAGGCCATCGCGGAAAACCGTAAACCCGAGTTCAAGGGACGTTAGGGCAATTCGGCCTGACATAGGTTCGTTCCGCTTGCTGCGTTTCCTTATTGTAATATTTTCGGCCTGACCCCGAAGTGGTGCAGGGTTATTTCTTGAGCTCCTGCAGTTCGTTGCGGGCCAGGGTGCCTGCTTCGCCGTCGGGGTCGAGCTGGGTCGCCTTGGCCAGGGCGAACTCCGCCTCGTCCTCTTTCCCTTGTTTCAGAAGGCTGGCTCCGAGGACGTAATATGCCCAGGGGTCGCCCGGGCACAGCTCGATGTAACGTCGCATCGACCGCTCGGAGTCCTCGAATTTCTCCTCCCTGGCCTGCAGCCTTCCTAGCGAGAACCAGGCCAGCGGGTAGTCGTCCTTCAAAGACAGGACCCTGGCGTAATATTCCTCCGCCTCCTCCGGCATCTCCCTCATGGCGTGCGCGGAGGCCAGGTTACATAGCACTTCTATGTGCCCGGGGCTGATATCGAGGGCCCTCTGCCAGACCTTTTTCGCGTCTTCCCACATGCCCATGTTCATGGTGGCCACTCCGAGCAGGTTGAGTATGTCGGGCTCCATGTCGCTCTGTTTGAAACGTGATTCGGCACGTAAAAGCAGCCTCATGGCCTCGCCGTACCTGCCCTCTCCCAGCATCAGCTGGGCGGCGTTAGTGTAAGCCAGGCTGAAATCGGGGTCCGCCGCTATAGCCTTGAGGTAGAGACGAAGCTTGGACTCAGGTTCGGATGCTATACGTAGCGCATACACGAAATAGCCGACCGCCCGGTCGTAGGAGGAGAGCCCCTCCCCTATCCTCTCCATGTGCAGCCGATCGCGATCGAGCGCCAGGATATCGGCCAGGGCGACCAGCATCTCCTCTACCATGTCCTCCAACGCCGCGGTATCCAGCTCCAGGACGCCCTTCCCTGTATCTCCATGCAGCCTGTCCAGGGCGAAAACCCGCTCGTATACCGTTTCCTGGTCGCTTCCCGCAATCGCCATCATCCTGACCTCCAGCGCTTTTATAAGCGGCCGACCCGTAGGGATGAACTGGAGGGTGCCCCATATGGAGATATCCGCTCCCACGCGCTGCGATGCCTCTTTTACCTCTTCCTCCGAAAAAACACGCGCAAGGGAGAGGATCTCCCCGTCACGTACCGGCGTGGTGAGGTCCACAACCTGCATGCCTGCCGCTTTTTCCAGCCCGTTTATCAGGTAGAGGGTCACCATGTTCTCGAGCATGGACGGTACCCTGCCCACTGCGTTGGTCGCAAACTGGAACAGGGCTGCCTTCAGGCCACTTTCTTCCGCCTCGGATGTCATCTTTACCTCTTCCTCCAGAGCGCGCAGAGCTTTCTTTTCATGCACGTAGTTTTCGAGATACCCGGGCGCTCCGACCCGGCAACCTCTTGTGACCGTCAGCGCAGATGTCACCTTCTTCTCACCATTGTAGCAAACATGCGAAGATGGATTTCACCTCGCTACCACGAAGCTGTAGCCACGTTCGCCGTTAAGTCCGGGCTGCGACCCTTCCAGGCATCTTGCGCGCCCGTGCATACAAGACTAACCTGGAAGGTGAAGCGCATATCGGGTTTCAGCGATAACCTTATGGAGGTGTTTCTCATGCAACAGAACGTCGGCACTCTGGACAGGGCAGGAAGGGCGCTCCTCTCCACGGGGCTTCTCTATCTGGCCTGGAAACGTCAGGACAAGATCGGGGTCATCGCGGCCTGCAGCGCTGGTATATTCATTTCCTCCGTCCTTTCGGGTTATTGCCCCCTGTACACGGCTATCAAGCTTAACACCGTTGGCAAGCCTATCTGAATATATCGGCCGTACCGCGGAAGCTCGCCTTTCCAGGGCGGTGAACTCCCCCAAACCATCCCTCGTTTGTACGAAATGGGGCAGTCCGCAGGAAAACATTTCTCGAGAACCGGGGGTCGGTCATAAACGACATCGTCTTAGCTGCCACTTCCGGCGTGTAACCCGTTTGTATGCGCACGTGCTTTAGTGGATTGCATCGCGTAAGCGACAGCTATGCCTGGAGGACAGCGTAGCGGCGTCCTAGTGCCTGGACGGAGCGAAGCGAGGGAAAGGCCTTGCGCGTATACATCCGTTCGCGAAGCTCGGGCTCGGGAATGTAGATCTTTACCCCCTTACTCGGGAACGGAAAGCATCCCAACAGCCGGGGAACTACCTGGTCGGTTGCAGTAAGCGCGCAAGTGACGCTACCTTCTTATGGAGAGGCGGCAAGCGTGTCCGAGCGATACCGTTACCTGGAGGTTCGGGCCGCAAAAACACGCTGGAGATTTGAAAAGGCCCGCTTTCGCGGGCCTTTTCAAAAAGTGTTCCGGCAGCGACCTACTCTCCCACACGGTCCCCCGAGCAGTACCATCGGCGCTGGAGGGCTTAACTTCTGTGTTCGGAATGGAAACAGGTGAACACCTCCGCCATGGCCACCGAGAACATTTGTATTCTCTTTTCAAGTTTGCAGCTCTTCCTCATACCTTCAAAACTGCACAGCGATCTCCGAGGTTTAAGACCAAGCCCTCGACCTATTAGTACCGGTCAGCTACGCGCGTTACCGCGCTTCCACTTCCGGCCTATCAACCTTGTGTTCTACAAGGGGTCTTACCCGGTTTCCCGGTGGGAGAACTGATCTTAGGGTCGGCTTCCCGCTTAGATGCTTTCAGCGGTTATCCGATCCGGACGTAGCTAACCAGCCGTGCTCCTGGCGGAACAACTGGCACACCAGAGGTCCGTTCACCCCGGTCCTCTCGTACTAGGGGCAACTCCCTTCAATTCTCCTACGCCTGCAGCGGATAGGGACCGAACTGTCTCACGACGTTCTAAACCCAGCTCGCGTACCGCTTTAATGGGCGAACAGCCCAACCCTTGGGACCTACTCCAGCCCCAGGATGCGATGAGCCGACATCGAGGTGCCAAACCTCCCCGTCGATGTGGACTCTTGGGGGAGATAAGCCTGTTATCCCCGGAGTACCTTTTATCCGTTGAGCGACGGCTCTCCCACATGAATGCCGCCGGATCACTAGGCCCTGCTTTCGCACCTGCTCGACTTGTTAGTCTCGCAGTCAAGCTCCCTTCTGCCCTTACACTCTACAGCTGATTGCCGACCAGCTTGAGGGAACCTTTGGGCGCCTCCGTTACCTTTTAGGAGGCGACCGCCCCAGTCAAACTGCCCACCTGACACTGTCCCGCAACCGGATAACGGTTGTCGGTTAGAGCCCCAGCACATCAAGAGTGGTATCCCAAGGATGGCTCCACGAGAACTAGCGTCCTCGCTTCAAAGCCTCCCACCTATCCTGCACATGATGAACCAAAGCCCAATATCAGGCTGCAGTAAAGGTTCACGGGGTCTTTCCGTCCTGCTGCAGGTAGCCCGCATCTTCACGGGCAATGCAATTTCGCCGAGTCCCTCGTTGAGACAGCGCCCAAGTCGTTACGCCATTCGTGCAGGTCGGAACTTACCCGACAAGGAATTTCGCTACCTTAGGCTGTTTGTTACTCCCAACCTCTGAAGGTTGGTGGCCAGGTCATTTCTGCCTGGCTCTCCATGTCGCCATGGAGGTCGGACTATATCTTCACTCAGCGCTTTTCAGCGTATTCATCTAACTCGGCATTCGCGTTCGACTGTTCACCTGCGCTGAGCGCCTGGCGTGTAGTCTCTGAGGATTCCCGAACGCTTTCGTCCGGGTCTTTCCTGCTGATTGTCCGCACCCGTCGCATTTTTACCTATCATTTCTATCATTTGAATCACCACTAACGATATTAGCAGCGTTCGATGACAGGTAGCGCGGGATACTCGGATGTTCCAGCATATGGCCAGGTTTTGTAACGGCCCTAGAAATTCACCGTTATAGTTACGGCCGCCGTTCACCGGGGCTTAGGTTCAAAGCTTCGCGTGCCGGCCGAAACCGGCCGCTAACCCTTCCCCTTAACCTTCCGGCACCGGGCAGGCGTCAGCCCCTATACGTCGTCTTACGACTTTGCAGAGACCTGTGTTTTTAGTAAACAGTCGCTTGGGCCTATTCACTGCGACCCCCTCACGCTTAGGGAGCGAATCCCATCACGCTAACGGGGTGCCCCTTCTCCCGAAGTTACGGGGCTAATTTGCCGAGTTCCTTAACGAGGGTTATCTCGATCGCCTTAGTATTCTCTACTCGCCCACCTGTGTCGGTTTGGGGTACGGGCACCAGACAGCTCCCTAGGGGCTTTTCTCGGCGGCATGGATTCGGCGACTTCCCCTATAAGCGGGTCGGCATCGCGCCTCGGGCTTGGTGCCGCCAAGCATTTGACTCGGCAGCGCCCTACACGCTTACCCGCGGTCGACCAGCGCCGCGGTTCGCTTATCCTTCCGCGTCCCCCCATCAGTCAAGCACTGACTGGTGGTACCGGAATATAAACCGGTTGTCCATCGACTACGCCTCTCGGCCTCGCCTTAGGTCCCGACTAACCCTGGGTGGATTAACCTTCCCCAGGAACCCTTGGGCATTCGGCGGACGGGTTTCTCACCCGTCTTTCGCTACTCATACCGGCATTCTCTCTTCCCTGCGGTCCATCGATGAATCCCATACGGGAAACCCTTCCGGGTCGACTTCGCCCCCCAGGGAATGCTCCCCTACCCATCATGCCCGAAGGCACAATGCCGCAGCTTCGGTATCGGGCTTGAGCCCCGCTACATTATCGGCGCGAAACCACTTGACCAGTGAGCTATTACGCACTCTTTCAATGGTGGCTGCTTCTAAGCCAACATCCTGGTTGTCTGGGCAATTTCACATCCTTTCCCACTTAGCCCGAATTAGGGACCTTAGCTGGCGGTCTGGGCTGTTTCCCTCTCGACCATGGAGCTTATCCCCCACAGTCTGACTCCCGGGTTCTAGAGCCATGGCATTCGGAGTTTGACTGGGTTTGGTAACCGGTGAAGGCCCCTAGTCCAATCAGTGCTCTACCACCAAGGCTGAACACCCGAGGCTAGCCCAAAAGCTATTTCGGGGAGAACCAGCTATCTCCGAGTTTGATTGGCCTTTCACCCCTACCCACAGGTCATCCCCTCCGTTTTTAACCGAAGTGGGTTCGGTCCTCCACGAGGTCTTACCCTCGCTTCAACCTGCCCATGGGTAGATCACTCGGCTTCGGGTTTACGGCACGCAACTAAATTCGCCCTATTAAGACTCGCTTTCGCTTCGGCTCCGGGTATTTCCCTTAACCTCGCTGCGTACCGGTAACTCGCCGGCTCATTCTACAAAAAGCACGCCATCACGGCTCAAGGCCGCTCTGACGGTTTGTAAGCATACGGTTTCAGGTACTATTTCACTCCCCTCCCGGGGTACTTTTCACCTTTCCCTCACGGTACTAGTTCACTATCGGTCGCCAGGGAGTATTTAGCCTTGCGGGGTGGTGCCCGCAGATTCCGACGGGATTTCCCCGGTCCCGCCGTACTCAGGATACCCTCCGGGAGATCCATTCCTTTCGCCTACGGGGCTGTTACCCTCTGTGGCGGATCTTTCCAGAATCCCTCGACTAGAAATGGATTTTGTAACTCCCCGGTGCCTCCGCAACGACACCTGGAAGGTCCTTCAACCCCTGACGGACAACGCCTGCGGGCTATCACATCCGCCAGGTTTGGGCTGTTCCCGTTTCGCTCGCCGCTACTCAGGGAATCGCGGTTGCTTTCTTTTCCTCGGGGTACTTAGATGTTTCAGTTCCCCCGCTTGCCTCCTCACGCCCTATGTGTTCAGGCGTGGGTACCGGCGCATTACCACCGGTAGGTTCCCCCATTCGGAGATCTCCGGATCAAAGCCTGTTAGGCGGCTCCCCGAAGCTTATCGCAGCCTGCCACGTCCTTCATCGGCTCCTGGCACCTAGGCATCCACCGTATGCTCTTAGTAGCTTGGTTAAAACAACCTCTTCGATCACTGTGCAGTTTTCAAGGTACGATTCCGAGCTAAGAGCGCACCTAAACGGTGCGCCCAAAAAGACATCCTATATTAATTATAAGCCCGCGGTCAATAGGTTTTCTCGGCTTATTTTGCCTCTCTGCCCAAATCTTCTGCCGGCTCTCTTCTACTAGCTCTCCTTGGTCTTCATGACCGCGCCTACGATAGGGATCAACGAGACGACGATCATGAGTATCCAGACCACCCAGTTCATCTTGACGTAATCCCAATCACCCGGCCGTATGACGAAAGCCAGCAAGGTAAAGAAGGTGCCCGCGACTCCCCAGGCAAGGTAGATAACGCCCAAGGGAAGGCTAATATCTACGAATTTTGCCATCGCGTTCACGGCAAAAAACCCTGCAAAGAGTACGAGTAGGATGTAGATAACCGTGGGCCAGGTCTGGTATCCACCTCTTCCCGAACCACCCACGATGCCCATGAACTCCACCTTGTACCAGGCCAGAAGGGAGAAGATGAATGCTAGCAGTGCTCCACCGGCTACGACAAAATCCGCAATAGGCAGATTAGATGTATCCAGCTGCATCTTCGGCGGACCCGCCGGAGCCTGCGGCGGCTGTCCCGGGGGAGGTGGGGGCGGCTGCATTCCTCCCGGCGGAGGTCCTGGCGGTTGCTGTACCATCATGCGCTCCTTTCTTTCCGGTCAAACTGTTCTCGAGACAACCATTCCCTTGACCAGCTCTTATTCCTTAACATCATGCTCCGAACCCCTGCTGGCCGTGGAGCTCTTACGATATATTTTTGCCGCATCGGGTATGTTTAAACCCTCATCCGGCGACTTCGCTCACGAAATCCCGTCCGTTCGCACTTACTATATCGATCCGCAGATATCTTACCATATATTCTCGACCGAGAGCTCGATTATGACGGCATTCCGCACATAAATAATTCGGCGCCTATAACCCCATTCCTTCAAAACTAAACAGCGCACAGGTGAGAGAAAGGATACTTGGTTCGCCGTATGCCATACGGCGTTTCCCTAGAAAGGAGGTGATCCAGCCGCACCTTCCGGTACGGCTACCTTGTTACGACTTCACCCCAATCGCCGACCCCACCTTCGACAGCTGCCTCCCCAAAGGGGTTAGCCCACCGGCTTCGGGTGTTGCCGACTTTCGTGGTGTGACGGGCGGTGTGTACAAGGCCCGGGAACGTATTCACCGCGACATTGCTGATTCGCGATTACTAGCGACTCCGACTTCATGAAGGCGAGTTGCAGCCTCCAATCCGAACTTAGACCGGCTTTTTGGGATTCGCTCCACCTCGCGGTATCGCAGCCCTCTGTACCGGCCATTGTAGCACGTGTGCAGCCCAGGGCATAAGGGGCATGATGACTTGACGTCATCCCCACCTTCCTCCGGTTTGACACCGACAGTCTCGCATGAGTTCCCGGCATAACCCGCTGGCAACATGCGATAAGGGTTGCGCTCGTTGCGGGACTTAACCCAACATCTCACGACACGAGCTGACGACAGCCATGCACCACCTGTGCACGCGTCCCGAAGGAGGACCATGTTTCCATAGTTTTCGCGCACATGTCAAACCCAGGTAAGGTTCTTCGCGTTGCATCGAATTAAACCACATACTCCACCGCTTGTGCGGGCCCCCGTCAATTCCTTTGAGTTTCACCCTTGCGGGCGTACTCCCCAGGCGGCGCACTTAATGGGTTAC
>CAYWXM010000017.1:0-14014 GCA_964462595.1 uncultured Actinomycetota bacterium
AAACCATAAGCTTCACCCCTTAATCCTACGATAAATTGAAACGCGTATATGGGCTTCTGCCTTTTTACAACTCCCGCTTCTGCCCTCCTTTCCGCTACACGGCCAACGTGATAATGATACTATTTTCGATCAGCTGTTGTCGCGGTGCTGTATATAACCGTCAAGATCATTCTTTATCTTTTTCCGTTAGCTCAGCCTTCGCATACACCGCGTGAGAACACGTGCATCTATCATCAATCGGCCAGCGCGCTGCGCAACGCCCTCGTTATATCCCCTGCCTCCGGGATAAGCGCGCGTATGTGGTACTCGACCATCATGTCTGCGAGCTTCTCTACGTCGGCGTCGCTTCTCTGAAGCAAGTGTTCCATAACCAGATAAATCGTGGATCCCATGATAATAGACGCAACGACCCCTACATCGCATTCGCGCATCATCCCACGGTCGTACATCATCTGGAACTCGGCCACAAGTTTCTCGCGTGCCAGCCTGGACAGTTCGTCGACTCGCGCCGAGAAGTCCTCGTCTCTTCCCATTGCCTCCCGATAAACTATATTCGTTAAATAGGGGTTCTTCTGGTGGTATTCCAGTATCCGCAACATGTTGCTCTTCCAGGTCCACAGCACCCTGCTCCCTTTTTTGAAAGCCTCGTCTAGATACAGGTGGTTCTCCTCGAGTATCTCGGCATAACCACGGAAAAAGGTCTCTATGAGCTCCAGGAATATCTCTCTTTTGGAATCAAAATAAAGGTAGAAAGTGCCCCTGCCTATGGAGGCCAGTTCAACGATATCTGAGACAGATGCCATGCGGTAGCCCTTGCCCGAAAAAACTTCCGCGGAAGCCTCCAGTATCTGCTCTCTCCGTTCCTGCGCCGGCATGCGTTTTTTGGGTACTGACATGTCATTACATTAATATCAGCCAGCCATACTGTCAAATAGGCATATCCCATTACCTCCCACCCAAGGTTGCCCCGCCCCGGGCGCACAAACGCTCAGGCCAGCTTCTTCGGCCAATCCTTGAGCATGAGGCTGGCCACGGCCATCCCCGAGATCATCGCCCCAGGTACGCCCAAGCCCGGATTCGTGCTCTGCCCTGCCTGGTAAAGCCGCTCTATGAGGCGAGAGCGGTAGTTGGGGCGAAAGAGACCCATGTTGGGCAGGCTCATCTCTATACCGAAGAACGCCCCCTCGGCTACGTTCAAGCGCCTCTCGAGTTCGGTGGGAGGAACGGAATCCATCCATTCCACGCGGCTGGCGAGCCCCGGATAACACCTCTTGTCAAGATAGTTTATGCACTCCCAGGCCCACTCGTCTGCTATGTCGTCCCAGTCGTGGTATTTCAAGCCGTATGGTCCGATATATATCGTATAAAGGACTTGCTTCCCCGGTGGTGCCAGCTGCGGATCGTCAAAAGAAGGGTCGATGACCAGGTACATTCCATCGGCGGCACGGTACATCAGGCCGCGATCGTAGAAATCCGTCCATATGTTGTCTACCTGCTCCCTCTTCTGGGCTACCAGGGACATGTGGGCCTTGACGCTTCCAAGCCTCTCAGATAGCCCTACGTAGAACATGGGAGCGGGTATGGAGCAAGGCTGCCTGCGCACCGTGCGCGTCACCCATCCCGGCAGATCCGCGTCTTTGAGCAGGTTCAAATAAGTAAAACGGGAATGGGTGCTGGATATGACCGCCCTGGCGGTCAGGATCTCCCCATCCGCCGTCTTAACTCCCCTTGCTTCGCGACCCTGCAGGACGATACTTTCCACCCCCGCCCCCAGACGCAGTTCCGCGCCGAAATCCTGCGCTACGCGGGCTATCGCCTTGGGTATGGAGATCATTCCTCCCTTGGGATAGTAGTAGCCCATATGGCCCATGTAGGTGATCATGGCAAAAAGACCGAAACAGCGGTGGGCGGGCAACCCTGCGTACATGTTCTCCCAACCGAATATCAGTTGCATGTACGGGTCCGAGAAATAGCTTGCGACGACCTTCTCGAGGTTGTTCAAGGCCAGCTTGGCGTTAACGGGAAGGGCGGGTATGAGCGCCTTGCTGCTGAAAAGCTTTGCCAGGCTGGAAAGCTTGGTCAGGTTCCTGATCTCGGGCATGGGGTTATTAGTAAAACCGAGAACGGCGTCCTGGACCTTTCCCAGATCCCTGCAATAGCGGTAATATCCGTCCACATCCTGGGGAGCGAGCTTCTTGACGACCTTCGCCATCTCGTCGATGTCCCTCGGCAGGGCGACGTCAGTGCCGTCCTCGAAATACACCTGATATACGGGGTCGATAATATCCCAGTCGAGGTAGTCCTCCAACCGCAGGTCAAGGAGCTCGAATAACTTGTAATAGAGCTCGTGTCCGATCACGAAGACCGCGCCCACCTCCGGCTTGAAGCCGTTCACATCATAATTGGAACAGCAACCGCCAACCCTCTCGAGCCTCTCCAGCAACAGGACTTTGAGGCCTTCCTTGGCCAGAAGCGAGGCCGTCGTCAAACCGCTTACGCCGGCTCCGATTATTATCGCATCATAGTCGTATTCCATCTTCTCCACCCTCCTATATGAAGAACCTGAAAGGCAGCTCGCGCAGTTCAAAAAGGTTCTTCTTTATCCGCCGCCTCTGCTCGTCTTCAAGGCGCATGGCCCAGAAAGCACCCAGGAAAACACCGAGACACAGGCTGACAGCAGCCGGCAACGCGGATCTCAAAGGTGGTTTACCCAAAGCCCCCATATGCAACCTCCCCAGCTCGCACCCCTCCCAGGATGCACTTTAACTTTATATTTCCATATTCCATACGAGTCAAGCCCGTACTGTCCATGTCCTCGAATCAATCGGCATGCACCCACTGTCAACCCGCCGATGTTTTCGCTTACGCGCAAGAGGAGAAACGTTCTCGCGATACCGTGCCTTGCTTTTTTCCCGCTTATTTCTGCTATTGCAGCAGCTTGTGGATCTCGCCGCCCTTCGCCCGGGCGGAGTTTGAACCGAGGGTTTCTGAATACCGGCAATCATCGCGAAAGGCAGACGCTAAGCCCGGCCTCCGCCATCTATGCCCTCGGCCGGCACATTTTTAGAAGGTCAGTTCCTGTGCCTGGCTCGGAACCGTATAGCCTGCCGGTATGCGCCAGCAAAAGACCGGCCACCCTTTTTCCTCGGCGACTTTCTTCAGGCCCTTCTGCGGGTTTACGGCTACCGGGTTTCCCACTGCCATAAGCAGCGGCAGGTCCGCCACGCTGTCGGAGTAAAAATAACAATCGGCGAGGTCCACCCCCATCCCTTCGGCATATGCCCGGGCAAGCTCCTCCTTGCCCTCTCCGTAGGGAAGCGGTCGCTCCAGTTCGTCGGTGAGATAACCGTCCCTGACCGGCGCCTTGGCGGCTATCTTGCCGTCTGCCCCCAACTGCACCCTGACCTTCTCGGACATGAATTCTCCTGCCGCCGTCGCGATAACCGTGTGATGCCCACGCGATCTGTGCTCCGCAACACATTCCGCGCCCTCACGGAAGAGGCGCGGCATCACGCACATCTCGTAAGCCTCATCGAGCATGCGGATGAGCTCGTCGATGGGATACTTGCCACATTCCTGAAAGGTCCAGCGATAGACTTCCTCCTTCGGCAGGCGGTTCAAACGATATAGAACGGTGAACTTTATCGCCTTCCATATCGCCTCCATCCCCAGCAGGCGCTTCTTCACCATGTAGATCACCACCAGGTTGCCGTTAGCCCCGTCGAGCAAGGTGTGGTCGAGGTCGAAAAAGGCTATAGACTGCGGTGACATGGTTTCTCCTTTAGCTCCCTGTATAAAAAATTATGTCGTTTCTCAAGGGGCGAATACGATCTTCAATGCCCTCTCCCTGCCCTTATTCAACGCCGTATCCAGCGCCTTTGGCCATTCTTCCAGCATAAAGCGATGGGTGATAAGGCGTGAGAGGTCCGCTTTCCTCTCCTCGAAGAGCTGCAGGGCGATCTCGAAGTCGTGCAGCGTCTTGCCGCCCAATTCCTCTTTGCCGTAGACATAGATGCCCCTGAGGGTAAGCTCCTTGAGCCATACCGGCGTCCAGTCAACCCTTTTCACCACGCTTATCCCCAGCATGTTGTAAGTTCCACCATGCGCGAGGACGCGCAGGGACGCTTCCACGGTTTCCGTGGAGCCTACGGCGTCAAATACGCGGTCAACTCCGCCGATGAGTATTGGCTTGGCCATGAGCGGCGTGTACATCCTGGCGCCGGTCAGCTCCGCTATCTTCCTGTAGAATTGCTTTCCACCAGGCTTTATGACCTGCTCCACACCCATATCCCTTGCGACTTCCGTGTGGAAGGGATCGACCTCAACCCCCAGTATACGAACATCCGGTTGAAGGGCCTTCAGGGCCGCTATGGTGCAAAGCCCCATCACCCCATGACCTATCACCATCACCGTCTCGCCGGCTTTGACGCGGTTTCCCAACACCATGTGCAGGGCGGTCGACAATGGCTCGACCAGTACGGCGTTCTCGTCGCTTACGTTTTCAGGAACCCTGTATAGCTGCGCCTCGTGCGCCACGCCCATCTCGCTTATGAAACCCGGCACTCCGGCCGTGTTTCCCACGAACATCCCCGCGGCAAGGCTTCCTTCGGTCCAGTTCTCACAGATACCCAGACGGCCCTCCGCGCATACGCGACACGGGGGGTCTATCTCTCTTTGCAGGCAGCCGAGGGCCGGCATGACCACGACCCTGTCCCCTGTCTCGTATCCCTCGACCGCCTCCCCCATATCGTATATCTCGCCGCACACCTCGTGCCCTAGAACGAAGGGAAAAGAGGCAAAGGGCTGCAGGGTCAGGTTCTCGTGGCATTTTACGATGCTGAGATCGCTTCCGCACAATCCGGAAAGCCTGGGTTTCACCTTCACCCATTGCGGGCCGAGCAGAACCGGCTCCTCTACCTCCCTCACCTGTACCGGCGCCATGCTTGAGAACAGTATCTGCGGCCGGCGTTCGCACAGCGCGCCGGTGAGCAAGTACCTGGGTATGCTGTACTCGAATGTCAAGGCCTTCACGACAACTCCCTCCTATGACCCGAAGCCTTAATTATCACCTGTACGTGCAAAGCTTGGTCTTTTTGAAATATGGCCACCCTTCCTTAGCCTGCTTTCATACTATCGATTATATGCACGCAGTATCTGCGATCAGATCTCTGCCGGCGACCTCTCATCAGAAACTCTTGCCGGTGAACTTCGCGGGCCTCTTCTGCAGAAAAGAGGTAATCCCCTCCACAACGTCGGGTGTGCTTACCGCTATCCCCTGCAGGGAGGCCTCGAACTCCAGCATCGTCTCCAGGTCCGATTCGAATGACCGGTTGAGCATGCGCTTTATCATGCCGATGGCCCTTGTAGGTCCGGACGCCAGCCTGGATGCCAGCTCCATGGCCTCCTCCATCAGCTTCTCGTGTGGCACTACCTTGTTCACCAGCCCTAGTTCCAGCGCACGCTGCGCATCCACCGCCTCCCCCGTGAACATGAGTTCCTTGGCCTTCGCCATGCCCACGAGCCGCGGCAGGAAATAAGTCCCGCCGGAATCCGCCACCAGTCCCCGCCTCACGAATATCTGTATGAAACGCGCCTTCTCGGAGGCCACCAGCAGGTCGCATGACAGCGCGAAGTTACACCCCGCCCCTGCTGCGTCGCCGTTAATGGCGCCTATAACGGGCTTCTCCAGGGTGGTCACGGCCCGAATAACGCTCGAATAAACGTGCGTGGAAAGGCGCATGCCCGTGGGCGTATGCGCATCCGCCCTCGCCCCTCCGCCCGTGAGGTCGGCGCCGGTACAGAACGCCCTCCCCTCGCCGGTTATGACCACGGCGCGAGCGTCGTCGTCCTGATGCAGCTCCTGCAGCCTCTGGCCTACGGCCAATAAGATATTGTTATTAAACGCGTTTAAGATATCGGGCCTGTTCAAGGTGATCACCTCGACCTGGCCTTCCCGCCTGAAGAGCACGTCTTGCAAGGCTTACCTCCTTATCCGTCTGCCGCTGTTCCCTGTCCATGCATGGATCCTCGATCCCGCATCGACCCCTATTTTTCCTTTAAAGCCAGCAGGTCAGCCCCCACCAGCCTGTGTATCGCATCCTTTATCTCCTGAGCCGTGCGCCGCATGAAATCCATGGACTGCCCCAAAGGATCATCGATGGTGAAACTCTGATCATAGACGTGAAAATAGTGGAACATGAAGAGCCGCAGCCTTTCGTTAAGGTCACTTTCCTGCGACCCCATCTCCAGGCCTTCGATATGCCTTATCCACCTCCTCAGCTCTCGAAGTCTTTTTTCCGGGTCCTTTTCCTTTAATCCATGGCCTTTTTTTTCACCCTGGATGACGAATTCCTTGAGGGTAAAGACACGGTCCACCGCTTCCTGGTGGGCGGTGAGCAGGCGAGAGCTGTTGTGCATGGCCATGGCCAGTATTAGGTCCGCTTCCTCGACGTCTTCGCGTCGCAGCAAGCGGGAACGGTGAGCCGATACGTCCAGCCCCAACTCCCCCATCGCCGAGATCACCTCCGCGGGGGGCGCACTTCCCTCCTCGGCCTGTAATCCCACCGACCTTATGCTTATATCATGGCCGCCATTACACGCTGAGATCTCATCCCGCATAAAGGCCTCGGCCATGGCGCTGCGGCAGATGTTTCCTGTACAGACGAAAAGTATCTTCAAAAACGCTCCCCGGAGGCCTGAGCCTGTCTACAATTCCATTTTCGATATCCGGCCCCGCGTACTGCTTTCACAGCCGATTTTACTACACATTATCTCAGCGGCTGCATTTTAACTCAATCGCCGAACATTTTGCCTGCTTGCTCCAGATATACGCCGAGGTCGCCTTGGGAAAAGCATACGAAGAACACTTTTTCCAGGCCGGGATTTGATCCCAGGAATTCCTTAACCGTGGCGAGTGCGATAGGGGCGGCCCTATCAATCGGAAAACCATAGGCTCCAGTGCTTATGGAGGGAAAGGCCAACGTCTTCAGGCCGTTTTCCGCCGCTATTCTCAGGCTGTTGCGGTAGCACTCCGCGAGCAGCCTTTCCTCATCCCTGCCTCCACCATGCCATATAGGCCCAACGGTATGTATCACATGGCGTGCTCGCAGCCGGTATCCCCCGGTTATCTTGGCCTCTCCCGTTTCGGCGCCCCCGAGAGTACGGCATTCCTGCAGCAGTTCCGGTCCAGCCGCGCGGTGGATGGCTCCATCTACGCCTCCCCCGCCCAGGAGGCTCCTGTTGGCCGCGTTGACGATGGCATCCACGTCAAGTGCCGTTATATCCCCCTTGGAAATGCAGATCCTCCCATCAAGATATTCCTGCAAGCGAAACACCTCCTCCTCCGGCCCTTGCCCACGTCAACTCCCTCACGGCCTTCCCGCCGTCGCCTGCCGGCTCTCTTCGTGCCCGGACCGCGCTCTGTTACCAGCTTCAGCCCATCACGAACCTATCCGCTAGGTCCCGCTTTCCTCTCCGTATA
The DNA here is from genome assembly GCA_964462595.1 of uncultured Actinomycetota bacterium. Classification (GTDB taxonomy): domain Bacteria; phylum Actinomycetota; class Geothermincolia; order Geothermincolales; family RBG-13-55-18; genus SURF-21. The sequence continues at coordinate 7,481 of CAYWXM010000017.1, forward strand.
GCAGCCTTATCGCTGCCTTATAGCCCTCGTGTATGGCATCCATCATGCGTCTCGGTCCCGCGGCATCGCCCACCGACACTACCGTTATGCCCGCCTCCCGTGCTGCTTCCTCCACCGCGGTCACGGATCTAGACCCCACCGCCCATACGACGCTCTGGGCATCGATATGCCTCCTCTCCCCCCTCGCTTTTACCACCAAGCCCCCAGCATCGACCTCCTCGGCCCTCGTCCCCAGAAGCAGATTACCCCTCTTCCTCAGGGCACGGTGCAGGACATATCCATGCGAGGTCAATGGTAAAACGGGAGGTTTTTCACACTCCTCGACCACCGTCACCCGGCAACCCCTTTCGATGAGAAAATGCGCAGTCTCCATGCCTACATCCCCTGCGCCGATCACCACTACGCTTTCTCCGGCCTCGTCCATACCCATGAGTACCCGGCGTGCCTCCCTGTTAATACCCAATTCACAGCCCGGTATCTGCGGCAGCAGCGGTAACGACCCGCAGGCATTTATTATCCCCTTCCACTTCTCGCTTTCCAACGCAGCCGCGTCCGCCTCCACCCCCAGCTCGACGCTTATCCCCAGCGATCCCAGTCGCCGCTGCGCCCATTTCACCCATTCGGCGTAGCTTTCCTTTCCCGGAGGCCTGGACGCCGGCCTCAGCTGCCCGCCAGCTTCAGCCTCCTTTTCGACTATCCTCACCCGGGCGCCCGCTTCCGCTAGAGTTATGGCAGCCTGCAGGCCCGCGGGTCCGGCCCCAGCCACCAGGAATGGACCCCCGTCAGCTTCCATATCCCGCTTCTCCTCCTGCTCGCGTCCACAGAGCGGGTTTATGACGCAGCTGGTCGACTTGAATTCAAACGTCAGGCGTTCAATACAACCCTGGTTGCAGGAGAGGCAGAAACGTATGTCCTCGTATCGGCCCCGCGCCGCCTTGGCCAGGAAATCCGGGTCCGCCAGGTGCTGTCTGCCGAAAGCAACCAGGTCCGCTTTGCCGGCTTGCAGCACTTCTTCCGCGAGTCGCGGGTCGTGTATCTTCCCTGCCACGATTACCGGGCTATCGACCGTTTTTTTTACCTCCGCCGCTCTCTCCACGTTGATCCCCGGCGGATGATGCAGACCGGGGCTGGTTGGATTTCCCGGTGAATCGTATACTCCGCAGGACACGTGGAAGGCATCCACGCCGTCCTCCTGAAGCAGGGGGAGAAGGGGCAGTATATAATCCAGCCCGTAGCCTCCCTTCACCTCCTCGCTGGAGGAGAAACGGAAAATAACCGTGAAATCCGGTCCCGCCTCCTTCTTTATCTCCCGCACCACCTCGCGCGCGAAACGGAAGCGGCCGGCGTCATCTTTTCCGTAGGCGTCTTCGCGTTTGTTCGAATACGGCGAGAGGAACTGGCTCACCAGGTAGCCATGGGCGCCGTGCACCTCTACCGCGTCGAAACCCGCCTCGCGCGCGCGCCTGGCGGCAGTCGCATAGCATATTACCAGTTCCTCTATCTGCGCCCGGCTCAGCTCACTCGGTACCTGCCCCATGGCGCGGCTGGCTATAGGCGAAGGAGCAACCGGCTGTTGACCGATAACGGAGGGAAAGGTCTCCCTTCCCGCGTGATGTAATTGCAGGGCCGCGGCAGCTCCGGCCCGTTTGATGACGGCAGCAAGATCCTGCAGCCCGGGTATGTAGGAGTCATCGTATATCGCCAGCTCCGATTGGAATCCCCTGCCACCCGGATGCACTGCGCATACCTCGGTTATGACCAGGCCCACGCCTCCCTCGGCCCTCCTGCTAAGGTAAGCCTTGAGGCGATCCGTAACCCGACCCTCCCTGTCGGCATAAGCGGTTCCCATGGCGGGCATCACCGCCCGGTTGCGAAGCAGTTTTTCTCCTATGTACACGCTGTCCCAAAGAGACGCAGGCATATCCTTCTCCTATCCTTAATGCGCGACATACAGCGCTCAGGCAGAGATCTCCCTGCCTCCATCGATGAGTACTACCTGGCCGGTGATATATCTCGAGGCGTCAGATGCCAGGAAGACGGCCAGGCCCGCCATCTCGGAAGGCTCCGCCATCCTGCCCAGCGGGATGGAGTTCAATGCGGCCTGCAGGATGGCCTCGTTTCCCCACAATGCCTGGCTGAAATGCGTTTTCACCAGGCCCGGGGCTATGGCGTTTACCCGTACCCCCCTGGGTCCCAACTCCTGCGCGAAAACCTTGGTGAGCATGTTCACCGCCGCCTTGGATATCGAATATACGCCCAGGAAGGGGGTGGGGCAGAACGCCGCCTCGGATGATATGTTCACTACCGCGCCGAATCCCTTGTCGCACATGACCTTCCCGACCTGCTGGGTGAGGAAGAACAGCCCCTTGACGTTTACCTCCATGATCTTTTCGTAAGCCGACTCTTCCACCTCCCCTGTGCCGCAGAATATCGGGTTGGTTGCGGCGTTGTTCACCAGGATATCGATAGTTCCGTATTTATCCAGGCTCTCGTGCACCAGGCGGCTGATGCCATCCATGTCTCCCATATGGGTGGGAATGACGAAGGCCTCTCCACCTGCGGCTTCGATTCCCTTGCGCACCTCTTCCAGGGCCTCCGCCTTGCGGCTTGCCAGCACCACCTTCGCGCCCATTTCCGCATAAGCCTCGGCGATTGCCTTACCGATGCCCCTGCTGCCCCCGGTGACGATAGCCACCTTCCCCTCAAGGGAAAACTGCTCCTTATACAACTGCATCTACCTCCTTTACACACGCGTTCCTTGTTCCCTGTATCGATACTCCAGCATTATGTTTTCTTCCCGACATCACTCCAGCTCAAATACCTTTAACGGAGGTTTTTCTCTGATCTTCACCCGCGTTTCCCTTCCATTCATAAAAGTATATAGCGCCCGCAACCAACCAGCCACAAGGGAGTCGTCTACCGGGTTCGTGACATCTACGCGCCATCCATCTTCTCCCATTTTTCCGCCCGATACCGCTCCCCATCCCCTAACGACCATTTTATCCCGGGTGTTTTTAATCAAGTCTGCTGCAGCATGATCCGCAGGGCTCTCGTATGCATCATCCGCACCATCATCCAGACTGCCCTTGATGGAAGCGAACACGGCATCATGCACTATCCCGGCGCTCCCGCGAGCTTTCGTGGGTCTTTCCAGCGCCGCGAAGGCCTCGAGGATGTAGGCGGGGAAAAAAGCCACTCTTCTCCCCCCCACACCCGCCTCAATGGAACCGTGTAACTCGTCCCAGCGCAGAGGCGCCAGGGAAGCGGGCAATCCGCATGTTTTGCATGTTTCCAGGCCTACGTGGACAGCAGATTGTCGATTATAGCTTAGCGCATAGACCTTTCGCTCTCCCTCGAAGCTATCTTTTTCGTCGGCCCTGAACTCGAGCCTGAATACAGAGTCGCCGAGGTCTGCGGCGATGCAGTCGTAGGAGCATCTGTCCATGGCTTCCAGGGTCCCTTTCATCGCAGAGCTCACTATCCCCAGGTCTATTGGCTGGCGCAGCATCATGGAGCCTCCCTCGCCCGGCGTTAACTTCTCCAGCTCGATCCTGCCCATGCCCAGCAGCAGGGAGTATTCCTCTATGTCCTCCAAGGCTCTTCTTTTGACCGTTCCGTAACGCGCCAACTCGCCCTTTAGCCCGGCGGCGAAAATCGCCGTAACCGCACTGGTGGCGTTTGATATCGCCTCCAGGCATGATTGCTCTCCCAGCTCTTCCTCCAGGGAGGCAAGTATACCGAGCATCGTCCTTTCATCGATCAACGCGAGGCGCAATTTTCTCGCCCTGCGCATGACGATGGTTCCACCTGGCCCCCACGCGACTTTCTCGGCCAGGCTGCCAGGAAGTCCGCATTCCCGGCAACGCTTCAGTGTCTGTACCAATTAGTCTCCCCCCTGCGTACGGAGATGCCTCGCAGCCCGAAGGGTGATGATCGGCAATCACCTCTGCTTTCAACTCACAAAGATCGGGTTTTGGCGGCCCATGCCTTTTAACGCGCCTGTCCCCGATGTGAATGAAATACGCAAATGGTTCCAATAACGCTTATATGGATTCTATCATTCCGAAAGCGCAATCAGGAACGCGCGGTGGCGCATACGCCTTCCTCGCCACTGCAAACCCCCTTTCTTTTATGATAATCTGGTTTCCTACCGAAGGGACGTCGTATGCATGCGCGATATGCAGGAATGAGGCGTTGATGCCCGCAAGAGGGTTTTTATCAAGCCGGGGGAACGGCATACCGGGACGCGTAATGTCAGCGGTATTTCTGCTCTTGTTTGCTCTGGCGCTTTTTTCGTCAACTCCAGCGCAATCCCAGCCAGCCTATTCATACGGCACCTTTCACACCGAGCTGTTCATCAACGCGGACGGATCTCTGTTAATCCGTAACGAGGTCGCATACGATTTCTCGGATCCATCCACCACGGTCGGACTGTACATCCCCGCATCATACGGAACACTCGTGGAAGCGAGGATACTGGGTGGCGATGGGAACGTCCTTCCCGAGGATTCCTGGGGTTACGAGCAGGGAGCCGACGGATATACACTGTGGTGCGAAAACATCGGGGAGGGCGAGCAAGCGACTTATACCTACGAGTATCTTCTACACGGCGCATTCGTTATCAGCGGCGATCGCGCCGGCATTGAGTACTGGAGCGCGGTGCCGGAGGAACGCGATTCTCCCATAAATGAAACCTCGTTAACCCTTCATTTTCCCCCCGGAGCGGATCCGGACCTCATAGAGCTCAGCGTCGCGCCGCTGGATTACTCGGGGCAGATAACCCAGCACTTCGTCGGCGACAGCACGGCTATCATCGAGGCTTCCTTCCTCGATGTCTCATCTTCCTACTCCATAAGATGCTACTGGCCTACGGATCTCATGGATCAGTCCGGAGCCGGTTTTTCAGCATCTCAGGAGAAGAGCTGGGACTTCGAGCGCTTCGATACCGAGATCACCGTCAATGCGGACTCCTCGTACACGGTGCGAGAAACGCAGGTAGCCAATTTCAGGGGCAGCTTTTCCTGGCTCAACCGCGACCTCAGCACGGAGCCCGCCTACGGTTTCGACGGTCGCACCTATGGCCGTGTCCGCATTCACGACATAGCCGTATATGGACTCGACGGCCTGCCATACGACGATGGCATGTGGAGCATCGATTCATACGAAGGCGGAAAAAGGGTGCGCATAGATTTCGCGGCCCAAGACGAGCAGATGGGCTGGATCATAGAATATCGCATGACGGGCGCCCTTATATTCGCGGACGACTACGACCGTCTCTTGTGGGATGCGGTCTCCGTGGACCGTGCCGTGCCCGTTAAGTCATCCACCATAACCTTGCACCTGCCTCCTGGGACGAGCATGGACGGCGTCGATACCACCCAGTATATCGATATATCGCAGCCTCCTTCCGCTTACGATTCCGGCAGCGAGGCGGAATATCTCTGGTGGAGGGTACAGGATATCCCCGCCTTCACAACCTTCACCATAGACGTGACTTTTCCCAAGGGCATGGTCGTCAAACCCTGGCAGTACGACAGGGCCTGCGGCATTATGGTGATCGCCCTGTCGTCACTGTTGATCTCCGCATCCCTTCTGATCATGGTCATCCTGTGGTGGAGAAAAGGGCGTGACGTAGGCAGAACAGGCACGGCCATAGTTCGTTACGAACCACCCGAAGGCCTCACGCCGGCAATGATAGGTATGCTGGTAAACCAGAAACCCCGGGTGCAGGACATCTCGGCGACCATCGTCGATCTCGCCAGGCGTGGCTACCTGACCATAATAGAGGATGAGCGGCGAAGTCTTATACGCATAAAACAATTCAGCTTCCAGCGTAACCGGGATGATCTCTCCGGACTTCTCCCTTACGAGCGCGAAATAATGGAGGGATTATTCTCATCCGGCGAGCGTGTAGGCGAGTCGGACCTCAAGAACAGATTCTATACACGCATCGACACCATCCTCAACCATGGAATAAAGAAGGAGGTCATGGACAGGGGCCTTTTCACTAGGGAGCCCGGAGTCCTGCGCTCGAGATATCTCACGGCGGGTATCATCATAGCGGCACTGCCCCTGGCGGCGGTGTTCATCCTCCCCGTTTGGCTCGATCTTGGCTGGTTCATGGTTTTGCTCCTCTCCTTCATCCCCACGGGAGCCGTAGTTGCGATCGTGGGGTGGGCCATGCCAAGCCGCAGTGCCGATGGTTCACGCGCCTACGAACACGTCCTGGGATTCCGGGAGTACATGGAGACGGCGGAGAAGCCCGAGCTTGAATACATGACTCCTGATAATTTCCAGGCAAACCTGCCTTATGCCATGGTGCTCGAGGTCGCCGACGAATGGGCTGGAAAATTCCAGGACATCTATACCACTCCACCCCAGTGGTACTCAGGCACTGGAACTACCTTCAGCGCCTTGTACCTCACCTCTTCATTAAACGACCTGACCGGACACCTTAACACCACCCTTACCTCTTCCCCCCGCTCCTCTGGTTCCGGCGGCGGTTTCGGGGGGGGCTCGTCGGGAGGCGGTTTC
>CAYWXM010000018.1:0-23348 GCA_964462595.1 uncultured Actinomycetota bacterium
CTGCAGGCACAGCCAGGTATGGAAACCGGGCCGCGTGCACCCCTCCGCGAAGTACCACCCCGCCTGAGGTGCCGTCGCCCCCATGACGTTGGAGCCGCCCGGCCACACGCCGTTGTAGTCGAAATAAAGCGCCCTCTCCGCGATCAGCTCGTCCTGGTCGGAGATGATGGAGGCGCTGACGTCCTGGCCGCTCACGAAGGCATGGACCGGAACGGTGGCGCGCGAATTGGGGGGGATGGCGATCACCTGCACCACGGATTTCCCGCTGGACAGCATGTACCGTATCTGCACCTTTACCTCGTAGCTGTGGGGGTTCATGAAGAGGATGTATTCGCTGAATCCGCTGCCCGTGTAGCCCTCGGCCAGGTACAGGCGCGTCTTAACCTCCCCGGGCGGCCACAGGTCGGGTACCTCATCGTGGGGTATGGTGGCGCTGTGGCGGGCGTCCTTGCGGAACATGGGCCAGGGGGCGAGCGAGGGATCGTACTTGCCCCCCTCGTAGCAGAAGATGCACCTTCCATCGGTATCCTGGCTGCCGTTGGCCACCACCAGGTTGACGAGACCGTCGGCGTCGATGTCCCCCACCGCCGGGGCGTTCATGATCAGGCCGTTGGTGTAGGCGTCGAGCACCATGTTGCCCGCCGCGTCCCAGGCGCAGACCGACCAGGCGTCGGGACAGAGGACGTCCGTGTCCCCGTCGCTGTCTATGTCAGCCATGACGGGGGAGCCCATCTTGGTGGCGCCGCTGTTCTGCTTCATCCACTTCAGGGCGCCGTCGTGTTCCCACAGGTAGACCCATCCGTCCAGGGAAGCGCAGGCCACCTCGAAGAAACCGTCCCCGTCGACGTCCCCCACGGCCGGGGAAGAGAAGTTGTTGTCGCCGGTGCCCACCGGCCAGCCGGGGAGGCTCTCGCCCCGGTAGTTAAAGGCGTAAACATGCCTGCCGTCGGCATAGGAGAGGTAGTTGCCCGCTCCCGGGCTGGTATTCTGCCAGTAGAGGCCGGTCCCCACCACGATATCCGGAAAGCCGTCGCGGTCCAGGTCCGCTATGGCCGGCGAGGACCAGATCACCTGGGGCAGGGCCTTGGGCCACCCGCTCTTGATGGAGCCGTCGCCCTCGAAGGTGTAAAGAAGGCCGCCGCGGGGCCAGGGCCAGTTGTTGCCGCCCCAGCAGTCCGCCCCGATGACCACCTCGTCCTTGCCGTCCAGGTCGACGTCCCCGCAGGCGGGGGAGGACCACACCGTGTCGGCGTTGTAATACTGCCAGGCCAGGGGCCCCTGGTAATGCCAGGCGGTGATGTAATGCCCCCAGGACCCCACCACTATCTCCAGGTCCCCGTCCCCGTCCAGGTCGCCGCTGGCGGGCGAGGAAAAGACCTGGTAATAGCCGAAGGCGGTCCCGGCGTGCTTGGGCCATCCCCACTGGCTGAGCTGCCCGCCCTGCGAGTTCAGCCCGTAGACGTAGCCGTTGTCGCAGCCGATAAAGATCTCCATGTGGCCGTCGCCGTCGCAGTCCACGGCGAGGGGGGTGGACTGGATGTTGGCGCCGGTATAGAAAGTCCAGCGGATGGTGCCGCCTGAGTTTACGCAATAGATATGCCCGTTGCTGTTGCCGACCAGGATCTCCTGGCGCGAGTCTCCGTCGATGTCGGCCAGGGTCGGTGATGCGTGCTTGAAGATGCCGCCCGTGTCGAGCATCCACTCCTGCCGCCATTGCGGGGGGGAGACGGAAGCGCCGGTGGCCTCGCGGCCAAAGACGAAACCCCCGGACAAAGCGAGAAGCAGGGAGATAAAAAGGGCAGCAAACGGAAGGCAGGCGTTTTTCTTGTTCATTTTGAGATTGCTCCACTCCTGTGTCAGCGATTCGCCACTATTTTCCCGTCCTCGTGAGGAACGTTTTCCCGCAAAGCGAGAAAACTACTTCTATATCAGGTAATTCGGTACAATACGCGCGCGCCTTGAACGCGGCCTTGACGGGCATCAAGGAACGGCTGCGATCGTGCGCTGCAACCACTGCGGAACGCGCAGAGGGAAGAGTAAGGGACGGTGAAAGGATGAGGGGGGCTGGGGTCAGCCCGCCCCTTCGCCCACTATTTGCTCCAGGGTCTTTTCCAGCTCTGCGTTTATGTGCTCCCATCCCCTGGTTCTCAGTATTTTTTCGCGCCCGCGCTCTCCCATCTCCCTGGCCTGCTCGGGATGGCGCAGAAGATGCAGGCCGTAGCTCGCCAGCTCATTCGCATCGGCGCAGAGAAAGCCGTCCTTGCCGTGCTCGATCAGCCCACGAGTCGCCGTACAGTACTTGTTGCCCAGCACGGGTTTTCCCCTCAGCCACGCCTCGCAGAATACCAGGCAGAAGCTCTCGTGCAGGGAGGGGAATATGAGCATGTCGCAAGCGTCGTAAGCGTCGAGGACCTTGTCCCTGGGCAGCACGCCCAGGTAGAAAACACCTTCTCCGCTGATGGGCAGGTAGTCCTCCTCCGGCCCGATCATCACCAGCGCCGCGTCGATGCCCTCCTTCCGCACCTGCTGCAGGGCCTGGATAGCCTCGCGGTATCCCTTGAGCACGTTCTTCCTCGCTACCCACAGCAGGATCGGCCTTTCGCCGAACCCGTATTCCGAGCGGAAGCGTTTGCCGTCGATCGAGGGAGACGCGAATTCATCCAGGTCCAGCCCGGGGCCTACCGAGAAGGCCGGGAACCCCCAATCCCTCATGGTTTCTCTGACCAGGGGCAGGTTGGCATCCACGCCGGAAGCGTTTTTCATGGCGGTTCTGAAATGGTCCCAGTAGTGGTTGATATCTCGGGCGTGGAACAAGGGGAAGATGACCAGCGGCTTGTCGGCCCCGGCCGCTACCCTGGCGGCCATGGGCACCGTCGACATGGGGATCATGGCGGCGAGGACCAGGTCATGCCGGGATGCTGCTCTTGCCGCGGCCCTCTCGAGGCGGGGGACGCGAGGCCCGATGAGGTAACGCTGCATGCGGTTTACCGAGGGCGGCCTGCGCTCGGCGGCCGACCACAAAACATCCCCCAGCAGCGTTTCGGGATACGTCAAGGTCAGGCCCTCCCAGTCCCTTTTCATATCCAGGCTGCGCCAGGCGCCGTTGTCCAGCACGGATATACTGCGGAAGTCAAGGCCCAGCATCCTCTCGTCCACCGGCGGGACGAAAACCCGCGGGACCTCGAAATCGATACACAGCTTGCGGGAAGGGTCGAAGTTGAATTCGATCTGCCTCACGTTGCCCTTTATCATCTCGAATTCCCAGGTGCTCATGCCATCGATCTCGATGGAAAGGGGGTTGTCCAGGGGAGAATGTACCTCCATACGCAACCCGGTCATGGATTCCCCCCCCACCACCAGGCGCGCTCTTTTCTCCATCCAGCGCCCCGGCCCATCGACGCGGTCCTCGTAAACGTGCCATCCTGACAGGAGGCAATGGTCGGGGATCCCCTCCATGGTCTCGGCGAGCTTCACGGCGAAGGCCAGGTCCTGTCTCTCGGCGGGCAGGTAGTGCTTAAGGGCCAGGCCGTACCTGCGTCCTTTTCTCGGGCGGGCGTTTTTAGAGGTGAAGCGGTGAATGGTCACGCCGTCCTGCTCCGTGGTTCCCTGGGGAAGGGAGTTGTCCCAGGCCAGGTAGCCGTAAGGGGTGAAGACCATGTTTCTCGAGCAGGTGGTGAACACCTCCACCCGGTGCCCCCTGGCCGACAGGTGCGCGACCAGGTCCCAGAGGTATCTCTCGCCCCCGCCTATGACCTCGCGGCCGAAGCGGTAGGTGATCAGCATCAGATGCATGCACGCTCCTTTCAAGGGCTCGATATAGAGGATAACGCAAGCACACCCGCAAAAAAAGAAGCGGGCTAACTGATCTCTATCGACGAAACCGCTATACCCAGGACGCGCATGTCCATTATCCCCAGCACGTCCCTGGGAACGAAAGGGTTACCGATCTCCAGTTCCACCCGGCAGGGTCCGGGCGCTATGCCCTGGGGCAGGGGTATCTTCTGGGTGTGGGGTCGATTGGGGATCTCGAAGGTGGATGCCCTGTTTCCCCCGATGGAGACGGAAAGCCTCGAATATTCGCCCGGGTTGGCCATTAATGTGCGTACGACCAGGGACCTGCTGCTCCTTGATCTGCGCAGATAAAGCGACGCCTTTTCCGACGTCCAGCGGAATTTTATGCCGGATTCGTTGCATTCGAGAAGGTGCCATCCGGAGCCCAGGAACACATCGTCACGCCCCATCCTGATCCTGCCGGGAGGATGGGCGTGCCTTATCTCCTGGCGCTGCGTAACCTCGCCCTGCATGAGCCTGAGGTCCAGTTCCTCGATGGGCGGGTTACCTATATGCGAGCTGAGAACACCTTCGGCGATGAGTTCCCAATCCGAACGTTTCCTGCTCCTGTCCAGTTCCTTTCTGAGTGAGAGAGTTTCCGGAAGATAGACGGCGTTCCAGCCTACGGCCTGCAGGAAGCGCAGGAATATGAGGAACCTGTCCCAAAGGGAAAGCATATTGCGGCGCAATTCTATTTTCAGCCTCTCCCGCAGGTGGAAGGGCAATTCCCTGCTCATCCATCTCAAGGTGGAACCGTCCATGTTTTTCAAAAGGGCACGTATGCGGTTGCGCTCATATAGATATATCTGCCGGTGAGTGTCGCGCCCCATGGTCGAGGAAAGGTGATGCCTGGCGATGGCGTTGGGCTCATAGATCACCCTGTACCCCAGTACGTTCATCCTCCAGCCGAAGTCCGCGTCCTCGAAGGGATAGCGATAACGCTCGTCGAACCCCCCCAGTTCCTCGAAGACGTCCCGCCGCACCAGCATGGCGGCGGAGCAGGCGAACATCAGAGGGGAATTGCTGGAATAGCAATTGCAGTCGGCGCTGAAGATGCCCCGGTCCCAGGCATATCCGAGCAGGTTGATCATTCCCCCCGTGCTGTTGATATGGGAATCAAAACCGTTGAGCAGGATATGCGATGCGCACAGGCCCACCTGCTCGCGCTCTTCGCTGAGGCGCCCGAACATATTATCCAGCCATTCGCGCTCGATCTCCACGTCGTTGTCCAGGAAGGCGATGAAATCGCCCCGCGCCTTTTCCGCGCCCCTGTTCTTGGCGGCGGCGGGGCCCCTGTTCCTGCTCAGCATGACGAAGTCCACGCGTGGAAAAGCGGCCTGAATGGCCTTTGCGCTGCCGTCATCGGAGCAGTCATCCACCACTATGACCTCGTAGGGGATACTGGTGACCTGCCTGAATACGGACGAAAGGCAGTCCGAGAGGATCTTCTCTCCCCGGAAATGAGGTATGACGAAACTGACCCTCGGTTTATGCGTTACCTCGCTCATCAGCTCGACCCCGCTCATGGTACCACCTCGGACGATGCCATTTAAACTCATGCCGATAACCCCGCAAGAACGTGTATACGCGATGTCAGCGCCTATCCATACAAGGGGCTCGATCCCCCTCCGCATACCCATTCCATATAAGTTTACACGATTGTGGGAACCGGAGAGAAGGATAGACGGTCTCATATACACGATCGACATTGGTCGGGTTTTATCGGCGACCGGCGGTATGTATAATGTTTGGAAAGTAAGCGAGCCATACTGAAGACAGAGAGAGGGATGTTGAGGAAATAATGAAAGGGTCTCGGTTTGTCAGGCAGGGTAAGATTGCGCGCGGGTTCGCCGCGTGCGCGGTAGCTGCGTGCATGGTCTTGCTGCTCCTCCCGGTAATGGGCGCTGATAGCTCGGTCGTGGTCGGCGGCGAGGCGAATGCCGCGGGAATCGTCGAGGGCTCCCTGCTGGGGCTGGACGTGCGCGATTACGCCACCAACATGGCGGTCAGGGTACCTCTCGCGGAGAGGCAGCAGATAAAACACTACAAGGTCGTCGTCTCCTGGAACAGGATCGAGGCCGCTGACGGCGTCTTCGACTGGTCATATTACGACACCCATATCTCGCAGATGCTCGCGGACGGAGCCGAGTCCATTCTCCTGCTCATGGGCGGCGGGGTGCCCGCGTGGGCAAAGGATCCCGTTTACGGCGACCTGGCTGTGAAAGCTCCCCCCCGCGACCTCTCCAAGTGGTACCGCTTCTGCGGCAAGGTGGCGGAGAGATACGGCCACCTGGTGGATTTCTACGAGATATGGAACGAGCCGGGCTGGGACAGGGACTCGGCCGTACAGCAGATGCACGGTGTGGTGCATTTCGGGGGCCAGGTGGAGACGGAATACCTCCCCCTGCTGCAGCTGGGCCACGCGGCCGTAAAGGAGAACGACCCGACCGGCCAGGTGATATGCGGGGCGCTGCTCTACGGGACGGACCCGGCCCCGACCGCGGGTACCGAGCTGTACAGCATGCTCTACGACGACCTTAACCGCCCCGGCCAGGATGTCTCCATTTCCGTGACTTCGAGCAGGGAGATAGTGGCCGAGAGGCCCATGTACTTCAATTATAAAAGCGCGTGGCCGGGGGGGCACGACGTGCTGGGGGCCACCGCGGCAAGCAACGAGTGGTTTTTCGCCGAGGGAACCACGCGGGGCAACTTCGACGAGTGGCTTTGCCTGCAGAACCCCAACCCGGCGCCGATCACCGTGGACGTTACCTTTATGTTCGGCCCCGGCCAGGGGGCGAACAGCGTTAAAACATACGATCTGCAGGCCAATTCCCGCACCACGCTGCTGGTGGATAACGAGGTGGGGGAGGAGAAGGACGTATCCATGAAGCTCACCTCGGCCTCCGACTTCATCGCCGAGCGCCCCATGTACTTCAGCTACGGCAGCGGATGGATGGGCGGGCACGACGTGGTGGGGGCCACCGCAACGGGAAAGGAGTGGTTTTTCGCCGAGGGCACCACCCGGGGCAACTTCGACGAGTGGCTTTGCCTGCAGAACCCCAACCCGGCGCCGATCACGGTGAGCGTAACCTTTATGTTCGGCCCCGGCCAGGGGGACAACCAGACCATCGCCTATTCCATAGACCCCAACTCCCGCAAGACCATAAAGGTTGACGACGAGGTGGGAGAGGAGAAAGACGTATCCATGAAGCTCACCTCGGCCTCCGACTTCATCGCCGAGCGCCCCATGTACTTCAGCTACGGCGGCGGCTGGACGGGCGGGCACGACGTGGTGGGGGCCACAGCGGCAAGCAATGAATGGTATTTCGCCGAGGGCACCACGCGAGGCAACTTCGACGAATGGCTGTGCCTGCAGAACCCCAACCCGACAGCCATCACAGTGAGCGTAACCTTTATGTTCGGCCCCGGCCAGGGAGACAACCAGACCATCGCTTACTCCATAGACCCCAACTCCCGCAAGACCATCAAGGTGGACGACGAGGTGGGAGAGGAAAAAGACGTTTCCATGAAGCTCACCTCGGCCTCCGACTTCATCGCCGAGCGCCCCATGTACTTCAGCTACGGCAGCGGCTGGACGGGCGGGCACGACGTGGTGGGGGCCGCGGCGCCATCCACGCAGTGGTATTTCGCCGAGGGCTGCACCGGATATTCCATCCAGGAGTACCTGTGCCTGCAGAACCCCCACGACGAAGCGGTGGCCGCCGATATCACCTTCATGATGACCAAGGGCGAGGTCTTCACCCGCAAGGTAAGCCTCCCGGCCAGGTCGAGGACCACCCTGGACATCAACCGCTTCATCGGCTTCAACGGCAGCTCGGACATGGTGGCCGCGCATCCCTACAGGGCCCCTGCAGATTGGGGCGCCCATTACGCCGCCGTGGTCCAGGCCTTGAGGGCCAAGGGGTCGGGCCACGAGGTGGTGTGCACGGAGATAGGCTGGCCGCACTACTCGGACGACCATCCCGAGGCCTATTCCGAGGCTAACCAGGCGGAGGACCTGGGAGCCAGGGGAGTAGGCGGGCTCTTCAGCAGCGGATGCAAGAAGATCTGGATATACAGGGGCCTGGACGAGCCCCCGGGGACGTCATGGGACAAGTGCTATTACGGCCTCTTCGATTACCTGGGGAATCCCTTCGCAGCATGGAGTTCCTATAAGAACTGGCAATCGCAGCTTCCCGACTATCCCAAGCTGCCCGGCTCCATCTAGGAGGAACGCGGAGCCGGTCGCTCCGCTTACATTCGGACCATCCCGGGGATCCAGTTGATCGGGTCCGGATCCCCGTGGTGGATGCGTGCCATGAACGTAGCAATTAAACCCCGGCCCTGAAGGACCGGGACGACCCTCCAGGATATGAGGATTGCCCTTTTCGCGGATCAACTATATTACAGGCAGCCGGGAGGCATCGGGACCTACCTTCGCCATCTCGTGCCCGGTGTGGCGGGGATGCCCGGGATCGATTCCCTGGTGCTGGCCCATCACGGGCAGGAAGGCAAGCGGCTTTTTAGCTCGCTGGCTGATGTCGAGGAGTTCCGCCTGCCCCTGCGCCGCGACGTCATGGGACTTGCCTGGCACATCATGGGCCGACCGCGCCTGGAGCGCTACCTGGGAAAACTGGACCTCGTGCACGCGCCGTCCCTGGTATTCCCCCCTTCACGCGCTCCCCTCGCGGCCACCGTGCACGACCTCTGTATCCTCAAGTATCCGGGAGCGTTCCCCAGCCGTTGGAGGATCTTTCACCGCAGGGGGCTGAGCCTCATCCTACGCCACGCCCGCGTGATCCTAGTAGACTCGCGCAGCACCCGCGACGACCTGCGTTCCCTCATCGGGAAAAACGATCCCCGGGTCAGGGTGGTGCCCCTGGGGGTGGATGCCCCCGAGTGCCCCGGAGAGGGCGAGGTGGAGAGGGTCCTCGCGAAGCACGGCCTTGCACCCGGCTATATATTGTTCGTGGGCACGGTGGAGCCCCGCAAGAATCTCTCCCGCCTGGTGAAGGCTTACGCCGCCTTCAGCGAAGAGGAGAGGAAGAAAAGCGGCGAACTGGTGCTGGTGGGGGCGGAGGGTTGGATGGGGCGTCGGGAGCTCTCGCGTATCGCGTCCCAGGCGGGCGTGCGCTGGCTCGGCTACCTTCCCCAAGGGGAACTCGAGGCCGTATACAGCGCGGCGAGCATCTTCGTCTATCCCTCCATATACGAGGGATTCGGGCTGCCCGTGCTCGAGGCTATGGCGCGCGGCCTGGCGGTGGTCACCTCGGACAGCTCCTCACTGAGAGAGGTCGGTGAGGGGGTGGCATTGCTCGTTGACCCCACAGACCCCAGGGAATTGGGAAAAGCGATGCTGCGGCTTATCGAAGACGCGGGCATGCGCCGGGAACTTGCCGGGAAGGGAAAAAAAAGGGCGGCCGAATACCCCTGGGAACGCACCGTCGAGTTGACTATAGAGGCGTACCGGGAAATCCTGCGCTGACGGCGCGCGAAGCCTTTTTATCCTCTGGTGAGGGGGTGACCTCAACCAGAAGTTCCCCCTGTTTGGATATCTCCCACTCAACGTGCGAGTCGACGTCCAGCGCCATCTCGAAGAGGCCCTGGGCCATACCCACGGTCATGAGGTAGGCGGCGGCGTTTTCAACGCGCATACGCAGGCCCCTGGTACCCATTCTCAGCATGCGCAGGTTCCCCAGTCCGCGCAGGGCGAACTGGGTCCGCAATTCCTCCTCGTTCTGCACCTGCTCGATAAAGTAAAAGCCTGTCTTGGTGAAGCGCCGCTGCGCTTCTATGACCACCTCGGGTATGGTCTCCCCCAGCTCTTCCCGCAGCGCCTCGAATACGTTGTCCAGGAACTCGGCGCCTAACAAGGCCATGCGCCTTCCCGTGAGCCGGTTCTCTATGATGCCATTCCCCAGGGACCACCGGAACCTCGAGAGAGCCCTGGGGCAGCCGCAACTGGCGCAGCGCTCGAGTTCCAGGTCGCCCCCGCGGTGTTCGTATCCCTTCAGGCGAAGCCTCTCCTTGACCGTCTCGGGGTACTCGGTCCAGCCGGTCGTGAACTCGTAGAGCTGCGGGGATATCTCCTCGTACCTCACGGAGTGCTCTCCCCCCACCGCCGCGATGAGTACTCCCGCGAGGTTCCCGGCGGCCTCCGGCAACGAGAAAGGCCTCAACACGCGCTGCTTGTAGTAGTCCTCCGCATCCCCTTCATAGCGGAAACCCACGAATTCGTATTTCCCGTAACCGAGCACGTGGCTGTAGTGGATCACGGAGTTGATCAGGAAGCCCAGATCGATATTCCTGCTGCGTATGAGCTCTTTAAGCTCGTCCGGTATGAGCCGCTCCATGTAGATGGCGGCACCCCTCGCGGTGATGTTGGCTATGAGTTCCTCGATGGGGAAGCCGATGATCTCGCCGATGTTCGCGAACAAGGGGTCGAGGTTCTCGCATTCCATGAAAACCATGCGGGCGCTCTCGTTTACCTTCTGGACTATATCCCCGTTATCCAGCCATGCCTGTCCCGCGCTGAAGGGCATGGGGACGTTGCATTCCGGGCAGGTACTGATCTCGAGCATATTCGCATCCCTTCTGTTTGCCTGTGCTTATATTGATTTCGGAAGAATGAGGTCAGCACTTGATATTCGTGACGGCTCTTCCCTGCGTTTCCCCGGAAGTGGCGGAGGTTTCAAGCGGCAGGGGTTGCTGTGTATCGATACGTTGCCCCGAGGTAATGGGATTGGTGCCAGGATAAATCCTGGCACTCAGCGCTACGCGTCGCTCCGCCCTGGTAGGTGGGTGAGGGCTCAGCCTTGTAGATTAACGGCCGATGCCCTCGTAGTTGAACCCCAGCCGCCGCAGGGCCAGGGGATCCAGGCAGTTCCTGGCATCCAGGATCTCGCGGCTTTTCATCACCTCACCGACCTTGCGAAAATCCTCCATCTTGAACTCGTCCCAATCGGTGAGGATGAGCAGCAGGTCCGCTCCCCTCGCTGCCTCGAGCCCGTCAGGCGCATATTCGGCCCCGGGCAGGAGCTGGCGGGCGCCCTGCATGGCCTGGGGGTCATGGGCGCGTACGCTTGCACCGCCTTCCAGGAGCAGGCGCACTATCTCTATGGCGGGAGAATCCCTGATGTCGTCGGTATTGGGCTTGAAGGCAAGGCCCCAGACGGCGATGCGTTTACCCGCGAGGCTGCCCAGGCGGCGCTCCGCTTTCGCGGCGGTCAGCTTTATCTGATCCCGGTTGACCTGCATCACGCCCTCCAGGAGGTTGAAGTGATAGCCGTTTTCGCGCGCGATCTCGATGAGGGCCTGGCAGTCCTTGGGGAAGCACGATCCCCCGAAACCGGGGCCTGAGCGCAGGAACTCGAAGCCGATGCGGTGGTCGTAACCCATGCCCATGGCCACTTCCTTGACGTCGGCGCCAGTGGCCTCGCAGATGTTGGCGATAGCATTGATAAAGGAAACCTTGGTGGCCAGGAAGGCGTTAGAGGCGTACTTTATCATCTCGGCGCTGGCGGGGTCGGTGATGAAGAGGGGCGCGTTCAGAGGGCGGTACAGCTCGGCCATGATCCCCGCAGCCTTCTGGCTCTCGGTGCCGATGACGATGCGGTCAGGGTTTGTGAAGTCGCGCACCGCGGTCCCCTCGCGCAGGAACTCGGGGTTGGATATGACGTCGAATTCCTCTCCTCCCGCCTTCTCTTTTATCACCCTTTCCACCAGTCGCGTGGAGCCGACGGGCATGGTGCTCTTGTTGACGATTATCTTGTAGCCGTTGATGGAGGCGGCGATCTCCGACGACGCTTCGATCACGTAGGACATATCGGCTTCGCCATCATCGCCCTGGGGGGTGCCCACGGTGATGAAGACGATCTCCGACGCTCGCACCGCCTCGTCGGTATCCGTGGTGAATTCCAGGTTGCGGCCGAGGTTGCGGGAGAGCAGTTCGGGAAGCCCGACCTCGTAGATGGTTATTTCCCCCCGGTTCAGGCGCTGTATCTTGGCCTCTTCTTTGTCCACCCCGATCACGGAATGCCCGTAGTCGGCGAAACAGGCTCCCGTGACCAGCCCGACGTACCCGGTGCCGATAACCGCTATTCTCATACGGCTTCACCCATACCTCTCTCGTGATTTTCTCCCTGCAAGGATACAGCCAAGGCGTACTATATTTCAAACTCGCGCGGAAAGGACCTGAACCAGGTTGGAAGTAATGACGTCAAAGGCTTTAAAATGTAGGGCGGACTCGCGAAAGAAAGCATCTGTCACGAACAGGGTGCGGCACCCGGGGCCCTGGGGTCGATAACGGCGATGGGCGAGTCCGCGTTGGTTAAATGCGCTATAAGCTCCTGGAGAGAGGAAATATTGAGAAAGGCGGCGATCGTTACCCTTCTGGCCGGCCTGCTGTTAGGCGGGCTCGCGGCCGGCTGCGGAGACGCGCAGGACCCCGCCGCCTGGCTCGAGGACTGCGGGCGGGAGGTGGAAACTTACGCCGGGCAGAACGGTTACGTACGCTTCGTGCAGGAGATGGAATACAGCATGGGGACGGCGCAAGGGGAGTTCGAGCAGGTATTGCATGTAGAGGGCGACATAATATTCCCCGACCGTGAATCTTACCGGTACGATGAGACCGTAAGCAGCACCCTGCAGCCGGGAGAGACGCAGACGAATTCTTTTTCCTACCTTACACTGGACGGGGGAGCTTCAGCATACGTTATGGGGGAGCGGCTGTCGGTGGAACTGGGCGTAGCGGGATGGATTCATTATGCTCCCACCGCGGAGCAGAACCGATATTTCGATTACCGGCAGTTCACAGGCGGCATGCTCTGTATGGGCACCGGGCCGGAATGGCTGGGCTACGAGGATTCTGGCGGTGTGCGCTGCGGGCGCGTGCGTTACGGCGCCAGCGGCCAGGAACTGCTGGACCTGCGCATCCGGCAGGACCCTTCTTTCGCCGAGCAGTACCAGGGGATGGACGTGGGGGAGATCGTGGGGGACCTTCGGATCGAGGTATGGATAGGCGAAGCGGACAGGCTGCCCCGGCGCGTGTCCATGGAGCAGGAGGTCGCCCTGGAGGACGGCACCAGCAGCTCTATCCGGCTTTCCTTCGAGTTCTCGGCCTACGGCGAGGAGCCGCCGCTGCTCATCGAAGCGCCGGCTTTCTCGCACGAGGCGGTGTAAGCCGCGCCTTCCCCCGTAACGGGCATCATGGGAGGCTGATATAATACGCCTGACATGCCTTCGCCCCGCATACGGCACCGGCGGCCGGGTGGGGCGGACAGAGTGTTCGATCACAAGGAGGAGAGATGGAAACAGCCGTTAAGCCGATATCATATTTCCTGGTGATAATCAGCGTAAGCCTGGCCATCAGCGGACAGTTGTGCCTGCGGCGCGGCATGAGCAACGTGAAGGAAAGGACCGAGATGGGGGCCATGGAGCTGTTGAAGGAGCCCGCCACCTTCTTCAAGGAGATCCTGACCAACTGGATAGTACTGCTGGGCCTCCTGTTTTTCGTGAGCTCGGCCATGTTCTGGCTTATCGTGCTGACGGACGTACCGCTGGGCGTCGCTTACCCCTTCGTGAGCTTGACCTATATCGTGGTCATGTTCTACGACAAGTTCTTCGAGAACCGTGATATCCTTTCCCTTAACTGGGTGGGGGTCGCGGCGATAGTGGTGGGGATAATACTAATCAACTGGGGCCAGTGGAACACGTCAAGCCCCTGATGGCAATAGCGTTTACGGCGGTCAGGATATGAAGGTCGTTTTAGACGGCACCCCTTTTCTCCTCGAGAAGACGGGAATAGGCCATTACACCGAGAACCTGGCGACCTATCTCCTGCGCTCGAGGCCGCAGCTCGAGCTCGAGCTTTTCTCGATTTCCCTGCGCGCCGGGCACCGCTTGAAAAAGGCCTCTCCACCCCTGGAGGGGGTGGGGGTCAAGGGCTATAACCTCCCCGCCAATTTTCTCTATTACACCTGGTGGAGAAAAACGAATTCTTTCCCCGCGGAGTCGCTCCTGGGGGATTTCGACATCTTCCACGCCACCAATTACCAGGCCCCGGCCCTGCGTAAGGCGCGCCTGGTCTCCACGGTTCACGATATCAACTTCGTGCGCTTCCCGGAGATGCAGAGCAAGGGGATAAGGCGTTTTATCTCGTCTCTCCCGATTTTGCTGGAGAGGTCGAGCATGGTGCTGGCCGACTCGCATTTCACCGCAGGGGAGCTGGCGGAGGTCTACGAGCTTCCTCCAGAGAGGGTAAAAGTGGTATATCCCGGCCTGGACCCCGTCTTCCTCAAGAAACCGGCCCCGGAGGAGATAGAGACGGCCCTGCGCGCCTACTGCCTCGAGCCCCCTTATCTCGCCTATATCGGCAACCTGCACCCCCGCAAGAACCTGGCTACCCTGCTGGAGGCGTTCTCGCTGCTGCGCGAGAGGGGCCTGGAACACCACCTGGCGGTGATCGGGGGAGGCGGCCTGGGCAAGCTGAATAATATCGAATACCGCAAGCTCATGAACCGGGTCGATGACCTGGGGCTCGAGGACGCGGTTACCTTCACCGGGTACGTCCCCGACGACCGCCTGGGATCGCTCCTGGCGCGGGCGGATATGCTCGTCTTCCCGTCCATCTACGAGGGCTTCGGGCTGCCGCCGCTGGAGGCCATGGCATGCGGGGTGCCGGTGATAACCTCGAGCCGCGCTTCCCTCCCCGAGGTGGTGGGGGATGCGGCCCTGTTCCTGGAGGACCCCCTGCAGGCGGAGGAGATAGCCGCCAAAGTCGAGGCCTTGATCTCCGACCCGGCCCTCCGCGCGGGCCTGGTGGAAAAGGGCCGGGAAAGGTCCCGCGCCTTCACCTGGGAGAAAGCAGCCGCGCAGGTGCTGGAGGTATACGATCAGGTCATGGAGGAGGTGTAGGGGTTGCCGGAAGGGTACGGGATGGGCGGCGAAGGGGAGACCCCTATGCCCAGCGCGACGGGCACGGCGGTTCGCGGCGGGGTGACCCTGGTGGCGACGGTGCTCGACGAGGCGGGCAACCTGGGAGAATGGTGGACGAGCATCGCGGGCCAGTCGCGGCCGCCCGACGAAGTGGTGGTAGTGGACGGCGGGTCCCGGGACGGCACCCTGGAACTGCTGCGTTCCATGGCCGGGGCCGCCCCCTTCGAGGTCCGCATAGAGGTATGCGAGGGCTGCAATATCGCGCGGGGGAGGAACGCGGCCATAGGGATGGCCTCGGGCGAGATAATAGCGGTGACCGACGCCGGCTGCGTCCTGGGGCCGTACTGGCTGGAGAAGATCACCGCCCCCCTGGAGGAGGACCCGGGAGTGAGCCTGGTGGCGGGTTTTTACCGCCCGCTCACGGGAGGCTTCTTCGAGGAGGTAACGGCCTGCGCCACCATACCACTGCCCCTGGAGGTGAGCGAGCGCCGCTTCATGCCCTCCTCGCGCTCCCTGGCATTCCGGCGCGAGGTATGGGAGATGACTGGGGGCTACCCCGAATGGCTGGAGATAGGCGAGGACATGTACTTCAACCATACATGGAAAAAACTGGGTATTCGCCATGCCATGGTCAAGGAGGCCCTGGTCTACTGGAGAATGAGACAAGACTCGAGGTCGCTGCTGCGGCAGTACTTCCTCTACGCCCGTGGAGACGGCGAGTCCGGGATGTACCCGCAGCGCCACCTGCTGCGCTTCGCTACCTACGGGTGGCTGGTCTTCTGCGCGGCGTCTTCGCGCGGGCGGCGCCTGGCGGGGCCGACGGCGGGGGCGGCGGCCCTGTACGCGGGGAGGCGCTGGCTGCGCATACCTTCCTACCTGGAGGGGCGCCCGGCACGGGAGATGGCGGCGGCCGTTCCCTGCGTGGCCCTGCTCATGCTGGCCATCGACGGCGCCAAGATGGCGGGTTACGTAACCGGCCTGGCGAGGGGGAGGCGCCGGTGAGGGCGGCACTGGTGATCGTCAACTACAACACCGCCGGCGACCTGCGCAAGTGCCTGGAATCCGCGGGGGAGAAGCTGGGAGGCGCGGGGATAGTGGTCGTTGACAACGGCTCCACGGACGGGAGCAGGGAGATGGTGGCGGAGGAGTTCCCTTCCGTGCGGCTGGTGGATAACCCGGGCAACCCCGGCTATGCCTCGGCCTGCAACCGCGGCATAGGCGCGACGGAAGAACCATACATTTTCATACTCAACAGCGACGTTGAGTTCCCGGAGGGAGGACTGGATACCGTCATCGAGCATATGGACGCCGATCCCCTCATCGGTGCCCTCGGCCCCATGGTCCTCAACAGCGACGGCAGCGCGCAGATGTCCTGCCGCCGCTTCCCCTCCATGCCGTCCAGCGTGGTGCACGGCTTTTTGGGTGAGGTATGGCCCGACAACCCGCTTACCAGGAAGTACCAGATGAAGGACCTGCCCCGGGACGAACCCTGCGACGTGGACTGGGTCTCCGGGGCGGCCATGCTGCTGCGCAGGGAGGCGGCGGAGAAGGTGGGCGGTTTCGACGAGGGATATTTCATGTACGTGGAGGACGTGGACATATGCTGGCGCCTGCGCGAGGCGGGATACCGCGTGGCCTACGACCCCGCCATGCGGCTGGTACACCATATCGGCAGGACCAGCTCCCAGCAGTCGGTACGCATGCTCTACCACCATCACCGCAGCATGTTCATCTTTTTCCGCAAGAGGCACCGGGGATGGAGGGGCTTTGTTTTCATGCCCCTGGTGCTGACGGGGCTGGCGGCGAGGTTCCTGCTCTCCCTGGCCATCCGGTGGTTCAGGGGCTGGCGTGGGGAAGGGAGCGGGGCTTGATCTTTCTCCGTGTCATGGCCCTGGTGCTCTGCATATTTATACCCGGCTGGCTGGGCATATCCCTCATCAAAGCCAGAGAGGAAATCCTTGGCAACGGCGAGAGGCTCTTCCTCGTTTTCGCTCTTGGCACCGGCATCATGTCGTTCTGGGCACTGATCCTCGCCCTGACCTCTATTTACAGCCTGACCGCGTTGCTCCTCGCGGTGAGCATAACCGCCGCCCTGATGGCGCTGGCGGCGCGGCGCAGGGCCTTGTGGTTGAAGAGGATGCGAGCGAGGGATTTCGCCCTGGCGCTGGCGATCGTCGCTGTCGCCCTGGTGTTGTTCGCGCCCCCCTGGAGCATCGTCTTCGGATGGTCGGACGTGGGTGTCTATGCCAACATAGCGACGCACGTGGAAGAAGAGGGTGAGATCTCCGTAGAGAACCGGACCGCCTCGCAGGTGGATGAAGGCCGCCGCGACCTGCTCTATTACAAGGAGTCAAAACGGGCTTCGCCCGATGTATATTTCGAGAACCAGTTCTTTATAATAGACGATTTCGAGAGCGGCACGACACGGCCATGGTTCTATTTTCTCTGGCCTTCGCTCATGGCCGTCTTCGCGTCCTTTCTCGGTGCGAATGGGATGCACTGGGCCATTACCGCGGCAGCCGTTCTTGCCCTGTGGGGGTTCTTCGTCCTGGCAAGCCGCCTGCTCGGCGGGAGATGGGCCATCGCAGCGGCGGCGCTATTCGCCCTCTCGCCGTTGATACTGTACTTCTCCCATTACACTACCTCGGAGATGATGAACCTGATGTTGTTCCTTTCGGGGTCTATCTGCCTGCTGGCCTACCTGCAGGCGGGCGCATCGGGCGGCGGCAGGGGGCTGGCCATCCTGTCGGCATCCTTCTATACGCTTGGGTTCCTTTGCCGCATAGACTTCGTTTTCCTGATGGTACCGATCATCCTGTGTTACCTGGCCAGGAGGTACAGCGGCACTATCAGCGGTGACGACTACTGGTTCCTGGCATCACTCTCGGCGGGCGCCGCTTTCGCCGTCCTTGCCGGCCTGTTCTTCTCGAAGGTTTATTTCCGTTCGATATGGACCAGCTTTTTCGGCCCGCTGGACCTGAGATTCGCGCTCATCGTCACCCTCTTCGCCACGGCGGTGATATTCGCCTTTATCTTCGCCGATAAGCTGCGAGGATACGCGCGCAGGCTGGCGAGCGCCCGGGTCTTATGGATTTCGGCGCTGTGGTTGTTTCTTTGCGCGGCGTTCGTCTTCCTCTACTTCATAAGGCCGCTGGGGGAGGAATCGATGGTCGGCTACGGATTTATCAAGGAGGCAAGGGGACCCAGTTATGTGGAACAGAACCTGGTCAGATGGGGGTGGTATATGTCCTTCGCCGGCCTGGCGGCAGTTTTCGCGGGCTATGGGGCATGGTTTACGCGACGCCGCGGATTCGGGGAATATACCCTGGGCCTCACGGGCTTTGCCTTCACCTTGCTTTATGCTTGGAATATGCGGGCTATGCCCATGCACATTCTGGCCATGCGTAGGCTGGTGCCGGTGATATTCGCCATGGCCATAATGGCGATAGTATATGCGATGAAGAGCATTATGCGCTGCGCGTGGGCGCTCAAGTCCGCCAAGCGAGTAAAATGGGTAAAAAGCCTGGCAGGGGCTTTCGTGCTGGGTTTCACGCTCTACCTGCTGCTGTTCTCAGCTAACGCCTCCATTCCTGTAATCGGCCTGGACGAAAGCGGCAACCAGGCGGAGATATGCGAGGAGATCGCCGGAGACGTAGGCGAGGACGGCACCTTGATCATGGATTATCATCTCGGGGACCTTTTCGGGTCTCCCCTCAGGTGCATATACGGCATCGAGAACGCATGGCTCAAGGAAAATGAGATACTTGCGAGGAGGGGGTTCCTTTCTCTCCTCGATGATCTTGGTTTTTCTGAAGAGCCCATCTACCTCTTATGGCGTCCGCAAGCATCTGGTGACGATATCAAACTGGCCGAGCCCCTGGATGTCGAGCTTGTTTCCGAATACCGTTTCATCGAGGAAAGCCTGGAGAAGAGCTTTGTTAATAGGCCCGACGGAAGAGATCATATTGATGAAACCATTGTCTTATACCGCTTATGGGAGGAATGCCCGGGGAGCGGCGAAGTCGAATAGGTTACCTAGTATTATCGTACAGCGAAGAGTGCAGCATTGAGTGCAGATGGATGCCTGGGGGTTTATTGCTACATTGCGAAGATCACTCAAGGATAAAATTGGCATATTATCCTACGGGCCCTTATAGTCTAATGTGTCGCTGCCTCATTAATAAGATCTTCTAGATAATCTACCTGACGTAAAGCAAGCTGTCTCGTCAGAGGTATTTTTTCACTAAGAGTTTTTTTCACGGATGTTTCTTCGACGGTAAGTCGATTAAAAGCAGCGAATAGTTTTTGGGAAGAGATTTCCTCGGCAGGAATCATCCAGCGTGTGTGGCCAAAAGTGTCGAGGTTTATCCCTCTCGATTTAACACTGTAGGAAAGCGAAATAGTGGGCACACAGGTACTCATCGCGGCTATGGTGGAGTGAGTACGTGCTCCGATAAAGAATCGACACTTGGATATGACGTGCTTAGTCTGTGGAGCGTTGAGCCCTCCGGGCATGCTCTTCACGCGGTCACCGAGGAAAGACACCATATCGCTTAGCTTATCGATCATAAACCCGTCGTTATCGCTAGATCTCCCGTGCCAGGGGATAACATGGGGAATGAGAAGTATGCCCATATTGGTAGACCCGCATATTCCCTCAATGAATGTTGCGATCTCCTCGAGCAGACTACGCGGCGGTCCTGTCGCAGCAGCAGGCCTATCCACATAAGGACTAATATTGATGCCGATCACCCCCTCTTCGCCGCAGCGTGGCCAGAAGGCCTGTAATTCCACCTCCTCTGGCTCCAATAAGAATGCTGGGTCGGCTATAAGATAAACCGGACAACTGACCGCAAGTTCGGAGGTGAGGTAATCAAAAGTAAGGGATTCCCTGGCACCAATGAAGGACATGGATGATAGGTGCTTTTTCATTATGGGAACTAGACTGGGCTCCTTCTCGAAGGGCCCAACGGACACCCCCCAAAGCACTACCCTTTTTCCCCGTCTGAACGCCGCTTCCGTAATCCCCATAAGAAGCGAGGGGAACTCGTAGTCTAGTGAATAGACATCCCCGATTGCAGATAGTACGATATCCGCGGAGTCAATCAACGAGCGGACCCATTTCGGTAGAGGAAATGGCCAGATGGGTTTGGTGCGTTTCACGTATGGTACTTTTTGAAGTCGCTTCCAAGCGTGTTTGACCATAGGCTTGTATTCCGGAATGAATCGAACGCCCCAGCGGGCCGCATCGGGCCACACCTCTAGGTCTTTTTCCATTACCAGGCTCGGAACAAGGATCTCCACTTCATTGAAGCGCTCGTTCAAGATAGAGACGGTCGATCTCACGATCGCTTCACAGCCCTTATTTGCCAGGGTATGATGCCCAACCACAAGTACTTTCATTTCATCCATTCAAGCTCGAGCAATAGGCCATGCCGGTTCGCCGGCTCACCGATCCTTAACCGATTTCACGAAGCCACAAAGGCAAAAGCTTCTTGAGCCTATGAGGCTCTTCGATAACTCGGTGCAAACGTGTGCGCAATTCCCTTAAATACAGAGGCCAACTGTAGCATAACATCACTATGTTGAATAGATGTGGCATACGGGCACCGAACATGAGCCACAGTCGCTTGCTCGCCTCTTGAGCGCGCAGATAGGAACGAAGGATCATGCGGTTCTTAAGATATACCTCTCTCGAGGGCGCGGCCACCCCCCCAGGTATGGGGAGACCTTTCCGTACATAATAATATTCGCGTCCCGGATAGAGGGTCCGTTTAATATCCACGGAGTTAGTCTGGCTTAAGATAATTTCCTCGCGAGGTATCGGCCGCAACGCGCAGCTTTCTTTACGGGCACCCTCATCGAGCACGTTAAGAATCTCCTCGTTGCGCACTACGAGCAGAGAGTGTCCAGAGGGGTCCTTTTCGTAACGCGGCAACCATGCATCCATCAGAGATACATCCGCCATCTCTGCGAAGATATCCTTGCAGAAATTGCAGGCGTTATGCTGAAAGTAAAGATATGCCCAGGCTCTTTCAGGCCAGCCGAAGTAGGGAAGGGGCCTGCTTCGCTCACCATCGGCGTCCACAGCAATGAACCTGAAGTTCGCGGCCCGCTCAGCGCCCTCCTTGACCCGGTAGGAAAGATCACTAATGAGGCCGGGTTGGAGACCGCTGAGGCTGATGAGGTAATCGGTGTAGAGGCGGTTGGGGAGGTGGCTGCATACAAGCCCGACCATATAGCGGACTCTTCGCTTCAGTTTCGGGTTCGCCTCCATGGCGTAACGCAGTCCCCTCAGCATACACGGTAAACCGGTTACAGCGAACTTGCGGTCGGAGTCTTCGCACAGGATCTCCTTGATTACATTGCCTATTCCCACAGGATAGTACTTGGAACCTGCAGCAGCGCGTATCTCGCTGGTGCTATCCAGGATCCTGAACTCGAATTGTTTGTTACTAGAGGTACTCTTTACCACGCAGGCAACAGCGTCGATAAGTTTTCGCTCAAGCAGCTCCTCTAATATCCAGGTAGCCATGCCTCCCGAGGCGCCTTTCTTACGATGACCGCTTACACGCGAATGCCCAACAAAGGTTGCCAGGTAATAGCCAACAAGGTCGTCATATTCCATACCTGAATTATTACCGAAGGCGCTAGTGGCGATACCGTGATCGTCAGTACGGCTATGGTTAAAGGGGCAGGCATGCAGACAGGCATTGCAGTTATCGGGGCAACTACCACGGAACTCGATACTCAAGTCGCCGTTTTCCGCCCATACCGTACTCAGGTTCCCAGCCGGGCATATGCCGGTACATACACCACAGCCCGAACACAGGTTGCGGTCTATGATCTCTACTACAACTTGTCGGTGCATCTTCCTCTTTTAAAACGGCTTGAGAGCTTGCTTTCCTATAACCTCTATAATGGTCCTGTTGAAGACGGAAATAGTCTACTAAACATTAGATGGGCAGTCAATTTGATTCGGTTCAGGTTTTTCCGGAAGGGTGACACAAATGAAAACGTTCTTAAGCCATCGAGCTCAGCAAAGGAAAACGCTATCCTTGAAAAGGACGCTTCGGCCCATATAAAAGGTTCTTGCTGATCATGAAACCATATAGGCGAAAAGCATTGCATTTAATCAGCGTAAGCATTAGGCTCTCTTCTAGTGCTCATTTGAATGGAAGCTTCAAAATATAATGAAATCATGGCATTCAGATGAGGATTCTCTCAATATTGGGTTGAAGATTTAGACGCAGTTAGCATGAGAGATGATGATTCAAATTCAAAATCATCTTGGTGTATAAAAAGCAATTAAGCCACTACGAATAGTCACACGTTCTATCACGAGGATGATTATGGGAATGGGAGGTTTCTCTGGTGAGCAACAAATCTCAAGGCAGGCATTCTGCTTCTTGTCCGGAAGGAACCTGGGAGAAATATTGGTCAGAAAACCGTAAGCTTTCTGCGTGGGATGATTTATCAGAGATTGTCTATCGAACGCTGAAGAGAGAGCTTGGATATTTGCATAATAGGAATATTATGGAGGTAGGTAGTGGTACGGGAAGGATTTCTGCAAGATTATGTGAGGAAGGAGCAAACGTAACGCTGCTTGATACATCACAAACTGCACTGAAGATCTCGGAAAGAATATTTAGAGAAAAAGGCTTGAAAGCAACATTTATTGAAGGGTCCGCTTTGAATATTCCGTTGGAAGATGAGACATATGATGCTGTATGGAGTTCAGGGTTACTAGAACACTTTAAAAAGGAAGATCAACGTCAAATTGTCAATGAAATGAAGAGGGTAGAGAGGGTGGGAGGCGCAATGGTAAACCTTGTCCCAAATAGACACGCTCCAATATATTATTACTGCAAAAACATTGCAGAACGGATAGACAGGTGGCCATTTGGGTATGAAGAACCACTTACCGAGGAAGAACTACTAGGTTTAACCCACAATAGTATTTATTCGGTCGGTTATTATTATCAACTCACCTTCCTAGGCTTAATTCCTTTTGGCGGAATTGTGTATATTCCTTTACGATATCTATCAAGGGCAATCAGGGGAAAGAAATATTATAAAGATATTGGAAAGAGAGGATATCTGCTAGTTGGAGTCTCAACCAAGTAATTGGGAGAGAAAGAGTCATAATCTTCAGTGTCCATCTTGAATAATTCTGCGTGTTCAGCCGCCGCAATTTTTCTCATGCAGAACTGAACCGCCCGTTCTTATAGAAAAATATCTACTTGAAAAAGCGCCTGGTTCCGGAACAACCTCAAGGCGGGTTATCCGCATTGGGAGAGGGGTGAGGGGGGTATGAGCTTGAGGCTGAACTTGGTGAAAGGAAGTCGATCACCAGAAAAGACCTCAGTGAGATTCAGGAGAGCTATCAAGAAAGAAAAGGACTGCATGCTGGATGAATTCTGCGCCCTCATCTGATATAGACACTCCTGCGAGGTGTAGGTTCTCTGCGAAGGTCCGCTATAAGAGGTGGCCGGGGTTCGTTGGACAGGTTTTCCTGATCCTTAAGTGGTATCCTGCTCATCACTATGCTGCCGTTGCTTCCTTTGGAAGCGTATCCCAGT
>CAYWXM010000019.1:0-64810 GCA_964462595.1 uncultured Actinomycetota bacterium
CCGGAAGTCCGGTATATCATCCCGCAGGTATTCGCTCTCTATCACGTCCGTCTTCTGCATCTTGGTTCCTCCTCTCCGCTATATTACAACCCATTGACCTCTTGGCCGCCAGTGCCGCCGAGCTCGGGCCGCCTTTTTTTCGTCCACTCCAGCGCGGCCTCGCGCCTCCATCGCTCCACCTCGCCATGGTTACCCGAGACGAGGACCTCGGGCACCTTCCAACCGCGGTAGTCCGCTGGCCGCGTATACTGAGCATATTCCAGCATGCCATGTGAAAAAGACTCGTCCGCGAGCGACTCCTCGTTCCCCAGCACCCCGGGCACCAGGCGGGTGACCGACTCGATGACCACCAGGGCCGCCATCTCGCCTCCGGAGAGCACGTAATCCCCTATGGAAAGGGCATCCGTGCACAGTTTCTCGAGCACCCTTTCGTCTATTCCCTCGTAGCGCCCGCAGATCAACGCGATATGGTCCTCCGCAGCCAGTTCCTCGACCTTTGCCTGGTCCATACGCTCGCCGCGCGGCGTGAGCATCAACACCCTTACCTCGCTCTTCAATATCTCGAGATCGTCAATGTCGTATCCCAGCGTCCCCGTCACCGCCTCGAACACCGGTTCGGGCTTCATGACCATGCCCGGCCCTCCCCCGAAGGGAGCATCATCCACCTGCCGGTGCTTGCCTTCAGCATAATCCCTGATGTCGTGCACCCGTATATCCACGATCCCGTTACGTTTGGCCTTGCCCAGCAATCCCTCCTCCAGGGGGGAGGAGAAGATGGCGGGGAAGATAGTGTACACATCGATACGCATGTCTTCATTCCTCCAGCAGGCCCGGGAGTGGCTCTATGGTGATGACCCCATGGTCCAGGTCTATCCCGGTTACCACCTCTCGGGTCATGGGGACAAGATACTCCCTGTCGCCCCGGACCACCAACACGTCGTTAGCCCCCGTCTCCATGACCTCTACCACCTCTCCCAGGCTCCTGCCCTCGCTGGTGCGTACCTCCAGCCCCAGGATCTGATGTTCCCAGACCCCGTCCGGGGGTGCTTCGCCCACCTCCTGCGGCGTCACCATGAGCATGCGGCCAGAGAGTTTCTCCGCGTCCTCCCGGCTATCCAGGCCCCGGAACTTCGCCAGCAGCATCCCCGAACCCCGCTGAGCCTCTACGAGCTGTAACCTCTCCCCCCGTTCCCTTCCCTCCAGGATAAACGTATTGCCGGGCTGAAAACGACGGGGGTTTTCGGTAAGCGGCTCTATCTTCACCCAGCCCAGAACGCCGTAGGGCTTGACGACCCTGCCGGTTATCACTAGGGCGGGCTTTTCCGGAGGCCGAGGCATGGGGATCAGTCTATGATCTCGACGATGGCATTGCGTCCTTCCTTGGTCGCCGAAGCCTTCACCAGGGTTCGCATGGCCTGGGCGATTCGCCCTTTCTTGCCGATGACTTTTCCCACGTCGTCGGGGTCGACACGCAGCTGGAGGATGACAGCTCTCTCCCCCTCCACCGAGGTGACTTCCACGCCGTCCGGGTTATCCACCAGGGCTTTCGCCAGATATTCGAGCAGATCTTTCATATCAATCTCCTGGACGACACCTTCATCAATCGCCACTTTTTTCCTCCTGGAACTTCTGCCATATGCCCTTGATCTGCATGAGCTTGCGCACCTGGTCCGTGGGCTGCGCACCTTCACGCAGCCACTTCAGGGCTTTTTCCTCGTCGAGCTCGATCAAGGATGGCTCCATGCGAGGATCGTAGCGGCCCAGGGTCTCGATGAACCTCCCGTCCCTGGGGCTGCGTGAGTCCGCGGCAACCACCCTGTAGTAGGGCTTCTTCTTGCCCCCCATCCTCCTGAGCCTTAACTTCACCAATTAAACCGCTCTCCTTTCAATCAGTACTTCCCGCATATCTCGCGGATCCGCTACAACTGGAAGGGAAATGCCTGCCCCATCTTGCGCGGAGACATCTTCCCGAATTGTTTGACCAGCTTCTGCATCTGCCCGAATTGCTGCAGCAGGCGATTAACGTCCTGCGTACTGGTGCCGCTGCCGCGGGCGATGCGCTGTTTGCGGCTCGAGCCTATGATCTGGGGCTTGCGCCTCTCCTCCGGTGTCATGGACTGGATTATGGCCTCCACCTTTTTGATCTGGCCCTCGTCCACCTGAAGCCCCTTGAGCTTGGAGGCGGATATGCCCGGTATCATGCCCAGGATCTGGTCCAGGGGGCCCATCATTTTCAGCTGTGCCATCTGGTCCAGGAAATCCTCCAGGGTGAACTGCTGCTTGCGCAGCTTCTTCTCCAGTTCCTGCGCCTTCTGCTCGTCGTATGTGGACTGGGCCTTCTCGATGAGGGTGAGCATGTCGCCCATGCCCAGGATGCGCGAGGCCATGCGGTCCGGATAGAAGGGCTCCAGGTCTCCTATCTTCTCCCCCACGCTGGCGAATTTTACCGGCTTTCCGGTGACCGTCTTTATGGACAGGGCGGCCCCTCCACGCGCATCGCCGTCCAGCTTGGTGAGGATTATGCCGTCGAACCCCACCTCCTCGCCGAACGACTGCGCCACGTTAACCGCGTCCTGACCGGTCATGGAGTCCACCACCAGCAGGGTCTCACCTGGCGGATAGTCCTTTTTTATGCGCACCAGTTCCTGCATCATCTCCTCGTCGATGTGCAGGCGTCCGGCGGTATCGATGAGCACCGTGTCCAGGCCTTCCTTCTCGGCCTTCCTCAGTCCCGCCTCCACGATGGCCTCCGGGCGTGCCGCGCGGTCCGAATAGACCTCGATTCCCGCCTGCTCCCCCAGTTTCTCGAGCTGGTCCATGGCCGCCGGCCTGTAGGTGTCGGCCGCCACCATCATGGGATGCCGCCCCTGGTTCTTGAGGTGCACGGCCAGCTTGGCCGTCGCCGTGGTCTTGCCCGAACCCTGCAGGCCGACCAGCATTACCGCCACCGGTGGGCGGCCGCCGAAGTTGATCTTCTCGTTGGAGCTGCCCAGAAGCTCGGTGAGTTCCTCGTTCACGATCTTGATGACCTGCTGGGCCGGGGTAAGCGAACGCAGGACCTCCTCTCCCACCGCGCGCTCCTGCACGCGGCCCACGAAATCCTTGACCACCTTAAAGTTTACATCCGCCTCCAGCAGTGCCAGGCGGATCTCGCGCATCACCTCGCCCACCTGCTTTTCGGACAGCTTGCCGTGCCCGCGCAGCTTCTTGAATATATCCTGCAGCCGGTCGCTCAAGTTATCGAACATGGTCTCCAGTCCTGACGACGCCCTTGTCATTCCGCGTTGCGGGGCTTCGCTAACGCCACCGGCCTGTCGCGGCTTTCTCCGTTACTGGATTATTAAAGTTATCGGAAAGGGCTTCCAATGTCAAAGATTCAGCAGCTCAAACGCTCTCTCTTCCAGGTGACCGCTCAGAGCGGTTTTTCGATATCGACGCATGCGGACGGGACCCAGCCACGTAAGCCCACCTGGTCCACGCACCACAACCATCCGTTCGCTTCCTCCATCACCTCCAGGGCATCCCCTTCTTTTACGGTAAGCTCGGTGGAATCGTAATCGCGCAGCACGACGCAGGAATCTCCCTGCCTGTCAATGAAATGGTCGGGCACCCATGCCCCGGTCCCCTCCCGGTCGACGCACCAGGTCCAGCCGTCCCATGCCGTATCCCGGTCCTCGACGCCGAGCTTATCGCCGGCGTAAAACACCAGTCCGTAGCCAAACGAAGCCTGGTGATCGGCTGCAACGCGGCCTTTGAGCCCTCCGGCCGCAATATCGCTATCCCCAATGCCCATGCCGCATCGCTTTCCTCAAGAGAACAGGGCGGCAGCGAATTCGCGTGGGTCGAACGCATGCAGGTCGCTGATCTTTTCTCCCACGCCGATGAACTTGATGGGGATCCCCAGGTCGTGGACTATGGCCACGACTATGCCTCCCTTTGCGGTACCATCGAGCTTGGTGAGCACCACCCCGGTAACGTCAACCGCTTCCCCGAACTGGCGCGCCTGGATAAGCCCGTTCTGACCGGTGGTGGCATCTATGACCAGCAGGGTCTCGGTGACTTCGGCTTTGCGCTCCGCCACGCGTTTTATCTTCTTCAGCTCCTCCATGAGGTTGGCCTTGGTATGCAGGCGCCCGGCCGTGTCGGCGATGACCACGTCTATGTCCCTGGCATGCGCCGACTCCACGGCATCGTGTATCACGGCGGCCGCATCGGCTCCCTGCTTGTGCTTCACCGTGTGCACCCCAACGCGCTCTCCCCACGTCTCCAGCTGTTCAACCCCCGCGGCGCGGAAGGTGTCTCCCGCCGCCAGCAGCACCCTCTTGCCGTCGCCGCGCAGCAGGTGGGCAAGCTTTGCAATGGTGGTGGTCTTTCCCGTCCCGTTCACCCCCACCACCATGAATACGCTGGGACCGGAGGCGGAGTAGCGTAATTCCCTCTCCCCCACGTCCAGCGCATCGGCCAGTACCTCCTGGAAGAGAGCCAGCATCCCGTCTGGATCCTTCACCTTCTCCCTGGCCATACGCTCCTTTACCCCGTCCAGCAGGATCATGGCCATCTCCATGCCCACGTCGGCGCCCACCAGAATCTCCTCCACCTCTTCCCAGAAAGCGTCGTCGAAGCGCCTGGAGGCCATGGCCCTGGATAGGGGAGCTACAAAGTTCACGCGGCTCTTGGAGAGCCCTTTGCGCAGGCGTGAAAGCCAGCGCTCCTTCTCTTCCTCGGGAGGAATCTCTTTCTCCGCAGCCTCGGCCTCCACCGCGGATGGTATTCCCTCGTCCTCCTGCTGCTTCAGAACAGTATCCACAGGGCTTTGCCCGTCCATGGGCGGCGCGCCCGGCCCAGGGGAAGCCTCCTCCTCGCTTATCTCCAGCATCCCTTCATCCACAGAAGCCCGGGCCTTTCCCGCGTCCTCGAGCTCGACACATTCCTCCAGCTCGGGACCGCAGTACAACGCATCTCCCCCGCCCTCCTCGACTTCAGGAAGTTCCTGGAGTTCCTCGAGGGCCTGGAGCCTCTCCCTCTTCCGGGCTTCCCTGCGTTCCCTCTTTTCCTCCTTCAGCCGGCTTTTCTCGTCTTTATCCCTCTGCTTCTGCTCCTCTTTTTCGCGCTTCCTCTGTTCTTTTTCCGACTTCTTATCCTCTTCCATTCCCACCTGCCTCGATCATCCACGAGTACTGCCCTTAAATCTATCACAACGAAACGCGTGTGCGCCCCGCCCACATAAAGGATCCCGCAAACGGAAGAAAAGCGTATGCAGCGATCGATCGGGTGGCGGTGCGTTTATCGAAGGGTTTGCCGGCGTGGGGCGAGCCGGGCAAGAATCGAATATCCTGTTTGCCTTCCAGATGCCGTTGCGAGCGGATACCCAGGCCGCGATCCCTATGCAGAGGCTATGCCCGCATAGGCCTGCGCCTCTTCCAGCCTCTGGCTGACGACGCGCGAAACCCCCGAGGCCTGCATGGATACGCCGTAGAGGATGTCGGCGATCTCCATGGTGCGCTTCTGGTGGGTGATGACTACCAGCTGGGAATCCCCCTTGAACTCCTTGAGCATGTTCAGAAAGCGATGCAGGTTTACATCGTCAAGGGCGGCCTCTACCTCGTCCAGGAAGTAAAACGGGCTGGGCCTGGTCTTGAAGATGGCGAATAGGAAGGCCAGCGAGGTGAGAGAGGTCTCGCCGCCCGAGAGCAACGAGAGCTTCTTGAGCCTCTTGCCCCGTGGTTGCGCTTCCACCTCAACCCCGGTATTGAGTATATCGGTGGGATCAGACAGGAACAGCTCCGCCCGTCCCTGCGGAAAGAGCATCTCGAAAAGCTCCTGGAAGTGCTGGTTCACCTCTTCGAAGGTGTCCTTGAATATACGGACGATCTCGCGGTCTATGGCGCGGAGCACCTTCATGAGGGAGGCCTTGCTCTCCCGCAGGTCCTCCACCTGTTCCATGAGAAAGTCATGGCGTTCCTTCATCACCTGGTATTCCTCTACCGCTCTCAGGTTAACCTGCCCCAGCATATCCCGGCGGCGCTCCTGTTTTTCCAGCCTCTCTCTCATCTCCTCCACGGGCGATTCGGGGAGATATTCCGTGAGGGCGGTTTCAAGCGGAAGCCTGTACTCGTCCAGCAACCGCTGCACCAGCATATCCACCCTCATCTTGAGCTGAGCAGCGGCCAGGTCGCGGTTGTAAACCAGCTCTCTCAGCTCCGCCTCGCTCCTCTCCAGCTCCTCGATGCTCAGGCGCGATTCCTCGCGCTCTGCCTCCTTTTGCTCCAATTCCTCGCGGTTCTCTGCCTCCATATGCCCGATCCTGCCCGCCAACCTGCCGTGCGCCTCCGACAGCGTCCCCGCCAGGCGCAGCATCTCCTCCTGCGCCCTGGCCATGGCTGCAAGCTCCTCCCGTCCCGGCAGCGGCGGGCCTTCCGTTTCGGCCTCTATCTCCTTTATCCTCTCCTCGAGGTGATATCTCCTCTCGACCAGCGAGGCGCTCTGCGCCAGCACGGCCTGCAGGGTCTCCTCCATGTCCCTGTCCCTGCGGCGCATCTGCTCCACGCTGTTTTCCTCCCCGTCCAGCCCGGGCTCGAGCGCCCGCCTCTCCTCCGCGATCTCTAGCGTCCTCCCGCCAAGCATTTCCACCCTGGCGCGCAGCTCCTCCTCCTCCCTGGCGAAGGCTTCGGACCTCGCGTCCAGCCCGGATATGTCACCTTCCGCCCTTTCCGCCTCTAGCCTGCACTCGCGCGATTCCATCACCAGCTTCCCCAGGAAAGCCTCCACGTTCCTGCCTTCCCCGACCAGTTCCTCCAGGTCCTTCTCCAGGGCGGCCAGGGTCGCCAGGACGCTCTTGCGCTGGGCCTCCAGGGATATCCCCTCCTCGTCGCAGAGATCGAGCATCCCCTGGAGTTGTTCTAACTCGCGACGACGTGCGATGACGTGAAAAGGGCTTCGTGGCCGGGCGCCACCCTTTACCGCCCGCCGCGGCGCGATCACGTCGCCGTCCTCGGTTATGAAGGTCAGCTTGGGGTACAGCTCCGCCTTGCTCCCCGCCTCGCCCAGGGAAGCACAGAAGACAACGTCGCCGAGCAGGTACTCCAGGGCGGGGCGTACTTCCGGCTCGCAATCGACCACGTCCAGCGCGGGTACACCGCCCGCGATATGGGCCAGGTTCTTTATCTCGTCCATGGGCTCGGACGCTATTTCCGAAAGGGGGAGGAATATGCCGTAGCCCTCCTCCTCCTCTTTTAAGATCCTGATGGCGTCCAGCGCATCGTTCAGGTCACGGGTGATCACGCAGAACAGCCAGGGCCCCAGGTAGGACTCCAGCGCTTTTTCCCATTTTCCCTCCACGTGTATCTTGTGCAGGAGCATGCCGATCATGCCCGGAAGCTCCTCACCTTCTGCCATGACCCTCGCCGCTGCGCCGGCGTAATCGATATGCGAACTGAATACCTCCTGCAGGGCGCGCAGCCTGGCCACCACAAGAGCCTCCTCCTCGAAGGATCGCTTCTGCTTCTGTTCTATGGTTTTCAGGTCTTCCCGGAAACGAGCCAGATCGTCCCTGATCGCCCCCGCCCTTTCCTCGATGCGGGACTGCTGCGCCTTTCCTTCGGCTATCTCCTCCTCCTTCTCCGCGGCCGCCTGCCGCAGCGATTCCAGGCCTGCCTCGAGTGCATCCCGCTGGACGGCGATACGGACCATCTCCTCGCGGCATCCTTCGGCGCTCGCAGCGGTCCTCTCCGATTCCTTCCGCAGTCCCTGTTCCTTCTCCCGCAGATCCGAGAGTTCACGCCTCAGCGTATCGCGCTTGCGCCTGGCCAGGTTGAGCTCCCCGCCCAGTTCCTTCCTGCCCTCGCGCAGCTGTTCAACCTCCAACTCCAGCTTCGCGAGCTCTTCTTCCGTACGCTTTCGCTCCTCCTCCAGCTCGGCTTTCCTCCGCGCCAGCTCCTCCCTGCGCGACTTCCATCCGTCCCTGAAATCCATGTCGCCGCTAAGGGCTGCGTATAGCTTCAGCCTCTCCTCCCCCAGGCTCTCGCATGCGCGCAGCCTCTCGCCCAGAGACAGCAAACGCATCTCCTGGCCGCGGCATCCGTCCAGAACGCGCCTCAGCTCGCGCAAACGCTCGTCGAGGTGCGCCAGATGCTCCTTGCCCTCCCTGGCTTTCGTGGAGGTCTCCTCCATTTCCCGGGCAAGCCTCTCTTCCTCCTCCCGGCGGTTCTCCCATTGATCCCTCAGTTCCTGCAGTTCCGCAACAAGTATGCGTATTGACAGCTCCCTTATCTCCGATGCCAGTTCCCCGTATTCACTCGCCTGCTGTGCCTGCTTTTCCAGGGGACGCAGTTGCTTGTTGACCTCCGAGATGATGTCCTTCACCCGCACCAGGTTGCGCTCCATTCCCTCCATCTTGCGCAGGGCTTTTTCCTTGCGCCTGCGGTGCTTGCGCAATCCCGCAGCTTCCTCCAGGAAGGCGCGCCGGTCCTCGGGCTGGCTGCGTAGTATCGCCTCCAGCTTGTTCTGGCCGATGACCGCCGTGAGCTCGCGGCCCACCCCGAGATCGGACAGAAACTCCTGGATATCCACGAGGCGGCACGGCGCCTTGTTCAGGAGGTATTCGCTCTCTCCGGTGCGGTAAATACGCCTGGTGACGACCACCTCGGGAAAGTCCACGGGCAGGTCGCCGGCACGATTATCGAAGGAAAGGGAGACCTCGGCCATGCTCAGGGGCTGGCGGTTGGCGCTTCCCGCGAAGATAACGTCCTCCATCTTGCTGCCGCGAAGGTTACGGGGGCTCTGTTCCCCCAGCACCCATAGCACTGCGTCAGCGACGTTGCTCTTTCCACTCCCGTTGGGGCCGACGATAACCGATATTCCGGGCTCGAAATCCACGGTCATCTTATCCGCGAAGGATTTAAAGCCCCTCGCCGAAAGCGACTTTAGATACATCCGATCCTTGCTCTCCTCTTGCTCCATGCCGTAATGGATTTTCTAGATATTTTTCTACCCCGGCCGCAGATTACCCTTCCCGGCAGTGGCCGATGCATGGTTCTTCACCATGGACATATATATGTGATGTAAGAGACCACGGCACGCCGCCTTTAAACCGGCCTTTTCCATCCACATGCCGCTTAGGATGAGGCGCCGGGTTCCGGCTCTAAACAGATAGCCGCGTTGTCTGCAGCGCCGCTCCGAGCATGGCGAAGCTCGCGTGCCACCTCTCCATCATTTGAAACGTGGCCTTAAGAGCTTGCGCCCAGGTCTCTGGATAGTCTCTCAGAAAACGGGGCAGAACCCTATCCCCACGGTCCCGGGCCCGACGTGGGAGCCGATCACTGGTCCGGTCTCGTTCCAGATGATGGCATCGGGGTCGCAGTCGAGCGCCTTCGTGGCCATCTCCTTCAGTTCGTTCATCCTGGGGAGGTCGCGCACGTGCGTCAGGGTGACCAGCACCTTACGACCACCGGCCTTTCCCACCGCCAGCTCGACCAGGCGCTCAAGCGCTTTCTTGCTCCCCCGCACCTTGTCCAGGGCATCGATGGTGCCATCGAGGTACAGCAGCGGCTTAATGCGCAGCATGGAACCCATGAGGGCCTGGGCGCCGCCGATCCTGCCCCCACGGTGCAGGTACTCAAGGGTGTCCACGCAGAACATCTCCACGCTGCTCTCGATCATCTTCGTGGCAAGGGACTTGAGCTCGTCCATGCTCTTGCCCACGCCCCGCGCCTTTACCAGCTCCTGCACGAAAAGCATGAGCATAAACCCGGTGAAGCGGGAATCGATTACTTCAATTGGGTAGTCTCCCATATCGGAGGCGGCAGACCTGGCGGATTCTACCGTGCCGCTGATGCCCGACGATATGTGTATGCTGATGAGGGAATCGTAACGTGCGGACATCTCTTTGTAAGCTTCCAGGAACTCACCAGCAGAAGGCTGTGAGGTCGTGGGGAAGATGTCCTCTTCTCGCATGCGCTTGTAGAACTCGTCGTTGCTGATGTCTACCCCTTCCCGATAGGATACGTCCTCCATGATGACCTTTAAGGGCACCACCTTGATGTCGTTCTTCTCGACGTAATCACCGTCTAAGTAAGCGGTCGAGTCAGTCACTATTCCGATGCCAGCCACTTCAATCCCCCCTTTTCAGGTTCAGCAATCTCTTCCCTGCCATCTACTCGCATTTCATGCGGTCCAGTGCTTCCCTGGCTGCCGCCTGTTCGGCTTCCTTCTTCGAACTCCCGCTTCCCTTGCCCATCTTCGCATCCGCGATATATACGACGGCGTGGAAGGTCTTGCGGTGTTCCGGCCCCTCCTCGCGCAGGCGATAACGCGGGAGCATCCCTTTCTCCTTCACCACCAGCTCCTGCAGGCGTGACTTGAAATCGTGGTCGAGGGAGCCGCAAACCGCCTCCTCGAGCCTTTTTTCGAAAAGCCTCGAGCAGAACCTGTACGCCTCCTCCATGCCACGGTCGAGATAAACCGCGCCGATTATCGCCTCCAGGGAATCGGCGATTATCGAGGCCTTCTCTCCCCCGCCGTCCGCCCTTTCCTCCTTGCTGAGCATGATATGCTCACCGATGCCCTGCTCCCGGGCGGTGTCAGCAAGAGAGCTCATGTTGACCAGGTTAGCCCTTATTCGCGTCAGATCTCCCTCGTTCAGCTCGGGATAATTGCGGTACAGATGATCTGAGACCACTACGTCGAGGACGGCGTCCCCGAGAAACTCCAGCCTCTCGTATGTCGCATCGGGCGGGAAACAAGCCTCGTGCGCGTAAGAGCGGTGGGTCAGCGCACGATGCAGGAGTTCCTTGTCCCGGAAGTCCAGTCTCAGAAGGTCCTCTATTGGCTCCTTCCTGCGTCCCCTGCGTCTTAAGATCACCCGCCGCCCCCCTTCCCGGAGCCCAGGAGGCGCTCTGTCTCCTCCACCACCCCTGCCTCCACCGCCTCAACGGCAACGCGGATGGAGTTCTTCACCGCCACCGCATCCGAACTGCCGTGGGCGATAACACATACGCCACGTACCCCCAGCAGCGGGGCGCCACCGATGGCACGGTAGTCCATCTCCTGCTTCAAGGCCAGCAAGGCCGGAAGCACCGGCTGCAGCTCCTCCTCCTTCAGGGACCCCAGGTTCTCCAGAAGCCGCCTGCTTATCATGGAGGCCGCCCCCTCGACCACCTTCAAGGCGATATTCCCCGTGAAGCCGTCCGTCACCACGACGTCCGCCATACCCCCGACCAGGTCCCTGCCCTCCACGTTGCCGATGAAGTTTATCCTGGCCTCCGAGGACAGCAGGCTATAGACCTCGCGTGCCAGTTCGTTGCCCTTGGATTCCTCCGCGCCGATGTTGAGAAGGCCCACCCTGGGGCTGTCCAGCCCGAAGCGCAGGGAAGCGTAGGCACTGCCCAGGAGCGCGAACTGTCGCAGGTGCTCGGGCCTGCAGTCGGAATTGGCCCC
The DNA here is from genome assembly GCA_964462595.1 of uncultured Actinomycetota bacterium. Taxonomy (GTDB): domain Bacteria; phylum Actinomycetota; class Geothermincolia; order Geothermincolales; family RBG-13-55-18; genus SURF-21. The sequence goes on from CAYWXM010000019.1 coordinate 11,434, forward strand.
GGCATCCAGGAGCAGGGTGGGAAACTGCATGGGAGGCAGCACTACGGCCACCGCGGGCCGCTTGATGCCCCTTATCCTTCCCCAGGAAAGAAACGCCGCCGCCATGGCGGCGCCGGTATTGCCGGCCGATACCAGGGCCTTCGCCCTGCCCTCGCGCACCGCTTCGGCCGCAACCACGATCGATGCGCCCTCACGGTTCTTTATGGCCAAAGCGCCCTCGTCTTCCATGGCTACCGCATCCGGGGCATGTATTATCTCCAGGCGTCCCCGGCCTGAGGGGTCGAGCACGCTTCCGAGCACCCCCTCGTCGCCCACCAGCAGCACGTCCACTCCCAATTCGTCCCGCGCGTCCAGGGCGCCCAAGACATTGGCTTCGGGGGCGTTGTCTCCACCCATGGCGTCAAGCGCAACGGTGATCCTCTCCCGTAAAGCCATTACGATCACTCCAGAAGCCGCGGTTGCTTTACGTTCATCTCAGCCCTCAATGCGACAAGGATTTCCTCTCATCGGGCCGAAAGCCGCTCTTTTTAGCACACAGGCACGGCCCCCTTTGCCCGGGGGCCCGAATGTCGCGAGAAAACACCGGCACGGTTTCTTATTCCGTCTCTAACACTTCCCGGCCGTTGTAATATCCGCAGTTCGGGCACGCCCTGTGGGGCAGTTTGGGCGCATGGCACTGCGGGCATTCCGACTTCGGAGGAGTTTGTATGCTCCACTTAGCGCGCCGGGATGCGGCACGCGAACGTGATTTCCTGCCCTTTGGTACCGCCATTTTAACCTCCGGAAAACCTTCCTTTATCTGCGTTTCTATCTACAAAAAGCTCTTCAAGAGTATATGCTCGTGCTCCTGCGTGGTCAAGCGACGATACCCGAACGGGAAGGCGTCCCCTATTCGTTCTCCTTGCCCAGTAAATCCCTCAGGACCTCGAGGCGTGGGTCTATGCTCTCTCCGACGCAACCGCAATCTCCCAGGTTCAGGTTCTTGCCGCAATACTGGCACAGCCCCTTGCACTCCTCGCTGCAGAGACGTTTTATCGGCAGGCTGAGCATAACTGCGTCGTTCACGAGGACGTTGAGATCGATGATGCCCTCCTCGATCACGTATTCGTCTTCTTCCTGCACGTCAGGCCCGGTTATCTGCCTGCCGTCGGCGGTCAGCGCGCCCATGCCCGAACGCCGGTAGAACTCGTCCACGGATATCTCGAGGTCCTGGCGATACCGCTCCAGGCAACGAGTACATTCCATGGCCACCGAGCCCTCGATCTTTCCTTTGACCCGTATTCCGTCGGGGCTGCTCTCCAGCCATAACTCCAGCTTAAGGTCTCCACGGTTGCCGCTCTCTTTTATACCGTGATCACCCACGTCTATATCCAGGTGCGCGGAGAACTTCTCCTTTGTAAACACCCTTTTCAGGAGGTTCGTTACAGGCACCTTCAATTGCCTTGAATCCAGTTTTTCCGCCATTGTCCCGTACCTCGGAACCCGTAAACGGCACGACTCCGCCTCTTGCGGCCTAAAACCGGAGAGGAAGTCGGCCTGGCTTTAGGCGACACGTCAGGGATTCCCCCGGGCTGTTCTCATATGCCCAGGCGCTGTGCCGTTCCTGCTTCGAAAGCATCTGCGATGTGGTTAGTGCGGAAGGGGTGGGTTTAGTTGTCGGTTTTCGATACCCTATCCGTCCCCATGTTGCCGCGGTGAGGATCTCGTGGTGGCTTTCGCCTCTACTCCAGGTCCAATTCCTCTTTGCTCTCTGCCTGTTCCGTTGGCCCCTGCAGCCTCTCCCGGGCACGCTTGATCACCTCGAGGAGCTTGTAGCAGGTGACCTCCAGGTTGGCCAGGCGCTCGTCCGCGTAATCCTCTGCTTCCAGGCGTATTTCCCTCGACTGGGTCTGGGCCTCTTCGATGATTCTCTCGGCCTCGGCCTTCGCCGTCTTGATGATCTCGGTCTCCTCTATCAGGCGCGCCCTCTCCTGTATCGCTTCCTCGTGGATGCGCTCCGATTCCTTGCGCGCCTCCTCCATCAACTCGCCTTTTTCCTTGACCATCCAGCGCGCCTGCTTCAACTCCTCCGGCAGCGAGCTGCGGAACTCGTCAAGTAGTTCGAAAACCTCGGTCTCGTTGACCATAACCGAGGAGGAAAACGGAACGTGTTTGCTTGATACTATGAGATCCTCTATCCTGTCCAGTTGTTGAAAGACGTCCATCTAGACCGCCCCTTTCTTCAACCTGTCGAATTTGCCCGTGAACATCTCGTTCAATTCCGCTTCCACGCTTTCCGGCACCAGCCCCGAAATGGACCCGCCGTAACTGGCCACCTCCCTTACCGCGCTGGAGCTGATGAAGGTGTATTCCGGATTGGCCATGACGAAAAAGGTCTCGATCTCCTCCCCCATGGCCTGGTTTATCTGCGACATCTGGAACTCGTACTCGAAGTCGCTGATGGCCCTCAGCCCCTTGACGATGGCCTTGGCGCCGATCTTGCGCGCGAAATCCACCAGTAGGGTGTTGAAGGAAGACACTTCCACGCCCTCCATGCCCTTGATGGCCTTTTCCAGCATGTGGACTCTTTCCTCCACCGTGAACAGAGGCTGCTTGATGGGGTTGACGGCAATCGCCACTATGAACCTCTCGAAATACTTGTATGCCCTGGTTATAACGTCCATGTGGCCGTTGGTGATAGGATCGAAGGTCCCCGGACAGATAGCAACAGTCATTTCTCCTGCAGCCCCTCCTCTACCTTACGGTATTTTACTCTTTTACATAAACATCCACCGCGGACTCTCCGTACTTCCGCCTCTCCCGGAAGTGCACTCCCTCGGGCGGACCCGGGGAAGTACTCCGCAGTGGAGCTTCTATAACAATCACCGCCGACGAGGCAAGGAACCCGCCTTCGGCCAAGCATTTAAGCATTTCCTGCCTGTATTTCACATCAATTCTAAAGGGTGGGTCTATAAAAATCAAATTGAACGGTCTGTCTGGAAAGCGGGCTTTTCGCAGGTAATCGAGAATCTCCATCCTGACTATCCTGCCTCTGCCAGACATGCCAAGCATATCCAGGTTTTCCCTGATGATACGCCAGGGTTCACGGCCGCGGTCAACGAAGACCGCCTCCTCCGCGCCGCGGCTGAGGGCCTCGAGTCCCAGCGAGCCGCTTCCCGCGAAAAGATCGAGCACCCTCGCCCCGCTCGTCCTTTCCGCGAGCATGCTGAAAACCGCCTCCCTTACAAAGTCCCTCATGGGCCGGGTCGCTCTCCCGCGCGGCGCCTTTATGCGCCTTCCTCTGGCCTCGCCGGCGATTATCCTCATGGCCTTATTCTACGTCAAGGGGCCGCGTTAAGGGCTTGCCTCGCGCAGGGATGCGCGCACTATGTAGCGGTAGGAAGGATGGAAGGTCGGGGAGGGCCTGCCGTTTTCAGCGCAGCATACGAAGGCCGTGAGCATCGCGTTGCCGGTGGGGTCCACTATCCACATCTCAGTGTCTCTCACCACCCGGGTCTCACTGCAGCGATACAGGTAGACCCTGCCTCCGTAATCGAGCCTTATCTCGTCTCCCACCTGCAGGTCGAAGAGGCTGTTGAAGGGGAAGTCTATCTGTCCGCTGGCATGGGCCATGATCACGAAATTCCCCCTCCCCGGACGTCCCGTGCCCGGGTAATGACCTACCCCGAAGCCGATCACGCTGGCCACCCCTTGCGGATCACTGCCCTCCATGATCTCCCCGCCGTATGAAAGGGCGGGGATCTCAATGGTTATCCCGTCCCCCCGCGTGGTGAAGGAGAACGCCACCTCCCCCTGGAACGTTTTGCCCTCCAGGTCCTCGGCCACACCCGGGCTGAGAAAAAACGAATACGTGGTGCCTGGACTCAAGAGGTTGTCGGGGACCACCATACATTCCGACTCACCGCAGACCGTGAAGTCCACCGGCGGCTCGAAACGGGCCGCCCCGGTCAGGCTCTCCAGGTCCATGGGGCGGTCAAAAGACAAGACGACCGTGGTGTCCCTTCCCAGCATCTCTCCACTGGATGGCGAGAGACGCATCAGGCGGGGGCCGCCGTCGCCGGCGGATACGGCAATAGTTGCGGTGAGCAGTAACGCCAACGCCAGCAGGGATGACGCCAGCGCCATGGCTATCCCTCGCCGTGCCCGGACCCCCGACTTCTTCATCCGTTACCCCGTTTTCCGTCCTCTCTTCCGCCGCCTAATAGCGATGATATCATCAATCTCTCGCCCCGAGGCAAACAGGCCCGGGCGCTCCAGGGTGCCCGGGCTGCGTCGGCCATGGGGCGGCCGGAAGACGGGACACCTGCTATCCCGGTGCACGTGCGGGTCCTTATCGCAGGCGCCCGGCACATTACCGCTCGTGTGCAGGGCCGGCAGAAAATCAGGCTCGGAAAAGCCATTCCAGGTTGTCGTGAAAGCGGCTCGTCACTTCCAGCCGCAGCAGTTGGTGCCCGGGTTCAGCCAGGCCGGGGTCGTTTTCCACCAGCGCGAAGGCGTCCGCGCGAGCCTGCTTGAGCAGCTTGAAATCCCTTATCAGTCTGGCCACCCGCAAGTCCGGCATGCCCGATTGGCGGGTCCCGAACAGGGAGCCCTCGCCGCGTATCTCCAGGTCCGCTTCGGCGAGTCTGAATCCATCCTCGATCCCGCCTATGGCTCGCATGCGCTGCTGCGATTCCTCCGTGTCCCCTTCGAACATGAACAAGCAATGCGAGGGATTCTCGCCGCGCCCGACTCTCCCGCGCAGCTGGTGGAGTTGGGAAAGGCCGAAACGGTCGGCGTTCTCCACCATCATTACCGTGGCGTTGGGTATATCGATACCAACCTCCACGACCGTGGTCGAGACGAGCAACTGCGTTTCCCCCTTGCGGTAAGCGTCCATGGCGGCGTCCCTGCCTGCCTTGGCCATCTGCCCATGCAGTAGGCCTATACGAGAGCCGGGAAATATTTTCGCCAGCTCACGCACCTCTTTTTCCGCCGCCTTGGCCTCTATGGCGGGGGATTTATCCACCAGTGGGCATACCACGAAAGCCTGCCTGCCCGCGGCCAGTTCCCCGCGGATAAGCTCGTAGGCTTCCTTTCTGCCATCGGGGCTCACGACCATGGTCTGCGTTCCCGCCCTCCCCGCCGGCAGCTCGTCGATCACCGAGACCTCGAGGTCGCCGTAAAGGGTGAGAGAAAGGGTGCGCGGTATGGGCGTAGCGGTCATGATCAGCGTATCCGGGTAGGCGCCCTTCTCCTTGAGAAGCATCCTCTGGCGCAATCCGAAACGGTGCTGTTCGTCAACCACTATCATGCCCAGGCTCTTGAACTCAACGTCCTCAGAGATGAGGGCATGGGTTCCCACCAGGATATCCAGGGAGCCGTTTTGCGCCGCCTCCAGTATCTCCCTGCGTCTGGCGGCGGCAGTGTTGCCGGTTAGCAGCTCCACCCGCACCTGCAGGTCCGCGAGCAGGCCGTTTATGTTCGCGAAATGCTGCTCCGCCAGAACCTCGGTGGGGGCCATGATCGCCCCCTGGTGGCCGTTTTCCACCGTCAGAAGCAGGGCCAGCAGGGCCACTACCGTCTTTCCCGACCCCACCTCGCCCTGCAGCAGGCGGTTCATGGGATAGGGCCTCGACATATCCTCGCTTATTTCCTCGAAAGCCTTCTCCTGCGCGGAGGTCAGCGCGAAGGGGAGGGATGCCTTGAAGGACTCCAGTCTCCGGCCGGGCGCAGCGTGGGCTATCCCCCGCGTTCCCGACTTCAGGCGCTGGCGGCGCAGGGCCAGTGCCACCTGCATCACCAGAAGCTCGTCGTAAGCCATACGCTGGCGGGCGCGGTTGAGGCGGCCCGCCGAAGCCGGAAAGTGCATCTCTCGCAGCGCCTGGGTGCGATGGGGGTAGCCATGGCTCAGCCGCAGCTCGCAGGGTATGTGGTCGGGCAGGTCTCCATACTGGTCGAGGGCGCGCATGATAATGCGGCGCAGCATGGCGGCGCTCATCTTCTGGGTGGCCGGGTGCAGGGGGATAATCCGCCCCGTATGCACCGTTTTCATACCCACTTCCGTGGAGTCCTCGACTATGTCGTAGGCGGGATTGACCATCTGGAGACGCCCGTAGCGGTACTGGACTTTCCCCGAAAAGGCGACCTCGGTGCCCGCTTGCAGCCTGTCGGCATGATAAGGCTGGTTGAACCACACGCCGTACAGGTAGGCGGAACCGTCGAAGATGGCGACGTTGAGGATGCTGCGGTTGCGCGAGATACGGTTCAGCTCCGCGCTGCGCACCGTTCCCACCACGGTGGTCTCTTCTCCGATGCGCACGTCCCCTATCCTGGACAGCCTGCGCCGGTCAAGATAACGGCGCGGGAAGTGGTAGAGAAGGTCTTCCAGGGTCTGGATCTCCATGGCATGCAGGTGCCGCAGCAGGCTCGTCCCGATGCCGCTGACCACGCTGACCGGCTCCTGCAGGGCCTTCCAGTGCTCCTCCAGTTCCTCGACACGGCGCTTTACCGTTCCAGGCATGGCAATACTCCGCAATTGCAGATCGCCCTATTCCACCCCGAAGATGTAATGATAAACCGGCTGGCCTCCGTCTATCACTTCCACTTCCAACCCCTTGCCTTCCAGCAGGTCCATGAGCTCGGAGTGGTTCAGTCCATGCGCCTCGTCTCCGATAACCATGCTCACCATCTCGTCTTCGTCGTCCAGCATGTTTTCGAGCAGCTTTCCCGCGGCCTCCAGTGCATCGGTGGAGGAGGAGACGATCTCGCCCCGGAAAAGACCGATGAAATTTTCCTTCTTTATCTTGCCGTGCTTTCCCTTGCTGTCACGCACCGCCACCGTGATCGCCCCGGTTTTCACCTGCTCCATGGCCCGGATCATTTTCTCGCGGTTGTACTCGAATTCGCCATGGGGATCGTATGCCACCATGGCCGCAAAGCCCTCGGTGATGGCGACCGCCGGTATTATCGCTACCTCCTTCTCCGTGAGTTCCCTGGTCTGTTCCGCCGCCGGGATGATGTTCTTATTGTTGGGGATGACCAGTACGCGGTCCTGCGGCAAACCCTCTATGGCGTCCAGCATCTCCGCGGTGCTGGGGTTCATGCTCTGCCCCCCGTCCACGATATGATCAACCCCCATAGAGCGCAGGATCTCCTTGATTCCGTCCCCCACCGCCACCGCGATGACCCCGATGGGCTTGAGCTCTCTGGCCGCCCGCGCGGCATCCAACTCCTCCACCTGGATCTTGAGGTCGGTTATCTCCACGTCGCTCATGCGGCCGGTGCCCGACGCCTCTTCTATCACCTTGCCCAGTTCATCGGTGTGCACGTGCACGCGGTAGATCTTATCCCCCCCGACCACCAGCACCGAGCCTCCCAGCTCGTGCAGCTTCTCGCGGAATCGCTCCGCCTTCGAGTCCTTGCAGTGCAGTATGAACTGGGCCTCGTAACGGAAGTCCTCGGCCTCTGGAGGTTCGACTCCGGCCGTCTTGATCACTTCCTCCTCTATCACCTGCAATTCCTCGCCGGTCAGATAGGCAAGCATACCTTCGAAGATCGCCAGGAGGCCCCGTCCCCCCGCATCGACCACACCGGCGTCCTTCAGCACCGGCAGGAGTTCTGGCGTATGATCGAGGGTTTCTCGCGCCTTCATCACCACGCCCGTGAACCAGTCCTCGAGGTTTTTATGGCTGTCCACGCTGCGCGCTCCCTCCTCGGATGCCTCCCGAACTACCGTGAGTATGGTGCCTTCCACCGGCTTCATCACCGCACGATAGGCCACCTCGGAGCCCCGGGTCAGCGCCCTGGACATGATCTCTGCGTCCACGGCATCGTACTCCCCGATAACCTCGGTCATGCCCTTCAGTATCTGGGATAGCACCACGCCGGAGTTGCCTCTTGCCCCCATGAGGGAGCCGCGGGAGATAGCCTGGCAGATGGAGGACATGTCCCTCTTGCCCGAGCTCAGGATCGCTTCCTGCACCGCCTGCATGGTGAGAAGCATGTTGGTCCCGGTATCGCCGTCAGGCACCGGGAACACGTTCATGGCGTTTATCTCTTCCTTGTGGACTTTGAGGGCGCCTATGGCGATTTCGACGAAACCGACGAGGTCCGTGGCCTGCAATCTCTCGACCAATTATCGCACCCCCATATTCAGTCGACCCTGACGCCCTGGACGTGGACCTGCACCTCGTCGACTTTGAGCCCGGTCGAGCTCTCCACCATGTATTTGACCTGTTCGATGAGATTATGGGCGACCTCGGCGATATTGATGCCCGCCTCCACGATAACGTAAAGGTCGAAGCTCAGGACGTCACCGACCCGCTTCAGCCTTACCCCTTTGCGCAGCGATTCCCTGCCCAGGAGCTCCGCTACCCCCTCGTGAAAACTCTGGCTGGCCATGCCCACGATACCATAACAGCGCGTACACGTCAGGCCGGCAAGGTCCGCCAGCACGTCGTCGCTTATGCTGATATTCCCCAGCTCACTATGCGTGTTTTCCCCGTTCACTTTCTCTCCCCGGATCCGGCCGCCAACATGGAATAGACTGATTATATCAATCGTAAAGGACCATAGACTATAATCCGACCTTCCGGGAAACGTTACATCGAAATCCCGTCGCCCGCCACCCCCGTCCTTTTCCCTGCTCCTTTGCATATGCCCGTTGCGTCAATAGAAAACCACTCGAAAGCTCATCTTGTATGCGCCGGGGGGTTCTGGTAACATACAGCCGTATGCTTTGAGGAGGTATATATGTCAAGGATATGTGACGTTTGCGGCAAGAAGCCAAGTTTTGGTTTCAACGTCAGCCATTCCCACCGCAAGACGAAGCGGCGTTGGAATCCCAATATACAGAGAATACGGGTTATCAAAGACGGCAAGCCGACCCATATGAACGTGTGCACGAAATGCATGAAGGCGGGCAAGGTCGACCGTTACTGACATATCCGGCTTCGGCTGCAGGCAACCATTCCAGCACGTCCAGCAGGCTCTTTCCATAAGGCTTTTCCTCTTTCACCTCCGGATTCGCCGCATCACCTCATGGCTCTTAACCATACGCCAGAATCCCTGCATCTTGTATTTCCAGCAGCCTCGCGAGTCAACCCCGGACGGGAGTCCCACATCCAGATAACAAGGGTGACGGGGCTGAACGCCCCGCCACCTCAGTTCATGCTTACATTACGAAACTGGAATGCGGCTTAACCCCCGCTATCGGCGAGCGACAGCTCTAATTCTCCAGCTTCTTGTCGAGTTTTATCTGGTTGGCTTCCTCGGCAAGTTCATCGCCAGCCTCGCCCAGCTCCTCTATCTTCGTTAACTCCTCGCTTTCCATCATCAGGGTGATGATATCGACATCCTGACCCTGTGCCATGGCCCCGAGAGCGGTGATGAGCTTTTCCACCAGCTGCGAGGTATATTGGAGCTGTTCGAGGTAGGCGTCAGTCGCCTCGATCATTTTGGACGCGTACTCCTTGTAGTCCTCCACTCCATCCAGCGCGTTTATCTTTTCGTATTCCGCTTTCGCCGCCTCGAGGTCCGTTTCTATGCCACTAAGTATGCCCTCGACCTGCTCCTGCATGGCATCTCCGGCATCACCGGACAGGGCGGACATGTCGCCCCCCATGGCCGTCGATGCGAGATCAGTCTGCATGGCCGCCAGTTCCTCCGTCTTGAGCATGACGGAGTCCATGTACTTGTCCCCTGCCATCATAAGGCTCTTAGCCTCGTCCTTGTTGGCATCGCCTCCGCACCCCGCAAGAAAGGCCAGCATCGACAGGGTGAGCGCGGTGACAAACAGGATCGTCACTGCTTTTTTCATCTCCATACCTCCCGTTTTTCTTCTGATTACACTTTCCAAAATAGTTTATTCAACCCGAAACGGGTTTATCCTTTATCGGGGACCGAGATGAGCCCCCGTAGTTTCATATCTCCTTCACGCCACGCCGTTTCAAGGGGTGACGCCTCTCCTGTATTTAGGCAAAGCACTCGCCTCGAGCTCTGCGCCGTCCCTTAAATCGTACACGGATACCCTGTCTCCTTCCAGCATCGCCACAGAGGGCACCCCGTCGCCCTTGGGTAGAGAGGGGCTTCCGGGTTACAGACCAGCAGGCTCCCGTGTTCCCAGATGCCGTGAATGGAGGTGTGGCCCGAACCTCCAGGCGGCAAGGTCCCCATGTGTATCGCTTATCATGCCCACTTTCATCTCGCAGGCTCCCTTCCGGCGATCTTTTTCGACAGCCTGCTCCGGCAAATATCCATGAAAATCATCGTGGAGGTGTGATCAACATACCCCTGCATGTTCCTTGTTCTTTCCCGCATCTATTACATGTTCCACATGTACCTTCACACGCAAAAGATACACCTGCGGGAGAATCACGCGCCAGTGGTATCGACCGGTACCAGGTTCACCGGACCCCTTCCACCGCCGATCCGCAGCGCGTTTTCCAGCGCCCTGCGCACGTCCATCTTCCCACCCGCCGCCGCGTCCAGCGGGTTCTGGCCCCTCGCCAGACGAGCGGCAACCGCCGCCGAGAAGACACAACCGGTGCCGTGATCGTCCTGTGCCCGTATGCGGTGCGCCGAGAGTTCCACCATTTCACGGCCATCGAAGAACACGTCCGGAGATTCCGCCCCTCCCATGTGCCCTCCCTTCACCACCACACATGCCGGCCCCAGGGTCTTGAGGCTGCGGGCGGCCTTCTTCATTCCCTCGACCCCTTCCACCACTTCCCTGAGTATGGCCGAGGCCTCGGCCAGGTTGGGGGTGAAGACCAGGGCGCGGGGCAGCAGCGCTTCCACAATCGCCTCCAGGCCACCCTCATCCAGCAGGGGTTGGCCGCTCGACGATACCGCCACGGGATCCACGACCAGGCGCTCAATATCCCGGTATTGCAGCGCCTCCGCAACCGCCCGCACGATGCCGTCATTGGCGAGCATGCCCGTCTTCACCGCCGCCACATCCATATCGTCCAGCACTGCCGCTATCTGGGAGATGACGACATCGACGGGGAGGTCGAAGCGCGATATAACCTCCTTGGTATTCTGCGAGGTGACACTGGTGATCGCGCTGGCGCCATGCACTCCCAGGGCATGGAATGTCTTGATGTCCGCCTGTATACCGGCCCCTCCCCCGGAATCGGAACCGGCGATGGTGAGAACGACCGGCACGCGCATCTCTAACCCTCCTTGAAATGCTCGTAGCCAGTGCGGTGCGTATCGACCCGTTTTCCGGACGCGTCCAGCAAGGACACGGCCTCTCCCGGAATTATCTTTCCCACCACACTCACGTCCATTTCGGAGCACAGGGTCCCGGCATTACTTTCATCCACAGTGAATATGAGCTCGTAATCCTCCCCCCCGAAGAGGGCTGCCGCCCTTGCGTCCTCTCCCAGCTCTTGCGCGATGTCCAGGGCGGCGTCTGATATCGGGACTTCATCCACGAAGACCTCCGCTCCCGCTCCGCTCTCCTCGCAGATATGCCCCAGGTCGCGCAGCAACCCGTCGCTCACGTCTATGGCCGCCGCTGCCCCCAGTTCCAGTGCCCTCCTGCCTTCCGCGACCCGTGGCCGGGGATAGAGATGCCGCCTCGCGCATTCGCCGGAGTCTTCCCCGCCCGCCATCAACCAGCGCAGGCCCAGGTAGGAATCGCCCAGGGTACCGGTGACCAGGACCAGCTGACCCGGCTTCGCTGCGCCGCGGGTTAGAAACTTATCCCCGGGAATATTCCCCACCAGGGAGACGGATATGAACATGTCGTGGGGGGAACGCACGATGTCGCCACCCACGACCGCACAGGAGTATTCGTCGCCACAATCCCTCAGGCCGCGGTAGATCTCCTCCACCGCCTCTACCTCGGTCTCTGCGGTGAGGCCGATGACCACGAGCGCGAAGCCGGGGGCGCATCCACCCATGGAGGCCAGGTCGGATACGTTCACGGCGAGGGATTTGTAGCCGAGGGAATGCCATGAGGTATAGGCCGGTTTAAAATGGACACCCTCCACCACGGCGTCAGCGGTATAAGCCCACAACCCTCCCGCACGGGACCGGAATACCGCGGTGTCGTCACCTATGCCGCAGACCAGGCCCTCGCGCTCGCCCCCCAGTATTTCGCGCAGCCTGGCGATGATCCCGAATTCACCCGCTTCCTCGACCCGCAATTAGAAACCTCCATTCATCTCGTCAACATACAGCGCTGTCCTCGCATCCGAGGTATTCGGCCACGAAGCGCATGGCGCACAGATCCCCGCACATGGTGCAGGCTTCCTCCCCTTCGACCTGGCGCTCTCCGAACAGCCGGCGCGCGGTAACGGGGTCCAGGGCCAGCCGCAATTGATCTCCCCAGCGCAAGGCCTTTCTTGCCTTGCTCATGCGCAGGTCCCATTCCCTGGCTCCCGGTATCCCTCGCGCAATATCCGCGGCATGGGCCGCTATCCGCGTGACGATAACTCCCTCCCGCACGTCCTCGGCCGTCGGCAGACCCAGGTGCTCTCGCGGGGTTACGTAGCACAGGAAATCGGCCCCGTTCATGGCCGCAATGGCTCCGCCTATGGCGGACGCTACATGGTCGTAGCCGGCGGCCACGTCCGTGACCAGCGGCCCCAGGACGTAGAAAGGCGCTCCGCGGGTTATGGCCTTGGCCATGCGCACGTTCGCCTCTACCTGGTGCATGGGAACATGCCCGGGCCCTTCCACCATACACTGCACCCCCGCCTCCCGGCTTCGCTTGACCAGTTCACCCAGGATCACCAGCTCCGCGATCTGGGAAGCGTCCGAGGCGTCCTCTATACACCCGGGCCGCAGGCCGTCCCCCAGGGACAGGGTGACCTCGTACCTGCGGGCGATGTCCAGCAGGCGGTCGAATTCGCTGTACAGGGGGTTCTCCTCGCCGTTATGCAATATCCAACCGGCAAGGAACGCACCCCCCCTGCTCACGATATCCGCGATCCTCGGGTTGGCCTTGAGGGACTCCAGCACGCCCGCGGTAACCCCGCAGTGAACGGTGATGAAATCCACGCCGGAGGCGCAGTGGTCCTCGATGGCGCGGAACATGTCGTCCGGGGTCATGGCGACGATACTGCCTTTTTCGTCGATGGAGCGCAACGCTGCCTGGTAGATGGGTACGGTACCGACCGGAATGGGTGAGTTGGCGATCACCGCGTCTCTCACCCTGTCGATCGGTCCCCAGGAGGAGAGGTCCATGACCGCGTCGGCTCCCGCTTCCACCGCCGCCCGCAGCTTGAGCAGCTCCTCTTCCATGCCCACGTAATCGCTGGAGGTGCCGATATTCGCGTTTACCTTTATTCGCGAGCCCCCTCCAATTACCCGCGGGCTTTTCATCTCTCGCCTCTTGTTATAAGGCATCACTGCCGTACCCTTGATAAGGGCCTCAGCCAGGTCGCCCAGCTCCATCCTCTCGTCCGCCGCCACCTTTTGCAGGACCGGCGTTACCGACCCCCGCCTCAGCTCTTCCAGCATCGTTTTTCCGTTCATCTTCTACCTCCCTGGCACGCAGGAATCAACCAGCCGGCGCAGGCGCCTTGCCGCCTCGGTCATATCCGCCGCACCGGTCACCGCGGATATGACCGCGATGCCGTCCGCACCGGCCTCGAATACCTGCCTCGCGTTTCTCTCACTTATACCGCCTATAGCCACGATGGGCAGCTCTACGGCCTCCCTTATCCTCCTCAGACCCTCCAAACCGATAGGGGCCACTGCATCCGCCTTGCTGGGCGTCTCGAATACCGGGCCTACACCGAGATAGTCCGCACCGTCGCCCGCGGCCGCTACGGCCTCCTCGACGTTGGTCGCGGATATCCCTATGACCATGTTCCCGCCCACCAGCTCCCGTGCGGCGCCCGCCGTCAGATCTTCCTGCCCCAGGTGTACCCCGTGCGCGCCCGCAGACTGGGCCACGTCGACGCGGTCGTTCACGACGAACAGGCATCCGGAACCCTCTTCCTCGAGCATCTCCCTTATCCGTAATGCATGTTCGTACATATCCCGGGCTCCGATCTCTTTATCACGCAGCTGGATGGCGTCCGCACCCCCAACCAGCGCCGCCCTGGCCACGTCCAGGTGTCCTCGCCCCCGTAAGTGTTCCGCACACGTGACGATATAGAGCCCCAGTTTCAGGCTACTCACGTTTCGTCTCCAGCCATATTCTCGACCCGTCTCTCTCCCGGGCTCAGATTGCCTTCCGGCCTAAACGCTCGGAAGCGTTCAGGCACTGACCCACCGTAAATAAAAGCCGCAAACCCGAACTGGCATGCGGCGCGATATCACTCTCTTTACCACGTTTCCTCCGCTGGCATGACCCAGATCAGGTTCAGGAGTATGCTCTCAGCCCCCGCTCGGGAGCACCCCCACATGGCATATATTCTCTTTTCAGTGGCGGTCCCCTGTTCGGCCGCCTATACATTTATGATAACGCAGACCGCAAGGCGAAAAAAGGGCATGGGTCAAAGCCGTCCTGATGCGCACACACCCACGATTTGGGTATAATCTCAAACGAAAGGAGGGTATATGTGATGGCAGAGAAGAAAAAAGACGAGGAGAAATCCGCAAAGGAAAAGGGGGGCAAGGCAGCCGCCAGGAAGTCTCCCGCCAAGAAACCCGCCAGGAAAACGGCCGCCAAAAAGCCCATGGGGGATAAGCCGGGAAAGGGGGCCGATGCCTCGGAGAAGCCGCCACAGGATAAGGTCGAGCCTCTTTTGGAAGAGGAACGCGAGGCGGCAGCGGAAGAGGGGCCCGTGGAAGCGCCACCGCAGGAGAAGGAAGAGGAGCTCAGCGAGGAGGAGATCAGGCGCCTCCTGGAGGAGAGCCTTGAAACGGTGACCGTCGCGGATATCGTGCTCACCATGATGAACCAGCTTGCCAGCACGGGCTACATGAAGATGGGCCTGCCGGAGAGCGTGAACATGAAGTACCGCGATTTCGCCCAGGCCAGGCTGGCCATAGATACGCTCGAGGCCATGCTCAAGGCAGCGGAGGGAAAAGTGCCTGGTGAGCTCCTGCAGCCGTTCAGGGGCACGCTGGCCAACCTGCAGATGAACTACGTGCAGTTGATGCGTGGCAATACTTAACGGGAGAGCGCGATATCAGGAGATGGCGTCGATGGAAGAGACGCTCACGAAAACCGTGTCGCGTTCGTGCCTCTCGCCGGCCAGAGTGCAGCTCACGTTGGCGATAACCAGCAGCCCTTCGTCGGTTATCTCCTCGAGGTCGCCGCGGAAATAATGGCCACCGGCCGTCCAGACCATCAGCTCGCTTCCGATCCTGTCCTCGTAAATGCGCCGGTATCCTTCGAGTTCCGCCATGGCGCTCACGCTCCTTCCTTGAGCTTCTCCAGACGCCTGCGAGCACGGACGTCATGAGGCTTGTAAAACAGGTAATCCTCCAGGTCCTGCATGGCCTCGTATGCGCAGTCCTTCTCCATCCAGGCCAGCGCCCTTTTATAGTATGCCTGGGCGTAGTCGGGGTAGAGCTCCAGCGACTTGGTGTAGTCGCTCACCGCGGAATCGTGGTCCCCCGCCCCGGCGTCGATATCCCCCCTTGCGGTATAGGCTGCCGCGAAATCGGGCTTGAGCCTGATGGCCCTGGTCAAAGCGTCCCTGGCTTCCTCAAAGCGACCCGTCTTACCTAGTGCGATGCCCAGACTGTAATAGGCGACCACGAATTCCGGGTAGAGCTCCACCGCGCGGGCGTACATGGGCACGGACTGATCCCATTCCCCTTTCGCGTCGTGCATCTGTGCCCGGGAGTTCAGATCGGCTGCCTCCTTTATGGCGTCGATCCTCCCGCCCGTGAGCGCGAAACCGCACACGGGGCAGTTCTTGACTCCCACGGGTATCTCCCTGGAGCAGTTGAAGCAGCGCGTGGTTTCCGGCACCCCGATTCCTTTGTTGAATAAATGGCGCCCTTGGGGAGATTCGAACTCCCGCACGTGGCTCCGGAGGCCACTGCTCTATCCACTGAGCTACAAGGGCACGTATATCCCTTAAATCCATTTCATATTAGCAAGGGGACTGGTGCTTTTCAATCGAGCGGCGCCGGCTGAAACCTGCGCTCCTGAAAGACGTGGGCGCCTTTCAGGCGGGTAAGTATATCCACTTCTCGCCCTTGTCCTCCCGCCCCACGGCCCCCTGTTCCTCCAGGATAAGAAGGTGTCCCAGGGCTTCCTTGAGGGCCAGGAAATGATCAACGTCGGGTGGTTTATTCCTTACCTGGGGAAAGAGCTGCAGGGCTACCTCCCATACCGTGCGGCAACCCTCATCCACCGCTTGCCGCGTTTTCTCCAGGCGCGCCTGGTGATGGATCAGGTTCAACTCTATTCTCTTCTGGACCTTGCGGATAGACCTGCCGTGGCCGGGATAGGCGACGTCGATGTCGTAAGAGGTGAGCAGGCGCAGGGAATCGAGGAATTGGGGCAGGCCGGTGATGTTTCCATTCCAGGCCGGGCAGTATAGCTCCGGGTTGGGCGTTATGGTGCGCATGAGGTGATCTCCGGAGAAAAGCAGGCGTTCCTCGGCGAGGTACAGGCATATGTGGCCGGCCGTATGCCCGGGGGTATGGACGATCTCGAGACGGCGGTCGCCCGCCCTGACCGTCTCGCCTCCATCAAGTAGCACGTCTATGCCGCAGGGCTCCGAGAACTTCGTCCATACCGAAGCCAGTCCGGATACCAGTCGTTCTATATCAGTCGGAAAGCCCATGGCTGAAGACATCGCCGCATAGCAGTCGTATTCCTCCTGCAGGCGTTCGCCGGCCCTCTCGATACGCGGCTTTTCGTAAGCGTGGGCCACTACCTGCGCCCCGGTCATCTTCCGCAGCCGTGCCGCCATCCCGCAATGGTCCATGTGTGAATGCGTGAGGTATATGAACGCCAGCTCCTCGATACCGGCGTTGTGCAAGACCTTTGCGATGATATCCTGAAGCAGCGGGTGGTAGGGACCAGTGTCGATGATCGCCGGGTACTCTCCCTTGAAGAGGTAGAGGCTTATGTTCTTGAGCTCGTGCCGTATCGGTATATCTATGTGCAATATATCATCGCGTATCGGCTTCACGATACCGGCCAGGTCCATACCGGAGGGGATCATCCCACCAACGCCGTTTCCAGGTAGGGTTCCCAGGTGGGATGGATATCGGTGGCCAAGCTCAAGATCCACATGTGATCGGGTAGCGGGGCCGGTTTGCGCATGAGTTTGAGGCCCGCCTCGGAAGGCAGCCTGTTCATTTTCTTTGCGTTGCAGTGGCGGCAGGCCGCAACGACGTTATCCCAGGTATGCTGCCCACCCCGGCTGCGCGGGACGACGTGGTCGATGCTCTCCGCCTTCGCACCGCAGTACTGGCAAATATGCCCGTCGCGCAGGAAGACGGCGCGTCGGCTGAGCGAAACGCTGCGGTAGGGGATCTTCACGTAATACACGAGTCTGATCACGGTGGGAAAGGGCATGCTCATGTGCTCGGAATGCAGGTAATCGCCGCGTTTCTCGATGATCTCCGCCTTGTCCTTTAGCACCAGCACCGCGGCTCGCTTGACGTTGACCAGGTTCAGTGGCTCGTAGGAAGCATTGAGGACCAATACCCTGCGCATCGTATCCTTTTTACCCGGCGGCACACGCTTCAAGATATCTCAATCCGTCGCCGCGCGCCCTCGGCCTCCTTTTCTCCTCCCGTAATGTGATATTCGAGACTAATGATAAACCATCACCGTCAAGCAGGTCGACCCCGTTCAGGTTTCAGCCAGCAAGCGCTCGGCTGCTATCTCCGCCAGCTCCGACAGGTCCTCTGTCGACAGGTAACCCGGTGCGGAAGCATCGAACAGCACGCGGGCCGAGGCGGGGAACTCGTCGTCCGCCTCGTTGAAGATTATGAGCAGCGGGACTCTCGGCAGGACCCTCCAGGAGGCCACCACGTCTCCCGGCAGGTCCGGCGAATCCGCGTTTTGTCTGGCCCACTCCCGTAGCGACTCCAGTCGTCCCACCAGGCCTTTTGAGAGCGGCCCTTCCACGTCAGCCACAAAAGCCGGCTCGTGGTAACGGGCTCCCGGAAGGTCACGGTAAGAAACCCACCGCTCCTCGACCGGGGCACCCGTTGCGCTCATCAGGTAATGCAGTATTATCAGCTCCTCGTAGCCGCCTGCCGGGCTGCCATCCGCGCTACGCACCTCTCCCGTGGGAAAAGACACTCTATACTCCTCGCCGAAGAACGGCACCCTGAACAAGCCTTCCGAGAAGGAATATGAGGTCCCCGACCTGGATGCCGCCCATGCGGGATCCAGCTGCTCGAACCCTGCTCTCGCCTTCTGCCGCGCTTCCCTCAATTGATCTGGACCGTGTTCCTGCGTCATCTCATACCCTCCAGGCAGATCCTTATACCCTGTCGTATCAAGCGTCAACGCCTACGAGCAAGAACATATCATATACAGGCCTCACGTCCATGATCTGCTTATGCTCCTTACTTTGCCCCCCAGGCGAGGTGGGTCTGCGGTATTACCCTGACGTCCTCGAAGAAATCCCTCGCCATGCGCTGCAACTCGAACGCCCGTTGCGGGGTTATCCCGGCCTCTTTGAGGGCCAGGGTTGCGGGCTGCAGAACCAGCGTCGTCCCGCCCCCCGTTCCACTGAGTTCTTCGCATGCCCTCGCAAGCTCTTCTTCCCCCGTCGCCGCATCGACAACCGCCTTGAGAAACAGCTTCCCCGGGGGCACCCTGGCGATAAAACCGCGGTGTAGCGGTATGAGGTCTTCCCCACCCTGGGTCGAGGGAAGCTTGATATCCATGGCTATCCAGTCGACCCAGGGCAGCACCAGTTCCAAGCCCTCTGCCAGGGTGCCGTTCGTTTCCAGGTAAATGTCCATGCCGCCGCCCTTCAGCATCGGGAGCAGGGAAGACAGTTCGCGAGCCTGCAGCAGCGGTTCCCCACCGGTTATGCTGACGGAATGCATGCTCCTGTCCCATAGCCCGGCGACGAGCCTGCCGGTTTCAGCCACGTCTATAGGATTGGCTATTCTCTCTTTTTCGCCCTTCCATCCGTAAACCGTGCACCTCTCCACCCGCTCCCAGGCCTCGGGAGTATCGCAGTAGGAACAGCGCAGGTTGCAACCCGATAGCCTCAGAAACACCTGGGGGACACCGACCATGATGCCCTCTCCCTGGAAGGAGGGAAAAATCTCGTGTACGAAAAGTTCGTGGCTCATATAAAGGTTATCAGTTAACGCCCCTGACTTTACAGCGTGCCAGCTCGATGCCCTTCATCTCGTTGATAAATCCCTGTAGCACCTTGAGGATGAAGTCGTCCACCGGAACATCCAGATCCTCCAGGCCCAAGGTAGGAACGGGCGTGTTGAGGCTGGAGACGTTGACGCCGGTGTGGATAAGGGTGGATACGGGGCTCACCGTCGCTACCGAGACGGTCAACTTACGGTCTTCGTCCTTACCCTCTTCCGCCTCGACCTCTATATAAAGGTCATCGCCCTTCCTGCTGATGAAAAGCTCGGGCTTGATTTCCTCGATCACGTCCTTTACCAAGCACAGGAAGAGCCTCTGGATGAGCACGGCACGGCCCAGGTCGCCGTCGAATAGCTCCACGATGAAATGGGCCATCTCTTCGCTTGCTATCTCGTCCTTGTTCTTGCGGTCCTCCATATCCACGAGGTTTTCCACCCCAACGCGGCAAGGTCCGCGGAAGGCCAGAACGGAATCGCCCTGTACGTCGTGCTCGGAATAGGCATACAGAGAATGGAGCTGCGAACCGTCGTAGGTGATCTTTTTGCCCTTGACATATTTGCCTTTCATGGCTCCTCCTGTTTCATTCCGCTGCCTCCTCGCTCAAGGCTTGTTTGCGAAGAGTCCGACCAGCCTGCTTAAAACCCCGAGATGCTCGGCCGCCGCCAGCAGGCGCACGCATGACTCGCAAGAACCGCACATCAATTCCTCCCCATTATAGCACGACCATACATAGCGAAAGTCCAGCTCACGCGCCATCGCCTCACGCAATATTCCCATTTTATCCCATGCTATCGTGAAGCTTCGCAGTCTCACCTGGGTCAGGGTCGAATATCTGAGCGCGCGGTTCACCTCCTTTACGAAAGCGGTGGAGTTATCGGGGAAGGCGTCACCCTCCTCCGCGTTGAGGCCCATTACCACCCACTCCATTCCGCAGGATTCGGCCACACAAGCTCCCATATTGGCCAGGAGCCCGTTACGGTTGGGAACCCATACCGCGCGCATGCCTTCCTCGACACGGGAGGCATCGGCAAGATATCCGGCTTCGAGTTCTGGAAGCGGCACCCGCGCTGTTGTGAGGGCATCCTGCGAAATTCTTCCAAGCCAGGTAGCATCCAGCACCTTGTGTGGCACGCCGTAAGCCTCGCACAGGTCACGCGATCTCTGCACCTCGCGCCTGGCCGCCCTCTGCCCGTAATCGACCGTGACGGCCATTCCTATTCCACCCTCCTCCAGGGCCATGAGGAAATTAACCACTGAGTCCAGCCCTGCTGATAGCAGTATCAGGTTGCTGCCCTCGCTCATTCCTCCTCCCGGTACAGTACCCTGGTATCGGGCGATTCGGAAACGCTCACCCACGAAAGGCGTATTCCGGTGGGGAGTTCGGACAGCTTGTCCGCGAGAGAAAGGTACACGAAACGGGCGATGTTCTCTGAGGTCGGGGACAGCTCGGTGAAAGGTTCCACCTCGTTGAGACAACGGTGGTCGAGGGGTTCTATTATCTCCTCCAGCAAGCGCTTGAGGTCATGAAAATCCACGAGCAGGTGAGATGGCCCCAGCTGAGAACCCGCCAGTGCCGCTTCCACCCGGAAGCTGTGCCCGTGCATACGGGCACATGGGCCATCGTAGTCACGAAGCATGTGGGCCGCGTCAAAATGTGTGCTCGCTCTTATCTCGAATATTCCGGACATCCTTTTCCTCCAGTGGCGCCTTGCTGTTAAGACCCGGATCCGCGATCATCACGATCGCCTCGCCAGCTTGCAGCATCCCACGGCGGCGGTGAAGTCCGGGGGCTCCGGCACCACCGGCTCCAGGCGCAACCGCTCTCCAAGAAGCACGCGCAGGGCTTTATTGTATGCCACTCCCCCGGTGAGCACCAAGGTGCTCACCTGGAAGCGCGACAGCAGTGGGAGCATGCGCCTGAGGATGGCATGGTTCACCCCCGCCGCCAATCTCTCCAGCGCATGGCCCTCACCTATCAGGCCCACCAGCTCGGTCTCCCCAAAGATAGCGCAGGTCGCCGAGAGTTCCACCGGGTCGAGCCAATGCTCCCCCATTTCCTGCAGGCTCATACCCAGAGCCGCCGACATATTCTCCATGAATTTTCCCGAAGAAGCCGCGCAGCGGTCGTTGGCGGCAAAATCGACCATGCGGCCTTCTCGCACCAGCATAGCCTTGGAGTCCTGCCCCCCAACATCGAGGATCACCGTGTCGCTCAGTCCAGTCAGCGAGGTAACCCCCGCCACGATGGACTCCAGCTCAGGCACCATAACCGCCCCGCCCCCCAGGCGGGCACGACCATAACCTGTCGCCGCCAGCGCGGGCTCCTCGCCCAGGCCCAGGGAGGCGCGTCGCAGTTCCCCTCCTCCCGGTCCGGGTTCGATAAAGGTACGATAGAATTGAGCCGTATCGTAAGGGCCCATGAAGCGATATCTCCCGTCCTCCTCAACGGCCACCTTTACATACCTGCTCCCCAGGTCGACGCCGTAAAAAACAGTCATGCCGTCTTCCCCCCTCGCAGTATTGAGACGAAGTTCTCCAGGCGCATGCGGGTGCGGGCATCCAGGCGCGTGTTGTTGTCGAGCTCGACGGTGAGGATGGGGATATTCAAGGTCCTGCGCATGATTATGTCCTCCACCTGGCGGAAGCAGAAACTCTGCACGTAATGTATAAGGCCATCCAGTCGCCGCTTTTCCATCTCGTGCTTTATATCCTCCAGCCTGTAAAAGACGGAGTAAGGATAGCTGTAGAGCCTATATCTCTCCACCATATCCATCGTGTCGAAGGGCAGGCTGAACTGGCGCTGCGTCTCGTTATATAACACCCTCGCGCCCAGCTCCTCCAGGTAATCATAGATACCCGGGGCTATGGGCGGCACCCCCAGGTATCCCAGGCGTACCATGTTATCTGCGGGGGTGAAAACGGCGTCATCCCCTCTCCTTTCCGCCTGCTCTATAAAGCCATCCAGCTTGGCCTCGAAGACATCCGGGTCTCCCTCCATGTCACTGCAGCTAACTAGGTATAGGTGATTCTCAAATCCCTTTACCAGCCCCTCGTCCCAGGTGAGATCGTCGATGCGATGCGCCTTGCGGCGTGGGCGGTCCAGGTGGCGCATGGCCTCGTATGCTTCATCTCGCTCCACCCCCATCCGGCTCATGAATATCTTTAATTGCGTGGAGAGCAGTTCGTAATCCCTCTCGTACGGATAAGCGAAGGGGATGACCTCAACCCCATCCGATTGCAGTGTCTCCATCAGCGCCTGGGTATTCGAGCAGTCTCCCTGGGTGACCGCGACCACCGCCGCCAGGTCATCCATCCTCCGCGCCGCCCCGTAAATTCCCTTTACCCAGGCGCAGAAAGAGCGCGGAAAACCCGCCAGCTCCGCCTCTTCGACCAGCTCCTGCTTTTCGGGATGGGACACGAATACGTTGTTCAGATCCACCGGCACGTGTCCCGCGGCATAGATGACCTCTATGGGCAAGGTGGTGGTAATACCTATCTTCGCCATGATAAGCAGATAATATCACCTTTGATTCCGCTGGCGGTTAAGCGGCATCCGTCATGGCCGTGCAGTACCCTTAAAGGCCTAATTCGCGCAGCCTCTCGAGGGGTGCGGAGTTCTCCTCTTTGAGCAGGTAAGGACATCCCTCCAGCGAACGGTCCCCCTCTACCAGCGCCGCCGCGAAAGCCATGCAACTCGGTAAGCCACACTCGCCGCAGTTGGTGCGGGGCAGGTTTTTGAGTATATCTATGACTTGGGGGGGATTGCTGGCTGTCTCATCCGGAGTGATCTCCGCCATGCGTCTCCAGACATCGTTTATCATCTCAACCGCTTCATCGATGAGTTCTTTCCCCTCGCCGCGCTCTACCACGCCGCTCACAGCCAGTTCGTGGGGACGCAATGCGTATTTCCTCGCATCCTCCCTCCAGATTATCCATTGCTTGTTCCCGCTGTAGAAGGTCCTCTCCAGGACCGCGTTCAGATATGGCATGACTTCGGAAACATCGTCGGTCAGATGAGCCTTGGCGGCCCAGATGGGTGCGCCTGGCAGGCAGGCGGGGTCGCATAGCTCCAACTCGTACTTATCTATAAGGTCCTTCTCGCCCAATCAACCCTCCTTATCTCGCAGTTCGGCCTTTCACGCGGATTAGACTCCACTCAGGTATCATCCTCCTACATATTTTATTGTCACAGCTAATAGTGCGGATAATCAAGCTCAACCATCATTCCGGGCAAAGGACGCCCCGCCCTGCTCCTGTCCGCAGAAGCACCCGGCCACCCCGGGGACTGCGGGGTCAGCCCGAGGCAACCATCCGGGCATACAAACAGCGGAAAGGGAGGTATCTCGTCCGGGGGTCGGTCGAAGGCGGCTTTCGCGAGGGGTATATTCGACAGGAGGACTGCGCTTCTGATCTGCACCCTGCGAGTGTGGAGCTGAGACCGTTACCCTGCGGATCGTGCATAAAAAGGGGCGCCCGCAGGCGCCCCTTGGTTTTTTTCGCGTCTAGCCCCAGGGATAGGCGTCGGTTACGCCCATGAGGTTGGCGGCTATAACCACGCGCTGGATCTGGTTGGTGCCCTCGTAGATCTGCATGATCTTCGCATCACGCATCAGCTTCTCCACCAGGTACTCTTTCATGTAACCGTAACCGCCGTGGATCTGCACCGCGTTGGTGGTCGTCCTCATGGCCATGTCCCCCGCGAAGGCCTTGGCGTAAGAGGATTCCAGCGAACAGGGCAGCCCCTTGGAGGCCTTCCAGGCCGCCAACTGGTAGAGACGGCGCCCGGCCTCGATCTCCATGGCCATGTCGGTGAGCATGAAGCTTATGGCCTGCTGGGCGATGATGGGGCGGCCGAACTGCACCCTTTCCTTGGCATAAGCGAGAGCTTCCTCGAACGCGGCTCGCGCGACGCCGACGGCTCCCGCGGCAACGCTGGCACGCGTCATGTCCAGGGTCACCATGACGTTATAGAAGCCCTGGCCCATGGGAACGAAAAGGTTCTCCTTGGGCACCTTGACGTTGTCGAAGATGACCTCGCTGGTGTTGGAGGCGCGGATCCCCATCTTGTTCTCTTTCTTGCCGAGGGAGACCCCTTCGTAATCACGCTCGACCACTACCGCGGCTATCCCTCCGTATTTCTTATCCCTGTCGAAGGTGCAGTAAACGCTGTAGAAATCGGCGATGCCCCCATTAGTCATAAAGCACTTCTGGCCGTTGAGCAGGTAATGGTCCCCCTCCTCCTTGATGACCGTCGATATAGCCGCGGCATCAGACCCGGCTCCGGGCTCGGTGAGGCCGAAGCCCGCGAACTTCGGATCCTCGGGATCGCAAAGGCGTGGGAAATACCTCTGTTTCAATTCGTCGCTGGCCGCGATGACCATGGGGGTGGTGGAAAGGCTGTTGGCTCCCAGGGTGGTGGCTATACCGGCACAACCCCAGAACAGCTCCTCGCTGACCATGGAGGCCGTCAGCTGGTCGAGACCGCCTCCACCATATTCCTCGGAGATGGCCATGGCGGTAAGCCCCGTCGCGGCGGCTTTCTTCACCAGATCCATCGGGATCTCGCCTGACTGATCGCACTCGATGGCCACCGGCCTGATCTCGTTGAGCGCGAACTCGTGGGCCATCTTACAAGCTGCTTTTTGCTCTTCGTCGAGTTCGAAATCTACCATGAAAGGACCTCCTTACCTCTTCGAACTCCTCACGGGTTCAATCTTTTCTGCTTCTCCGGGCGTAAGGATTCAGCCCGGATATGTCATCGAGCACGCGCTCTACTTGCCGATGAACTTGGCCTTCCCGGGGCCTTCCTTGATAAAAGTGCTCATGCCTATTTTCTGGTCCTCGGAGGCAAAGCAGAGCGACATGCTCTGGGCCTCGATGATCAGCCCCTCCTCTATGGAGCACTCCATCCCCTTGTTGATGGACTTCTTGGCCATGGCCAGCGCTACTGCCGGCCCGTTCGCGTACTTCGAGGCTATCTTCTGGGCGTACTCGATGACCGACTCCCCGCCGGACACCACCTTCTGCACCAGGCCCATCTCCAGGCAATCCTGTGCGCTGTAGGCGCGGCCGCCGTAGATCACTTCCTTGGCCTTGGCCGGGCCGATGAGGCGCGGCATCCTCTGCGTTCCGCCCGCGCCGGGGATGATGCCCAGCAGGATCTCCGGCTGCCCGATCCTTGCTTCCTCGTAGGCGTATCGCCAGTCTGCGCACATGGCCAGCTCGCACCCGCCTCCGAGGGCAAAACCGTTGATGGCGGCGATGACCGGCTTGGGTATGTTCTCGACCTTGGTGAAGCTCTCCTGCAATTTGCCGACGAACTTGGTCACCAGAACCGCGTCCAACTCCTCCATCATCTTGATGTCTGCCCCAGCGGCGAAATGCTTGTCTCCGCCCGTCAGCACGACCGCCCTGACCTTGTCGTCCACGGAAAGCTCGTCTGCGCACAGTCCGATCTGTTGCCCCAGTTCAGCGTTGAGAGCATTTACCGGCGGACGGTTCAGGGCCATCGTAGCCACTCCATCCACGATATCTACCTTAACCAGTTCATAGTCGTACGCCATATGCCACCTCTCTTATTCCGTGAGTTTACAGCACCCGTTCAGGATAAAATCTGGGTTTTACGTTCTCACTTCCTCCTTCAAAATCCGGGTCATCCCGGTATCTGCATCCTAGGGTGAGAATCACATCCCTCGGAGTCAAGATGCTGGTGGGGGGGACTACTTCGTCCTGGGGACCCCTCCCTGCAGTCGATAACCTTAAAAAGAGTATCATCAACCACCGGGACAGTCAACAAAACCGCAGGCACCGATATGTATATAGAAGCAGGTCAAGAAGGAGTTACGGCACCCGAAAAGTGCTGAACACCGTCTGGTCGCCGATCTTGCCTTGAGGGCTTTATCTTTAGCATATATAATCTCGCCTTGGGAAGGAACGGAGCCGACAACCGAAATCCGGGAGTAAATCCATGACCCTCGAGGCCACTTCCATCTGGTTTGGAATCTTCGTACTAGCAGGTGGCCTCGGTCTCTTTCTGTACGGCATGATCCTCATGAACGAGGGCCTGCAGCTTGCGGCGGGAGACCGCCTGCGCAAGATGCTCGAGAAGTTCACCAAGACCCGCTTCCGCGGCCTCGCGGCCGGAACCGCGGTCACAGCGCTCATCCAGAGTTCGTCCGCGACCACGGTCATGCTGGTAGGGTTCGTAAACGCCGGGCTGATGACCTTCATGCAATCAGTGGGGGTAATCCTGGGCGCGGATATCGGGACCACCATCACCGCCCAGATCGTCGCCTTCAACATGATCCTCTACCTCTCCTTTCCATGCATAGCCATAGGCCTTCTCATGTTCATGGTCGGCAGCCGACGCGTTATCAAATACAGCGGAGAGATCGTCCTGGGTTTCGGCCTGCTCTTCCTGGGCATGGAGGTCATGAAGGGGGCCATGGCCCCCTTGAAGAACTCGGGCACCTTCGAGAGCTGGATAACAACCCTGGGCAGCAACTGGTTCCTGGGCCTCCTGCTGGGCATCGTTATCACCAGCATCGTCCAGAGTTCCTCGGCGACCACCTCCATGGTGGTGGCCATGGGCGCCACCGGCCTGCTGAGCATCGGCGGCGCCGACCCGCTGCGGATCGCCATCCCCATCATCCTGGGCTGCAATATCGGCACCTGTATAACCGCTTGGGTCGCCAGCATCGGCACCAGCCTCCCCGCCAAGCGGGTAGCCTGGGCTCATTACTTCTTCAAGATCACCGGCGTCCTCATGGTCCTGCCCTTCCTGGCGTGGTATCCGGATCTTGTGCGCTGGGTCAGCGAAGCCCTGGGTGCGGGCTCGGACAACATCGGCCGCCAGATAGCCTGGGCCCATACCATTTTCAATGTCGCTATCACCCTGTTATGGCTGCCCTTCCTCACCCCCTTTGCGCGCTTTATCAAGGCCATCAAGCGAGGGGCCGAACCTGTCATAGAGCGAGACCCCCTCTTTCTCGACCCGCGCATTTTCCACAGCCCTTCTATAGCCCTGCAGATGGCACGCAGGGAGATAACCCGCATGGCCCGCATCACCATGGACATGCTGCACGCCAGCCTGGGCTACCTGAAGAAGCTGGAGCGTGGCGGGAAGAAGCACCTGCTGGAGATGGAGTCCATAGTGGACGGGCTGGCCAATTCCATCACCGAGTACTTGTCCAAGCTCTCGCAGGAAGCGCTGACCAACGAACAATCGGAGCAGCTGGTGGGGTTCATGCACGCCGTCAACGACATCGAGCGTATCGGTGACCATGCCGAGAACATCATGTACCTGGCGGTGAATAAAACCGAGAGCGGGGACGGTTTCACCGAGGGTGCCAACATCGAGCTGCACGAGATCTCCTCCACCGTGTTCGAGATGTACGGCGGCATCATAAACGCCTTCGAGGCCCAGGATGCGAAGTCGGCCACTCACTTCCAGAACCTGGAGCACATGGTGGACGAGATGGCCTCCAGGTTCCGCAGTAACCATCTCAAACGGCTGAACAAGGGGGAGTGTAACGGCACCGTCGGGGTTATCTTCCTCGATACCCTGAGCAACCTGGAGCGTGTAGGCGACCTTGCGAACAACGTGGGCCACGTGACCACCGGCGAGCTTCAGAAACTGTGACCGGGCAAGCGCTATACCTTCGATCCGCGGCTCTAGGCGCCATTGCCTGCCACGCGCTGCGCCGGGCGGACGGACTCATGTACCGCAGCAAGGACGATGGACGCGATCGCGTTACCCCGGGGTGAGGCGATTGAGCGCATACGAGTATATGCAGCCGGAAAAACGCCGTTCATGGAGGATGGGGGTAAACGTCCGTGATATCCGAAGGTAAACCCGTGGTTGTCATAAGCAAGTGCCTGGGATTCGAACACTGCAGGTGGAACGGGGAGATAGTAAAAGACGAATTCGTTGACCGGCTGTCAACGCACGTCTCCTTCGTGACCGTCTGCCCCGAGGTGGAGATAGGGCTGGGTGTTCCGCGCGACCCTATCCATATCGAGTCATCGCGGGGTGGGTTGACGCTTGTCCAGCCGGCAACCGGCAGGGACGTCAGCCAGGAGATGCGCGCTTTCTGCGGGGGATTCCTGCAATCTCTCGGGGCGGTTGACGGCTTTCTGCTCAAGGCCCGTTCGCCTTCCTGCGGCCCGGGAGACGTCAAGATCTATGCCGCAGGGGGCACGTCCGGCTCCATAGACAAGGGCCCCGGGTTTTTCGGTGGCGCGGTGATCGCGGCCTTTCCGTACACGGCGGTCGAGTCGGAAGGGCGCCTCAAGAACTTCCGTATAAGGGAGCATTATCTTACCCGCATCTTCGCCATGAGCCGCTTCCGCAGCATGGAGAGAAAAAGTGCCATGAGGGACCTCGTCGATTTCCACTCCCGCAACAAGCTGCTTCTCATGGCCTACAACCAGTCGAAGCTGAAGGTGTTGGGCAACCTGGTCGCAAACCGCGAGCACTTGAAGGCCGAGGAGATCATCCCCCTGTACCGGGCCCATTTTTGCCAGGCTATATCCAAGACCCCCCGATATACGTCGAACATCAACGTGCTCATGCATGCGATAGGTTATTTCTCCAAGCAGGTCACCGCCCGTGAAAAGGGTTATTTTCTGGACAGCCTCGAGAGGTACCGGCTGGGAAACGTCCCTTTGAGCGCGGTTACGAGTATCATCAGCTCCTGGATCGTACGCTTCGAGCAGGACTACCTGGAGCAGCAGACCTTCTTCAACCCCTACCCCGAGGAGCTTTCCTTCATCAGCGACTCGGGCAAAGGCAGGGACCTGTGAAGCTATATTCGATGCCCACCAGCCCGAGAACCGGGGGTCGGTCCGAAGCGACCTTCGCGAGCGTTGAACCTCGTATAACAGCAGCTGATGCAGGATAAACACGCCCGGGTATAGTACATAAGAATACCCAACCCAAAAAGCGGAATTGAACGGAACCTCCGTCTGCACTGTCACAAAGCCCGAGAAATATAGAATCGATCTGTATACGAAGAAGCGGGCATAAGGGTGGTAAATGGGGAAAAGGCCGTCGGGGTGTCGTCTATGCAGCAACCACAGCCCGAGAACCGGGGGTCGGTCCGAAGCGACCTTCGCGAGCAGTGTGCTCGACAGAATAACCGAGTTTAGGATATGAAACCTGCGAGTGCGGAGCGAGGACCGTTACCCCCGGGCTCGGGCCATACATCAATACCCGCGCGTCATCACGAAATACATGGAACGTTCCGCCATGATCGGAACGTCTGATCTTACCGCCGCTGAAAAAGACGCCCGCTCCAGCCCGGGGATCTCGTCCACTCCGATCGTAACCCTCCTCTGCGGAGCGACGTAGAACCCCTGCGAGAAAACCGCTCCGTCGTCGCGCTGGAAGGTGATCGTCACGTTGGCCGGCGTGGCGGAGGGATTGGAGAGAAGGATGTAGGTATTGAACGTCCCGTCCGTATATCCCTCCGCGAAATACCATTCGAGAGAACTACGCGGGGAGCCCATGGTGGCATGCCCGCCGCGATGGCTGTCCAGGTCGTAATAAACTGAGCGTTCCGCGACTACGGGTTCACTGGCGAAAATCGAGAAGGCCATCTCCGTGCCGGTCAGACCTCCCTGCAGCGATACGGGGATGGTCATGCGGCTGCGCGCTCTCACCAGGTACTCGTACATTATGCTCGCGTCGTTGAGATAGTAATCAACGGCTACCACGGCATCCAGATCGCCGGGGTTGCAGACCAGGATATAGCTATCGAAGAACTGGCGCGTGCAGCCCTCGGCGAAATACCATTCCCTGGAAGGCCGGGAGGCGCCTACGCTGGAATGGCCTCCATGGATATATCCCTTGGTGAAATACATCGCCCTTTCGGCAACGACAGGTCTATCGCCATGAACCTGCATGGAAAAAGAGGCTGCCCCGATCCCCGGAAGGGCATCCGCCAGAACCGTGTACCTTGAGTGCGGCTGCAATATCAACCCGTATTCAGGCGCCTCGCCGCTTTCCAGGAAAAAACGCAGCGATACGATCGCCGGCTCGTCGCCGGGGTTGGACAGGAGCAAATAGGTATCGAAACCCTCAGCGGTGTAGCCCTCGGAGAAATACCAGTCCGGGGAGGGGTGCGTGACCCCCAGTGATACCGTGCCGTCTCTCCTCTTTCCGGCGGAAAAATAAATGGACCGTTCGGCTACTACTGGCCCATCCGCATCGATATGCATGGAGAATGCGGCAGCTTCCAGGCCCGGCATGGCATCTGCCGCAAGCGTATGCCGGGAATGGGGAGCGATGGCGCATATATGCTCCACCACCTCCCCGTTCTCCTTGTGGAACAAGACCCTGGCCTGCACGGCGCTGTCCCCCGGGTTGGAGATGAGAAGATAGGTATCGAAACCCTCCGCGGTATATCCTTCCGCGAAATACCATGTCGTAGAGAGCTCGGGGGCCCCGCCGGAGGAATGGCACCCCGCTATTACCTGGCGCGCCAGGGAGGAATAGGTGATGGTCAGGGGAGTTCCGTTGGGGGCCCAGTAGAAGGGCCAGTATGCTTCCAGTGGGTGCTGCCTGATGCACCCGTGGGATGCAGGGGCGCCCAATCCGGTCTCGTAGGTCCGCGAGCCCCGTGGCCATGAATGCATGCCATGCGCCGAGGTAAAGGCCATCCAGTAATCGCACACGGCACCTCCCAGCCCGACATTGACTCTGGTATGGCTCAGGATGCGGAAATTCCCTGTGGGCGTACGGTTGTTGAGGCCGGTGGAACATCGTGTGATGTTCACCAACTGGTCGCCCTCGAAGAAATACAGGCGCTGGTCGTGAAGGGAGCAGATGATCCTTTTCACTCCCGCCGCGGCCCTGGCCTCGGGCTCCAGGTAAGCATAGACCCTGCCCGATAAGATGCTTTCGTTGAGGTCGTGGTCCACGCCGCTCACCGCGTAGAAATATCCCTTTCCGGGCTCGGCGTCTTCGTCCAGAAAAACGGGGTATTCAAGCATGGAGTCCGCCGCCTTCCCCCCCACCAGGGCGAGGGGACCGTCCGCCGTGTCGGAGCGATAGACATTATAGCCGAAGGCACCTTCCACTGCGTCCCAGGTCAGGGCGATACGTATGCCGGCATCCTGCGGGCGCGATAGTCGGCTGATGCCAGCCGGTACCCCCAGGTCGTTTCTTTCGCACGTTACGGTTGCCGCGCCCTCCGCCCATGCGACCCCCGGGACCACAAGGAAAAGTACGGCCACGAGCGAGAAAAACTTTGACAACCTTCCCGTCATGCTTACTCCCCTGTCGCTCTTCTTATCGAAACTCGGGCTCGTTATCTGAATACCCGCCAAACGGTTTTTTCTTTCCCCGCCTGCATCTCTCTTCTGGCCCGTTCGCCTATTGACCCCTCCTCACCGCGAAATACATGGCCCGCTCCGCGACTATCGGCACATCGCAATGTATATGGGTTGAAAAAGCCGCCCTCGCCAGGCCGGGCAGTTCGTCAACCTTGATCGTAGATCGCCTCCCGGGTGGTATCTCGATCTCGCTCTGGAAAGCGAAGCCGCCTTCAACCCATAGATCGAGCCCCACGCGAACGGTGTTTGTCCCGGGGTTCGAGATGAGCAAAAACGTCTCAAAGGCTTCTCCGGTATAGCCTTCGGCGAAGAACCAGTCCGTCGATGCAACCGCCGTTCCCGGAGATGCGTGACCGCCGCGGCGGCTGTCCAGGTCGTAATACACGGCCCTCTCCGCCACCAGCGGCCGGTCCGACCTCACCGTACATGACACGTCCTCCCGCTCCAGCCCGGGCTGCTCGTTTACGAGGATAGTGGTCCTTTCATGCGCCGTCGCGAGATAGCTGCAGCTCGTGCGGCCACGCGCAGTGTAGTAGTCGATCTCGACCTTCGCCTCCTCGTCCCCCGGGTTTCCCAGCAGCAGGTAGGTCTGGAACAGATCGCCCGTACATCCCTCCGCGAAATCCCACACCGGCGAGGGCTCTGCTATTCCCAGTGAGGCATGGCCCCCGTCTATATGCCCTTTTCCGAAATAGACGGCCCTTTCTGCGACCACGGGGCCGTCTGCGTGTACGTGCGCGGAGAACGCGGTCGCAGACAGTTGCGGGATGCCGTCCACCAGCAACGTAAAGCGGGAACGGGGGGGCAGGGAACAGCCGTGTACCACCTCCGCCCCTCCTTCCGGGAAGAAGGATACGGTCGCCTGCACCATCTCCTCGCCGGGATTGGAAAGAAGTATGTAGGTCTCGAACCCGCCCGCCGTATATCCCTCGGCGAAATACCAGTCCCGGGAGGGCGCGGTGACTCCCATCGAGTCATGGCATCCCGGTATGCTCTCCCGGGCCAGCGAATCACGGGTCACGGTAAGGGGAGTGCCATCGGGAGCCCAGTAATAAGGCCACTGTGACTCGTGAGGATGCAGGGTTATGCACCCTGGGGAAGCGGGCGAACCCAGCTTTGCCTCGCATTCCGCGGCCACCCCGCGAGGCCAGGCGTGAATCCCATGTGACGACGTAAACCCCATCCAGTAGTCGCATACGCTGCCCCAGATAACGCCGTGAGTAAGGTGGTGGTTGAGGATGGTGAATTCGCCCGTCGGCGTGCTGTCGTTCACACCCGTGGAACAGCGCATAATGTTCACCAGGTGTTCTCCTTCGAAGAAATAAAGTCGCTGGTCGGTAAGGGAGCAGACCATACGTTTGGTCCCTTCCGCCTCTGCGGGAGCAATGGATGCCGGGTAAGGCTGGACGCCGGTCACGTTCTCAGCAAGCGGTCCCGGCGCGCAATCGGCGCCAAGGAGGAAGGACAGGGATAGCGCGAATAAAACCGCGAGGTACGATAAAGCTCTCCTCATGCTCATCCCCCACTATTTCACGCCACTGGATATTCCCGGACATCCGTGAACCGCTGCCAACCAGCCCGGGCAAGGCGCCGTCAGCTCAATAGATCAGGACAGGGATCCCTGTCTCTACCCTCTCGAAGAGGTCCTCGGAATCCTTTATATACATGCGGATGCATCCATGGGATGCGGAAGTGCCTATGGACGACGAGCTGTAGGTCCCGTGTATGAAAACCCCGGATGCACTGGTTCCGATCGCCCGCGTTCCCAAGGGATTTCCCGGACCGGGCGGGATGACGGGTGGCATGGTCTGCGCCCATGAGGTCCCCGGGTTAACCCAGGAGGGATTCCTCTGCTTGCTGGTCACCTTGAAGATGCCGCTGGGGGTAGGCCAGGAAGCCATGCCCACTGCGACCGGGTATTGCTTCTCGACCTGCATGTTATTGTAGAGAGTAAGGAGGTGGTTGGTCTTGTCCACTACGATCACCTTGCCGACCTGTTCGTCCGATGTCTCCGGCGCCGTCACCTCGATGTTAAGCTCCGCGACGCGGTCGCGGGAGGACAGGGGTTCCGCTATGCTGGAGCGAGCCAGGTCGGAATCTATTTCCCAGCCCTCCTGCGACCTCTGGAATACCAGTTTGCGGCCCTCGAGCTTTACCTCGGCGTTAATCGCAGGTCGGTTTATGGTCGATTCCAGTGTGGATATGAAGGAGTCCAGCTTTCTGTAATCGTAATGGATAATGAGCTTGACATCGCGATCAAGGCCCCTGAAAACGGCCCGGTTGACCCAACGCTCGTAAAACGGTATATCCCGTCCCACGTCCATGGCCCTGTCCACGGTGGCCTCGACGTCCACGTAAGCATCTATCTCGTACAGGGGCAGGGGCCAGCTATGGCCGTCAAAGTCGAGCACCAGGTCGCTGTTCAGGGTGGCAAGATCCAACTCGGAGCGTAGCGCCTCTATAGCCTCTTCGCGGCTCATACTGCCGATATTTATGCCCTCGACGTACACGCCCTTGAAGACTTGGTTGGCATAAGCTATGTCCAGCCCGACGAAGGCAAGCCCGATGACGATCAATAAGACGCCGACGAACATGAGCATCGCCAATAACATATGGCGCAGTATCCGCCATGTCTGCATCCTGAAGACCAACCGCTCCCTCCTTTACCGGGATATTTCACCCGACCACCGAGGATATCCTTCCCTCCGCACATACACATAAACGTAAACCGCTCAAGGAATTACGTCCAGCTTCCATGCGTATTATTACCATAGCTCCCCGGATTAATGAATGATACACGTGCGCACGCCTCGAAGTCCGGCGTGCGGCGGTATCCGCCCATAAGGTCGCAAGAGGCCCTCAGCAGATCAAGGTATATCTCGTCGAGACTGCGCTTTCTTCGTGCGTGATGTTTACGAACTGGTTGCGGGAGAAGATGCTGGAGCAGGTGGCCCTGACCATGCAGCCGCTCATGGCATGAGAGACTCTTGGGTCCGAGAGGGCGTGACGCAGGCTGTCCCTGCGCCGGTAAGCGGCGCTCAGCCAATCGGTCCCCAGGGAGCAAAAGGCTTCTCTACCGGGAGATGTGAGCATTTCAAGTTCGCGGTTGCGTGCATACCGCCAGTCAATGAGTCCCTGGATGGTGTCGATGACGAGGTCCGAGGTCATTTCCTTTCGTGTCGAGATATAAATCTTTTTCTTTCGCAGTCACCATTTGATTAATAACATTAAGTTACAATAGTTATCAATACTTGATATTTATATCAGTTTGTACTTTAACACTAAGTGAAAATATAAAGGGATTACAGGGAAGCGAAGACCGGACTTCGCTTCCCTCTTCGTTTAACGCGTACCTGTCAGGCAAATGCTTCCGGGATATCCTTGAGCTGCGCGTAGGAGAACACCGGGCCGTCCTTGCAGACATAGAGATGGCCCACGTTGCAGCGTCCGCACTTCCCGATGCCGCACTTCATACGGTTCTCCAGGGTTGTGTACACCTGGTCTGGCGTGAAGCCCAGCTTCTCCAGGTTCTGCAGCACGAAGTTGATCATCACCGGCGGTCCGCATGTAATGGCGATGGCGTTATCCGGCTTCGGGGCCACTTCCATGAGCAGCGATGGTACGAAACCCACGAAATGCGGCCACTCCTCCTCCTCCACGTCGATGGAGAGGTGGCAGGTACATTCATCGCCCTGGCCCAACTCCTCGAACTCATCCTTGAAGCAGTGGTCCTCGGAGGTGCGGGCGCCGTAGACGAGCTCCAGCTCGCCATAGTCGGAGCGGTTGTCCCGTATAAACTGGATGACCGGGCGCAGGGGGGCCTGCCCGATACCTCCTCCGACGGTCACTATATTCTTGCCCTTCCAGTCCTCCAGGGGAAAACTGTTCCCCAGCGGGCCGCGGACATAGAAGGAATCGCCCGCCTCCAGCTCGTGCAGGGCGGAGGTATTCTTGCCCGCCTTCATGATGCTGAAGCGCAGGTAGCCCTTCTCTGTCGGCGAGGAGGAGATGCAGAACATCGACTCGCCCACGCCCGGTATGCCCACCATGGCGGACTGGCCCGGCTTGTGGCTCCAGGTGTCCCAGACCTTCTCGTCGGCGAAGGTGACCTTGAAGGTCTTTATGCAGCGCTCTCCCGGTGCCTCGTACCACGTGTCGATGATATTAACCTGATAGGGGATGTATGGGTTCTTCATTATGCATCCACCACCTGATTGAGTATGTCCAGGATGTCTATATTCACCGGGCATAGGTTGATGCAGCGCCCGCAGCCCACGCAGGCGATAACGTCGAAATGCTCGGGGTAGTAAGAATACTTGTGGTTGACGCGGTTGCGGGTCCTCTCCTTGCGCGAGGGGCGAGGGTTGTGCCCGGAGGCGTGCAGGGTATACTCCTTGAACATGCAGGAGTCCCACATGCGGCAGCGCCTGCCCTGTCCCGTCTCGTCGACCTCGTCCTGTATATCGAAGCAATGGCAGGTGGGGCAGAGGAAAGTGCAGATACCGCATCCCAGGCAGGCACTGGAGACCTTCTTCCACAGCTCATTCTCCCACAGCCCCGGCAGCTTCTCGGGGATGCCCTCGGTCGAGATGGAACGCCTGATCTTGCCCTCCGACTCTGCGGCCATCTCCTCGGCCTTCTTCTCGTCGTCGGCCGCCGCCTCCTCGAGCTGAGAAGACAACGTCTCCTCGAGCTTCTTGCCCTTGTCGGTGAGCGTCTGCACCAGGTAGTAATCGCCCATGTCGGTGAGCAGCATGTCCAGGCCCTCGGTGCCGAAGGGGCTGCCGCCCAGCGAAGTGCAGAAGCAGTTCACCGAGGGGGGCTCTATACAGGCCATGCCCACCAGCGTTGTCTGCTCACGGCGCTTGAGGTAATAGGGGTCCTCGAAGTCCCAGGAGAACAGCTTGTCCACTATGGACATCGCCCGAGCGTCGCAGGGACGGATGCCGAATATCACCGTGGCTCCCTCTTCCTCGACGTTTTTCTCCACTAACTCCGGGTCTCCCAGTTGGAAACTGAACATGGTCTCTGTCTGGGGGAAGACGATGTTCTTGGGGGGAACGGTGGAGTTCCCGTACTCCAGGTAAGCCTCCTCGGGATCGGTTATCTGCCTGAAGATAACCACCTCGTCCGACTTGACCGGCGTCACGAGGCGGGACTTCGCAAGCTCCCCGAGGGCTTCCTTGACCTTATCCTTGCTTAGTTTCTTTGCCATGGCACCCACCTTTTACATAATGAATTCTTCACTGTCCTCGACCTTGAAGGTCGAGAGCAATGGCGGATTAGCGACGTTCGTGCCCGGCTCGTAGTCGTAGAGCTCCTCCACGTCCTTGCTGAACTTGCGGTTCAGCTCCATGAGCGGGATATCCATGGGGCACACCCTCTGGCACTCACCGCACTGTATGCAGCGTCCCGCGAGGTGAAAAGCCCTGGATATATGGTAGGCGGTGTTTTCGCTTACGTCGTTGCTGCGGCGTATCCACTGGGGGGCCAGGCGCTCGAGAACGCAGTCCTCGCAATAGCACATGGGGCAGACGTTGCGGCAGGAATAGCAGCGTATGCAGCGGGAGAACTTCTCCTCCCAGTATTCCCACTTGTCCTCCTCCGACCTCTCCTCCAGAGCTTTTATGTCCGCGTAATCGTCTTCGGCGAAGGGTTTTACCTCCTCGTCCAGGAGTTCGTCATACACGAGGGGTGTGGGAAAGCGGCAGCGTATGCACTTGTCGGCCAGGAGTTCCTCCTTGGGGATCTCCTCCTTCGTGCCGTTAAAAGTAAGCACGAACTTGTCGCCCTCCAGCTCTATATCCCCCAGCTCCAGTATGTTCGGAAAACGCGCCTCGACCTTGGCCATGTCCACCACGCCCCGGCAGGGTATCCCCAGTACCAGGATGTGGTCGCGGTCGTAGGCCTTCTCCTCCATCTGCTGCAACAGCGCACGGGAATCGCAGCCCTTGACCATCACCGCCACCTTGCGCAGGTCGGGCTCCTCCCCCCGCTTTACCGGGAGCTTCTCCTCCAGGACTATGTAGCTGGCCAGGTTGTTCACGCAGGCAGGGCTGAATATGAGCTCGTCCACATCGTCAGGGCCCGTGACGAAAGCGGGACGGGCACGGAAACCGAAGGTGCCGGGACGGTAACCTATCAGCTCCCTTACGTCCTCCCTGGAGATAACCTCCCTGGCCTTCTCTCTTAGTTTGTTCAGGTCTACCAATTTAACTGCCTCCGTTTGAACTGTCCCATGGGCCCTAATTCCTTGATGTCCTTGGTGACCTCCTCTATGACTTCCTTCCACTTGCCGCCCTCGGAGGCCGAAACCCAGCTCATACGCACCCTTCTGGGATCCACTCCCAGGTACTCCAGGAAGTTGCGCATGAGGTTGAAGCGGCGCCTGGCGTAATAATTCCCGGTCATGTAGTGGCAGTCGCCGGGGTGACATCCGGAGACGATGACCCCGTCCGCCCCCTGCTGCAGCGCGTTGACTATGAAGAGCGGGTTCACCCTGCCCGAGCACATGACCCTGATCACCCGCACGTTTGACGGGTACTGGACGCGGGAGGTGCCCGCCAGGTCGGCGCCGGCATATGAGCACCAGTTACACAGGAAAGCCACTATATCGGGCTCGAAATCGCCGTTGTTCTCAGCCATGTTTTACATCACCCCCAAGGCTTTTATCTGCGGTAACAGCTGCCAGTCCTTGAAGGAGCGCTGCTGGATGGAGCCGGAAAGGCATGCGGCCGCACAGGCGCCGCAACCCTTGCACAGGGCCTCGTTCACCCGCGCCACCTTCACCGGCCATCCCATGCGGTTTACCTCCACCAGCTCGATGGCGGTGTAGGGGCAGAGCTCTACGCAGAAGCCGCAGCCGCGGCAGGTCGACTCGTCGACGAACGACGTCTGGGCCTCCACCTTCACCTTGCCCGAGGCCATGGGGATCATGGCCGCCGAGGCCGCGCCCTTGGCCTGGGCTACGGCGTCGGGTATGTCCTTGGGGCCCTGGCACACGCCGGCAAGATATACGCCGTCCGTGGCGGTGTCCACCGGGCGCAGCTTGGGATGCGCCTCCATGTAGAAGAGGTCCGAGGTCTGCGACAGCTTGAGCAGGTCGATGATCTCGCGGTTGTCCCTGCGCGGCACCAGCCCCACCGAGAGGACCACCATGTCCGTCTCGTGCTCCATCGGCGTGGAGGTCAGGGTATCCTCGGCCCTCACGATGAGCTTGTCGCCCCTCTTGTAGATCTCGGATGGATTGCCGCGTACATACCTGACGCCCTCGCGCCTGACGCGGTCGTAGAACTCCTCGAAACCCTTTCCGAAAGCGCGCACGTCCATGTAAAAGATGGTGACCTCGCAGTCATGTAACTTGTCCCTTACGAGGTGGGCCAGCTTGGCGGTGTACATGCAGCACACGCGGGAGCAATACTCGTTGCCCACGCTCTTGTCGCGGGACCCCACGCACTGGATGAAGGTTATGCTCTCGGGGACCTTGGGCTCTTCCTCTTCGCCCTCCTTCTTCTTCTTTTTCTTCTTGCTGCGGTCTAGCATCACGATCTTGCCGCTGGTGGGGCCGGAGGCGTTTACCAGGCGCTCGAACTCCAGGGCGTTGAGCACGTTGTCGTACACGCCGTAAGCGTACTCCGGCTTCAGCCTGGCGTCGAAAACGTCGTATCCGGTGGCGACGATGATCGTGCCCACCTTGAACTCCACCACCTCGTCCTGGAGGTCGAAGTTGATGGCTTTGGCCTGGCAGGCGTCGACGCACTTGGGCGAATCGCCGCACTTGCCCTTGGTCAGCATCAGGCACGTGTCCTTGTCGATGGTGTACTTTGCCGGTACGGCCTGGGGGAAGGGCATGTATATGGCGCTCCGCATCCCGATGCCCTCGTCGAACTCGTTGGGGAAACGCCACGCCATGCGGCAGGCCTCGGCGCAGTCACCGCAGCCGGTGCACTTTTCCATGTCCACGTAGCGGGACTTCTTGCGCACCTTGATGTCGAAGTTACCTATGTATCCGCCTATCTCCTCCACCTGCGCATAGGTCATGAGCTCTATGTTGGGGTGATTGGCGACGTCCACCATCTTGGGGGTGAGGATGCAGGCCGAGCAGTCCAGGGTGGGGAAGGTCTTGTCGAGCTGAATCATGTGCCCTCCCACGGAGGGGCTCTTCTCCACCAGGTAGACCTTGAACCCCGCGTCCGCGATGTCCAGGGCGGCCTGTATGCCAGCGATCCCCGCGCCGATGACCAGGCAGGAGGGCTCCACGTCCACCTCTTTAGCGTCCAGGGCCTCCAGGCGCATCGATTTTACCACCGCCGACTCCACGATGCGCTTGGCCTTCTCTGTCGCGGCCTCGCGGTCCGAGTGCACCCAGGAGCACTGCTCCCTTATATTGGCCATTTCCAGGAAGTATGGATTGAGGCCCGCTGAGGCCAGCGTCTTGCGGAAGGTTGGCTCGTGCATGCGCGGAGAGCAGGAGGCGACCACGACGCGGTTCAACCCGTTCTTCTTGATATCGTCGACGATCAGTGCCTGCCCAGGGTCGGAGCACATGTAAGAATAGTTGCGCGCCACCGTCACGTCCGGGAGGGTCGCCGCGAAATCCTGCACTTCCTCGACATCCACGTTGGCGGCGATATTCGTGCCGCAGTGGCAGACGTAGACCCCGATCTTTGGTTTACCGTTCATATGTCTTTCTTCCTCCTAGTGCCTTTCGCAAAAGGTCGATTATCCTGCAATTTCATTATGGCAACCGGAGGAGTCCGGGCTCAATGACAACGCTTAAGCGCCCTTCAACTCCTTGACCTTCTCCACCAGCTTGGGGACGACCTTGAAAAGGTCGTCAACTATGCCGTAATCCGCGATGCCGAATATGGGGGCGTCGGGGTCCTTGTTGATGGCCACTATGACCTCGGAGCCCTTCATGCCCGTAACGTGCTGGAAAGCGCCGGATATACCCACCGCGAGGTAGAGCTTGGGTTTTACCGTCTTGCCGGATATACCCACCTGGCGGTCCGAGGGCAGCCAGCCGGCGTCCACCACGGCGCGCGAGGCGGCTAGGTCCGCTCCTATGGCCTGCGCGAGCTCCTCCACCACGGGCAGGTTCTTGTCCTCGCGGATGCCGCGGCCCACTCCCACCAGGAGCGCGGACTGGGTGATATCCACCTCGCCCACCTCGGGCTCCACGTACTCCAGGAACTTGTGGAAGGAGACTTCCTCGCTGACCGGGTTGGCGGCCTTGACGATCTCCCCGGACTTAGAGGGCTCCTCGGCCACGAAGGTAGCCTCGCGGATGGTGAGCAGGTAGACGTCGGCGTCTTTCATGGTGAGGTGAGCGTCCAGCTTGCCGCCGTAGAACTGCCGCGTAGGCTTGGGCTTGTCTCCCTCCATCTCCATGGCGGTAACGTCGGTCACCAGGGGTGCTCCCAACTCCACGGCCAGGGCGGGTGCCATGTCGACGCCCTGTGCGGTATTGCCGATGAGCACGACTCCGGGCCCGTGTTCTTTGATGAGCGCGGAGAGCGCCATCTGGTACAGCTCGGAGTTGAAGTTCTCGAACATGGGGTCGTTTACGTAAAGCACCTTATCCGCGAAACCGGCAGCCTTGTCCGCGAAGGCGTCTACGTCCTTGCCCAGCAGTACGGCAACCACGTTGCCACCCAGCTTGGCGGCGCCGCACATCATCTCCACGGAGACGTCCCGCATCTCGCCGCGACGATGCTCCATAAGCACGAATATGTCTTTCATTTACACCAGCCCCTTCTCTTTCAAGATGGTGGCCAATTTGGCCGCGGTCTCGTCTGGCTCGCCCTCGAGCATCTCGGCCATCTCTCCCACTACCGGAAGCGAAAACTTCTCCAGCGCGGCCCACGAGCCGGCTTCACCCAGGTCAGAGGCATCCAATCCCAGGTCGGCGGCTGACTTCAAAGCGATCTCTTTTTTAGCCGCCTGCTTGATGCCCTTGAATGAAGCGTAACGGGGCTCGTTGATGCCGGTCTGTATACCCAGAACGCAGGGCATATCGATCTCCATGAACTCCATGAGCCCGCCCTCGAGCTCCCGTCCGACCTTGGCCCTCTTGCCCGGCTCCAGGATCTCCACCTTTTTTACATAGGTGGCGTGGGGTACCCCCAGCAGTTCGGCCAGGGCTACCGGCACCGCGGCGTAGCCATCGTCGTCGGTCAGGGCTCCGGCAAACACGATGTCGTATTCCAGCCCCTTGATGGCAGCCGCGAGCGCTTTGGCTATGGCCAGGGCGTCTCCGCCGGCGAAGGCGTCGTCCTCCAGGCGGATGGCCTCGTCCCCTCCCTTGGCCAGCGCCATGCGGATCACCTCGTCGCTCTCCTTGCCGCCCAGGCTGATTATGGTAACATTGCCCTCGAGGCGTTCCTTTATCTGGATGGCCTCCTCAACGGCGTAGTTATCGCACTCGTTGATTCCGAAGGATAGTCTGCTCTTGTCGATATCCTTTCCGGAGGCATCGATGTGGACCTCGGACTCGGAGGTGTCCGGGACCCTCTTTACGCATACCACCATGTTCATACGCGATTCACCTCTTCTCTCTTTTCATCCGGTTCCTGCTATGACAGCGCTATGGCTCGATCTATCTACAAAGCCTCAGCCAGGAGCTCGAGGATATCCATCACTTTGATCTCCTCTTCCACTCCTTTGACCTTGGTGGCATCCTCCAGCGTGAGCAGGCAGAAAGGACAGGCCACGGCAACGACCTCGGCACCCATCTCCTTGGCGTCCTCGATCCTGACCTCGGCAAGCCTCTCCTCCTTGGACTCGCTCTCCACCCACATCTTGCCTCCCCCGCCTTCGCAGCACAGGCTGCGCTCCCGGCAGCGGTCGAACTCCCGGAACTCCACCCCGGGGATGTGGTTGATGATATACCTGGGCTCGTCGTAGATATCGTTCTGCTTGCCCAGGAAGCAGGGGTCGTGATAGGTGACGACCTTGTTGATCTCCTTGGGCAGCTCAAGCTTGCCTTGCTCGATCAGCTCGGCCACGAACTCGGTGTAATGCTGAACCGGGTGCTTGAGCCCGTGGTACTCCTTTTTGAAGGCGTTATAGCAGTGCGGGCTTATGGTCACTATGCGGTTGACGTTGAAGGAGTTCATCAACTCAACGTTCTCCTCGTCGCACATCTCGAAGAGGCCTTCCTCCCCCAGTCTCCTGACCTCGCTGCCGCAGCAGCTCTCTTCCTCGCCGATAAGGCCGAAGTCCGCGCCCGCCGCGTTCAGCACCTTTACCAGCGCCTGGGCTACTTTCATCACCCGGGGGTCGTAGCAATCGGTGCAGCAGATAAACAGGAGCACGTCCGTGGTCTCCTCCGCTCCCTGCTCCAGGATCCTTACGTCCAGGCCCTCCGCCCAGTCCAGGCGTTTTGCCCGCGGCGAGCCCCAGGGGTTTCCGTCCTTGAAGATGGATTCAAGCGCGTCACGCACCGTGGGCTGAACCTTGCCTTCCTCGATCTGCAGGCTGCGCAGGCCGATGAGCACCTCCAGGGGCTCCAAGCCCTTGGGGCAACGGGCGGCGCATGTGTAACAGGTTGTGCAGTCCCAGATCTCCGGCCTCTCGGACATCTCCTCCAGGCGCTCCTCGTTCAGGCCATCGTACATGAAACTCCTGACCCTGAGGTTGGTTCTCAGGGCGACAGGGCAACCACCCGTGCACCTTCCACACTGGATGCATCCGAGGAGGTCGTACTTTTCAACGAAATCTACTTCTTCAGCGCACATGATTAACCCCGCTCCGTTCCTTTTTTCATCCTATATCGCTT
Source organism: uncultured Actinomycetota bacterium (assembly GCA_964462595.1). Taxonomy (GTDB): domain Bacteria; phylum Actinomycetota; class Geothermincolia; order Geothermincolales; family RBG-13-55-18; genus SURF-21. Next base: position 54,756 of record CAYWXM010000019.1, read on the forward strand.
ACCTTACTTTATCTCTAATGCCGGGGTTCCGCCCGTGGAAAGACAGGGCATCTCCGGCACGGGCCATCCTATTATATTAGATGTTTTTCGCCTCAATCAACCCGACCCTCATCTAGACTTTTCTGCAGGAAAGATACGATCTCCGAGATCGGCGTCCCGGGGGTGAAAATACCCGCGATACCCAGGTCCTTGAGCTTATCCGCATCCTCCTCGGGTATGATGCCACCTCCGAAGACAAGGATGCCCTCTCCCCCTCTCTCTCCCAGGAGCTGCAACACCCTGGGAAACAGGGTCATGTGCGCACCGGAGAGTATGGACATACCCACGGCATCTACATCTTCCTGCAGCGCCGCCTCTGCGATCTGCTCGGGGGTTTGATGCAGGCCCGTGTAAACGACCTCGTAACCCGCCTCGGCAAGTCCCCGGGCCACCACCTTGGCGCCCCGGTCATGCCCGTCCAGGCCCGGTTTCGCTATGAGTATGCGATGCTTCACGAGGCTCACCGTCGCTCCCGATATCGGCTAACAGCTCAGCGGTAGGACAAATGGACGCCACCAGTATATAGGAATTCCAGCGACGCGCAAATCCCGGCGGGGCTTAAGATGGCCGTGCTTCCACCGCCCAGACGCATATGCGAGGCCGCGTTACGCTGGCATCGTAAAGCGCGGGCTACTTGCGCGGGCTTCGAGGCTGGCCGTATTTATGTGGTATGGTTGGATTATCCGATCGCAATGACCCTGACCGTTAAAAGGAGACGGCATGTCGTATTCATCGCTGACCATGGTGGTCGATAACCGCGCTCGTGAGGGTTTCCGTTCCTGCTGGGGGCTTTCCATGCTCCTGGAAGGGGAACACACCCTGCTCTTCGACGCGGGGCCGAGCGGAGACGACCTGTTGCACAACCTGTCCCTGTGCGGGCGCGAACCCTCGGATATCGACATCTTCTTCCTGTCTCATTCTCATATGGACCATTACGGCGGGTTCCGAGCTTTGCAGGACGCCGGTTTCTCCGGCGAGGTGATCCTGTCCGATTACGTGCCTCGCTCACTCGTGGGCGGCATTGCGAAAGGGGAGGGGGTACAACCCCTGGACAACGGCCTGACCGCTATACGCCTCAGTGCGGACGGGCTGCACGAGCAGTCCCTGCTGGCCGAGACACCGCTGGGTCTCCTGCTCCTTGTGGGGTGTTCCCATCCCGGTCTGGAGAGGATATGGAATGTAGCCTGTACGGTGGAAACGCCCTACGCCGTTGTTGGTGGGTTTCATGACTCCCGGCCCTTCGACGATCTTAGCAGGGCGCGCCTGTTAGGCCCCTGCCACTGCACGCAGATGCTCAAGGCATTCCGCGAGCGCTTCCCCTCCACTTTCGTCGATCTTGCCGCCGGGGATCGGCTGGTTTTCAGCGAGGAGCCGGCATGAGGCTTTTTGCAGAGTGCTATCCCTGCATGATGTCTCAGGCATACCGGGCCGCCAGGTTGAGCGGCCTGGAGGAAAAAGAGATTCGTCAGGCCATGCGTTCCACAGCCTCGCTTCTTAGCGATGTCAACCCCTCCTGCAGCCCGCCCGAGGCGGCGGCGCTCTTCTACGACTTCATCAAGGAGCTATCCGGCATGGAGGACCCTTTCCTTCAGCTCAAACGGGAAAGCAACCGTAAAGCCATGGAGATCCTGCCGGGGCTCCTCGAGGAAGCGGGCAGGCTATCCGACCCCCTCCCCTTTGCCCTGCGGGCGGCGGTCGCCGGAAATATCATAGACTTCGGGGCGCGGGCCAACCCGGGCGACCTGGGAGAGAACCTCGCCAGGGTCCTGGAGGCCGAACCGTTCATCGACCACGGCCAGCTTCTGCGCCGTGACCTGGAAAAAGCGACGCGCGCCCTTCTCATCTGCGACAACGCAGGCGAGATCATCATGGACCGCCTTCTCTGTGAGGCCCTGCTGCGGGAATTCCCGGGCCTGGACCTCACCGCGGCGGTACGCGGTGGCCCGGCGATAAACGACGCCCTGCTGGAAGATGCCGCCTACGCAGGCCTGGATGGCATATGCAGGGTGATAAGCACGGGCCTGGCCATGGCGGGCGTGGACATCTCCAGGTCTTCCGACGAATTCCGCGCTGCTTTTGACGAGGCCGATGTTATCATGGCCAAAGGGCAGGGCAACTTCGAGACCCTGGAGGACGACGACCACAACATTTTCTTTATTTTCCAGGTTAAATGTGACTGCGTGAGCGCCTATCTGGGCGCGAGCAAGGAACAGGCCGTGATCTGGAGCCTCCGCGCGGGAAGGAAACCCGCGTGATCGCCGGAATCGCTCACCGAAGATCTCCATCCTCGCAGTGGGCCTGCAATCTATGCCGTAAAGTCTCGGTTGTCGCCATTGACCGAAAAGCTTTCGGTGGCCACCCGATCATCCTGATCAAAGCCGCTAAACCGGGACAAAAGGTTTGGTCTTCCAGGTGTTCGACCCGGTCACCCATACAGGCGACTCGGGAAGCTCTTTATGTTATATGTATTATGTATTGCATGTATTGCCACTGTCGATGCGACCGCTTGGAGGGCTGGTCCGCACATAGTCCACGGGTAGAGAAAGGGGAGTGAAATGGCATCGGATGGGATATCGTTCTGGGAGGGGTTTTTTCTGCTCCTTATCTGGATCCCTGTCGCCTTCATGTGGGGATTCGCGCTGGTCGATCTGTTCCGGCGCGATGACCTCTCGGGCTGGGCGATTGCGGGGTGGCTGCTGGTGATAATCATTCTCCCATTGCTGGGCGTACTGTTTTATTTCATCTTCCGCCCCGTAACGAAACAGGACGTCGAGAGCGCGGAGGCGTATCGGAAGGAGTTGGAGTTCGACCAGGCGTCAAACGCCACCGACAGGCTGCATAAGTTGTCCGAGCTGCGAGATAAGGGCGACATCAGCCAGGAGGAGTTCGAGAAGCAGAAGAAAAAGCTCCTCAAGGACTGACGCATCCGGAGACCTCCTCGCAACTGCGCTTTAAAAGCCCCGCACGCAACGTGTGGGGCTTTTACGTGTCGCCCCTCAGAAGAGCACCGTTTCCCTGTACTCTCCAAAGACCTCGCGCAGCGTACTTATGATCTCGCCCTCAGTGCAATAGGCGCGGGCACAGGCCAGAATGAGGGGCATGAGGTTGGCGTCTCCCTCCGCCCCCCGCTTCAGCGCAGCCAGGCAGGTGTCCACCTGTGAGGCGGAGCGGGAGGTGCGCAGTTCCGCCAGCCTGTCCCGCTGCTTCTTTTCCACCGCGGGGTCGATCCTGAGCAGGTCTATGGACAGGGTCTCATCCTCGTTCTGGAAGCGGTTGAGCCCCACCACCACGCGGTCGCCGCGCTCGATCTCCCGCTGGTAACGGTAGGCAGCATCGGCTATCTCTCGCTGGAAGAATCCCTGATCGATGGCCTCCAGAACCCCGCCCAGCTCCTCGATCCTGCGAAAGTACTCCTCCGCCCCTTCCTCCATGCGGTCGGTCATGGCCTCCACGAAATACGAACCCGCCAGGGGGTCGATGGTGCTGGCGGTCCCGGTCTCATGCGCGATGAGCTGCTGGGTACGCAGGGCTATCTCCACCGCTTTCTCGGTGGGCAGCGCCAGGGTCTCGTCCATGGAATTGGTGTGCAGGCTCTGGGTGCCACCGAGCACGGCGGAGAGGGCCTGGAAGGCGGTTCTGACGATGTTGTTCTCCGGCTGCTGGGCGGTCAGGGAACACCCCGCCGTCTGGGTATGGAAACGCAGCATCCAGGAACGGGGGTCGCGGGCGTCGTATCTCTCGCGCATGTGGCGCGCCCATATGCGCCGCGCCGCGCGGTACTTGGCTATCTCCTCGAAGAAATCGACGTGGGAGTTGAAGAAAAAGGAGAAGCGGGGAGCGAAGGAATCCACGTCCAGGCCGGCCTCAATGCCCGCCTCCACGTAGGCGAACCCGTCCGCCAGCGTGAAGGCCAGCTCCTGCACCGCCGTGGACCCCGCCTCCCTTATGTGATAGCCGGAGATGGAGATGGTGTTCCAGCGCGGTACCTCACGAGAGCAGAAGGCCAGGATGTCGGTTATGATGCGCAGCGAGGGCCGGGGTGGGAAGATCCAGCTCTTCTGGGCTGTGTATTCCTTTAAGATATCGTTCTGTATGGTCCCGCCCAACTCGCGGAAAGAGGCCCCCTGCTTCTCGCCCACGCAGAGGTAGAAGGCGAGCAGCACCGATGCGGGCCCGTTTATGGTCATGGAGGTGGTGATGCCGCGCAGGTCTATTCCCGAAAAGAGGACCTCCATGTCGGCCAGGGAGTCTATGGCCACCCCGCAGCGGCCTACCTCGCCCTCGCAGCGTGGGTCGTCGGAGTCGCGGCCCATGATGGTGGGCATGTCGAAGGCCACCGAGAGCCCGGTCTGGCCCCGTGCGAGAAGGAACTTGTAGCGCAGGTTGGTGTCCTCGGCAGAGCCGAAGCCCGCGAACTGGCGCATGGTCCACAGCCTGCCGCGATACATGGTCGGCTGTATTCCCCGCGTGTAGGGATAGGAGCCGGGGTAGCCCAGGTCTCTCTCGTAATCGAGGTCCTGGATATCATCCGGCGTATACAGCGGCTGCAGTTCCTCTCCGGATACGGTGGTGAAGGTGGCATCCCGCAAAGGAGAAGTGAGGAACTCGCCCTCGAACCACTTTTTCTTTCCTTGCATCTCTCACCCCTTTGGACAGCAGGCAGGTAAATCCGACGGACCCTTGCGGCTCAGTACTCGATACCTTTCCTCATCTGCACGCCCTTCTGGTAATGGTGCTTTATCTCACGCACCTCGCTCACCAGATCCGCGAGGTCCATCAACTGGTCGGGCGCATATCGGCCGGTACAGACTATCTCCATTTCGGGCGGGCAAGAGCGCAGAAAATCCATCACCTCCGGCACGGGAAGCAACCCATAATCCATGGCTACGTTGATCTCATCGAGGATGAGCATGTTGTGTCCTCCCTCCGCCACCACCTTTTTCGCCAGCTCGAATCCCTCGCGTGCCATGCGCAGGTCGACTTCTTCAGGCTCGCCCTTCTTTACGAATTCGTCGCGCCCGGACATGACGATTGTGAAATCGTCAAGGTTGTTTTCGCAGGTCACTAGCTCTCCGTATGTCCTGCCCTTCATGAACTGGATCATGTACACACTCATGCCGTGCCCAAGAGCCCGCAAGGCCTGCCCCAGCGCCGCGGTGGTCTTACCCTTGCCGTCTCCCGTATATACCTGGATCATCAGCGTACCTTCGTCCCGCACTTGGGGCAGAAGAACATATCCTTCTCGGGGATGTCGGCTCCGCACTTCGGGCACGCAAGTGTCTCCTCGAGCGGGGGCATATCCTCCCCCGCCTTTTCTGCCCCCGGCGATGGAGCCGCGGCTTCCTTCCCGGTCTCCGGTGTCTCCGGTCCACTTTCAGGCGGGTCGGTTTCCCCGTCTTTCTGCGCCGCCGGGGCTTTCTGCGCGGATGGAACCGGAGTTGTGGGAGGTACAGATGGAGCAGGCATCGCGGGAGGCGCAGGCGGCGCGGTAGCTGCCTCAACTGTCTCCCCGCCTTCTACTCTCGCCCCGCAGTTGCCGCAGAAAACAGCGTCTTCGTCAAGTGGCGCCCCGCATTTGGGGCACAACCTGGACGTAGGCGCGGGAGCGGGAGCCGCGGCAGGCGCCGCCGGGGTCGCTGCCACGCCGGGTGGAGCGGACAGGTTGTAACCGCACTTGGCGCAGAAGACAGCTCCCTTGGGAAGCGGCTCGCCGCACCTGGGACAGCGCGGGCTCTGCGCGGCCTCTTTAGCTGCCTTGATCTGTTCCAGCGCGTCTTCTCCCTGGACTATCTGCATGTATATGTCCTTGAGCGTCTTGTGCGCCTCGAGCATGCCAGCATCTTCCAGCCTTCCCTCCTCGCCGACCTGGTAAGCAAGCTGGCCGAGATAGTACAGGTACTGTTGCTCCCGTTGCTTGAGCTGCTTTATATTCTTCTTGATCTGGCCCGGGTTGAATTGCTCCATCTTCCTCCTCCTTCAATCACCTTGGCCCCTGCCGAATCTACGTGGCTGCAACATCGGATCGTGCGGATATATCTACATTATCAAATGGCGTCACCCATTACACCCCTGCGTCCCGGTGCAATGAATTGATTTTTATGTATTGTCTGTATTAGGATTGTTTTGTTTCCCAACATCCGGCAAATGGGGAAGTTTCGGGACGGTTTGTATTCATACCAGATCAGCAGGAGGTGTTGCCATGTCACTCGAGGATAAATGCATCATCACTGCGGCTTTAACCGGAGCCGCGACGATGAAGACCCAGAACGAGGCCGTGCCTTATACCACGGAGGAGTTCGTCGAGGAGGCTTACCGGTGTTACAACGCCGGCTGCGCCATCGTGCACATTCACGCACGCGACCCGGAGACGGGCTTTCCCACCGCCAGCATCGACGTGTTGCGGGAGATAGTCAAGGGCATCACCGAGAAATGCCCCATCGTCATCAATCTCTCCACGGCCATCGGAATTGGCGCCACGCCGGAGGAACGCATCAACGTGGTAAAACAGCTCAAACCGGAGATGGCATCGCTGAACACCAATTCCATGAACTTCGCCCTCGGCGACTGGAAGAACCACACCGTTCTGGGGGAGATCGTGTTCACCAACACCTTCCAGATGCTCACAGAGTATGCCACGGTTATGAAGGAGGCCGGCACCAAGCCTGAGCTCGAAGTCTACGACTACGGCGGCATTTACAACACCCTCTTCGTCCGCCCCCAGGGCATCTTCGTGGAGCCCATGCACTACCAGTTCGTGTGGGGCGTCCTGGGAGGCTGCCCCATTGACCTCGCAAACTTCTACCGCTTCAGGGAACTCATCCCCGACGACGCTACCTGGAGCACATGCGGCGTTGGCCCGGCCCAGTTCCGCGGCGCTTTCATCTCCGCCGTTGAGGGCGGGCACATCCGCGTAGGGCTCGAGGACAATATCACCGTGAGTAAGGGCGTTCTTGCCAAGGGATCCTACGAGCAAGTTGAAAAGGCGGCCAAGATCGTGCAACTCGCCGACCGCGAGCCCGCCACACCTGACGAGACCCGCCAGATCCTGGGCCTCAAAGGCGGACCAGAACTGTAGTAAGCACCGAGTTTAAGGCGCCCCCACGGGGGCGCCTTTTTAGTGTCATCGTCCGTACGTATTCGTGCCCGCGCCGCCCTCCGGGCGTCGCTGTCGCTTCCGCTGGTTATAGAACGGGCTTTGGGTGCGCAGATCACGCGTGCCAGGCCGGAGCGCTGGGAAGCGCTCAGGCACAGGCACCGCCGCGCCGCCCTCCGGGCGTCGCTGTCGCTTCCGCGATGCAGGCTGTCGAGCGTCGAGCTTAATTAACTCCGTAGGTTAGGCCGGTTATAGCGGAGGCGCAGAGGATACCGCTGGAGCAGGCACAGTCCATGGCCACGCCATATCCCCTTGCCGTGTCACCGGCGAAGAACAGGCCTTCCAGTCCTGGAGCCTTGACATCCGGCTTGAGGCTTCCCGCCTGGGTCACGCTTTTAGCGACCCCCTCCAGCTTTACGCAAACCGGGTAAAGCTCCCATTCGATCGCATCCTTGAAGCCGGGATAAACACCCTCGAGGAAATCGGGGACGTCCCTAACCACCTTCATCACCAACTCCCGGTTATGGGACTCCGCTTCGGTAAGGGGCAAATACGCCGTGAAGAGGTGTTTTCCGGCCGGGGCGCAACTCGGGTCGATGTAAGACTGTATATTCCAGGCCATGTACACGTCCCAGTCGAAGCCTTCCGAACGTGGCACCACGCAAGGGGTTTTCATAAGACGGCTGGCATGCTCCTCCGGCACCGGCAGTCCCGACAGTCCGAAATAGGGGCTGAGGCTGCCGTATCCGTACAGGGATCTTATCCTGGCAGCGAACTCTGGGGGGAAGACGCTCTCGTCTACATATTTGAAAAGCTCCTGCATGGGTAGGTTGAGAACCACGCGACGCGCCGGTATTAACTCCTCGCCCTCCGTTCCGCTTACCCTGACCCCGGTGACTTTTCCGCCCTCGACTTTTATGGATTTCAGGGTTGTTCCCAACCGCAGCTCGCCCCCGAAGTCCGCGAACCTTCCCGCCACCGCCTGCGGCCAGGCCATTACCCCGTTCTCCGTGAACCCCCCCACGTAAACTTGCTTCCCTTTCATGATCACTGGGATCAGCACCTGCGAAGTATAACGCAGGATGTCGCCAATGGAGATATCGTGGGGGTTGTTGATGGTGGTGATCAACGTGCCTATGCAGCGAAAATAATCATATAGGATCTCGCTCTCCGCGAACCCGATGTCCACCAGGTGATCGTGCAGGGATACACTGTCCAGCCTCTCCGCGTCCTCCGGGCTCAGCTTGAGTATCTTCCCGAAGAAGTCCAGGAACTTCTTTCCTATCCGCTGCAATTCCGCATCGATCTTCTCGTCCATGTCTGTGCTGCTGCTCAAAGGCGGCTCTCTATAGAACTGCCCGCCGATCCAGGATCCGGTCAGGAATGGGTTAATATTTACCGCATGCGATCCATACCCACCTATGAGCTCCCGCAGGGTCGCAAAATATCCTTCTCCCGCTACGCTAACCCCGTGATAGCCGAGGTCCAGGGTGTAACCGTCAAGCATTCTTTTCTCGGCCATCTCCTCGATAGAGGGGCTTGCTTCGGCCAGATAGCAATATTGTCCCGCAATCAAACGCCTGTACCAGGCCGGGCCCATCTCGCTCACTTCTTCTCCTTTAAGGGAAAGAGCGCGCCCTCCAACACGGTCGTCTTTCTCCACGAGAAGCGTTTTCATTCCCAATTGGGCCAGGAGTACCGCCGTCGAGAGGCCTCCTACCCCGGCGCCGACCACTACAGCATCCCACTCGTCCAAGTTTATCTCCCCTTTCAGCATTATTTGCGAGAAGCAGGCACCCTCCGCACAATACTAAAGCAGATTTCCCCTTTTCTTACCACCACGTGACTATCGGTACCCCGCCCGGGGGTCGATCCGAAGCGCGCCTGGGCATAAGGGTGGCTAATTGGTTGAAACCCCGCCCGGGTGTCGCCTATACAAAAGACCCTTCCCGAGCTCCGGGGGTCGATCCGAAGCGCATCCAGGCATAGAAGCGGCAAGATATTACAGATCACGCCCGGGTGTCGCCTATACAAAAGACCCTTCCCGAGCTCCGGGGGTCGATCCGAAGCGCATCCTTATGCGCTACAACAAGCCCGAGAACTACCGGGTCGGTCGCAGCCATGCGTGCATAAGGGTGGCTATATCTTTTGCCCAAGCTCGGGTGTCGCCTATATAAAAACCACTTCCCGAGCTCCGTTGTCCGGTTATAATCGCCTCGTCTGCGCTGCCCCCCCGGCCCGAGAACCGGGGGTCGATCCGAAGCCATAAGGGCATAGAAACGGCCAAATGGACAGGATCACGCCCGGGTGTCGACTATACAAAAACCACTTCCCAAGCACCATCGTACGGTAATGAGCTCCCCATCTGTGCTGCCGCTTGCCCGAGAACTACCGGGTCGGTCGCAGCGAGCGCGCAAGCAATGGTTTCCTTCTTATTCAGAGATAGCAAGCGCAGCCGAGCGAGACCGTTACCCGGAGGCTCGGGCCGCTAAAGCACCAAGAACGGAGGATCGTTACCCCCAGGCTCGGGAACAAAAAACCTATTTCTCCTTCACCGGGATCTCGTCCAGCGCCTGTGGATTCTCGAGCGAGGCCAGGTCCCCCAGGTCCTCGCCCAGGTACTTGGCCTTGATGAGCCGGCGCACGATCTTGGCGGAGCGGGTCTTGGGCAGGGAGTCGACGAAGTACACTTCGTCAGGCCTCCCTACCTTGCCAAGTATTTCCGCCACCTTATCCTTTATGCCCTCGGCCAGGTCGGGGGAGGGGTTGTATTCGTTCCTCAGGACAACGAAGCACACCACGGCCTCGCCCTTTATATCGTGGTGCACCCCTATCACCGCCGCCTCGGATACCGCCTCGTGCTCGATCAAGGCGGCCTCTATCTCCGCCGGCCCGGTGCGGCGGCCGGAGACCTTGATGGTGT
>CAYWXM010000020.1:0-13515 GCA_964462595.1 uncultured Actinomycetota bacterium
TGCCGGAGGTGTCCTCCCAAGCCAATAGCACTTCGCCAGCCCCTTCCGAAAGGGGCTTAGGTGAGCTTACCCTTGACTTGGGTCTTTAAAGGTGACCCCAAGGCCTATTGCTGTTCTTTCAGGCAGGAACTCTTCTCATCCTGGTTCGGCCGATTTCCAGGCGTGACCCCAAGGTCCGGCCGATTTCCGGGCGTGACCCCAAGGCCGGGTGTGGCCCCAGGGCTGACCACCCGGCCTTCTATCATCTCTAATACTGCTTTCTTGTCAGCATCAATCCTTGCCCGCAACTCGCCGTCCTTGCTCAGCCGTTTTTTCAGCGCGCCACGGCGGTGTGAAAGGGCGTTCTCGCTGATTCCCCCGAGCTTCCCTGCGATATCCCTGCACGATGCCGCGGTATATTCGCCTGCCATATGTATCAGGAGCGAGCATACGTAGTGGTATTCCCTATCACTTGCATAGTCACCCTGTTCCAAGTCTGAAAACCCGAGATGGTAACACACAGCATGGTAGACCTCTTCCAGGGACGCGATCCTTGTCAGCTCCTTGTGCCCCGCTACCTCCTCCGCCCATTTCCCGTCCCTAATATAAGCCTTGATGCGTCTTATGAATTTATCGCTGCCGAGCAGCGCACGAGCGACAACCTCGTTTTCGGGATAACAGGACCCCGTCTCGTCTCCCCCCTCAACAAAGTGGCGGTATCTTTCTCTCGCTGCATCACGGCCAGGACCGAAGTATTCTTCCAGCCAGTCCTCTTCCAGCCACCGTTCTTTCCCGCCGTTGACGCAACTGCCGTAGTTCGACCAGACGTATTTCTCGGGCCTGTCCACGATGCCCGCCTCAACCGGGTTGAGATGTATATACCTGTTCGCGATGACGAGATATTCCTCCTCCGCTATCCTGATCGACTTGAACCTGCCCGCGAAAACGTGCCCTACCCATCCGTTTCTGACGAGATAATTCGCGTATGACGACCCCAGGAAGTGCATAAACTCCGAAAGATTCTCCTTGGATATCCGCAACGACATGTGGTAGTGGTTATCCATAAGACAATATGCGAAGACGTCTATAAGGTATCTCTCAGCGCCCTCCCTTAGAAGTCTGAGGAAGTAGGCCTTGTCGCTTTCATCGCGGAAGATGTTTTGCTTGAGAATACCCCGGGATATTACATGGTAGACTGCGCCTTCCTCCTGAATCCGCAATTCTCTAGACATGTTAATAATTATATATAACTTAGTTAAATTTACAAGCTTTATTTTAGGATACGTGATGCCGTGGTAGGCCGATTTCCTGGCGTGACCCCAAGGCCGGTAAGGCGTGACCCACGCTCCTAACTTGATTCGCGCAGGAAAGCGGAGGGGGAGATGATGCGAAGGCCCCTCTTCCTTGCAGCGGCCTCGGCCTTGAGGAGATGCCTGTCACCGCTGACGAGGAAATCAACCTCCGCTATGGCTGCCGCCGCCGCTATGGGGGCGTCGTCCTCCCCCACGAGTTGCGACCATGTCTTAACGTCCCGTGGAGCGGGTTCCTCGCAGACCTCCAGCGGTGTGCTGAGCAGGAAGGTATGAAGGGCCGGCAGGGCGCCGGGTAGTTTCGCTGCGATAGTGCGCACCAATTCGTCGAGCACCTGGCGCGATATCACCAGCGAGAACTTGCCCTCCGCGCCATGTTCAAGTATTGCCCCAGGCGCGCCCTCGCCGGAATAAAGGCCTGCGAAGACAACGTTGCTGTCCAGGAAAACCCGTGGCTTAGCTTTTCCTGCCATTGCTCTCCAGGTTGATCTCACGCCTGGCGGAGCGTCCAGACTTGAGAAGCTCTTCCTCGGTAATGCCGGATCTGGCGAACGAGTCGCGTATCTCCTGAATCGCGTCCATCGCCCTCGCCTTCCTGGGCTTAGCGGTTAGCACGCGCCCCTCGACGCTCAGCTCCAGCAGGTCGCCCGGCTCGATTCCCAGTTCTTCACAAATCTCTACCGGCAGCGTCAATTGTCTTTTCGGCCTCAAGGTGACCTCGCCTTCCAGTCGCCTCGCCATTGTCATTCCTCCTACGTTAGACGTTAGACATCTAACGTAAGACTATCATAAAGGGACCACGCCAACAACCCTGCGGCGATACATAATCCTAGCGTTTATACCCTACTCCGTCAGGCAATCTTCTCTCCTTTTGTCGATTACGTACAACTTAGTTATGTTATAACACTGGGCAGTGACAAGCCTGAGCCCGTGTTTGAAGAGGCCCCAGCCACATTACGAGGACCCCGGTGCCGCAGGCCTCGGTAGGCCTTGCAGAGGCCGCAACCCGGCCGATTTCCGGGTGTGACCCCGAGGCTTCGAGGCCGCGACAAGGCCGGGCTTGTGCCGTTGTCGGCCGATTTCCGGGTGTGACCCCAAGGCCGGTACGGATTGTAGACCCCACGTGTGGAGAATGTAGCCCCCTTATGATGTTTCGGTCTGCACGCAGGGGGATAAAATAGTATCACTGGGAGGTACATCTGGGAAACGCCGGATCGTGTTTCAAACAGGTGGCCCGTGCAAGGCATCGGTCGACAGGAGGTGTGTAGGTATTGAGCAAGAAGGAAAAGAGGAAGCCTCCGCCGGAGGACGACCTGAGGGTGAAGGCGGAGAAGAGCGTTATACGTAAGACCGGTTTCCTGTGGCTTCTTAGCAGCGTCGGCTCTTACGTGTTGGTAAACGCGCTACTCATCGCCATCTGGGTCCTGTCCGACTCCGATTCCCCCTGGTTCCTGTGGGTGCTGGCCGTCTGGGGCCTGGGCCTGGTCTTCCACATCGCTGGATATATTATAGGTTTCCGCGCCGGCTATGCGCGGGAGGGCAAGATCGAGGAACAGATGGAGGAGTACCGCAGTAAATACGCCCCCGCGGAGGCCCCTGCTCCGGAACCTGTTTCCCCACCCGCACCCGGCGAGCAGTAGGAGGCCTTGGGGTCACGCCCGGAAATCGGCCGACTAACATCGTTGATCAACCTTACAGGCTTGGCACGTCTCCGGAGATGACCCTTGTGCCGCGGGCGTGAGATGCCAAGACCTGACATAATAACTTGATCGCCAAACCTGCCGTAGGGTCGGCGAATTGCGTGCCGGGAATAATGCGCGATAGAAGAAGGGCGTCACTACCTGCATGACAAGTCTGGATCTCCCCAGCTTCCCAGCCTCCCGACCTCCACGCGGCCGATTTTCGGGCGTGACCCCAAGGCTGGTATCAAGCATAATAAGCTGAGGGGGCGCGAACATGAACGAGGAAAACAAAGGTAACGGTAAGGATAAGGTCAGAGACGAGATACTCCGTGCATCCCAGACCGTCTTCACGGAAAAGGGATACCAGGAAGCCAGGCTCGAGGACATAGCGCAGCAGGCGTGCGTAAGCCCGGAAACGCTCAGCGAGCTATTTCTCGACAAGGAGGACCTCTACAACCAGACCTGCAGGGCGGCCATCCAGTCGTGGCATAACTGGTTCGTAAGCCAGGCCCGCATGCAGGACGATCCCCTGGCGAGCTTTATCACCCTCTGCCGCGAGGCTTTCCTCTTCATGGCTCGCGACGGCGAGACGAGGGAATTCCTTCAGACCGGCCCTTTGGTCTTCGTCTTCTCCAGCGAGCGCTTCAACGATATAACCGACCGCGGGGTGAGCATCCTCGCCTCCAAGCTCGAGGAGTGCGTCGAGGCGGGCATCTTCCGTCCCATGGACTGCGAGCGCATGGCGGTCACCATGCACGAGATGTACAAGCTGCTCATACTGACCACCTACACGCAGCCCTATGACAGGGGCGCGGAGCAGCTGTTCGAGGACCTGCTCGACCTGTTCCTCCACGGCCTGCTCAAGTCCGCTACGCAGGACCCAAGCTAAGCCGAACGAACGAGGCAGCATCTTCTGTAACCCCTCGGGTTAAACCTCTTGGAAAACTCCTAGGGGTCAGGGTTCATTTTTTGCTTTCTGCAACCCCTCGGGTTCAGCGCAGCTTTTTAACTCTGTCCCTGATTTGTTGCAACCTGCTGCAATACACTGGCCCCCACCTTGAGAGAACCGGGCGCTTAGAGTTCGCCACATCGCCGAATACGCCTGCTCGCGAGGACGATGCTTTGCCTGCGGTGCAAAACGCAAGATGCTGACTCCTTGGCTTGCCAAACTAATCACGGTGGTATCTTGGATATCAAGTTTCCTGGCAGAAGGCTTTACATCTTTTGCAGCCCCTCGGGGCCAGCGCAGCTTTTTGGCTCTGACCCCAAAAGGTTGGCCCCCGGAGGTTGCGTTTTAGAACGGAAAGCCCCAGTCGGCCCCGGTGATGTAACCCCCGTCTACCTGCATCGTGGTCCCGTTCACGTACGAGGCCTTGCGCGAGCACAGGAAGAGTATGCAGTTGGCGATCTCGGCCGCCTCCGCGAGGCGCCCGGCGGGGATATAATCCACCACCTTGGCGTATACCTGTTCCACGAAGGAGCGATCGAACCCGGCCCGTTCATATATGGGCGTGTCGACCCAGCCGGGGAGTATGGCGTTGGCCCGGATACCCTTGAGGTCCCTCGCCAGGTGCATGGTGTACTTGAGCACAGCGGCCTTGGCGGTGGAGTAGAGGAAGTGATGGTTCACGTGTTCCACCAGCGCGGCCGAGGACGAGATGTTCACTATGGATGCGTACTCCGACTCTCTGAGCAAGGGAAGCAGGTTCGTGACCATGAGCATGGCGCCCTTCACGTCCACCTCGTAGTGGTAATAGAAGTCGTCCTCGGTCATGGCATCAACAGCCGCGAGCTTGCCCATGGCGGCGTTGTTCACCAGGAAGTCCACCTTCCCGTACTCGCCCTTCAGGAACTCCGCCAGTGCGGCGACCTTCTCGGACTTCGAGATGTCGCACACCCTGGGCACGTAACTTCCCCCCAGCTCCGCTGCCGCCTTTTCGAGCCCCGCTTCGTCTACGTCCGGCGAGACTACCGTCGCCCCTTCCTCGACGAACTGCCGCGCCGTGGCCAGGCCTATCCCCGACGCCGCGCCGGTAACCACGGCCACCATCCCCTCGAATTCCGGATACATGAACTTACCTCCTGATCTATCGGGAACACCGCTCGCGTTCCATCCAACAACTTCCTTCCGTCACGCACCTGGCCTCGGCCAGGATCCGGGCGCATCCCCGGGGTCCGGCCCCCGGTGCCGGCACCCTCCCTCAGTCCACCACGGCCGCTATCGCCAGGTCCGAGAGGCGCTGCAGGCGCACGATGCTCGCGCCGTCCTCGAGCAGCCCGGCGGAGAAAAAGACGAAGGTAAGGTCGCGCTCCGGGTCCACCAGGAACATGGTGGAGCCCGCCCCTATGCCGGCGAAAGAGCCCGGGGAGGCGGTAAGCCCGTGGGCGGTGGGGAAAATGCCCTCGCCGCGCAGCCAGAACGTGTACCCCAGGGGAGAGCGGACGACCGGCCAGCCGTACATCTCGCGCGCGTAGTCCCAGATGTGGTTGATGAGGTCACCGGTCTGGCTGGAGGTGGCCATCCTCACCATCTCCGGGGAGAGTATCCTGGCCCCGTTGAGCTCCCCGCCGCGGCGGAGCATCTCCGCGAAGCGGCAGTAGTCCATGGCCGTGCCCACCCCGCCGCCGATGGGCAGCTCCGAGTCCTCCTTGAGCAGGAAGTTCATCGACTCCAGGAGCAGGGGCTCGAAGATGCCGGGGGTGCGGTCTCTCACCACCACCGGGACCATGCGCTCCCTCACCCTGTCCGGCACCCCCAGGGCGGAGGACTCCATGCCCAGGGGGTCGAAGACGTCCTCCTTGAGCATCTGCCGGAAGGGGCGGCCGGCCTCGTCTAAGCGTTGCACCATCACCGCCACGATGGCCATGGAGGAGATGGCGTTGTAGGAGACCATGGTCCCCGGGGTAACCAGCAGGCGCTCGCCGGCCATGGCGGCGGTCACCGCCTCGATCTCCAGCAGCTTGTCCACCGGCTGCAGCATGTAGGGTATCTCTGTGTTCAGGCCGCTGGTGTGGGAGAGGATGTGGTGCACGGTCACCCCCTGCTTGCCCTTGATGCCGAACTCCGGGATGACCTCGGCCACCGGGGTGTCCAGCCGGAACTTGCCCTCCTCCACGGCCATGAGCACGCGCACCGCCGTGGGCTGCTTGATGACGGACATAGTGATGAAGACGTCGTCGAGTCTGGCCTCCCGGCCCTTCTCCAGGTCGGTCTTGCCCACCGCCTCGTGCATGACCACCTTGCCGTGGCGGGCTACCACGAAGACCGCGCCGTCGTAGGTGCCCTTTTCCGTGTCCTCTTCCACTACCTTCTTCAGCCGCTGCAGCCGTCCCTCGTCCATACCCACCTCGCGCGCATCTACCAGCTGCGGAGAAAAATCGCTTTCCTTGCCCATGACAACCCTCCCTGTCAGAATCCCTTGATTTCCTTCATTTCGATATTTAAACCCGTAGCCACCCTGCCGCCGGCGGACAGCATGCCGCGGCGCAGCCCTCTATCTTCATCGAAGCGGGTACCCGGACCAGCTCGCCCCCCTGTCCGTAATGCCGACCCCGGGGCAAAGCAGCCGCCTCCCTGGCCTGCCGGCTGGCCCGGCCTTCCAGCCCCGCATGGGCGCCCCGCCGCCACCCTGCCGCCATACCGTTCCGCGCCCCGCCCGGCCATGCCTCTCCCCGCGTCCCTTCTCATGTCTTGTACTTTTCGTAGGACTTATCCATGCGGTACTGGACGAACCTGGCCAGCGGCGGCGATATCCTCTTGAGCGCGAAGCCCACCTTGCCGATCGTCCCCACGATGACCATGTACTTGCCGCGCTCTATGCCGCGGAAGATGATCCCCGCCGCCTCCTCGGGCTCGATGGCCACTTTGAGTTGGGAATCCACGTAGCCCTCGCTGTAGCCGTAGACACGCATGCTGTGGTAGATGGGCGTGCGCACGTAGGCGGGGCAGAGCACGGTCACCTTTATGCCCTTGTCCTTGAGCTCGGCCCGCAGCGCCTCGCTCATCCCCACCACCGCGTGCTTGCTCGCCGAGTAGCCGGCCCCGGTGGGCATGGCCGTGAGCCCGGCCACGGAGGCCATGTTCACCACGTGGCCGCTTCCCCTGGCGATCATGGAGGGGAGGAAGGCCTGCAGCATGTGCACGGTGGCGTAGTAGTTGACGGCGATCATCTTGTGGATCTCGGCGAAGGGCACGTCCTCGAAGTCCCCCTCGCCCGCCGTGCCTATGTTGTTTATGAGCAGGTCCATGTGGCCGAACTCCGAGAGCACCTCATCCCTGAGCTCGGCGACCTTGTCCGCGTCGCTCACGTCCGCCACGTAGGTTGTGCACTCCGCGCCCAGGCCGCGCACGTCCTCGGCCGTGGCCTCGAGCCCCTTTTCGTCCATGTCCACCAGGGCCATCCTGTAGCCCTTGCCCGCGAACAGCTTGGCCAGGGGCCGGCCCAGCCCGCCCGCGGCTCCCGTCATCACCAGGTTCATCACACAGACCCCCTTAGGATTCCAGATACTGACACTCCGGCCTATATACACAAAAAGCTATTTTCAAAGGCCATTTCCCTTCGCCTTCCGAGCCCACGGGAATCTTAGGGTTCCCTTGCGTCCCGCATCCCTTCGCCTCCCTGGCCTGCGGGAATCCTAGGCTTCCCCTTCGACCTGTATCTCGTATCCCATCAGCTCGAGTGCGGCCCGGTAACCCTCGCGCACCGACTCGAGCACACGCCTGGGCTCTACGGCGTCCCCCACCGGCTTTACCTCCACCCCGGCCTTCGCGGCCGCCTGCCGCAGCGCCATATCCGGCCGCGCACCTACCGCCCAGACCACCGTATCCGCCTCGATCTCCCGCTGCTCTCCCCTTACGGAAACCACGGCTCCCTTATCCGTCACCTCCACTACCCTGCTCCCCAGCAGCATCTCTCCATTCCGGTTCAATACCTCGTGAAGGTGGTAACCGTGAGCGGTTAACGGTAATACGGGGGGATACTCCAGCTCCTCCACGACCGTGACCCGGCAGCCCCGGTGGATCAGATAATCCGCCGCTTCCATCCCCACGAGACCGGCCCCGGCGATCAGGACCCTCTTCCCGGTGTCCTTCTCACCCAACAGGACTTCCCTGGCCTCGGCGCATTTGCCTGAGGCCGAGCCCGGTACGTCGGGTATAAACGGCGTGGACCCGGTCGCGTCCACCACTCCCTTCCACCCGCCGGAAGACAGCATCTCCTCCCCCGCTTCGACCCCCGTCTCGATCCCGGTGCCCAGCGAGGCGAGGCGTCTCGACGCCCAATCGATCCACGCGGCATAGGGCTCCTTGCCTTCGGGGCGACAGCATGCACGCACCTGCCCGCCCGGCTCCTCCGCTTTTTCCACTATGCGCACATCGGCCCCCGCTTCCCTCATGGTCATGGCCGCCTGCAGCCCGGCGGGTCCCGCGCCCACCACCAGGAAAGGCCCCTTGACGCGGGGCAGGCCTAAAGGAGTTCTCCACTCCTCCCCGCACTCGGGATTGATGGAGCACGTGATCGGCTGGAACTCCAGCATGAGACGCTCCAGGCAGCCCTGGCTGCAGTTGAGGCAGAAACGGATATCGTCGTACTTTCCCTCCGCAGCCTTGCTCAGGAAAAGCGGGTCCGCGAGGTGCTGCCTGCCGAACGCCACCATGTCCGCTTTTCCCCCGGCCAGGATCTCGTCGGCGAGGCGGGGGTCCTTTATCTTGCCCACGACTATCACCGGCACCCCGACTTCGTGCTTGACCCTGGCGGCCCTTTCCACGTTCAGACCGTCAGGGTGATGCATGCCCGGTATGCTCGGATTACCCGGCGCGTCGTAGACCCCGCACGACACGTGGAAGGCATCCACCCCGTCCTCCAGGAGCTGGGGGAGGAGGGGCAGGATATAGTCCAGGCCGTACCCGCCATCGACCAGTTCGCTCGCAGAGAAGCGGAAGATGACCGGGAAGTCCGGGCCTACCTCTCTCCTGATCTCCCGCACTATTTCCCGGGAGAAACGGAAACGGCCCTCGGCGTCTCCGCCGTATTCATCCTCCCTGTGGTTCGAATATGGTGACAGGAACTGGTTGATCAGGTAGCCGTGCGCGGCGTGGACCTCCACGGCGTCAAAGCCGGTTTCCTGCGCCCTTTTCGCCCCTCTGGCATGGCAACCTGCCAGCTCCGCGATCTCCTCCACGGTCAGGGCCCTGGGGGTCTGCATGAGGGTACGGCTCGGTATGGGGGACGGCGCCACCGGCTGTCCGCCGATAACGCTCTCGAAGGTCTCCCTGCCCGCGTGGCCCAGCTGCAGGGCTATCGCCGACCCCCCCGACTTCACCGTCTCCGCCAGCCTCTCCAGGCCCGGCATGAAGGAGTCGTCGTAAACGCTCAACTCGTTTGTGAGACACTTCCCCAGGGGATGGACGGCACATACCTCCGTTATTATCAGCCCCGCGCCGCCCGCTCTTGTCTTGAAATACGCGAGTAGCCTCTCCGTGACCTCTCCCTCTCTGGAACAATACCCGGTGCCCATCGCGGGCATCACCGCACGGTTGGCCAGCGCGAGTTGGCCGATCTTCACCCCATCCCAGATTGAAACGGTCATCGATCTCCCCCTTCGTCAATACCCGGTCCTCTTCGTCAATACTCGGTCACGTGCTGCTGCATATCCCCTTTGCGGTAGGGGCTGCCATGTTATGTCGCGAACCCTGATCGTGGTCAACCCGCGCTTCAGCCGGCTTTTAGCGTGACCGTTGCCGGATTGCCGGACCATGGCAACGTGCTGCCAGCAGACATTGCCGTTGCCAACGAACGCTCGCGCTGCCGAGAAAAGTTGCCGCTGCCGACGAACGCTGGCGCTGTCGAGAAATGTTGCCGGTAAGACGCGGGCCCAGCCGCTCGTTGCAGGCATCTCCGGCTCGCGACAACCATCCATTCTCTAAGCTAAAGCCCGGAGCCCGCTATTTCCCCACCCCCAGGGGTGGTTTTCGGGGTGGGTAAGCAGGGTGGGTAAGCGGGGTAGGTAAACGAGGTGGGTCTGCGGCTCGCCCTTACTTGCTTCGCCGCGCCAGTAGATGGCAGCTCGCCTCGAGGCGCGACCGCGGCCTGAGTAGCGGCCGGTTTATACCACAGGTTTTCTACCGCAGGTTTTCTATCGCAGGTTTTCTACCGCAGGTTTTATTCCGCAGGCGAGTCCAGCATCGTACCGTTGGGTGGCGAGGCATTACAAAAACCAGGCCCGGCGGGGGTGGCGGGGTCTTATCGTGCAGGAGCGCGGCTGGCGGGTAGTATAATCAGGCGGTAAGCTGGACGCTGAAGGGGGATGGTCTTTTGGCGCAAGGATCGGCTGAACGCGGCGCAGAGGAAAAGGCGGGTGGTGGTGGTCTCAGGCTCGACCTCAAGAGCATGCGGCAATTCCTGATACCCTGCCCGGTCCCGGAGCTGGCCGATCTCATAGACAGGAACCGGGAAGCCCTGGCCGACAATATAGCGCTCAGGATAGATGGCGGCGTCTCGGCCGGCATGATGCGCATACTGCGCGACGGCGAAGGCCAGATCGGCCAGTTCCTTTCCGTCCTTTCCGGCGCCCTGCGTTCCGGAAACCTGGAACCCTACCTCGCCTACCAGGCCGGACAGGTGGAGGGCTTCGCCCGCGAGGGGATATCCCTGGGAGAGGTGGAAGCCCTTTCCAGCTGCATCCGCGAGGGCCTGATGCAGACCCTGCTGCAAACCGCTTCCACCCCCGACCAGACGCTCTCCCTGTCTATGGGCTCGCGCATACTGGAGAAGTTCGTGGATGCCACCTCTGCCCTTTCGGCCAGGCATTACATCCTGGCCAGGGAACAGGAACTGAACCAGAAGGAGGCGCAGTTGGAAAAACTGGCGCGCAGGGTCCTCACCGCCCAGGAGGAGGAGAGGAAGCGCATAAGCCAGGATATCCACGACGAGTTGATACAGCTGCTCTTCGGCCTGCGCTACCAGATGGACATCCTGCAGGGGAGGATGGACCGCGGCGACGAAGTGGGCGAGGAGATCGCCACCATAAAGCAGCGTATCGACCAGGGCCTTACGGAGCTGCGCCGCATACTGCGCAACCTGAGGCCGGCGGTGCTGGACGACCTGGGCCTGGTGGCCGCGTTGAGCCTGCTCGTGCGCCAGCTCAAGGAATCCGCCGGCCTGGAGGCGAGCCTCGCGGCTGACGGGGACGCGGGCCGCCTGCAGCCCGACACCGAGACATGCCTCTACCGCGTGGCGCAGGAAGCCCTGGTGAACGCGGTGAAGCATGCGGGGGCATCGAGAGTGGAGGTGAGCCTTCGCGTGGCCGAGGATGCGGTGGTGCTGACGGTCCGGGACGACGGGTCGGGGTTGGACCGGGAAGCGCGGTGGGGAGCGGAAGGCCGGGCCGAAGGTTACGGCCTCTACGGCATGCGGGAAAGGGTGCGCATGCAGGACGGGACGCTGAGTATAAGAGGTGAGCCCGGCGAGGGGACCGTGGTGGCAGCAGAGCTGCCCCTGTGACGGAAAGGGCCACGAGGGCATAGGGCGAAAGGCCCGGCCCGCCATGCGGCCAGCATACCGTAACGGCCGGGCATGGGCACGAAGGAGTGAGGCCTCGCCGGAGGCTGAGCGGGAGCTTAAAGAGGGCGGCACGATGGAGAAGGACGAAGGGGAGAAGAAGATACGGGTCCTCATAGCGGACGACCATCCCGTCGTGCGGCACGGGCTGAGGACCATGCTCGAGCTGGACCCCAGGTTCGAGGTGATCGGCGAGGCCGGTGACGGCGAGGAACTGCTGCTCGAGGTGGGCGGCAAAGAGCCCGACGTGGTTCTGGTCGATCTGCGCATGCCCGGAATGGGCGGGATCGAGGCGGCGCGGCGTATCCTGGGCTCCGGGTCGCCCTCGCGGCTGTTGGTCCTGACCGCCTATGAGGAGGAGGAGTACATGCTGGAGGCCATCCGGGCCGGGGTGCACGGCTACCTCCTCAAGGAGATAGACGCCGGCGCGCTGGCCAACGCCGTGGCCGCGGTCTCCAGGGGGGAGATGATAGTTGACGAGCGCGTCGGCAAGGCCTTCCAGGAGCTGGCGAGCAGGAGCCTGCACCCGGCCTGGCGCGCGCGGTTCGGGTTGACGGCGAGGGAGGTGGAGGTCCTGGAGCTGCTGCTGCAGGACCTGGACAACCGGGAGATAGCCAGCCGCCTGTACGTATCGCCGAACACCCTGAAATACCACCTGAAGAACCTCTACGGCAAGATGGGGGTCCACAACCGCGATGAAGCCCGGTCCCGTATAGGAAAACCTCGGGGCCAGCCTTAGGCCTTGGGGTCACGCCCGGAAATCGGCCGACCAACAGCCTCGCTGCCTATGATCCACCCTTGGTGTGTCGGTTATTAACCGAATAACGAAGATACGGCCCCATTCCCGGCCCCATTCCCCCATTCCCTGTGCCTGGGATCCTCATGCCTTACTCCACAAAGGAAAAGAGACGGTTTCCCGTCTCTCCCGTAGCTCTTTTCAGAGCCCCCGTCTGGCGCTCTTTATATTATAGCATATGCGCATACTTAACTGTCATTTATAAGTTATAAGATATACATGTTTCGGGGTTCTCTAGGTTCATCGCTGGATATTGATCGAGGATGGTGCCTGCAGGCCGATTTCCGGGCGTGACCCCCCGGCTGACCCCCTGGCCGGGTCAGTCGGAGTAGGCGCCGATGGTGTTGGTGCCACAGCCGCGCGAGTTCCAGTACATGACCCGCTCGGCGATTATAGGCTGGCTTCCGTGCACGTGAGTGGAGAAGGAGGGGTCGGGCCCGGGTATGGCGGTGGAGTCGTTCACGCAGTCCGGGGGGCTTTAGGTGCCCGGGCCGAACAGGGAAGGAAGAGAGGCGCCTATGCTCTCGATACAGATCCCACGCATGATGGCCCCAGCCTCGCGCATCAGGTAGAGGTTGCCGGAGAGTCTCTGCTCTTCCTCGGGGTTAGTTATGAAAGAGGCCTCGGTGAGTACGGCGGGCATATATGTGTACTTCAATACGCCGAAATCTGTGACCGAATCTATTAAAGTCCTCTTAACGCCCCTGTCGGGCAGGCCCAGTTCATCCACCAGTTCCTCCTGCACGGCACCGGCGAGCTGAACGGCCTGCGGGCTCGCATCGTAATGAATCCAGGTCTCGGTCCCGTTTACCCCCGCATCCAGCATGCCGTTGTGATGGATGCTGATGAAGCGGTCCGCTTCCCAGTCGTTCGCCATCTGCCACCTCTGATTGATGCTCACCGCGGAATCATCCTCCCTGGTCATGAGCACCTCGGCCCCTTGCGCCTCTAGTAAATCTCTAAGCATCAAGGATACGTCCAGGTTCACGGCCTTTTCCTCGAGACCCGTAGGCCCGATGGCGCCGGCATCGCCGCCGCCGTGTCCGGGATCTACGCAGAACTTCCACCCCGAAAGGAAGCCGGCCCCTGACACCCCGATGGAGTCGTGGGCCCATGTCCTTCCGTTGCCGTACATGGCGCGCTCGCAGATGACCTTGCCCCCCGTGGCCTTAACCTTGGTGGAGACGTCC
>CAYWXM010000021.1:0-25917 GCA_964462595.1 uncultured Actinomycetota bacterium
ATATGAACTCCAGCAGCACAAAATGCATGCTGGATATCCTTGATCTGCTCGGCAATGCGGCAAATCAGGGCTGCAGGGTAAAAGTCCTATGGTACTATGAAAAGGAGAATGAAAGGGCTCTTGATGTGGCTGAAGAGTTTAAGGAAGATGTAAACATCCCGTTTGAAATTATTCCTATAGAAAGCAGGGGGGTATAATTATGACATCAAAGGCAGACGCTGTTTCAGACAAACTGAAGAACACATTAATGGATAAACTGCCCTCTCTTAAAGCTGATTCAACTGAAAAAGGGAGGTTGTTTTATGAAACAGCCCTTGCTTATATTAAGATTTCCGAGCGTCTTGATAAGCTCATTTCGATTACTGACAAGTATCAGATGGATGCTATTGAAGTCGGCAATCAACTGCGGAAGTCTCAGGAAGAGCTTGTAAAGGCAAAAGAGGAGGCTGAGACGGCAAACAGTGCAAAAAGCCAGTTTCTTGCCAATATGAGCCACGAGATACGCACCCCGATGAACGGCGTGATAGGGATGTGCGAGCTGCTGCTCGACACCGAACTTACTGACGAGCAGAGAGAGTACGCGGAGACGCTCAGGAGGTCAGGCGAGGACCTGCTGGCGATAATCAACGACATCCTCGATTTTTCGAAGATAGAGGCGAGGAAGATGGAGCTGTCACCCGCCCCATTTATGCTGCGCGAGAACGTCGGCACCACCATGAAGGCATTGGCGGTAAGAGCCAACGAAAAGGGGATCGAGCTTGTCGTCGAGATCCCCGAAGAGGTCCCGGACCAGATGGTGGGCGACTGGGGCAAGCTGCGCCAGGTGTTGGTAAACCTCGTGGGCAACGCCATCAAGTTCACCGAGAAGGGCGAGATAGTACTCCGTATCCAACTCGAGTCGCAAGAGAACGGCAGCGTCGTGCTGGCGTTCTCCGTCTCGGACACGGGTATCGGCATTCCTTACCAACAACAGGAGTCCATCTTCTCCTCCTTCACCCAGGCGGACTCCTCCAACACCCGCGCATACGGGGGCACCGGCCTCGGCCTGACCATATCGGCGCAGCTGGTCGAGATGATGGGCGGGACCATCTCGGTTGAGAGCGAGCCGGGCAATGGAAGCATCTTCACCTTTGACGTGGGGCTCGCCCTGGACACCGAGCCGCCCGAGTCGGTAGCGAGGCTGGAACCGCCCGACCTTCAAGGGTTGAGGATCCTGGTGGTCGACGACAACGCGACCAACAGGCGTGTCCTCGAGGGCATGCTGAGCAACTGGGGAATGGTCCCGACGTCCTGCGCCGGCGGTCCCGAGGCCCTCACGGCCATGGAGGCAGCCGCAAAAGGCACCGGGAAGTTCGCCCTGGTCCTGCTGGACCTGCGCATGCCCGTGATGGACGGCTTCGAATTCGCCGAGCGCGTAAGGAACGACCCTGCCTACTCCGGCATCGCCATCATCCTTCTGACCTCGGCGATCCACCCGGGGGACTCTACGCGCATGATGGAACTGGGGATCGACAGATCGATCACCAAGCCTGTTACCCGGTCCGAGCTGCTCGACGCGATTATTGTCGCTCTTGCGGGCGAACGGCATGCCGAGCCCGAGGCCGCGCCCGAGGCCGCGCCCGGAGCAGGCTACAGCATACTCCTTGCCGAAGACAACGAGATCAACAGGATAGTCGCCAGCCGCATGCTGGAGCGGGGGGGGCATCTGGTGGTTACCGCGACCGACGGCGGGGAGGCGGTGGCCGCTTTCGCACGCGGCCACTTCGACCTCGTACTGATGGATATACAGATGCCGGTGATGGACGGCATCCAGGCCACGGCCGCTATAAGAAGCGCCGAGAAGGACACCGGGCAGCATGTGCCGATAGTCGCCTTGACGGCGCACGCGATGAAGGGAGACGAAGAGCGTTTCCTGAACGCGGGAATGGACGGGTACCTCTCGAAACCCATAACCTTCGAGTCGCTGTACCAGATTATCGAGCAGCTACTCGGCCCGGGCAGCGTGGCCGCGCTCCGCGAAGTCGTCGGGGGGGAGCCTGGAGTACACATCGACGAAGGCAGGTTCCTGCACCTGGTGGGTGGTGACCGGGATCTGGCAAGAGAAGTCGTCCAACTCTATTTCAAGCATTATCCGGGGCGACTGCGGGAAATCGCGCGCGCGATATCGGCTGGCGACGCGGAGCAGCTGCACCTGGCGGCCCACGCCCTCAAAGGCGCCGTCTCGAACCTCGCCGCAGACAGGGCTTCCGAGCTCGCCTACGTGCTCGAGCGAATGGGCCATGAAAGTGATCTCGAGGCCGCCGTTGAGGTCCTGGATGACCTGGAGGTGGAGCTGGACGCGATCGCGGCATTCTTCCGCGAGGGGGGGTGGACAGACGAAACGTAACCGCCGGCCGCTTGAGCCGTCCCCGTCCCGCTACAGCCGGAACCCCTCGAAGAGATCCCAGATCGCCTCCACTCTCTTCATCCGCACAACCCCATACGAGTTCTTCCAGCTTCGAGCCCTTCAGGATTTTTCCTCTCCTCATTCTAATGCCCGCCCGCGCTGGAATCGAACCGCCCCCGTGGCGGGTGCCCTCGTTCGTGCGCGTCTTCCGCGCCCGGCGGCCGATGCGGAGTCCCGGGCTATCTCGCATCGGCGGAAGGTTATATGCCGGAGTTGTAGTAGATTGTAATAGCCGGGTTGGCATGGTGAACCCCGAAAGAAAGGACTGCCGCCTTTGCCGATACAAGCGCAGGAAGCGGACCCAGCCCTTATCGTGACAGATGTGGTCAAAGACTACCCCCGGCCGCCTGCGGGGTGGCGCTCTTTCTTCCTCCCCTCCTGGACGCAGGGAAGCGTGCGCGCCCTGGACGGCGTGAGTTTCCGCGTCAGGCGAGGCAGCGTCTTCGGGCTGCTGGGGACCAACGGAGCGGGGAAGACCACCCTGATCAAGATATGCTACAACCTGCTCGCGCCCACCTCGGGTTCGGTGACGGTGCTGGGCGAGGACCCACTCCATCACGGCCGCCGCATCCGCGCCCGCATGGGGATGGTCAACAGCGAGGAGCGCAGCTTCTACTGGCGCCTCTCCGGCCGCCGCAACCTGGAGTTCTTCGCGGCGCTGCAGGATATGGACCGCGCCTCGGCCGCCCGGCGCATCGCGGAGCTGGGCGAGCTCACGGGTATATCGGGATACCTGGACGCGCCTTTCTCGGATTATTCCACGGGTATGCGGCAGAAGACGGCGGTGGCGCGCGCCCTGCTGCACGACCCGGAGGTCCTGCTCATGGACGAGCCCACCCGCTCCCTCTCCCCCGACGCCGCCTATCCCTTGCAGGATTTCATTCGCGCAGAACTGGCCGGCGGGAGGGGAAAGACGATGCTGCTGGCGACCCAGGACATGGACGAGGCGGAGCGCATGTGCGACGACCTGGCCCTGCTCCACCGCGGCCGCCTGCTCTACCTGGGCACCCTCGCCGGGCTGCTGGAGTTGGGGCGCCGCGAGCTGGGGGAGGGCTCGGGGCTCGGCGACATCTTCGTGGAGCTGGTGCGGCGGGACGACGCGGCGCGGGGTGGTGGTGCGGCATGAGAAAAGCGTACGCCTTCCTCAGGCGCGACTTCTTCATCGAGGCGAGCTACCGCCTCAATTTCCTGCTCTCCCTGGCGAGCGTGGTCTTCGCCATAGCCATCTTCTATTTCATGGGGAAGATCGTGGACCCCGCCGCCGTCCAGGACACCGCCGACGATTATTTCTCCTTCGTCCTGGTGGGGATAGCGATGGCCATGTACCTGCGCACCGGGCTGGGCTCCTTCGCCGAGAGCGTGCGCGAGGAGCAGATGATGGGGACACTGGAGGCCATGATGTCCACCCCCACCTCGCTGACCACCATCATCCTCTCCTCCTCCGTGTGGCGCTTTCTCTTCACCTCCGCCTCGGTTCTGGCCTTCCTGGTGGTGGGGGCCTTCTTCGGCGTCTCCTTCGCCGGGGCCAACATAGCGGCGGCCCTGCTCCTGCTCGCCCTGACCGTCGCGTGCTACGCCGCCCTGGGCATCATCTCCGCCAGCTTCATCATCGTCTTCAAGCGTGGCGACCCCATAAACTGGGCGGTGAGCAGCCTCTCCATCTTCCTGGGGGGGGTCTTCTACCCCGTTTCCGTCCTCCCCGGCTGGCTGCAGTTCTTCTCGCGCCTGCTCCCCATGACCTGGGCCCTGGACGGCATGCGCGGGGCGCTGCTCAAGGGCGAGAGCTTCTCCTCCCTCTGGCAGGAATTCCTCGCCCTTATCATCATCGCGGCCGTGCTCGTGCCGCTGAGCCTCGTCCTTTTCCGTCTCTCGGTGCATTACGCGCGCAAGAACGGCACCCTGGTCAAATATTGATCTCTCGCGCAGGACGGCAAGTAATGAGGCCATGACCTGCCGTGCCTCCTCGAGCATGCGGGCCTCGCGCTCTGCGCCTGTCCGGCCCTCGCACCCTCACCAGATGTAATGAAAATCGCGGCCCCAAAGGCAGGTTTATGGCCGGCGGGAGATGAATATAATACAAGTAAAGGGAGCGCAGGTAGAGTATATGCGGTTGGATTCATTTCGACCCTAACGGAGACAGGAGGGCGCGATGGAAAGCAAATTCCTCGAGGATATCGAGCAGCATGAGGTGGACATCAGCGGCGGGACGTGCGAGGTGCCCATCCTCTACCGTGATGTCTTCGCCATTTTTGGCGCCTTCACCGCTCCCACCTTGAAGCTGAAGCAGCTCCTGCCGACCTCCAAGCTGGTGCCGGTGGAGATCTACCCCGGCAAAGGCCTGCTCAGCTTCATGGCCGCCGACTACCGCGACACCTCCATCGGCCCCTACAGGGAATTCGCGATCACGATACCCGCACGCTATCACCCCCGCTTCAACCCTCCCCTCTTCCCGGTGCTGCGCATGTCGGCTTCGCTCTCCTTCGAGGCATTCATATGGCAGCTTCCGCTCACCTCGGAGGTGGGGTTGCACGCGGGCATAGACATCTGGGGGTTTCCCAAGTTCATCGCCGACATCGACTTCAGCGAGGACGCGGATTCCGTCAGCTGCACCCTGGCCGAGGAAGGCGAGCATATACTCACCCTGGAGGTAAAGAAAAACCCCGCGCGCATAAAGACCTACTTCGACTACACCCTCTTCTCGGTCAAAGACCGCGAGCTGCTGCGCACACACATGGACGGCATTTCCGGCTCGATGGGCAGGAGCTTCAAGCCGGGAAGCGCAAGCCTTGCTCTCGGCGAGCATACGATATCGCGCCGCATACGCGAGGTAGCGCCCGGGAAGAGCATGATGACCATGTACATTCCCCGCGGCCAGATGATCCTGCCCGAGGCGGAGGAAAGCCTCGCCCTTTGATCACGCCGGCGGCCGTACAGGTATGCCGCCTGCCGGAAACGGCCGAGAAACCCACGCGGGAACTCATGCGCCGCCATAATCATCATTAACCTTAAGGAGTAATCCCGTCCTCGATGTTCTGGGGGTGATAGTGGTGAGGAAGGCCTTTGTCCCGCTGATCGTCCTGTTCGTGGTCTTGCCCATGGCGTACGGGTGCGGCGGAGGCTCCACTCAAACGGAACCGGTCAAAAAAGACATAAAGGGCTATGACCTGCGCGCGGAAAGCGCCGATTTCGCTTTTGGCCTTTTTCAAAATGTCACCTCGTCCGATTACGGCAACAATATCGTCCTCTCGCCTCTGAGCGCGAAGCTGGCCCTGGCCATGGCCTACAACGGGGCCAGTGGCGAGACGGCACGGGCCATGACCGAAGTGCTGGACCTCGAGAGCATGAGCCTGGAGGATGCCAACCAGCAGCTCCATAACCTCATGACCTCCCTCGAGCAGGCGGACGAAAACGTCCTTTTAGAGATAGCCGACTCTCTGTGGGCGGACGAGGGCATCGAATTCAAGGAAGATTTCATGCAGCGCTGCCGCGATTTCTACGCCGCAGAGGTGGCCAGCCTGGACCTGCAGGGACCCGAGGCCGTGGATAGGATCAACGCCTGGGCCAGCGAGAAGACCCATGAAAAGATAGACCGTATCGTCGACAGGATCGGCCCCGATGTCATCCTCATACTCCTCAACGCCGTCTACTTCAACGGCAAATGGGCGACGCCGTTCGACCCGTCGCTTACCGAGGAGGGAGACTTCCGCCTCCTGGACGGCGGCACGGTCTCCGTCCCGCTCATGCACCGGTGGGACGAATATCCCTACTACGAAGACGAGGACCTGCAGGCGGTCAGCCTGCCCTACGGTGATGAGAGCGATGGGCGCATGAGCATGTACGTCATCCTGCCCCGCGAGGGCAGGGACTACGGCGAATTCCTTGGCGCCCTGAACGAAGAGAGTTGGGAAAAGTGGATGGACGCATTCGAGAGCAGGGAGGGGAAACTGGCCCTCCCGCGCTTCGAGGTCGAATACGAGAAAACACTCAACGACGCCCTCGGGGCCATGGGAATGGGCCCCGCCTTCGAGGGAGGTTTCGAGGGTATGGCCGTGGGGGGAGAAAACGAGATCTTTATAAGCAAGGTCCTGCAGAAGACCTATATCGACGTCAACGAAGAAGGGACCGAGGCGGCGGCGGTCACGGAAGTCGAGATGGAATTGACCGCCGTGCCCGCGGACGAGCCTTTCACCATGACCGTGGACCGGCCCTTTTTCTTCGCCATCCGCGACAACCAGACCGGGGCCCTGCTCTTCATGGGCTCCATCGTCGACCCATCGTGAAGGGCCGTGCCTCCCATCTTCCGTTCTCGAGCCCGCGAACGGTTCAATATCCATGCCCGCTAGAGAGCTGAAGATCAAGGATACGGCACTGCGCTCCCCATCCGTACGGGGGCTATCGGCCCACGGTACATGGTCCTGCATGGCATGTTCTTCCATCGACCATGTCCATGGGATAGAATATCAAGCGAAACTTGCCCGACTTTCTTCTGGAGGAGGAGGTTATTATGGCCTTGATAGTATGTCCTGACTGCGGGAAGGAAGTCTCGGATATGGCACCAGCCTGTCCGAACTGTGGCTACCCCGTCGCCGACGAGGCGGAAAAGGCGGCGGCGGAAAAGGAAAAGAAGGGTGGCTTGCAGGGCTTTGCCGATTTCATCAAAAAGCATGGCGTGGTGGGGCTGGCCATTGGCTTCATCGTCGGTGTCGCGATAGGCACGGTCGTCAACGCACTGGTCGCAGACCTCATCAATCCGGTCATCGGCGCCATCATCGGGCAGAGCAGCCTGGACACGCTCACTTTCACCATCGGAGATGCCGTGTTCACCTACGGTCATTTCATCGGAGTTCTCATCAACTTCGTGATCATCCTGGCCGTGGTCTACTTCGGTTTCAAGGCTCTCCGCCTGGAAAAGCTCGACAATAAGTAAGCAACTGGAGGGATCGGCTTCTGGCAACCGCTCTCTGATCTGACTCAAAGGGGCGCGGAAAACACCGCGCCCCATCATCCTTCCCGGATAGAAACCGCTGCCCGGGCCGGAAAAGCGCCAGGAAGCGGGGATCGCTATCCCCAGGCTCGGGCCTAATGCTCTGCCAACGACTCCATCTTCTCCTCCAGGCCGCTGGTGGCCGTGGTTTCCTTGAAGGTGCCTTCCCAGAGGCCCAGCGCAACGCCCAGCTCTTTATGTTCCTTAGCGTACTCTTGTACCGGGATTCCCTGCATGGTGGCGTCGATGGCCTGGCGGAAGGCCTTCGCTCCCGCCGTAGGCCCCATGGGATGGGCGTGTATGCCTCCCCCGGAGCCGATCATGATGTCGGACCCGATGTCCGCCACGGCGGCGGGGACCATGTCCGGGGTTATACCTCCCGAGGGCATGGGCATCATGGGCTTTATATTGTGCATGGGGTAATGCATCACGTCCGCGGTGTACACGAAGCGGTCCTTGAGGTAAGGGGCCTTTCCGTACGGTGCAGGGAAGACGACTGAGTCCGCTCCCGCCAGGCGGGGCAGCTTGCCCAATACCAGGTGGGAAGCGATGCCGGAGTAGGGAGATTCGTACAGCGCCCCGGCGCAGTCCATATGCGCCAGGATGGGCACGTTGATGTCCGGGTCCTCCGCCAGCGCCTGCAGGGCGGGCAGGCCCACCGCCAGGTAGTTGACCATGATGGCGTTGGCGCCCGCGTCCACCACTCGCTTGGCGGTCTCGAACATCTTGGGAAGGTTGTCGGAGATGTTCACCGTGTACAGGGTATGCTCCCCCATCTCCTCGTAAGCCCGCTTCTCCATGGCCATGTAGGCTTTCACCCGGTCCTCGCAGCGGTTGAAGGCCATGTCCGCGATGAGCTCGTCGTCCTTGATGACGTCGCAGCCGCCCAGCGCCACCTCGTAGAAGAGCTTCTCCCCGACCTCGCAGGTATAACCGGTGCAGGGCTTGATCATGTTGTTGATGAGGGGGCGGCGCTCCTTCATGCCCAGCGCCTCGTATATCCCGTCGATGCCGAACTTGGGACCTCCGAAGCCGTCGGTGTACTGCTTGGGGAAATGCATATCGAGCAGCTTTATCTTTCCCCCCATGGAGATATTTCCCACCACCGCGGTGAGCAGCATGGGAATCTGGTGCTCTATGTTGCGGAAGGGGTAGGCTATCTGCACCACGTAAGTCCTCTCCTCCACTTCCTTGGGCACCTCGTACTCGAAGAAAGGCACCTCGTGGATCCCTATTACCTTGGCCACGTGCTTCGCCCTTACCTCCGGGGTCTCGCCGGGAACGGCGGTCCAGGTCCCCGTGGACTGCTCCACCGCCAGGAAAGGCGCCAGGTAGTACATGATCATGTCCCGAGGCAGGGCGGCATAATAGGTGGCGATGATGAAATCGTCGTAATCGATGCCCTCCGGGAGGGCTTTCGGTTGTGCTTCGTAATACAGCATTTCTCTCTCCTCCTTTACTAAGGTCTATGACTTGCAGGCTTGTTCCGGCGCGTTCAGCCTGCGGCACGCCCCGGTGAGGTTTCCGTACAGGCTGCGGAACACATGGTAAAGTTCGTCGTACTCGGTGCAGCACTCCGGGTCGGGCTCGAATGTCTTGCGCACCTTGATGACCTTCTTGAGCTCCCGGTAGCTGCCGTATTCCTTCAAGGCCACCGCCACCGCCAGGGCGCAGCCCATAGCCCCCGCCTCCTGGGGGGTCTGTACCGCCTCCACCCTGCGCCGCGTGACGTCGGCCAGTATCTGCATCCACACGTCCGAGCGGGCTCCTCCGCCTATGGCGCGCAGGGTCTTGCATGCGAACCCCGCCTTGCCCACGGCGTCCACCAGCCAGCGGCAGTTGAAAGCCACCCCCTCGTAGATGGCCCGCAGCATATGCTCGCGCTCGTGTTCGAGAGACAGGTTCACGAAAGCGGCGCGCAGGGTGGTGTCGGTGATGGGGGCGCGTTCGCCGAACATCCAGGGGGTGAATAGCAACCGCTTCGATCCCACTTCAACCTTTTCCACCACCTCGTCGAGGATGGGGAAGATGGCCATTTCGCCGCCCGCCTGCCGTGCCCTCTTCAGCTCCTCGGCGGTGGCAAAGTTATCCGCGAACCATTTCAGGCAAGCCCCGGCCGTCTCCGTCTCGCCGATCATGATGAACATCTCGGGATCCGCAGAGACCACGGAGGCGATGCCGTTCCTGCCCAGGTTCTTGACCTTGGAAGTGGAGATGACCAGCCACCCCGAGGTGCCGAGGTATACGTGCGCGTCGCCGTCTTCCAGGGCCCCGGAGCCCGTCGCCGCCGCGGGTATATCGCCCATCCCCCCGATCACCGGCGTTCCGGGTTCCAGCCCCGTCTCTTTTGCCGCCTCCTTGGTCATCAGGCCCACTACCTCGATCGAGCTCTTGACGTCGGGCATCTTATCCAGGGGAATCCCCAGCAGCTTCGCGAAGAGGGGATCCCATTGGCGGGTCTTGTTCTTGAGCAGGCCGGTAACACCGGCGCCGGTATGGTCGATTATCATGTTGCCGGTGGACCTGAATACCAGGTAGCCGGTGACGTCCAGGATCTTGTGGGTATCCGCGAAGACCTGTGGTTCCTCGTCCTTGAGCCACATTATCTTGCAGATGACGTCCTTTCCCGACGGCACCACACCGGCCAGCGCCATGACCACCCTGGAGCCCCCCACGCGCCGCACCAGCCGCCTCGCCTGCTCGTCGGCGCGGTTGTCCATCCATATTATGGCAGGACGCAGCGGGTTCCCCGAGGCATCGACCGGGAGCACGCCCAGCATCTGGCCGGCGAATCCGGTCCCGATGATCTGTTTCGGGTTGATGCCGCTCTCTTTGATTGCGCGCTGCGTGCTCACGCACACCGCGTTCCACCAGTCGCGCGGGTCCTGTTCGGCCCAGTGCGGCCGGGGATATGATATGGCATATGGTTCGAAGCTGGATGTGACGATGTTGCCGGCAAGGTCGGTGAGGACGGCCTTGCTCCCCCCCGTCCCTACGTCATGGCTGACGATGAATCTTTCGCCCATCGCTTAACACCTTTCCTTTCCTCTCGGGTATGCTTTCCGGCTGAAAGGCATTTCACGCCGCCCGGCCATGCGCATAACGCCTCCGCCTCGACCTTTCAGAGCTTGAGGTCGATGACGTTGACCTTGCCATCCTTGTCGATCTGCTCGATGTAGATAGGAGCGCCCTCGCCCTTGCCGGAGGACTTGATGAGCTCCCCCGCCAGCTGGATCATGTCCATGGGGTTGACCGCCGCCTCGGGCGGGAAGGTACCCTTGGGGGTGATCTTGCCCTGGCCCATCATGATGGCGCCCATGGCGGCGGGGATTCCCGTGCCCTCGCCCATGCCCATGCCGCTGGAGGACATCTGGAAGACGAAGGTGGAGGGTTCCCCGTCCTTTTCCCCCTTTACCACGATCTTCAGGCAGCCGCGCGCGAAATCGATGCCCGCCTTCTCGAGCAGGCCGTCGCGGCGGGAGATGACGAAAGCCACTGCGAACTCGCGCGGTATGACCGTCTGCCCCTGCACCTCCAGGGGCTCGTCCGAGGTCAGGCCCAGCCTCACCATTTCCTTGATGAGGTTGGCGTATTCCACGGGGATGACCAGCCCTAGGTTGGTCACGCGCTTCACTCCCTTGATGTACTTGGGCAGGGTGATGGTCTCGGGATGGGGATAGGCGTAAACGGGGTAGGTGCCCACGTTGCGGAATTCCGTCTCCTCCTCCAGGGCCTTGCCGCTCTCCTCGAACAGCCTCACCGTCTTATACTCCCCGTCCAGGAACATGGGGATGTCGATCTCCATGGAATGGAAGCGGTGCTTGATCACCGCCGGGCCCTCCACGCCCTCGCCGCCGTGGGCGTGGTAGATGTCCACCGCGTCCACCTTGTCCAGCAGGGTCTCCGCCGTGAACTTCACCAGCACGTTGGCCATGCCGGGGGAGCTGCCCATGCCGATGAGGGCCGAGATGCCGGCGTCTTTCGCCTTTCCGTCCATATCCAGCATGATCTCGGTGGCGTCCATGTCGTCGCAGATGTCCACGTAATTGATACCCGCGGCGATGGCCGCCCCCAGGATGACCGGACCGTACTTGTAGAAGGGACCCACGCAGTTGAGGATGACGTCGGCGCCGGAGACTGCTTCCCGCAGGCTATCAGGGTCGTCAGCGTTGAGCTCCACCGCCTTGACCTTGCCCTCGCCCAGCTCGGCCGATAGCTTGCGCGCCGCCTCGATATCCTTGTCCGCCACCACGTACTCGTCATAATAATCCGTTGCGGCGAGGTAACGCATAGCCGTGCTCCCCACCGCTCCGCACCCGCCTAGAACCACCAGTCTGGACATCTCAAACCTCCTATAACTTTCCGAAAAAAAACGGGCTTACGATATCGCTCTCTATTCCAGCCGCTCCAACAGCGGCGTGATTTGCGCATCCCTCCCGGCCATCGGCCCCACAGGCACCCCTGCCCGGCTTATCCCGCAATCTCTTTTCCGCGCCCTTCATATACTTTCCCGTAATGGCCGCAGCCCAAGCACGAACACTTTTTATTCCTTTCCCACGAGCCTGCCCGCGTTCTGCAGGACCAGCCCTGAGAGCTGCATGACCATCTGAATTGCCCTGCGCAGATCGAAGGAATCGGGGTCCTCCAGCCACTGGATCTCCAGACCCTCCATCAGCCCCAGCAGCATGCAGGCCAGGTAATATGAATCGAGTGGCGGCAGCAGGCCTTCCCCTATCCCCTGGGCTATGATCTCCTCGAGCTTCTCCTTGATCTCGCTGCCGTTGCGGTGGAGCTTCTCCACGTATTCCGGTGAAAAAGCCTCGGCTTCCTCGGCGCGCATCTTCCAGGAGAGCTTGGTATAGTCGCGGTGGCGGTAATGCAGTTCGGTCACCTGATTTCCCAACCACAACAGCTTTTCCATGGCGCTGCCGTCTCTCTCCGCCGCCTCCCTCACAAGCTCCACGAACTCGCGGTGCGATTCCTCGACCAGGGCGAAATAGAGATCTTCCTTGGATTTCCAGTACCAGTAGAGGGTTCCCTTGCCGAAGCCCGCTTCCATGGCGACCTCCGACATGGTCGTCTTGTGATATCCCTTGGCGGAAAAGAGTTTGAGGGCCGCCTGCTTGAAGGCCGCCTCCCGCTCGTCCTTGGCCGGGTTCTTCCTTATCCCCAACGACTTGGCCATGCCGCACCTTTCTTAGACCGACCGGTTAGTCTTAGTATATTACCGGTTTTCCGTCTCCGTCAAGCTCCCGGTTTAATACCTCGTGGACAAGCTAAGAACTACGGGCTCCCCTCCGCTTTCTGATACTCTCGCGATGCTTCTGGCGTCCTTATCATGCCAGCGCCGCAGCATCCATCGCACGAGAGCTTCTGCAAGGTCCCGGGCGGCAAATCTTTTCACGTCAAGGCAAAAGAGGGTATCTGTCCGAAGCGCGTGCGGGCATAAGGGTGGCTAATTGTTTGAAATCACGCCCGGTTGTCGCCTATACAAAAAACTCTTCCCGAGAACCGGGGGTCGGTCCGAAGCGCGTCCGTGCATAAGGGTGGCTAATTGGTTGAAATCACACCCGGGTCGGTCCGAAGCGCGTCCGGGCATATAAGCGCTTAAAGAGAAGAGACCGCGCCCGGGTGTCGCCTATACAAAAAACGCTTCCCGAGAACCGGGGGTCGATCCGAAGCGCGCCCGTGCATAAGGGTGGCTAATTGGTTGAAATCACGCCCGGGTGTCGCCTATATAAAAACACTTCCCAAGACCCGGTAACGGTTATGGGTGCTCCGTCTGCGCTGCCCCAAGCCCGAGAACTACCGGGTCGGTCGCAGCGCGTCCGGGCATAGAAGCGCTTAAATAGAAGATATAACGCCCGGGTGTCGCCTATATAAAAACACTTCCCAAGACCCGGTAACGGTTATGGGTACTCCGTCTGCGCTGCCCCAAGCCCGAGAACTACCGGGTCGGTCGCAGCGAGCGCGCAAGTAATAGTTGCTTCTTATAGTGAGGCGGCAAGCGCAGCCGAGCGAGGCCGTTACCCGGAGGCTCGGGCCTCTAAAGCACCATGAGCGAGGAACGTTACCCCCGGTCTCGGGAACAATAACTGCTTATTGCATGCCGGAGGTCCCGGCCTTGAGGATGCGTGCCAGCTCCACGGCGCGCGAGACGGTGGATACGGCGCTGGCCACCCCGAGTCCATCTCGCAGCACCAGCAGCTTATCGTCCCCTTCTCGCCCCCCCGCGCCATCCAGGGAGGAGAAGGCGAAACCTCCCTGCAGGCCCAGGTCGGGAGAAGCGATCACCATGTTCACGGTATAGAAAAACTGGTTCATGGTCATCAAGGCCATCTCCAGGCCCGCCATGCGGAACCAGGCCACGGCGATGGAGCCCCCCACCTTGTTGCGCAGCATCCCGGCGCTGACGTTGCCGTGAACGTATGGGCGCAGGCGATCGATGAAGGCGGCAAGATGCCCCGAAAGGCGCCCGAAATAAACCGGGCTGGAAAAGAGTATTGCGTCCGCGGCCTCGATGCGTTGGTATATGTCGCTCATGCCATCGTCCTGCGAGCATCTGCGAGTCCCCTTCTGCTTGCGCAGACACCAGTTACAATGCACGCAGTCCCTCACGCCGGCATCGGCCAGGGTGATGATCTCGCTGCTTACGCCCGCCACACCGTCCTGGCTGCGCAGGGCCTCGCGCAGCAGGGCCTCGGCGTTACCGCCCAGGACCGGACTCCCGCATATCCCGAGTATCCTAACCTCCGGGGTCAAGTGGCCCCCCCGATAAATGGCAACACCCGCAACCTCAGGAACGCGGTCGTACCCTCCTCCGGCCTTCCCTTGATGGATAGATCCCCTCCCATGGCCGCAACGTACTTGCGGCAGCGGTAAAGCCCGGACATCGCGATCCCCCTGACCTCGTGGCTCGCTTCGTCCAGGTCCCAATGCATTATCTCCTCCACCACTTCCGCTGCTATGCCCTCACCCTGGTCCTCCACGCGCAGCAGCACTTCGTCGCCCCACCTCTCCGCTCCCAGGACCACGGGCGAATCCGGGGGCGAGAACTTGCGGGCGTTGTCTATCAGCTGCAGCAACGCCGCGCGCAACAGCCGTTTGTCCGCGTGCAACTTTGGTAGGTCGTCCTCGATCTCCAGAAAGATCTCCCCTTTTTTTTCTCCCCTTCCATAATATTCCTTGATATCCCAGAGCAGGGCCGGGAGGTCGATGCCCTTCGGAGGGGGCATGGAGCGCCCCAGCGACGACTCAGCGAGGAGGGCAAGGCTTTCCGGGGGGGACTCTTCGCCCTTTAACTCCATGGCGATCTCGAAATAATCGTGCTCCTTCTCCTTCATGGGCCCCAGCGTCGGGATCATGCCCCTCCTGCCACCCTCTTCCAAGGCGGCTTCTTTTTCCAGCCCGGTTTCGCGCACCCCTGACGCTTCTTCCTCTGGTGATACCCCGGCCTCCATGCCCTGTAATTCGACCGGACCTGCCGCCGGCAGCGGCGAGGCGGGGGATTCTCCGGCCCCGACATCGGCCGCCGTGGGAGCCTCCGAGGCCCTGCTTTCCAGAGCTCTCAGGGCCAATGCCACGGCCTCGCCGGCAGCCGTAAAGACCAGGTCCTCAGCCATGTCCGCCTTAACCGGGTCGCAATCGGCCATGGCTATGGCGCCTATGGCTCCCCCCTCCAGGCGCATGGGGAAGACGGTTATATTTCGCCACCTTCTCTCCCTGAGCAGGGGAAGGAGGGTATCGGCCTTCTCGACAAAGGAATGCACCTCGTCCCATCCCCTCCTGGGCACGCCGCCGTGGATCTCGACCTTCAACCTCACCAGCATCCCGCAAAGCCTGGCATGGCCAGGGCGTAACCTCATGGCTGAGAGCGCCTTCGCTTCACCTTCATCCAGGCCGAGCTGCGCTCGCAGCAACGCCTCGCTCCGTCTCACGGTGAAGAGGGCGGCGGCGGCACACCCGAATTCCTCCTGCAGGCCCTGCAGGCATTTCTCCAGGAAGTCTTGCAGCTCCGGGTTGCGCAGGGCAAGCTCCAAGATCTCTTCTTTCCTCTTCAGGACCCTGAGCAGTGCCTCCGTTTCCTCCATCTCCGACAGCTGTCGCGTAGCCTCCCTCAGGATGGCCATGAACTCCCGCGTCCTGTCACCTTCCTCCACGGCAGGCCTTACGCTCATGAAGAAAGCGCGGCGCTCCTTCGCGTCGCCCGCCTCCACCAGCACCTCTTTGATCTCCTCGCCCCCCGCCGCCCGCTCCAGCAGCGAGAGTATCTCCTGCCGCGTCTCCGCTGGAAAAAGCTCGGGCAGCGTCGTCCCGATGGCACGATCGCTGGTGGTCGCCAGAGCTTCCTCCGCCGAATGGCTGAGCAGGGTCACACGGAAATCCGGGGTGAAACATACCAGCGCCAATCCCACCCTCTCGAGCAGGCTCCAGACCCTCATCAGCTCGTCTTCCCTCTCACGGCGGATACGGGCTTCCGTGGTGAAATCCCTCCCGATACCCAGCAGAGAGGTCACTTTGCCGTTGCCTTCCCTCAGGGCCTCTATGGTCACGGCGAGGAAGGATATGGTGCCGTCACCACGGTTGAACTCGAGTTCGCCTCGCCATGGAGCCGAGCAGGCCGCCTCCACCAGGCGATCCAGAGCCTGCTTGGCATCTTCGCGGCGCATGAAGAAGGAGAGAGGACGCCCTGCCAACTCGTCCTGTTCGTGCCCCAGAAGAGCGCACATGGCCGGGTTGGCATAAGTGAAGTTGGCGTCCAGGTCCAGGATGAAGGCGGGCTCGACCATGATGCCCAGGAGATCTTGCAGGCCAAACGCCTGCCCGGATACGGGGACCGGAGCCTCCTTTTTGGGCGCGCGCCGCTCCGGCATGGGTCGCATCCCCACGCTGCTGATGGTCACGAGTATGCCCATGGTGCCCAGCGCTTCCAGGGGATAGGGTGACATGTTGATGTTCAGGCGCATGAGACGTTTTCCCACCTTGTAAGCCATGGCGTAATCCTCCACGCCCCGGCCACGCCTGGTCTTGGTTAGTAGTTCCTTGAGGGCGGAATAGAGAGGCTGGTTGGCCTTGTAGAGAGGAACCTTGCGCACTTCCTCGAGGGGTTTTTCCAGAAAGACCTCGGCATCCCGGTTTCCCTCGAGTATCCTATCCTCGCCATCGAGGAGTAAGGAGGCCTTGAGAATAGCGGATGTATCCCTTGCGTTCAACCTGTCCTCACCTCCCCTGCAAGCTCCGTGCAAGCCGTCTGAAATGCTTAAACGCCGCCGATAACGCTCCGTCTGGCCTCCGTGCCCCGCATAGTGTAGAGCTTCCTTCGGCTGTATAGAACCTGAGATATCACCAACAATAGAGTATTCGAGGGGCCGGGACTCCCGCCCTTCCCGGCAGCTAAACTTATGTTCCGGCGTCGTCGATAAATCCCACAACGAAAGCTAGGGAGGGGATCGCCTTGGACGCCAAAACGTACCGCTTCCCAGTGCAGGTGGTATTCGGGGAGGGTTGCCTCGGAGAGGTCGGAGCCTTCGTCAAGAGCTTCGGCAAGCACGCGTTTCTGGTCACTGGCAGAGGCCCCACTTCTGACTGCGCTGCCGTCGATACCATAAAAACGATATTGGGCGGGATGGGCATTGCCGTGTCGCAGTTCGCGGAGGCGGAGGCCGATCCCAGCGTGACCACGGCGGAGAACGGGGTGACTCTCGCGCGGGAGTACGAATGCGATTTCGTCATCGGGTTTGGTGGCGGAAGCCCCATGGATACCGCCAAGATCATCGCCGCCAGGATGAACAACGAAGGAGATATCGTCTCGTGGGAGGGAGTGGGGCGTATCCCCCATCGTTCCGGTCCCCTTATATGCATACCGACCACATCCGGAACCGGAAGCGAGGTTACCTGGGTGGCGGTGTTGACGGGGGGGAAACGCCACCAGAAGATGTCCATCGTCAGCCAGAACCTGTACCCTCTGCTGGCGCTGATAGACCCGGAATTGACGCTGACCATGCCCCCGGAGCTGACGGCGGCTACGGGGATGGACGCTTTGACCCATGCCGTGGAGTCCTTCGTGGCCCGCCGCGCATGGGAGCCTACGCGGGCGCTCTCGCTCAAGGCAGTACAGTTGGTTTTCGCAAACCTGGAGAGGTGTTGCATGGACGGCTCGGACGCGGAAGCGCGCCACGGTATGTCCATGGCCTCCTTCCTGGCAGGTATGGCTTTTACCGCCGCCGGACTCGGAATCGCTCATGCCCTCTCCCACGCCATCGGCTCTCACTTCGGGGTTCCTCACGGAAAGGCCAACGCGCTCCTGCTGGCGCATGTTATGCGTTTCAACCTCGAAGTCTGCCCTGAGCTGTACAGGGAACTTGCCGTGGCCATGGGGTTGAACGTATCCGGGCTCCCCGCCCCACGCGCAGCCGAAGAGGCCGCAAGGGCCGTGGATGAGCTGCTTTCCAGGCTGCCTGTTCCCGGTAATCTCAAGCAGGCTGGCATAGCGGAGACCAGCCTGGAGACCCTGGCCGCAGAGGCATTTCTCAACACCCGCCTGCGTTCCTCCAACCCACGTGACTCCGTCCTGGAGGACTTGGTCCAGGTGCTACGCTCCGCCCTTTAGGCGACACTTCGTGGCCTGTATCTGAAAATCCTGCCTGCCCGGGGAACTGCGTTGCTTGCCCGAAGCGACCTTACCATCTGCGTAATCACCTCCGTGGTTTGCATCACGTAAGCGACAGCGGCACCCGGAGGGTGACGCGACGGTGTCCAGTGCCAGTCCTGGCGAAGCCAGGCCTGGCCTGGCACGCATACGTCCGGGCATAGAAGCGCCTAAAGAGAAGAGACCGCGCCCGGGTGTCGCCTATATAAAAGACACTTCACAAGAGCCGGCTTCATTGTTGAGCCCCCCAACTGCGCTGCCACTAGCCCGAGAACCGGGGCTCGATCCGAAGCGCAACCGGGCATAAGGGTGGCTAAAGGAACGAGATAACGCCCGGGTGTCGCCTACACAAAAAACACTTCCCGAGAACCGGGGGTCGATCCGAAGCGACCTTCGCGAGCAGTATGCTCGAGAGGACACCTTGCTGTGGATATACACCCTGCGAGTGCTGAGCGAGGATCGTTACCCCCGGGCTCGGGAACAAAGACCGTTACCTGGAGGCCCCGGGCTGGAAGCACCCGGAAAGAGGATAAAAAAACCGCGGCCTTGGGAACCCCAATATGACAGCTCCCGAGAAAAGCCTTTTCTCAGCATATGCCGCGGAGATCCCCGCAATCTCGCTTGTTCTCGGGAGCTGATTTCCAACGCCTTACTATATTTTATACTACCACATTTCCAACCCGATTAAACCTCATAGCACTCCCGTGTTGACCGGCATCGCCGTTTCCGCATGCACAGCTTCCCCGCATAACGTCCGGCTTCATGCGGATTGCCCTCGTTAGCCGCAGTACGGCATCTACAAAGGCGAGAGGGTTTTCATGCCTTGACGACTGGTTCGAGGTGCCGCAAGAGTGATGATAAAGCCTTTTCACGATATTTCTGATATAAATCATCGTGTGTCATGATGATACCGTATAAAATACCCCCATAGGTATATTTGGAGGCGTACATGCAGCTCAAGATGCCTTGGCTCGACGTTGAGAAGTGTACGATAGCGGAGCATTGTGACGATTGCAAGGCTTCACGGTCCTGCAAGTATGATGCTTTTAACGTGGTCCCGGGCTATCCCGGCTCGGGGAAAGAGTGCAGGATCGCTATCGATATGGAGAAATGCCGTCTCTGCGGCGATTGCATGCACACCTGCGAACTGGGCGCCGTTAAGATGATCTAAGCGCCAAAAAAGGTATCATCCGCCAGCATCCCCCGAGAGTTGCTGTAATCATCTAGCAGGCGGGTCCGAAAAGAAAAAGAGGAGAGACACCCGGGAGCCGCCGACGCTGCATGACTCCTTGCTTTCGTGATACTATCGTTAATCAAGGAAAGTGCGCGCAGCAACCTTCACATCACCTGAAAGCAACCGGATCCGGGGGAGGAAGAGCCGAAATGTCGAAGACCATCTGGGACCACTTGCCGGTCAAGCAATTCACGGCCGCACAGGAACAGCACATGATGCGTTTCATCCGCGAACTCGTCTATCCTTACAGCCCCTATTACCACGAGCTGTTCGATTACAACCGCATCAAGCCAGGCGTGATAAAGACGCTGAGAGACTTGTCCTGCATACCATTCACCACCAAGGCGGATATCGCCCCCCTGCCCGAGGACCCGGAAATCCCTTTTTCGCTGGTACTGCGCCCGCCATCGGAGCGAAAAGAAGGGGTCA
The DNA here is from genome assembly GCA_964462595.1 of uncultured Actinomycetota bacterium. Classification (GTDB taxonomy): domain Bacteria; phylum Actinomycetota; class Geothermincolia; order Geothermincolales; family RBG-13-55-18; genus SURF-21. The sequence goes on from CAYWXM010000021.1 coordinate 19,742, forward strand.
AGCCCTACTCGCGCCTCAAACAGAGGGGCTTGAGGCTTACCCACGGCACGAAGGGGTATTCGAAGCTGCTGGACGAGGAATTCCTGCCCGTGCACTACCACTTCACCATCGGACGCACGGCGCTGCCCACCCCCATCCTTTATACCGGCTACGACCTCAAACGCATGCGGGAGGCGGGAAGGAGGCTCTTCGAACTCATGGAGTTGAAGCGGGAGGACATACTCATAAACGCCTTCCCTTTCGCTCCCCACCTGGCCTTCTGGATGACTTACCTCGCCGCGGAGGCGACCGGCATACCAGCTCTGCACACCGGCGGCGGACGCATCCTCGGAACGCAGCGCATCCTGGATGCCCTGGAGCGCCTGAAGGGCACGGTGCTCGCTGCGACACCCAGTTACGCTTACCACCTTCTGCGCCTCGCGGTCTGCGACGGGCGTGATCTCTCGAATCTGCATACCCTGATCATGGGCGGCGACCGCCTGCCCGCCGGCCTCAAGAGCAAGATGCGGGAACTGCTGGGCAAGTTGGGTGCGGAGAAAGCGGCCGTCGTATCCTCCTATGGCTTCACCGAGGGAAGGGTGGCATGGAGCGAGTGCCGCGCATCGGCCCTCTCCAAGGAGGAGAGCTCCGGCTATCACCTCTTTCCGGACATGGAGGTGGTGGAGATCATAGACCCCGATACCGGCAACCGCGTGGGCGAGGGGGAAGACGGGGAGATCGTCTATTCCACTCTCGATTGGAGGGGAAGCGTGCTCCTGCGTTACCGCACAGGTGACCTGGTCAAGGGCGGGATCGACCTGTCTCCCTGCCCTTACTGCGGCCGCTCCCTGCCCCGGCTGGGGCTGGAGATCAAGCGCACCTCGGACTACAAGGAGTTCGAGTTGACCAAGCTGAAGGGCACGCTGGTGGACCTCAACGCCTTCTATCCCCTGCTCTCCGGACATAAGGATGTGCTCGAATGGCAGCTCGAGATACGCAAGCATAACGACGATCCCTTCGACCTCGACGAAATATACCTTCACGTAACCCCCGCCGAGGGGATATCCAGGAGCTACCTGGATAAGGAGCTTCGGGAGATGCTGCAGCGCGAGGTGGAAGTGGCTCCGGCAAGTATCGTCTTCCATACCCTGCAGGGGCTCCTGGAGCGACTGGGTCTCGAAACCAAGGGGCGAGAGCGCCGCTTCCTGGACCGCAGGCCGGAGGCAGAGGGTGGGAAGCTCGATCCGGAAGCCGAGCCCACACCCCAGGAGGGCATGGACTTCGAAGGCGCCCAGCTCCCGGAGGGGTATGAAGAGGATTACGGCGACGGCGATATCCTGGACGAGGATTAAGCGTACACTGCCCCGGGAGGCTCGGATAAGCGATTTAGCGGCAAGGGCTGCCCTTGCGGGATCGGAAAAGGGATTTTACCGCGACTCGAGGAGGTCCCCATGATCATCCTCGCCATAGACGAGGGCACCACCGGAACCAAGTGCATGTGCTTCGACCGCGACCAGCAGCCGCTCTCCAGTGTCTCCCTGGAATTCGAGCAGCATTACCCCCAGCCGGGATGGGTGGAGCACGATGCCGAGGAGATATGGCAGCGCAGCCTCGAGGCGGCTCGCCGGGCACTCGAGGAAGCCGGAGCCGCGCCGTCGGATGTCGGCGCGGTGGGGATCACCAACCAGCGCGAGACCACGGTGATCTGGGACCGAGAGACCGGGGAGCCGGTACGCAAGGCCATCGTCTGGCAGTGCAGGCGCAGCGCCGATATCTGCCGCCGCTGCATCGACCAGGGCCTGGAGGACACCGTGCGCAAGAAGACCGGCCTGGTGCTGGATCCCTATTTCTCCGGCACCAAACTTACCTGGGTGATGGAAAACGAGCCGGAGATCGCCAGGCGCGCCGAGGCCGGCGAGCTGTGTTTCGGCACCATCGATTCCTGGCTCATTTATCGCCTTACCGGAGGGCGCATCCACGCCACCGACGTCTCCAACGCCAGCCGCACCCTGCTCTTTAACATCCGGGATCTCGCCTGGGACGCTGAGCTGGCGGGGATGTGCTCCGTCCCAGTGTCCATGCTCCCGGAGGTCAAGGAATCCTGCGGCGTATTCGGAGTGACCGACCCGGAGTCCTTCCTGGGCATAGAGACGCCGATCGCAGGGGTCGCCGGCGACCAGCAGGCGGCCCTCTTCGGACAGGCCTGCTTCCATCCCGGCATGACCAAGAACACCTACGGTACGGGGAGCTTCGTGCTCATGAACATCGGCGGAGAGCCACGTTTCAGCGAAAAGGGTTTGCTGACCACGGTCGCCTGGTCCATGGGTGGGCGGGTGACCTACGCCATGGAGGGGGCTATATTCATCACCGGGGCGGCCGTGAACTGGCTGCGCGACGGGCTACGCATAATAGACGAGGCCTCCGAGATCGACGAGCTGGCCGCGCAGGTAGAGGACACCGGGGGGGTCTATTTCGTGCCCGCCTTCGTGGGATTGGGGGCGCCATACTGGGACCCCGAGGCCCGCGCCCTGCTCATCGGCATGACGCGGGGCACGGGCCGGGCGCATATCGCGCGAGCGGTCATCGAATCCATGGCCCTGCAGACCTCGGACGTGGTGGAGGTCATGCGCGACGAGGCATCCATACCCCTGAAGGAGCTGCGCGTGGACGGGGGCGCCAGCGTGATGGACATGCTCCTGCAGTACCAGGCCGATCTCCTGGGCGTGCCGGTGCGGCGCCCGGTCATCTCCGAGACCACCTCGCTTGGAGCCGCGCTGCTGGCGGGGCTGGCGACCGGTTTCTGGGAAAGCACGGAGGAAGTGGAGGAGCGGTGGAAGCTGGACCGCGAGGCCCTGCCCGATCCCTCCGCCGCGGAACGCGTGAAGATAATGCGCAGGGACTGGAGAAGGGCGGTGGAGCGCAGCCTGGACTGGTCGCGCGAGGACATGTCCTGCGAGGTTGATTAAGGAGGGTAAATATGGCAGACGAAGTATGGCCTGATGCCGAACCGTTCTCTTTCGAGGGCGGAAAGACGGGAGTGCTGGTGGTGCACGGCTTCACCGGCTGCACGCAGAGCATGCTTCCCCTGGGGCAGGGGCTTGCGGCGGCGGGTTTCACCGTGGCCGGGCCGCGCCTGCCCGGGCACGGCACCACGGTGAAGGACATGGGCACGCGCAAGTGGCAGGAGTGGACCGGCGAGGCGGAAAAAGGCCTCGATGAATTATTAGGCCGCTGCGACAGGGTGTTCGTGACCGGGCTATCCATGGGCGGCACTATCACCTGCTATCTGGGGGAGCGCTATGCGGAGAAAGTGGCCGGCCTCATGCCCATCAACGCCGCGGTCTCCAAGCTCAATCCCCTGCTGCCGCTGACCCCGATAGCCAAGTACGTGCTCAAGACCATCCCCGGTGTGGGCAGCGATATCAAGGATCCCGCCACGAAGGAATCCTGCTACGACAAGGTGCCCGTCGCCGCCGCGGCCGAGCTTTACCAGCTCATGAAGACGACCCGTGCGAAAATGGCGAGCATCAAGGCACCCATACTCATCTTCTCGTCCCGGGAGGACCACGTGGTGGATACAAGCAACGGTCCCTTCATCCTCGAGCACGTCAGCTCCACCGACAAGGAGCAGGTGTGGCTGGAGAACTCCTATCACGTGGCCACACTCGACTATGACAAGCAGCTGATCATCGACCGCTGCGTGGAGTTTATCAACCGCCTGTCCTGATATCGCAAGAGCCTGCAGGACCGCAGCGGCAGGAGTTACGGAAAGGCGGCGGCCCCGCGGCCGCCGCCGGGAAATAAAACCGAACGGGGCGACGAGTCTTGCCGCGCTCAGGAACCGCGCAGGGTGCCGCCGAAAACCTGCCAGGCCAGGGCCGATTTGGCCAGCAGGCTCAGCAATATGTACACCTTCTCGCCGTAGAGGTAATCGCTCCACTTCCCCACCTTCTTGTACTGCAGGACCATGTTGATGGCGAAGATGTTGAAGAACACGAAGAGGATGGGGAGGATGAAATAGACGAAGGTCGGGACGTCCGCGCTGGGGCTGGCCACCGCCGAGAAGAAGTAGAGGGCGATCACCACCCAGGGCACGATCCCCGCCAGGCAGCCGAAATAGAAGGCGGTCCAGTTCGTCTTTCCCGTGGTCTGGTTGTGCAACTCCATCATCCACCCGAAGAGGATCATCATCATGTTCATGAAGAAGATGAGGATCAGGCTGTTGAAGTCGAACATGCCGGAGAGCATGGCTATGATCACGATCATCAGCGAGGCGCTGAAAGAGTACTCTATCCAGCGCGCGTAGTTGGCTCCCTTTTTGAGGTTCCTTACGTACCACTCGTAGATGCCGGGCATCACCAGCAGGAAATGCGCCAGGGCGCTCATGAACAGGAACGCCGCCACCATCGGTCCCAGCCTGACGTTGGCCACCGTGCTGGGCGGGGGCAGGGTGCCCTCCATGAAGGGGTCCGCCTTGAGGTAGTTGGTGGTTAAGGGCAGTGTGGTCGCGTTGCTCAGGGCGAGCATCAGGATGCCCTGCAGCAGGTGGAAGAAGCCCATCACTGCGTTATATAGCCGCAGCCTCCTGTAGACCGCTTCTCCCGCGTCGGCATTATTCTTCTTCGCCATTTCACTCCCCTTTCTCCCGGGGCAGCGCCCTCGCGGCACTCCCACGCGGTATTTCCAGCTATATCTGCTGTATATTCTTGCCAGCGCGCGGGTAGGATAAACCGGTTTCGCTATGGCAGTGAAGTTTTGAGGGGCTCAGACGCTGGGAGGGGTGATCACCATGAGCAGGCTCGCTTCCCCATCCGAAAGATTTTCCCAGCTATGGGTTTGCTCGCCCTGAAAATAGACGCAATCGCCCTCCCGGAGATGGTGAGCCGTGTTCCCCAGCTCGAAGCGAAACTCGCCTTTTATCACCATGGCGAACTCCTCGCCGCCATGTTCGATGGGGTCCCTGTACCTCGCCCGGGCCTTGAAGGTGCCCAGCAGGGGCTCCATCTCCAGGCCCGCCTCGTCAACCAGCAGCTCCAGGGTCACCGACTCGGGACTGTCCACCTTCTTCCTCTCCTCTTTGCGGAAGGCGATCTTGCGAGAGGTCTCCCCGGAGAAGATATCCGCGAGGGTCACGCCGTAGAAGCTGGTCAGCTTGATGAGGTTCTTTATGGTTATACTGCTCTTGCCGTTTTCCAGCTTGCTCAGGAAAGAGACGGAGAAACCAGAGGCCTCTGAAACCTTGCGGATGGAGAGCTTTCTGCTCTGCCTCAGTTCCTTTAATCTGGCGCCAATATCCTCCATATCAAGCCCCCTCGGTATTGGTGAAAGCAATACTTAAAAAATATAACTTCCCATGTCATTATATGCAAATCGCTTACTGTATCCTATATATATGTTTCTCTATCATGGTATATGAATACATGATCTTTTTCAGATAAAGTAACGTTTTCCAGGGCATGAAAACGGGGCACTGCATGGAGGGCTGCCGGAATCTTCCCTGTTTTTAAATAATGCATCTCCGCACTATATGCGCTTAATATCTTCTATATATGTTGTTTCATCAGATAAATAGTTGTTTTTTATGCCTCTTCTTGACAATAAAGTTTCATATTAATATTATATTGCTGTAGTTATGTAGCTCTTTAGTGAAACAGGTGATGCTAATGTATAGCGACCTCGAGATCGAGAGATGGTACCTGGGCCTTCCGTTCGCAAGCGAGGATCGTGAGACGGAAAGCCAGTTAGTGGAGCTGCCTCTCTTCAGCGATGAGGACGTGGAGCGCCTGTTCCTGGGCTTTCCTCTCCTCGCAGCCTGAACCGGAAGCGCGCCTGCGGCATGGATGGTTTTCCGGCCATGAAGACAGCTTTTGTCCCCCCGCTCGCAGCGGGGATCCAGCCTGGCAGCCGTTTGCGGTGCAACCTGGGCACACACCGCCTGAACACGCCCGCTCATCTTGCACATTTCCTCTGCTATCCGGTATCTGTACGGCAATCTCGATTGCCCGGCGATTGCGGAAAACCCGAGGATATGGGGATCGAAAAGGACGCCTGTTGATCTCCGATCGACAGGGCCCGAACACATGGAGGTGTATGAAATCATGAGCGAGGTCGTCTGGAAGCCATACGGAGACTACCTGGAGAAGTCCAACATCACCAGGTTCATGCGCAAGCACGGCATCGGCAGCTATGAGGAGCTG